>CAWEHU010000001.1:0-15681 GCA_963808965.1 uncultured Alphaproteobacteria bacterium
CCAGCTAAGCCAGGCTGAGCTTGGAAAAGAAGCTCACTACTGGACGCGGACGTAGCGAAGCGGGAACGAGTCGTCGGGCAGTTGCTGTAAGCTCTACGTCTCTTGCGCGCGGCCCGAGACCAACGCCCTCCCGGCGCGGAGCTGCACGAAGGCCGCATCGTCGTGCAGGATCTTCGATGCCTTGACCATCTTGAGCCCGCCGCTTCGCCGGAACCGTCTTGACAAGCATCTGGTTGACAAGTAGTCCCACTATTTTTGGGTTGGAGTACGGGCTCATCTTGAAAAATTCCCGCGTGCCGTTCTGCGGCTGCCCGCGAGATTGAAGAAGGTGTTGTGCGGCATCCAACTGAGTTGGGGGTCGAAGCCAGCATGCCCAAGCTTGGGTCGTAAAACTGGGATTGCTGATCTCGGCGAAAGATCTGAGCCGCAACTGAGCGTCGACGTTACCTTCACGCCGATGCGCGCCAGCATCACGGTTACTGCCTGACAGATCGCCTCGTCATTGACGTAGCGGTCGTTGGGGCAGTCGAGCGTCACTGCGAAGCCCTCGGGATACCCGGCTTCGGCGAGCAGTGTTTTAGCGTGAGCTGGATCATACGGCCAGCGTACGTTCGATTCCGGCGTGTAACCGTTCACGCCTGGGCCGTACAGCAGCCCCGTTGGATGCGACTGACCGCGCATGATGCGCTGGTGGATGGCGTTGATATCGACGGCCTCGTTGAACGCCTCCCGGACGCGTCGGTCCTTGAAGGGATTCTTGCCCTTCACGTCGGATTTGAGCAACTCGTTGTGCGACTGATCAAATCCCAGGAATACCGTGCGCAGTTCCGGGCCCTGGATCAGCCGCAACCCCTCGGTCCGGCCGATGCGCTCCATGTCCTGCGGCGGCACGGAGTAGATCATCGACACGTCGCCCGACAGCAGGGCGGCGACCCGCGTGGCGGCGTTGGCGATCACATTGAACTGCACGTCGGTCAGATTGTGCTCCGGCTTGTCCCACCAGTCCGGATTGTTGACGAGCGTGGTGCGCCGGTCAGGCTCACGGATCTTGAGAATGAACGGGCCGGTGCCGTTCGCGTGCCTCGTCGCGAAATTTTCCTCGGTTTTGGTCAGGTCGGCGGCCTGGGTCGCACCGTGTTCTTCGCACCAGGTGTGGCTCATGATGCCCCAATAGGCGATCTCTTCGAGAAAAATCGGATTGGGGACGCGGGTCTCGAAATCGACGGTGAGATCGTCGACCTTGCGGACCTCTTTGACGGTCGCGAAATACGCGTTGATTTGCGAGCCGGGCGCGGTGGCGCGGCGATAGCTGAACAGGACGTCCTCTGCGGTGAACGGCTGACCTTCCTGGAACTTGACGCCGGGCCGCAGATGAAATCGCCAGATCGTGGGCGAGGGGTTCTCCCAGCTCTGTGCGAGAGCGGGCTCGACGTTCAGATTGCGGCCTCGGCGGATCAGCGGATCGTACATGTTCTGCGTGAAGGTCAGCAGAAACGTCTCGCTCCGCGTATAGGGATCCATCGAGTTGGCGTCGCCGTCATTGGCCCACTTGAACGTGGCTGCGTCAGCGCCCGACGCGCAGAGCGATGCCGCGACCATGCAGGCCGCGAATAAGCCCCGCTTCCTCACGATTACCGCCGGTGCGCGTCCTGCGCGGTCGGTCCGCCACAGATCCGCAGTCGCGAGCCGCGCGGATCTGTCACGCGGCTCGCCGGTGCGACAGCGCCGCGGGGAGCTGGCTGATCGCATGGTCGATGAGCCCGGCATCCGTATCTGGGGATAGAGTTTCGAGAGCACGCTTTGGGCCGCGGCCGTCGCCACTTCCGCCGCCGTGATGCGCACCTCGTCCACCGCCGCTTTTTCCGCCGCGGCAATGCGGTCAAGCGCCATCTTCTCGCGCCGGCGAGCTGCGGCTTCCGCCTCCTCGGCCGCGGCGGCGCCGACTCGCGCGGCTTCGGCGTTGGCTCCCTCGATCAGCCGGCGGGCCTCCTCGATCGCCGCATTGCGCCGCTTCTGCGCATCACGCAGCATCTCCTCCGCTTCGTTGCGGAGACGAGAGGCTTCCGCAAGCTCGAGGCGGATGCGCTCGCTGTGTCCGTCGAGGATTTGGCTCAGCGCCGCCCAGATCTTCTTGCCGAAAATCACCACGAACATGATGAAGGCGAGCCCGACCCAGGTGCGTGGGTTGCCCCAGAAGCTTTCCTCATGCATCCGCTGGGCTCCTCACCTCTGACCCCGGGCAGCGAGTGCGGCGCCCACCGCGCCCTCGATCGCGAGCCCGTCCGGCTCGCGTCCGGTCAGGCGTCTCACGACCACCGTTGCCGTATCGGTCGCGACCGCTCGCAAGGCCCCCATCGCCGTATTGCGCGCCTCGGCGATGCGCTGCTCGGCGGCCTTCAACTGCTCGTCCAACTGTTGCTGCAGGGTAGCAGAGCGGGCACCCGCCTCCTTCTTGGCCTGCTCCGATGCCGCATTGATCGCGGCCTGCGCGTCGGCGCGTGCCTTGTTTGTCGCCGTGGTCAACTCGGCGACGGCGCTGTCCGCCTGCGCCTTGGCGGCGCGGGCCGCTTCGAGATCGCCGTTGATCCTGCTGTCTCGCTCCTCCAGCACGGAGGCGACGCGGGGCAAGCCCCAATTCACGAACAGCAGATAAAGCGCGAGGAAGATGACCGCGCCCCAGACCACCTGACTGATGGTAAGCGGGTTCTGGAAATTGAGCTGCGGCATCCCTTCAGCCGCGAAGGCGCGGGCGGGTACGCAGAGCAGCCCCGTTGCGACGAAGCCCACGCGAGTCATCGTCATCCGGCGGCGCATGGAAGTGCTCGGGCGCGGTTGAGCGCCCGGCCCGTTCGGGAACAAGATCAAGTGAACAGGATAAGGAACGCGATCAGAAGAGCGTATAGCGCGACCGCTTCCGTGAGCGCGAACCCCAGGATTCCGATACCGAAAACCTGTCCTCGGGCAGAGGGGTTGCGTGCGACCGACGAGACTAGCGTGGAGAAGATCTGGCCGATGCCGATGCCGACGCCCGCGAGCGCGATCACGGCGATGCCGGCACCGAGGGCCTTGGCGGCTGCTACATCCATGGTTTGCGGTCCCTTTCTCTGTATTCCGGTTGACAGGCGAAGGCTGCGTCAGGGCCTGACGGAGCCTCAATGCAGATGCACGGCGTCGTGCAGGTAAAGGCAGGTGAGCAAGGCGAAGACGTAGGCCTGTAGCGCCGAGACCAGCAGCTCGAAGCCGATCAGGATGATGTTGACGATCTGCGGGAAGATCGCGGCGAAGATGCCCACTGCCCCGGCGCTGGCCATGAGCACGAGGAAGCTCGCGAACACCTCCATCATGACGTGTCCGGCGACCATGTTCGCAAACAGACGAACCGGCAGGCTGATGAGACGCGAGAGGTAGGAGATCACCTCGATCGGCACCAGCACCGGGACGAGCAGCTTCGGTGCGCCGTGCGGCACGAAGTAATGGAAGAACTTGAACCCGTGCATCACGAGCGCGACGACGGTGACGAGTATGAACACCGTCAGAGCCAATGCGAAGGTCACGGCGATGTGGCTGGTGTAGGTGAAAGAGTAGGGCAACAGCCCGAGCAAGTTGCCCATCAGCACGAAAAAGAACAGCGTGAAGACGAAGGGGAAGTAGCGTCTCCCTTCGGGGCCGATCTGCTCGACAGTCATGTCATATACGAACTTGTAGCCGAGCTCCGCGGCGGCCTGCAGCCGGCCCGGCACCACGGCGCGAGGTTTCATGCCGAACCACAACAGCAGGATAATGAGCACCCCGCCGATCACCATCAGCAGGTTGGATTGAGTAAAGTTGACCGAGGCGCCGAAAGGGCCGAGCACGGTGTGAAGCCTGAACTGGCCCAGCGTGTCGATGGTGGGCGGTGCTGCTTCAGCGGCCAAGTGTCCGTCCCTTCGTTGCGGCCGGGCCGCCTTGCACGGCCCGCGTGGAACTCGTCGCGGCGAAGTCTAATCGCGCGGCGCGAAGATGCGCCAGACATTCAGCACACCCGCTGCCCCCCCGAGCAGCACGAATATGCCGAGAAAAATCGGCCGGGTTCCGAGCCAGCGATCAAGCAGCCAGCCAATCCCGACGCCGATCGCCAGCGCGGAGACCAGCTCCACACCGACTCGCAGGCCAATCCCCCAAGGACTGCCGCCGAACGGGTCAGAGGACTGGCCCTGGTTCGGCGGGGAGCCGTCCAGCCCCGCCTGCTCCGGGCCGCGCGCAACCGGTCGTCGAAGGACGCGCCGTCCTCCTCAGACCCACGCTCGCCGCCCTGCTTCTCGCTCATACTCGCTCCGGCAAGTTGCCCTGCGACCGAGCGCCGCGAAGCCTTATTGCCGGAAGGCGAGCCGTAGGTACCCGGCGGTTCCAGGGGTGTCAAGAATGGGAGGCGTGCGGCACGGCGTCGCTCCATGTGGACCGCACCATATATCTACGGCACGATCACGCTGGTCGTGACCGCGTTCCCAGGAGTGCGAGGACAGAATTGGAATGGGAAGCCCCGGGGATCGTGCTCGATGCCCGGCCATATGGCGAAGGTGACGCGGTCGCCACCGTGATGACCGAAGCGCATGGTGCGCACCGGGGACTTGCCCGAGGCGCGACCTCGCGCGGGCGGTCCGCGACCTGGCAGCTCGGCAATCTCGTGCAGGTGCGTTGGGTGGCGCGGCTTTCGGACCAACTCGGCAGCTTCACCGGAGAACTGATCCACCCGGGCGCTGCGCTGGCCCTCGACGATCCGTTCCTGCTCGCAACCTTGTCGGCGGCGTGCGCGGTCGCGGAAGGTGCGCTGCCCGAGCGTGAGCCGCATCCGCGCGTTTTCGCGGGCTTGCTGAACCTCATCGGTCAGCTCGCCGGCCCGCCGGACGCCGCGATCGCCGCCTTCGTTCGCTGGGAGGCCCTTCTGCTGGCCGATCTCGGCTATGGCCTCGACCTCGCCGGCTGCGCTGTGACGGGCGAGACGGTGGGCCTCGCCTGGATTTCGCCTCGGACCGGTCGCGCCGTGACCGAAGCCGGGGCTGGGCCGTGGAAAGAGCGCCTGCTCCGCTTGCCCCCCTTTCTCACCGGCGACGATGCCTCCGACCCACAGGACTGGCGCGACGGGTTGCGCCTGACCGGCCATTTCCTGGAACGCCATGCTTTCGGCCATTATCATCGACCCCTGCCCGTGGCCCGGCGAATGCTATACGACCGGGTCGCGGCGCTGATCGGCGATTCGGCCGCCGTCGAATCCGGGGAGCCATCCGATAAATGCCCGACGACCTGATCGGCAAGGTCCAGGACACACATCTACCGATGCGCTGAGCGAGCGTTATCTCGCTTACGCGCTGTCCACGATCATGTCGCGCTCGTTGCCGGATGTGCGGGACGGGCTCAAGCCCGTGCATCGGCGGCTTATCTACGCGATGCACCTGCTCCGTCTCGATCCGACCGCTGGGTTCAAGAAATGCGCCCGCGTCGTCGGCGATGTCATCGGCAAGTTCCATCCGCACGGCGATTCGGCGGTGGACGAGGCCCTGGTCCGGCTCGCGCAGGATTTCGCGGCGCGCTATCCGCTGGTCGAGGGGCAGGGCAATTTCGGCAATATCGACGGCGATAACGCCGCCGCCATGCGGTACACCGAGGCGCGCCTCACCGAAGTCGCGCGCGCGATGCTCGCCGGCATCGACGAGGACGCGGTCGATTTTCGTCCGACCTATGACGGCGAGGAGCACGAGCCCGTCGTGCTGCCGGGCGCGTTTCCCAATCTGCTGGCCAACGGCGCGGCCGGCATCGCCGTCGGGATGGCGACTTCGATCCCGCCGCATAACGCGGGGGAGGTCTGCGCGGCGGCTATTCATCTCGTCCATCACCCGGAAGCGACCACCGCCGAGTTGCTGCGCCACATGCCCGGCCCGGATTTCCCGACGGGCGGCATCCTCGTCGAGGATCCGGACGCGATCCTGCAAGCCTACGAAACCGGCCGCGGGGGATTTCGTGTTCGCGCGAAGTGGAGCGTCGAACGCGGCAAGCACGGCACCTGGCAAATCGTCGTTACCGAAATTCCCTACCAGGTGCAGAAAGCCCGGCTCATCGAACAGATCGCCGCGCTCATGGAGGAGCGCAAGCTGCCGCTGCTCGGCGACATACACGATGAAAGCACCGAAACCGTGCGCCTCGTGCTCGAGCCGAAGACGCGGGGCGTCGAGCCGGAGGTACTGATGCAGACGCTGTTCCGCACCACCGCCCTCGAAACGCGTTTCCCGCTCAACATGAACGTGCTGGACGCGACGCGCACCCCTCGGGTGATGCAACTGCGAGACGTTTTGCGGGCGTGGCTGGATCATCGCCACGAGGTGCTGGTCCGACGCTCCCGTCATCGCCTCGCCGCCATTGAGCGACGGCTGGAGGTGCTGGAGGGCTATCTCGCGGTCTATCTCAACCTCGACGAGGTGATACGGATCATCCGCGAGCAAGACGAACCGAAGCCGCGCCTGATGCAGCGCTTCACGCTCACCGATATGCAAGCCGATGCAATCCTCAATATGCGGCTTCGTTCGCTGCGCAGGCTGGAAGAGCTCGAGATTCGCCGCGAACACAAATCGCTTACGAAGGAGCGCAAGGAAATGCAGGCGCTCCTCAAGGATGAGAAGCTGCGCTGGAGCCGTATCGCGGGCGAACTGGATGAAACGCGCCGGAAGTTCGGTGACGGCGCGCTCGGGGCGCGGCGCACCGAGATCGGAGCGGCGCCCGCGCTGGTGGAAATGGAGGCGCATGCCTTTATCGAGCGCGAGCCGATCACAGTTGTCCTTTCCGAGAAAGGCTGGATTCGCGCGGCGCGCGGGCATCTGACGGACGGGGCCGAGCTACGGTTCAAGGAAGGCGACAGGCTCAAGCTGCTGCTGCCCTGTTCGACCACCGACCGGGTTTGCTTGTTCGGCACGAACGGCCGGGTCTACGCGCTCAAGGCGGCGGATCTGCCGCGCGGCCGCGGCGATGGTCAGCCGGTACGGCTCCTCGCCGAGCTGGGAAACGAGGATGATGTCGCAGCGCTGTTCGTGCCCGAGGAAGGGGCGCGCTATCTGGTCGCTTCGTCCGCGGGCCGCGGCTTCATTGTTCCCGGACAGGAGTTGGTCGCCGAGAAGCGCACCGGCAGGCAGGTGCTGAACCTCAAGCCGGGGGAGGAGGCGGCGCTGTGCGTCCCGGCAGGCGGCGATCACGTCGCGATCGTCGGCGACAACCGCAAGCTGCTTGTTTTCCCACTGGATCAAGTGCCTGAGCTGGGACGCGGCGCGGGCGTGATGCTCCAGAAATATCGCGAGGGTGGGATGCGGGACGCCAAGGTGTTCCGTCTTGCCGAAGGTCTGACCTGGCGGCTCGGGGAGAAGACGCGCACGGAGACCAATCTCCGCGACTGGCTCGGTGAGCGTGGCCAAGCGGGCAAGCTGCCGCCGAACGGGTTCCCGAAATCCGGACGGTTCGGCTGAACCCCGCTTCCCCGGTCGGCTCGCGCAGGTTTGGGTTTTCCGAATGGGTGCGACCCGCTATGACCCGGCCGTCCCTAATCGGCTGGAGTGGAATATGCGACGACGTTTTCTTTGCGGACTGACTGCCGCCGGACTGTTCATCGCGCAGCAGGCGCAGGCTCAACAGCAATGCGCTACCCCTGCCGAGCAATCCACCTTCGAGATCCAGGCCCTCAAGAGCGAGCTGATGGTGCTAGCCACCAGCTGTCATGCCGACACCCAATACAATGCCTTCGTGAACCGCTATCAGCCGACCCTCGCGGAAAACGAAAAGGCGTTCGACGACTACTTCAAACACCGCTATGGCAAACAGGGCCAGCGCGAGCATGACGCCTACATCACTTCGCTCGCCAATGCGCAGTCGGATGGCGGAATGCGACTCGGAAGCGACTTCTGCGCGCGCAACGAGGCCATCTTCAATGAGGTGATGGCGCTTCCCGGCCCCGCGGATTTACCCGACTATGTTGCCGGCAAGGACATCGTGCCGGCCTCGCTCGGCGCTTGCGCCCCCGCACCGGCACCCGCTCCGATCACCAAGGCCCGCGCGACAAGGAAAGTGTCGCACAAACACTAAGGCCTGACGGGGCCGCTACTTCGTCACGGTCACGTCCACTTTGAGCACGGCATTGCCCGGAACGAGCTTCACCGTGAAGCTGTCCGATCCGGCGAATCCGGGCGCCGGCGTGTAGTCGATTTGCGTGTCGTCGCCGACCGTATGGACATAGACCTTGCCGTGCGCGGGGCGCCCGGTGAGCAGGCCGGCCCGGTACGGCGTCGGCCCGGACGACTTCGAGCCGGGCTGGGTGACGGAAATGGCGCACCATCCGCCGTCGTTGCCGACGCTCATCGGCACGGCCGTTTCTTTTCCGGCAGCAGGCGAAACCTTCGGCACGGTGCAGGCCTTGGCGCCTCCGGTCTGGTCGACGGCATATTGCCGGGTAGGGGGCCGCGGTGGAGGCTTTGGCGCGCAGCCCTGAGCCAACGCCGCCGTCAGGAGCAGCAAAAGGCACTGGCCGGAGTGCTTAGTCAGCCTCGTTCTCGTCAAAGCATCCTCGCGTTGCCGTCGTTCGGGGCGGAGTGACAAACACATCCCGCGTTCCCTGTCGAGGGATCGCATCATGCACGCTAACGGGGCGCGGTCTGCCGTGAGTTGGAGCCGCCTACGCCGGGTGGGGAGGATTGCTGCTGGCCCTGGCTCGCCACCCCTGGCCCGGTCGGGCGATCTTGGCGGCTCTTCTGTTGCCCGGATGTCTCCGAAGCCCCGTCCAACTGCCGTTCCGCCTCGATCCAGTGCTCGTGATGTCGGCCCTCGGGCCTGCCTTCCTGCTCCCAGAGTTCGTAAGCGCGCTCGGCGATTCGTTCCGCCCTCTCATCCGACATTCTTTGCTACCTCCATGCCTGGCCGCCGTCCGTGAGGCAGGCGGATAAAGAAGCGTGGCGCGCGCCGGTTCCGGGGGGAAGAAGCTATGGGGCCGGTGCTGATGATCTCAGAGCATCGTCGCTTCTTCCACCCGACGGAGACGCCCCCGATGAAGCCGGTAGATGATCTGAGCCGTTCACTTGTGGCCTTTGACCAAGAGTGCGCATTGGTCGCGGTGATCGAGTTGAGTAACCGAGACTTGGCGCGTCTGGCGGTCGTGGGCGAGCAGATCGAGGCCATCGAGCGCGATAGGTTGGCGCGTCTTCAGCAAGCGCCGCAGTCGCGATCTAGTGCGATGGTCGCGCTGCTCGCGCGTGTCGTCGGCGTCGGCATCGAGACCGCCGACATGCTGGTCCAGGAGATCCTATCGCGCCCGCTGCGCGATCGTCGAGCCCTGGCGCGCTACGCGGGGCTGACTGGATCGCCCGATGAGAGCGGCGCCCGGCGACGAGAGAAGGGGCTAGCCAAGTCCGGCAACGCCCGCGTCCGCCGCGGCCTGATCCAGTTGGCTTGGCGGTTCCTGATGTTCCAGAAAGGCAGCGGCCTAGCGGCTTGGTATCGCTACCGGACTGAGGCGGCCCCGACCAGGCGCAAGACATTGATTGTCGCCCTGGCGCGGAAGCTGCTGATCGCCTTCTGGCGGCTGGTGACGACAGGCGCCGTGCCGGACGGCCTGATCCTGAGGCCGGCTTGAGGGAGGCGATCAGCAGGAGGGACGATAGAGCTTAGGCGGCGCTCGCAGGCGCGGATGTCGTCGATCAAGATCCGAGGTGGCGGTGACACGAGGAACGCCGTGGCCAATACGCCGAGGGAAGAATGTGCCCGCCGCCTCGGAGCCTCGCACTCGAAGCGAATGGCTGCTTCATGGTCCAGGCCCCAAGGGCCAACCGAATACAAGGTTGCGGTGCGACTAACGCGCCCGACAGCGAGCTCCCCTCGGATCGAGATTTAAAGCACCGTCTGTTGCCTATGCCCGGATCGCGAGCGGCGATGGTCTCCGTTGGCCTGTAACGTCGGCTTGCGCGTAAAACCCAACGGCAGAGTCCGACCCATTGCGGAAGTTCAACATCAACCACGAGCAATTGGCCTACGTGTTCTCCATTGTATGGCTTAGACTCGCCGCATGGGACTATTGACCTTCAGCATCAACGTCACCCTGGACGGCTGCGTCGACCACCAGGAGGGAATTGCCGACGACGAGACGCACGCCTTCTTCACCCGCCTTATGGACGAGGGCGGGGCGATGCTGTGGGGTCGCGTCACCTACGAGATGATGGAGAGCTACTGGCCGGCAGTCGCCCGCGGCGACGAGGAGGCGCCGCCGGCGATACGCGAGTGGGCGGTCAAGCTGGAGGCCAAGCCGAAGTACGTGGTATCGTCGACGCGAAAGGCCTTCCCGTGGACCAACAGCCACCACATCGCCGGCGACCTGCGCACGGGCGTGCAGAGGCTCAAGGACGCGACCCCGGCCGGCGTGCTCCTGGGTAGCGGCAAGCTCGCGACTGAGCTGGACCGGCTGGATCTGATCGACGAGTACAATCTCCTCGTCCACCCCAGGATCGCCGGCCACGGCCCAACCCTCTACCAGAGCGGGCTGCCCAGCACGCGACGGCTCGAGCTGATCTCGGCCACGCCGCTCCGCAGCGGCGCGGTCGCCATGCATTACCGGCGCGCCCGCTAATCCAGAGCAGCCTCTTCGCGCCCAGCTCGCGCGCCTGCGCGCCGTAGGAAGCCTTCTCGCCGCGCAACACGGCATACCCGCTGCTGCTGCCATGGGAGCTCGGTTGATCAGGACGGAGGCCTTGTGGGGAATGGCGGCTTCCCACCCTTCTCGGAACTTCAGAATGTCTGCTCGCAGGGGCTTGACAGAGAATTCAGATTATCGCGACCGACACGCCGAAAGCCGGTTGCGCCGAAGGTCGCTTCTGGGACACACACGATCGAATTTCCGCGGGGTGGGGGAGAGAATCTTTGGCTATTGTCAACGGAACTTGATTAGCATCCGACGGCGGCAGCACGGCATTGGCAGCGAACGGGGCAGGCTACCAAGGCGTTTGAACACCGAGGCTTAGAAGAAGGATTGGGGGAATGGGCGCGGCGATGCGGAAGAAGGCCTTAATGGCCCTCGGGGTTCTTGCGGCCGGGTACGTGGCTTATCCGTACGTCACGTTACTCCGCCTCGGAGATGCGATCCGCCGTGGAGACGCGACCCCGCTCGAGGCGCTGGTCGAGTGGGATCAGGTGCGCGAGGGTATCAAGGAGGACATCTGCGACAACGTCT
Organism: uncultured Alphaproteobacteria bacterium; assembly: GCA_963808965.1. Taxonomy (GTDB): domain Bacteria; phylum Pseudomonadota; class Alphaproteobacteria; order Acetobacterales; family Acetobacteraceae; genus CAWEHU01. The sequence continues at coordinate 11,225 of CAWEHU010000001.1, forward strand.
TGCCCGCTCCCCCCGTCCAGCAGACCGCCGAGGATCATCAAAGCGGCTCTCTGCCACCGTTCGGTTTCTCGTTCGTGCGCGGGATCGCCGGCAACGTCATCGACAAGAACGTGACGCCGACCGCTCTGGTCAGCGCGGCGCAGCACTTCAATTCCGGGGATTCCGACCGCGCCGAGTTCGAGCGGACCCGCCGAGCCGCCCGCCAATCCCCGCATCGTGTGGGCCTTCTTCGACAGCGCCACGAGTTTCTGTGTCGAGCTTATGCCGCCTGGGGATGCCACCGCGCATCAGCCCATCCGCATTCAGATGGAGCTTACGCGCGGCCAGTGGAAAGTGACCCGCGCTTGGTTGCCCCCGCCATGCTCGTCCAGGCCAACGCGCGCACCTGAGCGTTCCCGGCTACCGCCCACCCCTGCTCACTGCTTGACGGGTCTCGCGAGGCCGCTGACTCTCCGCGCGGATGGAGCAGGAGAAGTCCGGGATGAGCCTTCCGCAGAGCATGACCTTCATCGCGGCAGAGGGCGCCGGTGGGCCGGAGGTTCTGAAACCGGCCAGGGCTCCGCTGCCGCAGCCGAAGCCCGACGAGGTGTTGATCCGCGTGCTGGCCGCAGGCGTGAACCGGCCGGATGTGCAGCAGCGCAAAGGCGTCTACCCGCCGCCGCCCGGAGCCAGCCCGATCATCGGTCTCGAAGTCGCGGGGGAGGTGGCGGCCGCGGGGCCGGATGCTGCCGGCCTCCAGCTCGGCGATCGCGTCTGTGCGCTGACCAACGGCGGCGCCTACGCCGAATACTGCACCGCGCCGGCGGCTCAGTGCCTCCCCTGGCCGAAGGGCTACGACGCCATCCGCGCCGCGGCGCTGCCGGAGAACTACTTCACGGTCTGGGCTAATTTGTTCGGTCACGGCCGGCTGCAAAGCGGCGAGAGCGTGCTCGTGCATGGGGGTACGTCGGGGATCGGCGTCACCGCGATCCAGCTAGCGCACGAATTCGGCTCCAAGGTGTTCGCCACCGCCGGCTCGGACGAGAAGTGCGAGGCCTGTCGCAAGTTGGGCGCCGACGCGGCAATCAATTACCGGACGGCGGATTTCGTTGAAGAAGTGAAGCGTCTGACCGACGGCCGGGGCGTGGACGTGGTGCTCGACATGGTGGGGGCGCCGTACGCCGCGCGCAACCTGCGCTGCCTCGCGATGGACGGACGGCTCGTGCTGATCGCGTTCATGCAGGGATCGAAGGTCGAGCAGTTCGATCTGCTGCCGATCATGTTGCGCCGCCTGACCATCACCGGCTCCACCATGCGCCCGCGCACCACGGCTCAGAAAGGTGCTCTCGCGAAGGCGTTGCGCGAGCAAGTTTGGCCGGTGCTCGACCAGGGCCGCGCCGGCCCAGTGATCTATAAGGTATTTCCGCTGGCGCAAGCGTCGGAGGCGCACGCGTTGATGGAGAGCAGTACTCACGTAGGCAAGATCATGCTGCAGGTGGCAACCTGACCCTGTTCGGTGGAGGATAGCAGACAAGGAGAAGGCGGAATGGTCACGGTACTCTACCCCGAGGCGATGTATCCGGACGACACGACGGAGCGAGAGATTTTCGGCCCGGAGACGCGCATCCTTTTGCGTGACACACGGAGCCTCGCCGAACTGTCGGACGCCGACTGCGCCGAGACCGACGGGCTGATGATCTTCCGTCATTTCGTTTCGGCGGCCGATCTGGCGCGCTTTCCCCGGCTGCGCGCGATCGTGCGCATGGGCGTGGGCTATGACCGGATCGATCGTCCGGCGGCCGCGCAGCGCAACGTGCTTGTCTGCAACATTCCGGACTATGGGACGACCGAGGTTGCCGACCACGCCATCGCGCTCGCGCTCACGCTGCGGCGCGGCCTGCTGCTGCACCACGAAGCGCAGCGGCGGGATCCGCCTGCTCCCTGGCTGCCGATCGAAGATCCGCTGCTGCGGCGCTTGTCGGTGCAAACCTTCGGCGTGGTCGGGCTTGGCCGCATCGGCACCGCTGGCGGCGCTGCGAGCCAAGGCGCTCGGGTTCCGGGTGGTGTTCTACGACCCGTATCTCCCGAACGGGACCGATCTGGCGATCGGCGTCGGCCGCGCACCGACCCTGCCGGAGCTGTTGCGACAAGCCGATGTCCTTTCGATCCACGCCCCCCTGACGCGGCATACGCGCGGGCTGATCGGGCGTGCCGAGCTTGAATTGTTGCCGCGCGGCGCGGTGGTCGTGAACACGGCGCGCGGGCCGATTCTCGATCTCGATGCGCTCGGTCCCTTGATCCGCTCGGGGCAGATCGCCGGCGCGGGGCTCGACGTGGTCCCGGTGGAGCCGCCCGTCGAGCCGGTGCCGGAGCTGCTTCGCGCCTACCGCGCCCGCGAGCCCTGGCTCGAGGGCCGGCTCATCGTGACGCCCCATTCCGCCTACTGGACTCCGGAGGCTGCCCGCGACATCCGCGTGAAATCCGCCGAGACGATGCGGGCCGCGCTGACCGACCGGCCCCAGAACGTGATCACGCCCGAGATGGACTGAGCGCATCCGAGGGCGAGCAATCATGCGGTGGTCGGCCGTGACGAGCCCCTCTGCACCTGGCGCGGTTCGATTGCACGGCGCGCGCGATCATCAGTTCGGCCTCGATCCCGCCGGCCGGACTGGTGCAGTTGGGCGGGTCGGTCCTGCTGCTCAGCAGCGCCTGGCCACTCACCAAGCAGGCGATTCAGCTAGGCGCATCGCCGCTCTGGTTCGCTGAGGGGAGGGCTGTCCTGTCGGGGATCGTGGCGCTCCTCTTCGTCTGCCTGACCGGACGATTGCGGACGCCGCGTCGCGCCGACCTGCCGGCCACCTTCGCCATCGGCCTGTTCCAACTCGCCGGATTTTTCGCTCTTGCCCATGCCGCCGTTGCCTGGGTACCGGCCGGGAGGACCGCTGTTCTCGCCAATACCACGACGATCTTCGTCGTCCCGCTTTCGCTCTTGGTATTGCATGAGCGCATTTCGTCCCGGCGTTGGATCGCGACCGCGCTTGGGCTGGGCGGGGTGGTCGTGCTGATGGGACCCTGGGCGATCGACTGGAGCCGCCGCGACATATTGGTGGGTCACGCCTTCCTGCTCGGGGCGGCGCTATCCTGGTCGATCGCGATCATCGTGATCCGGCGCGCGCCGCCGCGCCTCTCGATGCTCGAGCTCATGCCTTGGTGCTTCGCCATCGCTTCGCTCGCGATGCTGCCATCGGTGCTTTTCGAGGCCCCGCACGGCGGCTACGGGCCACATCCGCTCGCATGGGCTTGGCTTGGCTTCATCGGGCTGTTCGCCGGTCCGGTCGGAACGTGGTGCGTCATGCAGGCGACCGCGACACTTCCGACGGTGGTCAGCTCCGTCGGCTTCCTGGCGACCCCGGCTGTTGGCCTGATCCTCTCCAATCTGATGCTGGACGAACCGCTCACCCCGGATCTGCTGACCGGCTCGGCGCTGATCCTCGGCGGGGTAGGGGTGGCGGCCTGGCCTACCCGCCGGGCACGAGCCGCATGATCTTGCACGTAGTGGAGGCCGGGAAGGGTGAGCCGCTGGTGCTGCTGCACGGCCTGTTCGGCGCCGCGCAGAATTTCGGCGCGATACAGCGGCGGCTGGCGGCGCGCTTTCGCGTGCTGGCGCTCGATCTGCGCAATCACGGGTCCAGTCCGCATCATCCGGACATGTCGTACGCGGCGATGGCGGGGGATGTGCTGGAGACGCTCGCGGCCCAGTCCGCGCTCCCGTGCGCGCTCATGGGGCATTCGATGGGGGGAAAGGTCGCCATGCGCGCGGCGCTCGGCCAGGCGAACGCGATCTCGCGACTGATCGTTTCCGACATCGCCCCCGTGCCTACCCGCCGGCTTTCCGGGCCTACGCTCAGGCCATGCAGGCGATCCCGCTCGAGCCCGGCCTGACGCGCGCGAAGGCCGATGCCGCGCTCGCCAAGGTGATACCGGAGGCGAGCATCCGGGCTTTCCTGTTGCAGAACCTCCGCTTCGGCGAGGCGCCCGCCTGGCGTATTGGGTCTCGAGGAAATCGCGGCTTCCCTGCCGGTCATCGAAGGGTGGGAGGCGCCGGCCGGCGCGACCTATCCCGGTCCCGCCTTGTTCGTCTCGGGCGTCCGTTCGGACTACATCCAGGTCCAGTACCGCCCGGCGATCCCGCGCTGTTCCCAGCCGCGCGGTTCGTGGCCGTGAAGGACGCGGGTCACTGGGTGCACGCCGACAATCCGGAGGGTTTCCTCGGCGTGCTCGGCGCGTTCCTGGCCCTGTAAGCCCCCCAAGGGCCGCCGAATGCACCGGACAGATCGCGTGCTCTTAGGGTCGAGCGTCTTTGGTTGAAAAGTCTGGTTCCGGACCCTATAACCGCCCGCCCAGCGGAGAGGTGCCGGAGCGGTCGATCGGGGCGGTCTCGAAAACCGTTGTGCGCTTTTGCGTACCGTGGGTTCGAA
>CAWEHU010000002.1:0-52585 GCA_963808965.1 uncultured Alphaproteobacteria bacterium
GCGACCCTGCCCTGGAGCGTAAGCGCGTCGCGAACATCGCCTTCATAGCTCCGGGCCCAGATGTGCCTGTCGCTGGGCGCCTCGATCAATTGAGCGGTGATCCGAATCTCGTCGCCGAATTTCATGACGCTGCCTTCCACCACAGCAGCGACGTTCAATTCGCGAGCGATCTCGGTGAGAGGTTTGCGAAGGTTCTTGTAGGTCATCGCAGAGGTTCGGGAGATCACGCGCAAGCCGTGAATCTGACCCAGTTGCGCGATCAGTTCCTCCGTCATCCCGTCGGCGAGGTAGTCCTGGGAGGGATCATTGGAGAAGTTTGCCAGCGGCAACACGGCCAGGGAGCGGATCTTGGCTTCGCCGGGCCGCCCCGGGTGGAATAACCACGATCCGGCGGTTGCAAGCACCAAGACCAGCGCGAGGCCGGCAAGCCCCCATTTACGCACGCGGGGCCGCCGCGCCGGTACCGTGCCCGCCCCGGCAACGCGGAGAACACCCGGCGCAGTAAGATCGTCAACCACCGCGCTCGGCTGCTTCTCGCGCAAGATTTCAGTTTTGACGATCTGCGGCGGTTCGCCGATGACGACCACATCGGCGAGAAACCGATAGCCACGGCGAGCGACCGTCTCGATGGTATCTGCTCAACCCCCTCGGTCGGATAGCGCGCGGATAGCCGAATCGATGAACGGTTGACGTGACCACGGGGGCCACGATTTAAGCTTCGGGTGACCCAGCTCCCCGACCTCAGTCGCCTATCGCACGACGAGAAAGATGCCCTGATCTTGGCGCTGTGGGCGCAGGTTCAGGCGCTGACCGCGCAGGTCCAGATACTGACGGCGCGTGTGGCGGAGCTTGAAGCGAAGCTTGGTGTGCCACCGAAGACGCCGGATAATTCCAGCGTGCCGCCCTCGAAAGGGCACAAGCCGAACCGGGCGAAGAAGGCCAAGCGCAGCGGCCCGCGTCAGGGCAGCCTCGGTCGCACGGGCGGCGGACGGGCATTGGCCGCGAACCCGGACGAAGTGGTCACGGCGAAGCCGGTCCGGTGCGCGCATTGCCAAGCGGTCCTCGGCGAGGCCGACCAGACGCTGCACGGCCGCTATGACAAGATCGACTTGCCGAATGTCGCCCCCGTGGTGACGCGGGTGGAGCAATACGCTGGGCACTGCCCGTGCTGCGGCGGCATTACGCTCGCGCCACTGCCCGAGGGGCTGGAGCCAGGCACGCCGTTCAGCCTCAACATCGTGGCGCTGGCGATGTATCTGCGCTTCGTGCATGCCGTCAGCTACCGGCGACTGAGCCGTTTGCTGATCGAGCTGTTTGGCCTCGCCATCAGCGAGGGCGCGCTCGATGCCGCCTTCCGTCGGGGCAAGCCGGAGTTCGATGCCGATGTCGCCAATATCCTGGCGCGGCTGCGTCGCGCGCGTATCATCTGCTCGGATGAGACCAGCGTGCGTATCGACGGCCGCACCTGCTGGAACTGGGTGTTCCAGAACGACGAGGTGGTGATCCACGTGGTCCGCAAGAGTTCGCGGCGCTTGTGTCGTCGCCGAGGTGCTGGGCGGACACCGTCCGGCGATCTGGGTTTCCGATCTCTACAGCGCCCAGCAAGGACACGCGGCGGAGTGGCAGGTCTGCCTGGCGCACCAGCTGCGCGATTGCCAGTTCGCCATCGAAGCCGGGGATGCCGTCTTCGCCCCGCGGATGAAGGCGCTGCTGCTGCGCGCCGTGGTGATTGCCCGGCGCCGCGGCGATTTGGCCGAGAGCACACGGCGCGAATACCGCAGACGGCTGGATGGCGCGCTTGATGCCGTCATGGCGCTCGCTCCCGCAAACCGGCACGGTCAGCGATTGCGCAGGCGATACGGCAAGGTTCGCGATCACCTGTTCACCTTCCTCGACCATCCCGAGGTGGCAGCCGACAACAACAGAAGCGAACGGGAACTGCGCCCCACCGCAACCTATCGCAAGGTCACCGGCGGCTTCCGTTCCGACTGGGGCGCCGACCTGTTCGCCGCCGTCCGCTCCATTATCGGAACTGCCGCACGCCGAGGCATCGACGCCTATCAGGCCATCCGCCAGACCCTACGCGGGCAGTCCATTCTCGAACCGGGTTGAGCAGATACTCTCGATGAAGCGGGGACTCTCGGCCGAATCGCCCAGCGCGTCTCGGACCTTGCTGACTGCCTTGTTGACGCCGTGATCGAAGTCTACCGTCGTCTGTGGCCAGAGACTGGCGCGCAACTCCTCCCTTGTCACCAGTTCTCCCGGGTGTTCCAGCAAAATAGCCAGTAGCCGAAAGGGTTGCTCCTGCAACCTGAGGCGCTTGCCATTTTTCGAGAGCTGGCCGGTTCGAAGATCAGCGTCGAACACGCCAAATCGCAAACGCCGGAACGGATACTCAGCTTGCTGCAAGGCCTCGCCCGCGCCAGCCGCCGCCATCCTTAACCTGGCGCAAGCTGGGGATGATCGCTCGAACGCCATTCATTCAATTGGCTTTCTCAGGGGACCCTCGCTCCAGCGAGAGGGGAGGAACGGTCCATTGAACGAACGCCGCAACCTAATCACAGTCCGGGCACACAGCCAATCATTATTGCCTCGGGAGTTCGCCGGTGGATGCGGTTTGCCAAACTCGTCGCCCGATAAGCGTCTCGGCCTGTTGGCAGGGCGCGGAAGCACGAAGGACCAGCGCGGGTGAAAATCCTGTCCTGAGGCAGCGTCCGATAACCGAGCGGGCGCATGAGGCGACCCGGCCAAGCAATGCGGCGTTTGAGCAGGCTGTGCTGCCGCATCTCGACGCAGCGTACAATCTGGCTCGCTGGCTGGTGCGGGATGCCACGCTGGCCGAGGATGTCGTGCAGGAGGCCGTGGTAGGCGCGCTGGGCTATTTCGCCTCGTATCGGGGCGGCAATGCGCGCGCCTGGCTCCTCCGCATCGTGCGCAACGCGGCGTTCGACGCGCTCGCCGTGCGGCGGCGCGGTATCGCGACGAGTTTGGACGACGCGGGCTCGATGGCAGGCGACGCGTTCATGGCTATCGAAATCGCCGACCTGGCAGACGATCCGGAGACAGCACTCGCCCGCTGCGAGGGCTTTTCCCATCTCAATCAGGCGCTGGCGGCGCTCCCGGCAGCGTTGCGGGAGTGCCTCGTGCTGCGCGAACTGGAGGGGTTCGCGTACAAGGAGATCGCGCAGATCACTGGCGTGCCGACCGGCACGGTCATGTCGCGTCTCTGGCGTGCACGCAAGGCCCTGCTGCACATGCCAGCTTACAAAGCCGACTTCAGCAGAGCGCCAAAGTTCGCTTCCAGAGGCGCGATCTGCGCGTAGTCGGCCACGGACGGCACGGCCCCCGCCCTACCGCGGACGGGACCATGGCGGCGCAAGCCGTCGCTTTTCGATCTCAGGGATAAACCTGGGAATAAAGCGCCCGCCACGCCGGTCACCACAGCGCCCAGACAGAAGGAGATCGCGAACATGGACCAGCACGATGAAACTACCGAGCCGAACCGGCGAGGGGTGCTGAAATGCATGCTCTGGGCCGGTACGGGCGTGGTCTGGACAGTCAGCGGCGGCGTGCCGCGGTCCCTGCTGCTGGGAAGTAGAGCCCAGGCCGCTGAAGCGTCCGGGCGAGACCTGACTTTCGTGCAGATCAGCGACAGCCACATCGGGTTCGCCAACGCGCCGAACATGGACACGCCCGGCACGCTCCGGGAGGCCATCGATCGGGTGAACCGGCTCAAAAGCAACTCGCCCTGATGATCCACACCGGCGATGTCAGCCACCTCTCGAAGGACGGGGAGTTCGATACGGCGGAACAGATCATACGTGGCGCCGGCCTCGAGACGCATTACGTGCCCGGCGAGCACGACGTGCTTGTTGACGACGGCAAGCCGTTCTTTGAGCGCTTCACGAAGGGCGGCCCGCAGGGATGGTATAGTTTCGACCAGCAGGGGGTGCACTTCGTCGGGCTGAACAACGTACAGAACCTGAAAGCGGGTGGCCTGGGCAATCTTGGCCAGGAGCAACTCGAATGGCTGGAAGATGACCTCAAGGATCGCTCAGCCAGTCAACCGATCGTGGTGTTCGCCCATATCCCACTCTGGACGGTCTACCGCGAATGGGGCTGGGGCACCGATGACGGAGCGCAGGCGCTTGGCTACCTCAAGCGCTTTGGCTCGGTGACTGTGCTCAATGGGCACATCCACCAGATCATGCAAAAGGTGGAGGGCAATGTTGCATTTCATACCGCGCTGTCCACGGCGTTTCCGCAGCCGGCTCCCGGGACGGCGTCTTCGCCGGGACCGATCAAGGATGTGCCGCCCGGACGATTGCGGTCGCTGCTAGGCATCACCACGGTCCGCCAGGTGCCCACCGGATCGTCGCTCGCGATCGTCGACACCCCACTCGGCGCCTGACCTTCATCCGACCTATGTGGAGACACCGCATGTCGCACCCGATCCGCTGTTCCCGTCGATCCGTCTGGATGGCCGGGACTCTCGCCGCCTTGGTCCTGACCGCCGGTGTAGCAACCTCCCGCGCCGTCCGGGCGGCAGATGCGACCATCACGATCGACAACTTCACGTTCACACCCGCGCAGCTCAAGGTGGCGCCGGGCACGAAGGTGACCTGGATCAACAACGACGACATTCCCCACCAGATCGTCGATGCAACCAATCCCCAGGCCATGAAGTCGCCGCCGCTCGATACCGATAATCGGTTCAGCTTCACCTACGCAAAGGCCGGCGCGTATCCCTACTTCTGCGGGCTGCACCCGCAAATGCGCGGGACGGTCATCGTGCAATGAGCATCCCGTAGGCAACGCCGCGGGGCGACGGCAGAAATCATCCTCTGCTCCATTGGTCCACCACTTCCGCCCGGCTGATCTTGGGAAATCGCCAATGCGATTGAGAGTTGCCGTTCGGCACCAGTCAGTGGATCGGCAGGCCATCAATGTGTCTATGAACCGCTCACGACGGCGGCTGGCGATTTTGGCCATCTCGATCGCGTGGTCGGTTCGCGAGGCGCCATGATTCGCCGGCTGCGTATGGCGTCGGGCCTGGTGCTTTTCACCTACGTGGTGGTGCATCTCATCAATCACAGCCTTGGCGTCGCGTCCGTGGCCGCTATGGAAGCGATGTTGCGCTGGGTTTATCCGGTATGGTCGAGCATCCCGGGTCAAGTAGCCCTCTATGGCGCGTTCCTGACGCACCTCGCGCTCGCGTTCTACGCCCTCTGGGAGCGCCGCACCCTGCGGCTGCGACGGCTCGAAGCCTTGCAGTACTTGCTGGGTTTCAGCATCCCGTTGCTCGCCGCGACGCATGTCACCGGCACTCGGATAAACGACGCCTTCCTCGGCGGCGACAGCAGCCATTACCTGAAGGTGCTGATGGGTCTCTGGTACGGCGAGCGACTTAACGGCGTCGTGCAAATCGTGCTTCTGTTCGTTGCTTGGGCGCATGTGTGCATCGGCCTGCGGTTCTGGCTGCGCTTGCGGCCGTGGTATGCGCGCCTCCAGCCATGGTTCTATGCCGGCGCCCTGCTTCTGCCTGCGCTGGCGCTTATGGGATTCATCGCTGGTGAGCGCGAGCTCGGAGGGATGCTGGCGCGGGATCCCGGTCTTCTCGTCAAGACACTTGAATCGCGGACCGTGCCTGGAGCAAAGCCGGTGCTCCTCGATATCGCTTGGGGCATTCGCGCCGCATTGCTGAGCGCGATCACCGGAATTTTCATCGCTCGGCTCATCCGTCAGCGCTGGCGGCGGCGCGGCGGCGCATCGCGCATTACCTATCCTGACGGCCGCTGGATCGAGGTTCCGTACGGATTTACCGTATTGGAGGCGAGCCAAATGCTCGGCGTGCCGCACACGTCGATTTGCGGCGGCAAGGGGCGGTGCTCCACATGTCGCATTCGCGTGCAGGCAAATCCCGAGGCGTTGCCGCCGCCTTCGATGGATGAACAGCGAGTTCCTCGTGAGATACGCGCGCCGTCCAATGTACGCCTGGCCTGCCAACTGCGGCCGCGCGGGCGCGTGAGCGTCGTACCTCTGTTGCTATCGTCAAAGGTGGGCCGTGGCCCGTTTCGTCGGCCGGTCCATGCAGAGGGTCGCGAGCAGGAGGTCGTCATTCTGTTTGCTGATCTGCGCGATTTTACCCACCTCGCCGAGACGCGGCTTCCCTATAACGTGGTGTTCATCCTGAACCGCTATTTTGAGGAGATGGGGCAGGCCATCGAGGCCGCCGCGGGACACGTCGACGAGTTCATCGGCGACGGACTGATGGCGCTATTTGGGCTCGAGATGTCGGTCACCCGCGCCTCTAACCAGGCGCTGGTCGCTGCACGGCTGATGTTCATGCAACTCGATGAGCTCAATCATGCACTCGCCGCAAACCTCGATGCGCCGCTTCGGATGGGCATTGGCATCCATAAGGGTCCCGCCATTGTCGGCGAGATGGGATTTGGCCGGACCCGCTCGCTGACCGCGCTGGGCGACACCGTCAATGTCGCAAGCCGGCTGCAGATGCTGTCAAAAACCCATCAATGCGAAGTTGTCGTTTCCGAGGATCTGCTGCAGAGCGCGGGGCTGGATTTGCCGAATGAGCTCCGCTGCGAGATGGCGATCAGGGGACGGGGAGCACCGATCGCCCTCTATGCGATAGCAGCCGTCAATACGATTCCCGTGAAAATGCCCGGGCCAACTGCCGGATCAGCGAAGAGAAGCATACCGGGTCGGATTGCTCCCTTGAGTTCGACGCAGGGGTGAGTTCGGCACGAACCAAAGGAAGAACGAGCGCCATGGGCGAGTTCGACAGGCCGTCCGATTTGCAATATGCAAACGATCGACCGCAAAAGCCTGCTGGGGGGACTGAGCAGAAAGCGATCAACCTCGCCCTCCAGGGGGGCGGCGCCCATGCCGCGTTCGGTTGGGGCGTCCTCGACCGCCTGCTGGAAGACGAGCGCATCAATGTCGAGGGAATCAGCGCTACCTCGGCCGGCGCGATGAACGCCGCGTGCCTCGCCTATGGCATGGCGATCGGCGGGCGACAAGCAGCACGGCACGTGTTGGCCGCTTTCTGGGAGCGGGTCGCCGACGTCGCGGCGTGGAGTCCGCTACAACCGAGTTGGCACGACCGCCTCACGAGCAACTGGGGACTCGAATGGTCGCCTGCGTTTCTCGGCTTCGATATGGCCAGTCGGCTTTTCAGCCCTTACGAGTTCAATCCGCTCAATCTGAATCCGCTGCGTGACGCTCTGGTCGCGAGCGTCGATTTTCAGAAATTACAGACGTCACCGGTTCACTTGTTCCTCGCGGCCACAAATGTGCGGACCGGAAAGGTGAAGATATTCCAGCGTGGGGAGATCTGCGCCGAAGCGGTGCTGGCCTCGGCCTGTCTGCCGTTCCTGTTCCAGGCGATCGAGATTGATGGCGAACACTACTGGGACGGCGGCTATATGGGAAATCCGGCGATCTTCCCGCTAATCTATGAATGCGAGTCACGTGACGTCGTGGTGGTGCATATCAATCCGATCGAACGACCGGAGCTGCCGCGTACCGCTCGCGACATCCTGAACCGGGTGAATGAGATCAGCTTCAATTCCTCGTTGATGCGGGAGATCGCGATGCGGGCGATCCACTTCGTCACCAAGCTGATCGAGAGCGGCGAACTCGGAGGGGGGCACATGAAGCAGATGCTTATCCACGCTATCTCAGCCGACGGGCTGATGGCACGGCTCGGCGCCAGATCGAAGCTGAATGCCGAGCGCAGCTTCCTGGCGTATCTGCGCGATCGGGGCCGGACCCGCGCCGAGGCGTGGCTTGAGGAGACCTTTGAGCATCTCGGAGAGCGCTCCACGGTCGATATCCAGGCACGGTATTTGTGAACGGCTCGCGCGGACCCGGCGGAATTCCCTTTCCGTCGGGTCCTGCATCAGTCGCCAGTCCCTCGGTCACAGATACATTTGCGCCCTTCCCGAAGGAGCGTGCCCGAACTTCGTGATGAGCAACCACGATCAGGTCATGCGTTTGGTGGATAAGAGTCGGAAAAGACAATATCCGTCCCGTGACAATGATGCTGTTGTCGTTGAGTAGGGGCAGCAGTTAACCAACCTCCGCTACGCGAGCCACGGCACGAACCAACGCGAGCGCGGGTTCGGGTCGCATTGCGCGGCGGATTTCGCGAAGGAGTTGATGCCATTGCCGATGCCGCCAGCGAGGCGGCCCGACAACGGATCCTTTCCGCCAGGAGAAGCTGCTGCGCATGCCGGGAGAGCGCTCGGCTCTCCCGGTTCCCGCCACTTTAAGCCCGAGCGTGCGCCCGTTCCCGCAGCGGCCGCATCAAATCCTGCACGATCTGACCGGCAAGCTCGAGCAGCTTCGTGCTCGCCTGGACCGTGTTGCTCACGAGATCAACATCGAGATCCCGCTGCACTTCAGCGAAGTGCACCGGTAAGTCGGTCTGGAGCATGTTCTGCCGCTTCTCCGCCACGCTCTCGAGCGATTGCCGCAGGGCGTCGGCGTAGGCTTGCTGCCATCGCTGCAGGCCACGTCCGAGGCTCATCCAGGAATCGAACAGCGCGTGCACGTCGTCGGCCGCGCGTTCCGCAGCCTGGCGATACACGTCGGTAACTCGTGAGGTGATCTCCAGCAGTCCGGCGCCGCCGAGGGCGGCAATGACGGAAACCTACTTCAAGCGCTTCCTCAGCTCGCTCGCCACCTGCGTGATGGCCGTGCGAACTTCCGGGACCGTGGCGATGGGGTTGAGGAGCCCCCAGTCGTGGATCAGTCCGTTGTAGCGCACGGCCACCACGTCGACCCCCGCTTCATTCAGCCTCCGGGCGTAGGCCTCGCCCTCGTCGCGGAGCACGTCGCTGTGCGCCGTCTGCACGAGCGCGGGCGGCAGGCCCCGAAGGGCTTCCGCGGGTGCGCGCAGCGGCGAGGCATACGTCTCGGCCCGCTGCGCCGGATCCTTCGTGTAGTTGTCCCAGAACCAGATCATCATGTTCCGGGTCAGGAAATGGCCTTCCGCGAATTCCTTGTAGGAAGCGGTATCGAAATTGGCGTCCGTCACCGGCCACAGGAGGGCCTGAAAACTGATCCCCGGCCCACCTTGATCCTTCGCCATCAGGCTGACGACGGCCGCCATGTTCCCGCCGACGCTGTTGCCGACGACGGCGAGCCTCGTCCCATCGGCGCCGATCTCGCCGCCATGTTCGCTCACCCATTTAGTGGCGGCGTAGGCCTGATCGGATGGCGGTCGGGTAGTGCGCTTCGGGCGACGGGGTGTAGTCGGGAAACACGGCCATCGCCCCGGACTCGACGACCAGGTCTCGGACCAGGCGCTCGTGCGTGGGATAGTCGCCCAGGATCCAGCCGCCACCGTGGAAGAACATGAAGACCGGCAGGGGTCGCTCCCGGCGCCGGCAGGCCGCACGATGTGAAGCTTCAGCGGCTTACCATCATGGTCGATCGTCTTCTCTGACTTCTCAATACCCGACAGATCGACCTGCACGCTCTTCTGCGCATCGGTCAGGACCTGACGCGCGTCCTTAGGGGGAAAGCTGCTCGATCGGCGTACCGCCGCTCGAGTTCAGGGCCTCGAGGAACTTCCTTACGCCGCTGACAACAGAGCCGTTCACGGTCGGAGCTGGCATGTTCCTATCCCTTTGCCGAGTGTGGAGGGGGAGGTGATGAGCCAGCCGACCCTTCACCACACGTTGTGGTACGGCGTCAGACCCCGCTTTCCGGCGAGCGGACCCTCATCGGATGCCTCCCTGACAGTCTCAGACCTTTAAGGCAGATTTGAACCGCCCGCGGTTGTTGAGACACCAAGCTGAAGCCCATGCGGCCAGCGCCGCCGGTTGAAGCGTTTCTGCCGAAAAGCCCTGGCGAAATGAGCCGCCGCCACAGGATCCCGAAGGCCAGATACCGGGTGACGAATTGACCGGAACGAAAGATTGCCACTGGTCGAACTGCTTCAGAACGCCGGAGAAGGCGACTTCCTGCGATCCGTGGCTGAGGCGGTGCTGCAGATCCTGATGGAGACGGATGTCGAGGGGCTGGTCGGCGCCGGGCGCTACGAGCGGAACGCGGAGCGCGCCACGTGGCGGAACGGCTTTCGAGACCGCACGCTCGATACCCGCCTCGGCGCACCGCAGCTGCGCATCCCGAAGCTGCGACAAGGCTCGTATTTCCCGCCATTCCTCGGCCCCGAAAGATTACACCTTCCATCAAGTAGATGTCTCAAAAGTAGATAAGGCCCATTCCATTGATATTACTGGCGCGGCGCTTACGGAGTGACCCCAATTTCCATTGGGGAATACCAAAAGGCTGATTATAGGTTAAGGGTGCGCGGCTTTCCATAAACTTCCGAGAAGTGCCAGAAACGGACATGCATTTCGTGTCGCTCGGCAGGCCTTTCAAGCAGACGGTCGTGGCTTCTCGCCAATCGAAGGTGGACTGGAGGGCGGCGGCTCAGTCTCGTGAAGCGCTGCGATCAAGTAGTCGACAAAGGCTCGCGCTGATGGCTTGGCGGCTCTGCCGCTGGCATAGACGGCGTTGAGCTCGACCGTTCCCGCGTCCCATTCCGGTAACAGCCGAACGAGCTCTCCTCTCTCTAATTCCCGACGGCACGCGCCGAGCGGAGTCATGACGATGCCCAATCCTTCGACGGCCGCTGCGATAGCGCCCAAGCTTGCCCTTATCGTCAACTTGCCCTCGACTTGGAACGAGGTCGCAGTATCGCCTTTGCGAAAGGACCAGTGGCCGCTGAGGCTTGCGGGCCCCAGAATGATCGCATGCTGGGCCAAATCCGTAGGCGTGAGAGGGGCCCCGGCCTTGTCGAGGTAAGCTCGCGACGCGGCGAGGACCCGCGGCCATGCGAGAATTCTCCGCACCGTCGCTGTCGAGTCGGAAAGAGGACCAAACCGAAGCGCGACGTCCACGCCTTCGGCCACGAGGTCTTCGCGTTGGTCTCCCATCATCAGGTCGATCCGTAGCGCCGGATGCCGGATCACGAAGTCCGAAAGCCGGGGGATGACCTGTCGCACGGCGAAGTTCGTCCCCACCCCGATCCGCAATATTCCGCGCAGCTCTCCCGTTCCGCGCGCGGCATGTTCCGCCTCGTCAAGCTCGGCGAGAACGAACTTGATACGAGCCAGGAAGTCCAAGCCAGCGTCGGTCAGCATTACTGCGCGTGTGGTCCGGACGAACAGCGCAACACCGATTTCGCGCTCCAGCGTGGCGATCGTCCGGGACGCGGTCGATTGCGGAATGTTCAGCTCACGACCGGCCGCGGAAAAGCTTCCCTTGCGGGCGACCCGAGCGAACAGCCGCAGCGCGAAGAGGCGGTCGCTCATAGCCAGGGTGGATAACTGAAAGCCATTTTGGCCGCCTACAGCAGTCAAATGGAAAAGTCGATCTTCCTCCGTGAAGCCGGGGCCCTCTGATGTGAGGGAACGTGGACCCTGGCAGCACTTTCGGGCCGATCTTTCGGTTCGACGCCTCGAGCGCGTTCGCAGCGCTTGTAGCCAACAATCCGAACGGTGCAGCGCTCGCGACGCTGCCCGACATTGCGCCGCTCGCCGGCGGGGCCGCGATCAAGGCCGGACACGAAGTCATCGCTGCGGTCGGTGTCTCGGGTTCGTGGCGGCGACAAGGATGAGGACTGCGCCCAGGCCGGAGTTGCGGGCATCAAGGATGATCTTGCAAGCTCACGGTGAATGCGGTGAAAGATGCTATGAGGACGGACAGCGGCCAGGCTGAAGGTGAACACTGGCGCGCATTCGCAACTAAGCCAAGGAGCTGCTGCCATGTCGTCCACGTCAAGCACCATCCTCATCGCCATCGAGCTTAGCACCTCGCAATGGCTGGTCGCGACGCGAACACCAAGAGCGGCGCTCGGCATCAGAGTGAATGCGGTTGCGCCCGGCGTCATTAAGACGCCGATGCATCCCGTCGAAACACACGCGCAGCTCGCCGAGCTACACCCGCTTGGCCGTATGGGCGAGATCTCCGATATCGTCGGCGCGATCCGCTATCTTGAATCGGCCAGCTTCGTGACGGGCGAGACCATTCACGTTGATGGCGGCCAGAGCGCGGGCCACTGAACCTCCGTCGCCGCCCGAGCATAACGCCGCGGTCAGACGCCGACGAAGAAGGCAGAGGAGTGAATGATCCATGTCGCACCATTACTCCGGTCCCGATTTTGGCTTCCCGCACGGAGACGCGCGCCTGGACCTCACGGACTTATATGCGTTTCCCAAGCCAAGCGATGCGGACAAGTCGATCATCATCATGAATGTCCATCCTTCCGCGGTCGTGAACCCGCCCGGGGCCACCACTCGCGAGCCGTTCGGGCCCGAGGCGTTGTACGAGCTCAAGATCGACACGAACGGCGATGCGGTCGCCGACATCGCATATCAAGTGCGCTTCTCGTCCTCTGATGACGGATCACAAACCGCGACACTGCGCCGCGTCGACGGTGCGCAAGCCGGAATGGGTGACAGCGGCCAGGTCATCATCGAAGCAGCACCTGTGTCGACGGGTCGGGACGCACGCGTGACGGAGGCCGGCGGGTACCGCTTCTTCGCGGGTTGGCGCAGCGATCCCTTCTTCTTCGACACGCGGGGAGCGTTGAACGATTTGCAGTTCACTGGCGACGACTTCTTCATCGACAAGGACGTGTGCAGCATCGTGCTGGAAATGCCCAACTCTGCCCTCGGACCCAAACGGGTCGGCCTATGGGCGCGCACGCTGGACGGCGCGGGCGGGGTTTGGGTCCAGGCGGACCGGGGGGCGTTACCCGCGCAAGCGGTCTTTCTCGTCGGCTCGGAGAGAGATGTCTACCACGCGAGCGAGCCCGCCAACGATGCCCGTTTCATCGCTGTCTTCGCGCATGCGCTGGAGCATGCCGGTGGGTATACGCCGGAGGAAGCAAGGCGGGTGGCGGGAACACTGCTGCCCGACATGCTATTCTACGACCCGACGCGTCCCGCGTCTTTTCCGAGCAATGGCCGTACGCTCACCGACGATGCCGTCGACGCCTTCCTGGCAGTGCTCACAAACGGGAAGGTGACCGGGGACAAGGTCGGGCCCCACATCGATCTGCTTGCCGAGTTCCCCTATTTGGGGCCGCCGCACAACATCTCCGTGCCGAGCCATGCAACTTCGCCTATCGCGCCCGAGCTTCGCTAGGCGTCCAGGCGCTTGGGCTCTTCATGAAGGAGGACGTTATGAACCGACTCGAGAAAGTGATGTACACTGCGAAGGCTCACACCACAGGCGGGCGCGCCGGCATGTCGCGCAGCTCCGACGGCCGCCTCGAGGTCAGGCTGTCGCGGCCCGGCAGCCCGGGCACCGGCACCAACCCGGAGCAGCTCTTCGCGGCCGGCTGGTCCGCGTGCTTCGAGTCGGCGATGGAGTTCGCCGCGCGCAACATGAGGATCACGCTGCCGGCCGATCACGCGGTCGACGCCGAGATCGATCTCGGTCCCGATGGGGGTGCGTTCAGCCTCGCGGCTCGCCTCTACGTGAGCCTGCCGGGAATGGAGCGCGCGACGGCGCAGCGCCTTGTCGAGGCGGCCCACCAGGTGTGTCCCTATTCGCGAGCAACGCACGGGAACATCGCCGTCGAAACGACGCTGGTCTGAGGCCGCTCCGATGAGAGCAGACAGTGACCGGCTGATACAAGCACGCAACAGCAAGGATATGTAACATGATCCGCAAGGCGAAAGCGGTTTGGCGCGGGACCGGCCGCGCCGGTAACGGAAATCTTTCCACCAACTCCGGCGTGCTCGCCGAGACCCCGTATTCCTTTAGAACCAGGTTCGAAAACGAGAAGGGTACCAACCCCGAAGAACTGATCGCCGCCGCCCATGCCGGCTGCTTCACCATGGCGCTTGCATTTGGGCTGCAGGGGGCTGGCTACACGCCCACAGAGCTCAACACCGAGGCGGCGGTCACGCTCGAACCTGAAGGCCAAGGGTTTCGCATCAGTCGCTCCGCTCTGATTCTGCGCGCGAAGGTGCCGAACCTAGACGAAACCAAATTCGTCGAAATGGCGAAAGATGCCGAGAAGAACTGCCCGGTCTCAAAGGTTCTCAAGGCCGCGATCACATTGGATGCCAAGTTGATCTGAGGCATTCTCCATTCTTGTAGATAAAAACAGGGGTTAAGCAATGGCAGGCAAGGGAACCGCCATCGTAACGGGCGCCTCACAAGGCATCGGAGCCGCCGTTGTCCAGGCATTTCTAGATCGCGGTTATGACGTCGTCGCAACCTCTCGCGGTATTTCCAAGGCCAACTTCGCGCCGTCGCCGCACCTGGCGCTCGTCGACGGGGACATCGGTCAGGCAGCCACTGCCGACAATGTCGCACAAACTGCGATCGGCAAGTTCGGCTCGATCAATCATGTCGTCAACAACGCGGGCATCTTCGCAGTCAAGTCTTTCACAGATTACAGCATCGACGAGTTTCGGCGTTTCGTCTCCACCAACCTGGAAGGGTTCATCTTCATAACCCAACTCGCTGTCAAGCAAATGCTGTCACAGGGTACGGGCGGCAGCGTGACAAGCATTACGACGTCGTTCGTAGATAACCCCAACGCGGGTGTTCCCGCCTCAATTCCGATGATCACCAAGGGCGGACTTGATGCAGTTACACGCAGTCTCGCGATCGAATACGCGAAGAACAACATCCGTTTCAACGCGGTGGCGCCCGGCCAAGTCGACACTCCTCTCCACAAGAACAGTCCGAAGGAGCTTCTAAAGACCCTTTCGCCGATGGGTACGATCTCCGACGCGAAGGATATCGCTGAGGCTGTCGTTTATCTGACGGAGGCCCGTCACGTCACCGGGGAGGTGCTGCACGTGGACGGCGGCGCGCACGTCGGCAAATGGTAACCCCCGAAGGTTCCCTCCCGGTCGGCGCCGAGCAGCGGTTGAAAGAACTTGGCATCAAGCTCCCACCGCCGCCTGAGCCGTTCGGGACATATGTGGAAGCGGTGCAGACGGGCAATCTGCTTTTTCTGAGCGGGATCCTTCCCACGGAGGGCCACGCGGCGAAAATAATTGGGCGGGTCGGCACGGAGCTCGATGTGGAGGCGGGGCGCGACAAAGTAACACGAGTCGTCAGACTCTGTGTGTCGGTGGCTACTTCCGGAGATGTCCGCGATCAGCCGAAAGTAGCTGACACCGCTTCCGAGTTGCTGAGAGATGTTTTCGGAAAAGACAGGAGCCCTGCCGCTTGGTGTATGGCGTGAGCGAAAGAAAGATGACTAAACACGAAGGAGAATCCTATGTCCCTTCCCACCGAAATATCAGGAAAAGAAGCGCCGGCAGGCGACGGGAGCGCGCTTGATGCACTGATCGATTTTTACCGGTCCTTCAACGCCTCCGACCTGAACGCACTCGCTGCCAACTGGGCCGATGGGGAGGCTCCGAGCATGGACAATCCGATTGGTGGTATCCGGCGAGGATGGCCTGCCATCAGGGAAGGTTACGCGAAGCTATTTAGCGGGCCAGCGATTGTCCGCGTGGCGTTCCACGATTTCGTATCGCACGGTAACAATGACTTTCATCTCTTCGTGGGACGTGAAAAAGGCTACTGTGAAACTCCCGCTGTTCGGCTTGAGCTTCGAATTCGTACGTCTCGATGGTTCGTCAAGATGCGTGGCGTGTGGCGGCAACTCCATCACCATGGGTCTATTGATGAACCAGCACTGCTGGCTGACTATCAGCGAGCAATTCTCGGAACGCCGCTCGGGGCGACGTCATAGCTGTGCGTTGCAAATTCCAAGGCTAATGAGACCTGTGCGCGGATACGCCAAACCCGCTGATTTCGTGCTGGTCCGCTCTCTTGCGCGATCGGGACGACAGCCTGGTTGGATCTGACCAGCTGAGTTCCCATCGAGAACGGGGGGAATGCGGTAAATCCTTCCGCCAACGCAGGCGCGCGCGCGAGGGTTCTGTCGCAAATTTTCGGAAGAGACGCGCAAGGCCAGGCAAGGCGGATTAAATCATCCCGCGAGCGAATAGAATTGCTGCGCGGGACGCAATTTGCCCGCGGCCTTCAGCTGTCCTTTGCGGATCATGTGCATGAGCTCAATGCCCGCGAGGGTGATGGCGGCTGACCAGAAGGATTTGAACCCCAGCATCGGCCGCACCGCTCGCTTGATCGCGCGATGATCCTGCTCGACGATGTTGTTCAGGTATTTGACTTGGCGGATTTCGATGTCCGCTTCATGCTCTTTGTTATAGCTTTCGATCGCCGCGGCGTTGGCGCCGCTCTTGTCGATCGTGATCTTCTCGGGCGCACCATGACGGCCGATCGCTTTGCGCAAAAAGCGCAGCGCCGCCCTGCGGTCGCGTCTGGCCGTTAGCAGAAAATCAACCGTGTCGCCGGCTTTGTCGACGGCTCTGTATAAGTATTTCCACTTGCCCTTGATCCGCACATATGTCTCGTCCAGCCGCCAGCTGACGCCCACCGGACGCTTGCGACGATGAAAGGCCTGCTCCAGCAGCGGGACATACTTCAGCACCCAGCGATTGACCGTGGAATGGTCGACCTCGACGCCCCGTTCTTCCATCATCTCCTCGAGCTGACGGTAGCTGATCGGATATGCGACGTACCAGCGCACGCCCCAGAGGATGATGTCCCGCTCAAAATGGCTGCCTTTGAAATCGATCACCGTGGGCTCTCCCCCTTCAGAGGCGTCAGCAACTCCTCCACGAGACCAAGTGGGCAAAATCTTGCGACAGAACCAGGCCGACCGCGTCATAATGACGGACGGCGTGCTCGAGCTTGGTGAACACGTCTTCATATCCGAGCGCGACGCCGAACGGGTCGACGTAGATGTAGCCGCCTGTGACGTGGAAGAGCGTCGCCATTTCCTGCACGTCGTCTGGAACGACGAGGGTGTGCGTCTCGCCCGGCGGCTCGAAGGCATAGTCGCCTGCGGTTGCGACCCAGTCGTGTTCGAGGTAGCGCCACTTTCCTCGCAGCGTGAGCGCGTGCACGGGCCCGGTATGACGGTGGCGCGACAGCACGCCCGAACTCCGGACGCGCAGGATGTTGATGTAGAATCCCTGGCTCACACTCAGGATCAGCGGCTTAAAGGACACGGTCGGAGATTGCGGCACCCACTCCCGTTCGTCGCCGTCCAGATCGAGGGCCGAGCCGACGAATGCGTCCGGCACCATGCCGAAGGGTTGCGGTCGCTGATAGGCGATCTTGCTCTCGTCGATGGATGCGCGCTCCGGCACCTGTCCTTGCTCCGACGGAATGGTAGTGCTCATCTTCTCCTCCGAAAATGCGATGTGCGCGGCAGAGGTCGGCGCGCGACCGATTTGGCGAAAGGGCTGGTGCGCCGCCCCCATCAGTGCCAATTCCCTTCGATGCACCGGTGATGACGATCGATCGGGTCATAATGTCTTCTTCGGGCTTTTCATGCAGACTTGCTCTTCTGGACGACGGCTTCACTCTTGGCTTGCATCGATTTCACGAGGTCGGCCGCGGATGCTCCTTCGAGTGACAGTCCATAGCCAACTTCCCGCACGAGGCGCTCTTTCAGGGGTTGAATGAAATGTACGCGCGTGTTGCGGCGTGTCACCTCCGGCGCCTTCAAGTACAGCTCGGCCAATTCCCGCGCCCGGCTGAGCGCCTTGCCGTCTGGCACTACTTCAGCAACCACTCCCCATTCGTGCGCAATAGTCGCCGTCAGCGGGTGTGGATTGAGCAGGAAAGCTTCCGCCCGTCCCGCTCCCGCGCGATAGCTCCAGGTGGTAAAGATGCCGTCGCCGGGCACAACACCCGCGGCGAAGTGGCCTACGTCCTGGAAGGTTGCGCCCTCGGCCGCCACAATGACGTTGGCCAGCAGCGCGTACTCAGAGTGTATATGGGCGCGCCCCTCGATGGCCGCGATGACCGGCACGCGTATATTGGCTATGTTTTCCAAAACCTGAACGCCTTCGTCATGGATCTGGCTCCACACGCCAGGATCGGAGACGTTGTCGAAAGATGACCAATCGACACCGATCATGAAGTCCCCGCCCGCCCCCGTGAGGATTACGATCTTATTCGCTCGATCTTGCGAAATCCGGTAGAAGGCATCGACAACCTCCGTATGGGCCTGTGCCGTGAAAGTGAGCGGCCCTCCGTTGCTATGGAGTTGCACGACCAGCACGCCTTCCGCATCCCGCGTCAACTTCAGGCTGCGGTAGGCAGTGAAATAGCTATCTCGAATCGTTTCCATGATACTCTCCTCTGTTTGTCTGCTCGTCCTGAATCGGCGCCGTCGGTCTGCAGCGGACCAATCAACGTATATTCCCGGAGCAATGAACCGACATTCGCTGGATGGCTCCGGGTTGGAGCTGATGATAGTGCATTTGTGAGGCCAGCTGAAGCTCCGGACGCCGTGTAAGACGCTGCCGAGAATCAGGACTTCGAAGCGTTCCGGTTCCGACATGGGCGTTCTCCTTGGACTCGCGGGCCCGGCCCGCTTCACAACAGCTTTTCGATCGTGATCGGCAGATCGCGTATTCGCTTGCCGGTCGCGTGATAGACGGCGTTCGCGATCGCCGGCGCCACGGACACGGCCGTCAGCTCGCCGAGACCCTTGGCGCCCAGCGGGCTCGCCTCCTCGTCGAATTCGCCGACGAAGAGGACCTCGAGCTCGGGGATGTCGGCGTTGGTTGGCACCAAATAGCCGGAATAGTTGCGGTTGACGAAGCGGCCCGTCGCCGGGTCGGTCTCCGACTGCTCGAGCAAGGCTTGGCCCACGCCCCAAATGATGCCGCCGATCGCCTGGCTGCGCGCAGTTTTCGGATTGATGATCCGGCCGGCGTCATAGGCGCCGACCACGCGGCTCAGGTGCACTGTCCCGAAATCCGGGTCGACCCTTGCTTCCGCGAAGACCGCGCCAAAGCTGAAGATCGCTTTCGGCCCCATCGCCTCCTCGACGGGATCGTAGTCGCCGTTGCCTACAAGGGTCTGCAGCTCGTTGCGCGCCAACAGCTCGGCATAAGTGACGTTCAAATTCTTGCCCGCCAGAGCCAGCGTGCCTTCTGTAACGATCACGTCTTCAGTCTCCGCTCCGGGGAAAGGCGCGTCCTTCCCCTTGAGGGCGAGCTCGACCACCCGATCGCGGACGGCCTTCGCCGCCAACATCACCGAGGCGCCGGTATTGGCCATCGTGGCCGAGCCGATCGAGGCATGCGACGCGGGGAGTCTGGTATCGCCGAGCCGCACGGTCACCTCTTCGAGCGAAAGCCCGAGCGTGTCGGCCGCAACCTGCTGCATGACGGTGTAGGTGCCTGTGCCGAGGTCGTGCGATCCGGTCTCGACCAATGCCGTCCCGTCGCGGTTCAGCGTGACGCGCGCCTTCGCCGGCCAGCGCCAGTGCGTGTAGATCGCTGCCGCCACGCCCTGACCAATGAAGTAACGGCCGTCGCGCGTGGAGCGCGGCTCAGGTGTCCGCTTGTCCCAGCCAAACCGCGCGGCGCCTTCAGTCAGGCACTTGCTGAGGGCGCGCGTCGAGAAGGGACGCCCGCTGTGCGGATCGATCTCGGTGTCGTTGAGCAGGCGCAGCGCCACCGGATCGACGCCGGTCGCGTAGGCCAGCTCGTCCATCGCGCTCTCGATCGCGAAATGGCCGAGCGCCTCGTGGGGAGAACGCATCGCTGTCGGCGTGTTGCGGTTCACATGGACGATCTTGTGGGTGGTCGATATTCCGCCGCGTGCTGGCCACAGCGACCGCGACGAGAGCGCGGCGTATTCGATATAGTTGTCGAAGACGGATGTCGGCGAAATGCTCTGGTGCTGGATTCCCACGAGCTTGCCGTCGCGGCCCGCACCCAGCGCGATCGTCTGGATGGTCGCCGGCTGGTGCCCCGCCATCGAATACATCTGCGCCCGCGTGAGCTGGACGCGGACCGGTCGGCCGATCGCCTTGGCGGCGGCCGCGGTCATCAAGGTGTGCGGCCACACATAGGCTTTGCCGCCGAACCCGCCGCCGAGGAACTGCGACACGACATTGATCTTCTCGGGTAGGAATCCCGAGCACGATCGCGACCAGCTCCCTGGCGCCGTAGATGTGCTGCGTGGTTTCGTAGAGCGTCAGCATGCCGTCCGCCTCCCAGACCGCGGTCGTCGCGTGGGGCTCCATCTGATTGTGATGACGATCGGAGGTCGTGTAAGTCTGCTCGATCTTCACGGCCGCGGCGGCGAGCGCCTTCTGAGCGTCGCCGACCGACGAGTTGACCGGCCAGAGGAATTGCGGAGGATCGAACGCCTCGTCGATGCTGTGCCGGCCGAATGCCGTTGGCTTTCCCACCTCGCACTGAACCTCGATCAACGTCCCGGCGTGGGACGCCTGGGCGAGCGTCTCCGCGACGACCAAGGCAATCGGCTGGCCGGCGTAGTGGATCCGGTCGTCTTGAAGGGGGAGATAGCCTTGTCCGTGCGGATGAAGGTGGCTCCAGGGCTTGGGCGTCGGATTCATGCGCGGCATGTTGCGATAGGTGAATATCGCAATGACGCCCGGCGCCCTTTCGGCAGCCGCGGTGTCGATCGACACAGTCCGGCCATTGGCAATCGTACTGTGGACGATCGCCGCGTGAGCGGCGCTAGCGACTGGAATATCCGCCGTGTACCGGGCGCCGCCGGTGACCTTCAACCGACCGTCGACGCGCGAGATCGATTGTCCGATTGCGTTCATGCGCGTGCTCCAGCGATTTGCAACGCACGCAGGGCGACCCGTTGCGCGAGTTCGATCTTGAATGCGTTATGGGCGAGCGGACGAGCATCGGCGAATGACAGGGAGATGGCCGATCGGAGGGCATCAAGGTCGTCCAACGACGCTCCGCCGAGCGCCGCCTCGGCCTCGGTGAGCCGCCAGGGCTTATGCGCCACGCCGCCCAAAGCCAGGCGAGCCGAGCGTATGCGCCGCCCGTCAGCCGCGACCGCAGCCGCGGCCGACACGAGCGCGAACTCGTAGGACTGGCGGTCGCGGACCTTGAGATAATGCGAGGCGTGCGCCTCGGGGCTGGCCGGTACTTCGATTGCGACGATCAAGTCGCCCCGGCCGAGCACATTGTCGCGCTCTGGCGCATCGCCCGGGAGGCGATGGAAATCTGCGAACGGGATCGACCGCTCTTCGTTCGGGCCGCGCACGACAACTTTGGCGTCGAGGGCGGCGAACGCCACCGCAACATCGGAAGCATTAGTCGCGACACAGGCGTCCGACCACCCGAAGATGGCGTGATTGCGATTGATGCCGTGAAGCGCGGAGCAGCCGGACCCGGGCCGCCGCTTGTTGCAAGGAAGCCCATCCTCGTCGCGGAAATAAGCGCACCGCGTGCGCTGCATGATGTTTCCCCGATCGACGCCATGTTGCGCAGCTGGCCGGACGCGGCGAACAACAGCGCCTCCGCGACCGCCGGAAAGTGTGCGCGGACTCCCCCATGCGCGGCCACGTCGCTCATGCGGGCGAGCGCGCCGATCCGCAGATCCCCGTTCGGAGGCGTGTCGATCCGAGCCATCTCGGGAAGATGATTGATGTCCAACAGACGCTCCGGAAGAGCCGCGCGGTCCTTGATCAGTCCGAGAAGATCTGTGCCGCCGGCGATGAAGGCGAGTTGAGGATCCTGGGCATGGGCGGCGATCGCTTTGACGGGATCATCGGTCCGAGCGAAAGCAAGTACATGCATGACTCAGCCCCTCCCCGCGGCGTCCGCCACGGCCTGGACGATGTTAGGATAGCAGGCGCAGCGGCAGAGATTTCCGCTCATCCGCTCCCGAACCTCCGCCTTCGAGAGATCCGCAACCCCGAATGGCCGGGAAAGGTCTGGCGTGGCGGCGCTCGGCCAGCCCGCCTCCGCCTCTTCGATCATGGCGACGCCCGACATGATCTGACCGGACGTACAGAAGCCGCATTGGAAACCGTCACGCTCGATGAAGGCTGCTTGCAACGGGTGGAGGTTTCCGCCTTGCTCTAGGCCCTCGATGGTCGT
Organism: uncultured Alphaproteobacteria bacterium; assembly: GCA_963808965.1. Classification (GTDB taxonomy): domain Bacteria; phylum Pseudomonadota; class Alphaproteobacteria; order Acetobacterales; family Acetobacteraceae; genus CAWEHU01. Next base: position 21,999 of record CAWEHU010000002.1, read on the forward strand.
GATGTGCTTGCCGTCCTGCATCGCCGCCAAGGTCATACAGGAGAGGATTCGGCGGCCATCGACATGGATGGTGCAGGCTCCGCACTCGCCGCGGTCGCAGCCTTTTTTTGTCCCAGTCAGGCCGAGCCCGTCACGAAGCGCTTCCAATAGAGTGGTGCTCGGCTCGACCGCAATCCCACGCGCTTGCCCGTTAACGGTAACGCTCAGCTGGATCTTGCCCATCTTCCAGACCAGCAAGGGCGCGTTCTCTCCGCGCGTGCCCGCGGGCGGATTTCTCACGCTGCCCATAGTCCACTCCTTTCATGCAAACGGACGGCCGTTTCGTGCTAGTCTTGTTGACATGTAATCCGCGCTTTCGAAGAGCGGTACGTATCAAAATCCATAAGCCTTATTCCCGCTTGGAATGGTGGGGTCCAGCCCGCCGGATCGGAAAGGATGGCTATTCCATTTCGCGAGGTGGCAGTAAGGTTCCGGCGATAAGATCCATTCCTTGGAGGCATATGCATGGATCGGCTGGCGGCCATGCAGGCTTTCGTGCTGGTGGTCGATTCCGGCTCGTTTTCCGCTGCCGCCCGCCGGCTCAATGTGGGGCAGCCCGCGGTCTCGAAGTCGATAGCGCAACTCGAAGATCGGCTCGGCGTAAAACTACTCGTCCGCACGACGCACGGGCTTACGCCGACGGAGGCTGGGCTCCATTTCTATGAGCGGGCGCGGCGGTCAATCGAGGAGGCGGACGAGGCGGAACTGGCGGCTCGGGGCGCGAGCGCCGGCCTGACCGGCAAGCTCCGCGCCTCTGCGGCCGTGACCTTCGCGCGCATTCACTTGATGCCGCGCATTCCGGAGTTCCTGGCACTAAACCCTGACCTGGAGATGGAGGTCGTGCTCGACGACCGGAATATTGACCTGGTTCGGGAAGGCATCGACGTCGCGCTGCGCATGGGCAAGCTGGCGGATTCATCCCTGACCGGGCGTCGGATCGCAACTTGTCGGCATGTAGTCTTAGGCACCCCGGCGTATTTTGAGCGAGCTGGCTTACCGAAGGCTCCAGGCGACCTCACCGCGCATGAAACGGTCATCTATGCGCAGCGCGGCGGCGGCGCGGTCTGGCCATTCCGTCGGGAAGGCGTCGAACTGACGGTTACCCTGCGCGGCCGGTTGCACGTCAGCGCGGCCGAGGGTGTGCGAGCGGCGGTGTTCTCGAATGCAGGAATTGCCATCACATCCGAATGGATGTTCACCCCGGAAATTGTCAACGGCACGGTCAAGCCGGTGCTCCAGGACTGGGAGTTACCGCCGATGGAACTATGGGCCATTTTCCCAGCTGGTCGAACGGCCGCCACAAAAGCTCGAACATTTGCTAACTTTGTGGAACGGCTGATGCATGGATCCACAGTTAGCTCAAGCTGATCGCCAACAAGTTCTCAAGCGCTAGCAGTGGTTCGCTCTAGAAACGGCAATTTCCGCTTCGTTACTTTCATCGCGGCGCGACTCGGTAATCGCTTAAATCGCGACCCCGCCGATTTCTACTCCACGCTACGCGGTGGCCCTACACCAGTGAGATAATGCTTTCACTGAACACCTACTTGGTTCAAATGGAGCGCGGGCAGCCACAGAAGGAGTTCAAGCAAGAAGTCTGATCGCTGACATCGCAGGAAGTGTTGGGCTAATCGCGATCTCGAGTACGCGAGAGCGAGTCTGTTGGTGTTCCCGTCACTCCCACTCGATAGTCGTTTGAGATCCCCGCGAACCAATAAAGATCGAACGGTTGATGGCACGCACTTTGTTGACGATGCGGCTCGCCGCCGGCCTCCGCTTCACGTCTGTGGCTGCCTTCGAGCAGTCGTTTCCGCAGCACGTCCGCCCGGTATGGGCGCAAAACCCGCTGGCGCCAAACTGCGCTGAACGTCCGATATTGCAATCGCCTCTTGGGCCGACACTTGACCGACTAGGGGTTACCGGACGATTTGTCCAAAATCGCACGCTAAGCCGAAAAGCGAACGAAATCAGTATGCTTTCAGATACGGTCGTTTGTGAACGGCTCCGGCCCGCACGGTAAGTCCTGAGGATTTCCCCTTTCAAAACCCTCTTTCAAAATCGCGTCCAAAGGCAATGGCAATCTGCATGGCCCGTTAGCGTGCAGTTTGGAGCAAATCGTGCGGTGACCCCATTATGTCGCCTTCAGTCGCCGCAGCGCCGGGATATAGGACAAATCGATACTATGGTCCGTCACGCTGAATGACGATCCGGGCCGTTTCTGCGCCTCGATCATCTGAGCGCCGTGTAGCCAGCCAATTATTGAGGGTTGCGTAAACGGCCCCTCGAACGGCCAAGCCGGGGCGAAGTCCCGCTCATAGACGATCCGCACGGGCGGAGCTGTCGGGTAGTGCTTCGTCCAGAAGGCATCATCCCCGCCCTTCGGAGCCCCGAAGGAAACGACCTCGGCCTCCGGAAGAAGTGCTTTCGCGAGATGAGCACGGACGCCGCCGAGCGAGTGTCCGGTCAGCAAAGGCGTGCCCGCAGGAAGGAGAGGCTGGATGCGAGGCCACAGGGCGACTAGCGGGTTCCAGAAGCCGCCGTGAACGCGCGTGCCGTCCGATAGACTTATGATATCGCCATCGAGGTCATCCCAGACCTCCGGGATCGAGAACTGCTCAAGGACGCGCGTGCCCTGGATTGCGACGACGGAGAGGCCGCCCCAGCGGGCGACGAGCGCTTGGCACTCCGGACTACCTAGCTGCGCGATGAACGTCATGCCGAGCGCTTCGACCGTATTCCGCGCATCGGATAGATAGGCAGCGTCGCTGACGAGCGCGAATTGCAACAAGTCCGTTGCCGAAAACTTGGTCGCTGGATTGCCATCCGTCATGATAGTTCCCCTACGCGCGGCGTCCCCACGGGGATGGCCCCATGCCGACCCGCCCGCCCCCTCTCTCGCAATGGTGCGCTATGGCTACCGACATGCGCAACGTCGCGCTGGCAGGAAGGCGGTCTTCGGCACGCGAGCGGGCGCGTCTTACGACGACAATTACGCAGCGATTTATCATCGAACGCACGACAAAACTGTCCGGCCAATACATGCCCTTGGAGCGTCGCATCCGTCGATATCGATCCTTAATGCCGCGATGATCCTGCTCAAGACGGTTATTGTGCCGCCGAACCATTTACGGAATCGCTGAAGGCAAAAACCGAAATCGCCCGGGCGAATCGACGTACGAAAATCATTTGAACGGCAACTCCGCGAGGAGCTTCGGCAGATCCGCCACGGCGGCATAGGCGGCGAAACCCAGGGCGAAGGCCTCCACGTAGTCGAAGCCGCGCGTGCCGAAGACCCGCGGGCCGGCGTGGTAACGCCAGAAATACACGACCGAGGCGATCAGCAGCGCCAAGCCGAACTGGGCGGTGAGGAAGATGTCCGCCAGCCGCTCAGCCGTGGTGGCGGGAGACGGACCGACGAATACCTCGGCGACGCTCCGGCCCAGCTCGGGGCCGGCGGCGCGCGGAACGGCCCCGGCCGGGGCGGAGACGAAGCGGTCGGCGGCGACCGCGACGGCCTGCACCGTCGCTACCTCGTCGTAGCGATGCTCCAGCCGGTCGCCTTGGCGTAGCTTCTCGGCGTCGGTCAGCCGCGGGGCGGTTCCGTCGCCCCAGTCGATCACCACGCCCACGCCGCTGCCCCAATCGGGGTCAAGGCCGGACAGCGCGAACACGATCGGCTGACCGGCCGTGCGGTCCTCCTCTGGCGTCTGGGGCGCAAGCTTCAGGTCGCGGGGCTCGGTCATCAGACGCTGGGCGAGGGCGATCGCGGCGGCCACGCCGGAGTTCTGGGCGGCGTCCAGGCGCGTCTGCGGCGGGATCGGCATGTCGGCGAGCTCGCGTGTGAATACCTCTTGTGAGACGGCGATAACCTCACGACCGTTTTCGATAACTGGGCCGAGGCACGCGTCGGGGGTCGTGACCGCCTCAGGCAGGATCGCCAGCAGGCCGCGTCGGGCGCGGTCCAGTCGGCGTTCCCAGTCGGCGAGCTCCGGGCGGCCACTCTGCAGCTTCACGTGGTTCGCCGTCTCCACCAGTCGCTGCAGGCTGCGGTCGCGCCAGTCGCGGCAGATGGCGGCGACCGCCGCGGCGCTGGCGGCGGCGACGTGGCGCGGCAGGTAGGCCTGCCAATGCTGCTCAAGCGCGTGCACCGCCTGCATCGTTGCGGCCAGATCCCTGCGCTGGGCGGCGCCTTCTGCGGCCTCGATCGCGGCCGCCATGCGGGTCCGGGCTTCGGCGTCCCGGATCACGCCGAGCCGGCCACGCCAGACCTCCAGCATACGGGTCAGGGCCGCCGCCTTCTGTTCGGTGGTGGGATGGGGGATGGTGCGCAGGTCCGCCATCGCCTCGTCCATGAACTCGGAGGACATTTCCGCGGCGGCGGCCGCGGCGACCATCTGAACACGAATCGTCAGTGCCTCGGCGCGTTCGCGGTAAGCCGCGGTTTCGACCTCCGCGACCGCGCGTATGGCGGCGGCTAGATCCTCGAGCGTCCCGCCGGCGGCGAGACCCGCATCGGCGGCGGCGAGCTGGTCGAGCAGAGCGGCCCGCTGCGCGGGCGGAAGCTCATCCCCAGCCGCGAGGCGGCGTATCCAAGCATCGCTTGCCACCGTCCCGGCGGCGCTGAGGTTCAACCCCATCATCAAGGCCAGTCGCCGATCCAGATCGTCGGCGGCTCGGCGCAGCCAACCGCGCGTGGCCAGCGCCATCGCCCGGGCGCGGTCGGTCTCCCCGGCGGCCTCGGCCAGGCGCACGCGTTCGAGCTGGGGGCCGAGATCGACCGCGATCCACTGCAGCGGCAGGCCGATCACCTGCTCCCAGGCGCGGCGCAGCAGCACGGCGGCGTGCGCCGCCAGTCCGACCTCCGGCGCGGCCGCCGCGGTCTCCAGCGTGGCCAGGCTCCGCATCCGCTCCTGCAGCGCGGCCCAGTCCTCGGTCAGGTCGGTGACCTCCGCCGAGCCAGGAGGAACCTTCGCCAGCACATCCCGCAGTTTCGCGACGGCGTCGCGCGCGGCGGACAGGGCCGCATTGGCGTCCTGGATGCGGCGGTCCAGGATCGAGAGCGAATGCGGGCGGGCGAGCGTGCGCACCGCCTCATCCAGATAGCCATCGATCTCCGCGACGGCCTCCGCCCGCCGCTGCGGCGGCGGGTCCCGCTGCAGCCAAGCGTGGATCTCGGATCGCGTGCGCAGCGCCTCGCGCGCTTTGTCCTGCACCTCGCCCGCACCGGTCAGCAGTTTCAAGATGCCGAGCAAAAGCAGGCCGAGCGCCATGCAGGCGATCCCCCAACCCGCGCCCGCCGCCACGGTGACCGACACGGTGACCTCCGCGACCTGGCCGGCTTCGGTGGCGACCAGGAGCTGCGCCGTGTAGCTGCCGGGGCGGGCGGGCACGGCGCCGGCGATCTGGATCGTAGTCGCCTCACCGGGATCGAGCGCGGCCTTGTCGACCACGGCCGAAAGGGCCGTCTCGACGCCCCGCGGCGCCAGACCCGTGCGCGTATCAGCGAGCGGCGAAAGGAACACGCGGGTCACCGTCACCGGAGCGGCCGCGCCATTGACCAGCGGCACTTTCGCGCGCCTGACCTCCAGCGTGCCGCGGCCGAATGGTCCGCCGAGCGAGCGTTGCGCCAGGGTCACCTGCGCCGGCAGTCGCAGGCCCGCGTCGCCGCCGCCTTCGCCCGCGACTTCGGCCATTCCACCTCCGGCGATTCGTGACGCCCGCGGGACATTTCAGACCTGCAGGACAACGCTTGGGTGTCACGATGCCGCGAACCCAGCCCGCCCTTCCCGGCCCCGTGCGCGGGCGTGCAAGACACAGGCGGCAGATCAACCGCCCTTCTCCGACGAGCCCGGCTGCTCGGTCCTGAGGCTTGGGTCCCGGGCAGAGAAAAGCTCCCTCTCCCGTAAAAATGAAGGCTCTCCTCAGGCGATCGCGAACGCCCGCCAAGCTATGCGTCCGGTCATCTCGCGCAGCACGCCGGCCGCGACCAGCCTTGCCGCGAGGTCCAGCCCGGCGCGGGTCGAAACATCGAGCTGGCGGGCGAGCAGACGTCCGGTGATGAGCGGCTCGCGCAGGGCGACCGCGCCGGCCGCTTGCAGCTGCGAGCGGGCGCTCGCGGGCAAGGTCGCGATCCGGCGTGCCGCCTGATGCAGCCGGTCGAGTTCGCGCGCTCCGCGCCGCGCCGCCTCGGCGACGCAGTCCAGGTAACCCTGCTCGAAATCCCCTCCCCCCTGTCGCGCGAGCGCGTCGATCCGGGAGACCGGCGCCGCCCAGAACGGCAGCGCGCAGCCCCTTCCGTAACCGTGCCGGCGCCACAGCGCGGCCGCGACGTAGGACGGGCCGAGCGCAAGCCGGTCCGCCCGCGGCATCCCGGGCAGCCCGGCCGCCATGACCCGGGCGGCGGCGAGCAGGCCCGCCGTTACAGCCGGCCCGGGCAAAGCGGCGAGCCAGGCGCGCGTCGGTGCGTCGTCGGCCAGCGGGGCGCCGAGCTGCGAAAGCGGTCCCGTCAGACTCTCGAGCGACCGGAGCGGCAGCCATGTCGCGAGCTCCGCCAGACGCCGCCATTGGCGCGCGTAGGCGAGCGCGTCGGCCACGAGATGATCGTCGGCGACCGCCCCTCCTCCGCCGTCGGCTGTCGTCCACGGGGCCGCTACCCTGAGCTGGCCGGTCAGCGCGGCGAGGGTGTAGGAACCAGTGAGGTGGGCTTCGCGCAGCGCCAGGTCGTGCGGATGCACGGCCGAGCCGCAATGCGCAAGGAAGCCGGCCGCCTCGAACAGCGCCAGCCGGGCGCGCAATCCCGCGGCGACGGCGTCCGGAGCGGCAGCGACCGCTGCCTCGAGCCGGGCCACGGCGTCCTGCGCCCGGGCGAGTGGGATCAACAGCGCCTCGCTTGCGGCTGGCTGGGTAGACGCGCAAGGCGGGGCCTCGTCTTCCCAGGGAGGCCGGAACAGAATCCTCGTCCTCGTTCAATCCCGGGCTCCGGTCCCTGGTATGCGTTTCTCGCCTCCAATCCTAATACATTGATGCGCCTGTGCCGCAAGCGCCAAGACGGAAGCAAAACCGCCCTTTCCTTCCGCATCTCCGGCAATTCCGGCCGTAACTTGCGTTAACGGCGCTTAACGCGCGTTTGGAACTGACGGAACTATCTCGCGGCGAAGGGCTGTTTGCGCAGGAGCGCTTTTTCGCGGGCGATCCGGGCGGTCGGCTTCGCGGCACGTGGGCGAACGCTTACGATGCCCTTGCCCGTCTGTATGATCGAGAATGTGCGCCGTGAGGGCGAGCTGGTCCGCTGTCAAGCCAGCACCGCGATCCGGTTCGCGTCGCGACGGCTCTACCCACAGCGCCGCTGGAGAGATAGGGAATTCCACGACGACCTGCTTGATCGAGGGCGCGCCGTCGCGGCAGAGGATAGCTTGGACGCGCTGTTTCGGATGCCGACGAACAGGGGAAGGTCAAGCCATGGAGGTAATCGTGCGGTCCGACGCGGACGCTGCAGCGACGCTCGTAGCCCGGCTGATCGCAGACCGGGTACGGGCGAAGCCCGACCTAGTGCTGGGCCTGGCGACCGGGCGTACCATGGAGCGCGTCTATGACCGGCTCGCTGTCATGGACCTGGATTTCTCGCGTTGCCGCACGTTCAACCTCGACGAATACATCGGCGTGCCTGCGGAGGATGAACACTCCTATCGCCACTACATGGATGAGCGCCTGTTCAGAGGGGTCAACATCGCGCGCGTCAACACCCACGTGCCGGACGGCATGGCGGCCGACCTCGGCGCCGAAGCGGCGCACTACGAGCGGCTGATCCGGGAGGTGGGAGGGATAGAGTCTGCAACTCCTCGGGATCGGCGCGGCCGGTCACATCGGCTTCAACGAGCCGCTCTCGGCGCTGATGTCGCGCACCCGCCAGAAGGCGCTCACTCCCATTACCCGGCAGCAGAACGCGGCGATGTTCGGTGGCGACGCGGATCGCGTGCCCACGCGGGCCCTGACCATGGGAGTGGGCACCATCCTGGAGGCTCGCGAGTTGCTGTTGCTTGCGACCGGGCCAGCCAAGGCGGCAATCTTGGCAAAGGCCGTAGAGGGGCCGATCACGGCAATGATCAGCGCCTCTGCGCTTCAGCTGCATCCGTGCTGCAAGGTCGTAGTGGACGAGGCCGCGGCGAGCGCGCTGGCCCAGCGCGACTACTACGACTGGATGTTTCAGAACGAGCCGGAGTGGGAACCATATCGGGAGTGAGGGCTCGCGCGTAACCCGGCGCACTCAGATGGCTGGCGACGTTCACAAAAGCCAGTATAGCATCCTCGGTCACGCATGCGACGTTTCATGCTGGCCATCGCCGCGAACCCGATTAGCGCGGCGGTGCGAGACCGCGGGCGGCGGCGATCAAGGAGCGGACCGCTGTTTTACAGGTAAGCCGCTGAGAGGCGATCGAGCCGGCCCGCCCCGGACGTCGCGCGACGCTCCCTTTGAGGGCTCAGAGGAGCAGTCGCACGACTCATACGCTCATGTGAATCCGCGTCGAGCCCGGAACGGGACGCAGCTCGGTCGGACCGCGGCGAAGTTTGAGAAAGCGATCGGCGGCGAGTCGCTCAAGACACAGTAGCAGCGAAAGGGCTGCAAGGCGCTTGCCGCTATCGAGGATCGCTTCCGCGCACCAGCCAGAGTTGACTTGATGCTCCATTCTTCCTGGACTAGAAGCTGAAACAATTGCGGCGCGGTTCCCTCAACGGCCCGCGCTGTCCTCGTCTCGCCGGGCCATAGCCGGCGAGACCGTGATCGCCCCGAAAGGCTCCCGCTGATCGAGCCTGACGACCGCGCCCCGGCACAATTCGAAGGCCGCGAGCAACGTCGACGCAACCGCGGATCGCACGACGGCCGTCTGGCCGCGGCGTTCCGGCGCCACCTCGGGCAGGAAATCCTCGAGCCGCCGCGGCTCGCGCATCGCCGCGACGAGGATGCGCGTGCGAAGCAAGACCTCCGGGATCCGAAACAATTCCCGCATGGCCGGGCAGTAGACGGCGTCCTCGTCGGGCTGCGCGTCCCGCCCGCGCAGCACCGTGAGGCACGCCTCGGTCAGTGCTCTTGACCCCGTCATAGTGGGGTGTGCGGGCGACGCGGCGGACAAACGCGCCAGCCTTCACCGGCACCGTGCTCTCAGGCGCATAGTCTTCGCCACTTGCGACCCACCAGGTGCCAGACATCACCACACAGAGCCGATCAGTCTCATACCAGTGCGGAGCGCTCATGTATCCCGGATGCCACCGGATCAGGACGAAATATTGGCCCGGCTGGTCGACCGCGCCGAACATGTTCGCCGCTTCAGCGGTGCCTTCCGGGAAGTTGTAGAGCTGCTTCCACGGGATTGCATCCGCCTGCGTCACCTGCGTCATGGACGGATCAACGCCCGCAGCCCCCGCCAACTTCCCGTGCAGGGATGCGGCGGCAAGCGCGAATAAGGGCGTCGCGAGGACGTTCCGGCGTTGCATCAGCGCTGCCATCTGGTAAGTCCTCCCCAAGAACACTGTTGCCGATCCTATTCCTTGCCGGGCACAAAAAGAAGCGCCGCATAGGACGCCGCCAAATTCCCCAACCAAGCGCGTAGACTGTAACATCGAAGAGCAGAGCGAGTTAACAGCGGAACCCGAGGGGTTTACACGATGCGAGCCTTCTATCATGCGGACCAGGCGCTCCATGACCCGCAGCAATATATGCGCTTCGGGCGGCTCGTCTCAGCTAAAGATCTGCCGGCCCGGACGGAGCGCCTGCTCGCCGTCCTCGACGAGCACGGCATCGTGCCGGAGAAGTCTGTAGAGTGCGGAATTGGTCCGGCGCTGAAGATTCACACTCTGGCCTATCTGGATTTCCTGCAGACGGTTTGGGACCGGTGGGCGCTGTTGCCGGATCACGGTCCCGAAGTATGGCCGAACACGTTCCCGTATTACAGCGGACGTGTTGAGGCCGATGCGCGCCCGCCCTGTCCAGCGACCGGCATCGTCGGCCAGATCGGCTGGTTTCTCGGCGACCTTTCCGTGCCGATGGGACCGCAGACCTGGGTTTCATCCTTGCGTTCCTGCGAAACCGCGATATCGGCCGCCGATGCGTTGCTCTCCGGGGAGCCGACGGTCTACGCGCTCTGCCGGCCCTCGGGCCACCATGCCCGCACGGACCGCGCCAGTGGCTTCTGTTATCTGAACAACGCGGCGGTGGCGGCGCAGCACCTGCACCAGAGATACGGAAAAGTCGCCATCGTGGACGTCGACGCGCACCATGGCGATGGCACCCAGCAGATCTTCTATAATCGCGGTGATGTTCTCACGATCTCGGTCCACGCCGATCCCGACAACTACTATCCGTTCTTCACCGGCTATTCGGGAGAGATCGGGCGCGGCGAGGGCGAGGGAGCCAATCTTAATATCCCGCTGCCACACGGATCGAGCGGTCCCGTCATGATCGCCGCGATCGAGAGAGCGGCCGCAAGCGTTCGCGCGTTCGGAGCCGAGGCCCTGGTGTTCGCCCTCGGCTATGACGCACACAAGGACGACCCGATCGGCGTGCTGAGGTTGGAGAGCGACGATTTTGGCGACATCGGCCGTCAAGTGAAGGCGCTCGGCCTGCCGACACTGGTCGTGCAGGAAGGCGGTTATGCCGTCGATGCAATCGGCGGCTGCCTCAGCGCTTTCCTCGACGGACTAGCAGGCTGCTGAAAAGGTCAGATTCTGACGGCTTTGAGTACAGCCTCGTCACCATTGCGGAAGTTAAATTCGATCTTGAGGCTCCCATCATCATGCAGCTCCGCGGACCCTGATCCACGCACCTCGTCCATCTCATCGAAGCCTTCCCCATTCGGAGAATACCAAGGTTCGCGCATACCCAAAATCGAGTTCCTGCCTGTAGGGCGCCGAACGCGATTTCGCCGCGTCCATCGGCACCGATGACGAGAGTGGCCGGCCCACAGAGATTGATGTAGTCCTCCTCCCCGAGATCGGCTCCGGTGATTCGCCAGCGCCCGATGGACGCGCATTTCTCCACCTGCTTCGTCATGGCATAAGTCTTCCATTGAGGAGCTTGGGCGAACGGATGAGATTGTAGGCCGCGACCGCGAGGCCGACGGGCGGCAAGCCGAGCAGGGCGTTTGCTGTCTTCCGGCTCCCGGTCACCTCACGCCGGCGCGTAACGCCTGTTCCCGCGCTGATTTTGATAGCTCGCTGTGCCGGAAACACCTCGTTTCGTGATCGTTCACCATGCCTACGGCCTGCATGAAGGCGTAGCAGATAGTGGAGCCGACAAATTTGAAACCACGTTTTAGCAGGTCTTTGCTCAACGCATCGGACTCGTTGGTGGTGGCCGGTATATCTTTTAGTGCCCTGATCTTGTGATCAATCGGCTTTCCCCCAACAAACTGCCAGAGATAGACGTCGAACGACCCCAATTCTTTTTGAACGTTGAGAAGCGCCTGGGCGTTTTGGATGGCCGCCGCAATCTTCAGCCGGTTGCGTATTATGCCCGGATTGGCGAGCAGCCGATCGACATCTCTCGCCCCGTAGCGGGCTACCTGGCCCACGTCAAAGTTATCGAATGACTTGCGGTAGTTTTCTCTCTTGTTGAGGACGGTTTGCCAGGACAGCCCCGCTTGTGCGCCTTCGAGGATGAGAAATTCGAAAAGCATGCGGTCGTCGTGAACGGGGACGCCCCACTCCTTGTCGTGGTACGCGGCCATGAGGGCGTTTTTCTTGCTCCATGCGCAGCTGTAGCGGGTCGATTGTCTCGGCATAGCCGCAGGTCACTTTTTATCAAACCACCAAGTTTAACATTTAAGAATGAAATCTTGTCCGCCAAAGGTAATGGAAGGTTCCAGCGGGCTTGCCTTGAAATCACCGGTCATCACAGTGGCGACGACCCGCTCGCCGTCCTGCTCCCTACTCGCCGCCGTCGCCTTACTGAGCTGGGAAAGGAGGGGGCGGGAATTGCCAGTGACGCCAGCTCATACCCCGAGCTCCAGTTGAGCTGGCTTCTGCGTGCGCGACTTCTTGCTTCCATGAGCACGGGGCGATTTCGTAACCGGCTCGGCTCGTCCGACTTCAGCGATAAGAGGGACTTTCAACTGCGCCGCTTGGCCGACTTGGAGCCCCGGCTCGAATCCTTTGCTCAGTACCCTTTCCATGTGTTCGAGCACGCGGCGACGGTGGGCTTCCCGGCCCAAGTCCGCCGGGTCGTTGGCTTTATGATGCCGCATCGCCACCCCTCCATCCGCGTTGCTTGGGACCCGAAAACTAGCTGCCGTGGCGCGGCAAGTCACGGCTCGCGTCAGCCGCCGATCAATCGACGAGAACCCGTGTCGAAGCGAGCACCGTGGCGATGTCATCGGTCCGGACCCCGGGTATTCCGCCCGCCCGCAAGCCCCGGGCGACGCCCTGCCTGCGGGCACGTTTGGACGGCGAGGGTCGATGGAAATGATGAGCATGGTTCCAGATCAGGCCCTCGCGCGCATGGTCGTCGAGGAGGGCATCCGCGAGTACTTCGCTGCCAGGCGAGAGCGGATCGAGCCATTCGTTGACTGGCATTTCTCGCTGCCCGGCTCGCTGCGATTGCATCGCGCGGCGCTCGGCTGGGACCTAGTACGCGCGCCGTTGAACCTGGTCCTCGCCGGGCCGCAATTCGGCCTTCACGCCGTCGGCCGAGCTGCGAAACGTGCCGGCGCGACCCGCCTGGCGGCCTCGATGGAAAGCCGCAACATCACGCTTCGCACCCGGGTCGCGCGGGACATCGAGTGGGCGATCGCCACGGAGTTGTTAGAGCTGCCCTGGCGTCAGGACGATCGAGTAGCCACGCGTGACGCCTTGGCCGAAACGATCCTCGCCGAACCTCGACTGACCGAGGCGTTGCACCCGGTTCTGGCGGCCATAGGGGAGCGGGCGGCGGAGCCTGCCTACCGCCAGCGGTTGCAGGAGACGCTCGGCCGCTACGCCGGCACCCGCGACGCCGCCGCGGAGATCACGACTTCGCTGCTTACGCTCGGTGCTGGCGCGATTGCGCTCAAGCAGCTGACCCCCGGCGTGGTCACCCTCGGCCCGGCTCTGGCCGGGATGCTCGCGCAGCAAGTGGCGATCGCCTCATTCCCGCTCGGGGCCGGGCTGGGCGGAGTTCGGTATAGCCTCTTCCCGGCGGCCCCGTCGTTTGGGCTCGTGGCCGGCCTGACCGGCGGCGTGGCGCTGGCCGCGAGCGCGCTCACCGCTTTCGCGGGCGTCGTTGCAGACCCGGTGCAGCGCCGCCTGGGCCTGCACCGCAAACGGCTGCTCCGGTTGATCGATTCGCTCGAGCGGCAAAGCTTCGATCCCGCCTCGCCCGCCTTCGCGGCGCGAGACCACTACGTGGCGCGCTTGGTGGACCTTTTCGACCTGCTCGGCGCGGCGCACCGCTTGGCGCACTGAGGAAGAACGGCTGGACCAAGGCGAGAATGGCCGGCGCCGTCGCCTCGCCGCCTAGGGCCCAAACCGTCGCCTGGATCCGGCGGATTCGGCCGAATGCCGCCTAGCGCCGCTCTTTCCTCGGAACCAGCGCACACCACCTCCTGATGGTAAGACCAAGGGAGGCCCTTTATGAGCCATGGCCCTGACCTGGCCGCGGTACGGCCAAGACTTGTCGGGCTGAATCACGTCGCGCTGGAAGTTGGCAACGTGGAGGAAGCGCTGGCCTTCTATGGGCGGATTTTCAGCTTCACGCTACGAGGGCGACAGCCCAGGCGGCCTTTATCGATCTTGGCGATCAGTTCATCGCATTAATGGAGGGACCACTTCGGGCGGAGCGCGGCCACCGTCATTTCGGCTTGGTGGTTGCCGATCGGTCGGCAGTCCGCACGCTCGCTGCGGAGGCTGGCGCCGAGTTGCTGGACGGCCCCTTCCTTGACTTTCTCGATCCGTGGGGAAATCGCATCGAGATCGTTGATTATTCGAGGTCCAGTTTACCAAGGCACCACATGTTCTGCGGGGAATGGGACTGGAACTGTCGAAAAGCGATAAGGCGCAACGGGAGTTGGCCGAAAAAGGAATGGGTCCAGAGGCGTGACGCTCTCGTGCCGGAGTAGAGAACGGGATCTCCGCCGGGATCGGCGCAGCAACGAGCGTTTGCCGAACATCGATCACGAGGTGAGTGCGAAATTGAAGGGTTCGCGGCCTGGCTCACGCCCTCCTCCGATTGGCAAGCCGACCAGCCCACGCCATCAAGACGTGATTATGTCAGCGAGCCACTCTTGCCTGGAGAAGGGTCTGGTAGAGGTCAAATGTAGCACGCGCGATCGCGTCCCAACTGAAATGCTGCAGCACCCGTTGCCGTCCCGCCCTCCCGAACCGCTCTCGCATCGCTGGGTCGTGGGCGAGGTGGTTGATCGCTTGGGCCAGCGCGGCGGAAAAGGCGTCCGGGTCCTTCGGGGCAAAGGTGCCGGGCTCGAGCTTAGGGTCGACCAGCAACCCGGTCTCGCCTGGCACGACCACCTCCGGGATGCCGCCCACGCTGGACGCGACAACAGCGGTTTCGCAGGCCATTGCCTCCAAATTGATGATGCCGAACGGCTCGTAAACCGAGGGGCAGCAGAACACGGCGGCGTGCGAGTAGAGCTGGACCACTTCCGGCCGGGAGACCATCTCCCGAATCCAGATTATGCCCGGCCTGTTCGCCGCCACCATGGCCACGCCCTCCTCCATTTCCCGCCCGATCTCTGGCGTGTCCGGGGCGCCGGCGCAGAGCACGATCTGCAGGTCAGGGTCGATCGCGGGAATCGCGCGGATCAGGTGAATTATGCCCTTTTGACGGGTGATGCGGCCGACGAAGAGTAGGTAGGGGTGGCTGGGGTCCACGCCGTGACGAGCGAGGGCGTCGCGCTCCTCGGTCGGACGGTATTCTTCAGGGTCGATGCCATTGTGGATCACGTGGACGCGGTTGGGAGCCACATCGAATAGGCGCAGCAGGTCGTCCCGTGTCGCGCCCGAGACGGCGATGACGGCGTCAGCCGCCTCGATCGCAGTACGCTCCATCCACATGCTCAAAGCGTAAGCGTTGCCGAGTTGCTCGACTTTCCACGGCCGAAGGGGCTCCAGCGAATGGATTGTGATCACGTACGGCACGCTCCAGAGCTGGCTCGCGACCAGCCCGCCCATATTGGTGTACCAGGTGTGGCAATGGACCACGTCGGCATCGAGCCGGTCCTTCGCCATGGCGAGCGAGCGAGCGAAAGCGTCCACGGCGCCGACAAACCGCGGGTCGGTGTTATTCTTGGCCTCCTCCCACTCCGGGTAGCCACGGACTGTGAGGTCCCCCTTTCTGTTTTGCTGCTCGCCAAAGCAGCGCACTTGCACCGGGACCAAGCGAGCCAGCGCCTGACTGAGATATTCGACATGGACGCCCGCGCCCCCATAGACGTGGGGCGGGTACTCCCTGGTCAGCAGCGCGACCTTGCGTAGCGGCGCAGCCAACCGCACGCTCATGCCTGTAGCTGGTTGATGCGCGCCTTCATCCCTGACGAAGTTCCATGGCCCTGCTCAAAGATGCCCGCCGAGGATGAGACGGTTCTTGCTTCTAAACGTCAAGCAGCTTGCCGGCGTAGTCGATCAGTCGCTCGAACCAACGCAGCTTAAATCGAACTCCAGAGCGCGCGCTGGATCACCGCCGTCGAAAGCCGGACCCGAGCACCGACAGGCCCACAATCAGTACCCCGGTCGCCGCCAATTGGCGATACCGTGCTCGAAGCGCGATTAGGCACGGTCGTGCTCTGTGCCATTGGACAAGATCTCGGCCCGCCCTCGGAGCATGACCCAGCCGAGTTTCGCCCAATCATCATCGTAGTGATCGCCCACCACCGCCGCCGTGGGATTCTTGGCGATGTTTCTCATCCGCCGGAGTCGTGCCCGGGTTTCTCTTCGGCTTCTGGTCGATGGTGGTATAGAGCGCCGAGTCCGAGATCGCGAAGCATATCGGCACGACGTAGGGAATGGCGCGGCTGTTGACGGTCGCGAGATGCCCAACAACGTGACAATCAAAAATTGACGCACTGGGTTGGTCAGCATGAGCGTCTCCTCCGGAAAGTGGAGAACCGCCTAAAGGGATGAATTCAAGGTGGGATCATATCCTGCGTTGAACAAAGTAGATGCGGCACTCTGCTGAGGTGCGGCATCGAGTTTCTCAGCAATGGCAGCGCGGCCTCGGAGATGCGTTCGGCGGCCTCCGCATCGTGCTTGAGTTGGCGAAGAGTGGCCCCTGGGCCGCGACGCAGCTCGTTCAGCGGCTCAGCGCCGAGCGCGTACCGGTGATCGAATTTGGCACCAATACCGCGAATTTTCCCGAGCCCACCAAGGCGGCGCGCG
Organism: uncultured Alphaproteobacteria bacterium; assembly: GCA_963808965.1. Lineage (GTDB taxonomy): Bacteria > Pseudomonadota > Alphaproteobacteria > Acetobacterales > Acetobacteraceae > CAWEHU01. The sequence continues at coordinate 38,391 of CAWEHU010000002.1, forward strand.
CGGCCGAGGAAAACCACCTATCCCTGCGAGTGCCACGGCTTGCTATCGCTACAATTACGACTTACGAGGGGGGCGCCGTCGATCTGCGTTCTACAAAGTCCGGGGCGAGAACCGGCACCGGAGGGCCTCCGGCGCTACCTCCCAGTCGCGTCAGAAGATAATCGGCGGCCAACTGGCCGATTTTATGGTTTGGCACCCGCATTGTGGTCAGCGGCGGCGTGATTTGGGCTGCGATGGCGACATCATCGAAGCCGGTGATTGATAGATCCTGGGGGACAAGCAAACCCATCGCCTGTGCTTCGAGCAGGGCGCCGATTGCGAGATAGTCATTGCCGCAAACGACCGCGCTGGGCCGCGGTCCGTCAGAGCTCAAAATCGCACGCATGCTTTCGCGACCGAAGGCAATGCTCCACGCCCCCTCTGGAAATGCTGCGGCCGTATTCCGAGGCCCTCCGTCGCCAATGCCTCGCGTAGGCCGGCGAGGCGGGCTGTGACGCGGTCATTCCCCTCAGTCGGCTGGATGATGACGCCGAAGATTCGGTGCCCAAGCGCGAGCAGATGCTGCGTGATTGCGTGGAACGCAGCACGGTTATCGAAGCCAATGCAGGGATGCGGGCTGTCAGGACGGTAGGCGTAAGTGATGACATAGGGCACGCCGCGTTGCGCGATAATCGTGAACACCTCGGTCGGCTGCGTCTCGCCGGCCAGCGCCAGAGCCTCGACGCCGCGGGCCAGCATCGCCCGGACATGCCGCAAGGCCTGCGCCTGGTCGTAATTCGAGCAGCCGAGGAAGAGCGTCATGCCGCGCCCGGCAAACACATCCTGCATCGCTCCGACCTGTGCGGCGAAGATCTCCTGGTCCAGCGTCGGGATTACCGCTCCGGCGATGTAGCTGCGCCGGGATGCAAGGGCACGCCCAGCCGGATGCGGCAGCCATACGAGTGATGCGGCGCACGCCAATACGCGATCGCGGATAGCCGGCGCGACCTTCTCCGGGTCATTGAAGGTTCGCGAAACGGTCGCGGTCGAAACGCCAGCAGCCCTGGCCACGTCCGCCAGACGCGGCGCTCGCGCGCCGGGTTGCGATCGCCTTCGCGCGCGTTCCGGCCTTTGCCCGGGCGTAAGCTCCTCGGCTCCAGCTTCCCCGCCCGACCTGTGCCCGGTCAGCGGCCTCGCGGCATTCACGGTGATCCCTCCTCGGCTGGCCGACGGCGCGGGCGTCGTCCCGTCATGTCGCACAAATTGTAAGCGCATACCTAAGCTCAAGCAACATAACGCCATATCATGGCAAAAGGTGGGTTGACGTAGCTCGTCTAGTAGGGGCAGACGATGATGTAAGCGATTACAAACCAAGCAAGGGAGCTGACGCCCATGTTTCGTCCGAATGTCCTCAAGGCTCGGCTAGCCGCTGGCGAAAGCGTCTATGGCGCCTGGGTGGGCAGTGGATCGCCGACTAACGCGGAAATCCTGGCGCATGTCGGGTTCGACTTCCTGGTGATCGACCAAGAGCACGGCTTGGCATCGATCGGCGATGCGGCGGCCGCTCTGCGCACGACCGAGTCCTCTCGGACGCCCTGCATCGTGCGTGCGCCCTGGAACGATTTGGTCTGGCTGAAGCGCATCCTCGACGCGGGCGCCGAGGCGGTGATGATCCCTTCTGTCGAGTTCGGAGCGGAGGCGGGGGCAGCGGTCCGTGCCTGCCGTTATCCGCCCCTGGGCAGCCGCGGCTACGCCGCATCCGTTATCCGCGCCTCCACCTATGGGCTCGAGCCGGACTTCCTCGCCAAGGCGAACGAGAATTTACTCATCGTCTTGCAGATCGAGTCCGCGGCCGCGGTGGAGCGGGCCGCCGAGATCTGTGCCGTTGAAGGCGCCGACGTGGTCTTCATCGGAGTCAATGATCTGGCAGGCTCCATCGGCCGGCTGGAGCAGCTTGACCATCCTGATGTGCGCAGCCTGGTCAGGCGGGCGGAGGACATCATTCTGAGTTCCGGTAAGCCGATGGGCACGGTGCCAAGCGCGGGCGCATCCTGGCAGGAATTGTTCGATCGCGGCTATCGCATGGTAGTCGGCCCGCACGACGTCGCCTTGTTGCGCGATGCCGCACGGCAAGCCGTGCAGGAATACGCCGGTTTCCGCAACGGCCGCGCCTCGTCCGGCAAAGGTTGAACAGAACAGCGGCGCGAACCAGCGCGGCCGATAAACAAGGGAGAGAAACGGTGATGGAAAACGGCAAACGCCGCGTGCCGCCACGCGTGCGACGGATGCAGACGATGGCGCTCGTGTTGCTGGTTGTCAGCGGCACCATCAACTACCTGGATCGCGGCGCGCTCTCGGTCGCGAACCCGATGATCCGCAGCGACCTCGGCGTTTCGATCGGCGAGATGGGCCTGCTACTCTCCGCCTTTGCCTGGAGCTATGCGCTGGCGCAACTCCCGGTCGGCTGGCTGGTCGACCGAGCCGGACCGCGCGCGCTGCTGGGACTGGGCATGGTATTCTGGTCCTTGGCGCAGGCGACCGGCGGGTTCGTCACCAGCTTCGGCCAGTTCATCTGGGCCCGTATCTTCCTGGGCATCGGCGAGGCGCCGCAATACCCGACGGCTGCGCGCGTCGTGAGCAACTGGTTTGCGGTGCGTGATCGCGGCGTGCCCACCGGGATTTTCAACGCTGCCTCTCCGCTCGGCACCGCGCTCGCGCCGCCCATACTGACCTTACTGATGCTCAGCTTCGACTGGCGCTGGATGTTTATCCTGATGGGGCTTCTCGGTTTGATCGCGGCCGCGATTTGGGTCTTGCTGTATCGCGATCCCGAAGCCTCGGGGCTCTCGGCCGAGGAACGCGCGTATCTGGCTGAAGGGGAAGAGCGCGTTACTTCAGCCAAGGCGACGTTTGCCGAGTGGCGCAGCTTGTTTGCCTATCGGACGACGTGGGGAATGATTTTGGGCTTCTTCGGATCGGTTTACCTGAACTGGGTCTACTTGACCTGGCTCCCAGGCTACCTCGAAATCGAGCGGCACATGAGCACGATCCGGACCGGCTTCGCCGCCGCGCTCCCCTTCTTCTTCGGCTTTATCGGCTGCTTGGCTGCGGGATGGTTTTCCGACCTCGTGTCGCGCCGGGCTACATCGCCGGTGCGCAGCCGCAAGATGCCGGTGATCGTGGCCATGCTAGGCATGGCGGTGTTCACCGTGCCCGCGGCACTGGTGGAAAGCAATTGGCTGGCGTTGGCGTGCATTTCGGTCGTGGTGTTCCTGGCCAACGCGGCGAGCGCCTGCTCCTGGACGCTGGCGACGGTCGCCGCACCACCCAATCGCGTCGCCTCGCTGGGCGCCCTGCAGAATTTCGGCGGCTTCCTGGGCGGCGCGTTGGCGCCAATCCTAACTGGCTTCATCGCCCAGGTGACGCATTCATTCGTCCCGGCATTGCTGACCGGGGCTGCGATGGCATTCGTCGGGGCGCTGATGTACCTGTTCGTGGTCCGGAATCCGATTCCGGCCGAGGCCGGCTCCGCCGCCGTGCTGGAGCAAGCGGCGTGATCGTTGTCTTCGGATCCATCAACGCCGATCTGATCTTCGCGATGCAGGATCTGCCGGGGCCCGGACAGACGCTGCTTGCCCGACAGATGCGGATCGAGGCCGGAGGAAAGGGAGCGAACCAAGCGGTCGCCGCCGCACGCGACGGCGGGCAGGTAATCATGGCCGGGGCCGTCGGCCGGGACAGCCTTAGGCAACCCGCGCTCGCCGGCTTGCAGGCGGCGAACGTGGACCTTTCGCGCATTGCAATCACCGAGCAACCGACCGGTTGCGCGTGCATTTGCACGGATGATGCAGGACGCAACCAGATCGCGGTAGCGCCCGGCGCGAATGCTCTGGCCCGTGCGGCGCAGGTCGAAGATGCGCTGCTTCACCCGGAAACGACCCTGCTCGTGCAAATGGAGACGGACCCGCGCGAGACCGCTTCTTTGATTTTGCGCGCTCGCGCTCGAGGCGCACGCGTGATCCTGAATTCTTGCGCCCGCCCTCGCCTTGGACCTGCAGGCACTGCGTGTAGTCGACTTGCTTGTGGTCAACGAGGACGAGGCAGTCTGGCTAGGACGTCACCTCGAGAGCGGCATCGATGCTTTCGCCCTGCGCGCCACGCTCGGCCTCACCGTGATCCGCACACTGGGCGGAGCCGGCGCGGAAGCAGCCGATGCTACCGACCGCATCCATATACCGGCGCACCAAGTGCAGGTTAGGGACACGACGGCGGCCGGCGACTGCTTCGTGGGAGTGCTCGGCGCGGCATTGGACCGACGCGCGCCGCTCGCGGCAGCGCTTCGGCGTGCTGCAACGGCCGCAGCGCTCTCCTGCACCCGGACTGGCAGTCAAACAAGTCTGCCTGCAGCATTGGAGATTGACGCCGCGCTCGGCCCGACGCGTTAGGCCTAGATTTGCACGACAAGCGGAACGCAGTTCGACCCATCTGATTGACCGGCATCGCCATATCTCACCCACATTATTGCACGACGATGGTGGAGTGGGCGCGGGCGTTCAGCTGTCCCGTGCATCTGTATGCCGAGGACCGGATGGGTAGTGCGCAGCGACCCCGCACTGCGTTTCTGGGGCGGGGAGACCAATGCAGTCCTACCCGGCGTTACGTTGATCCGCGCCGGTGATCACTTTCCCGGCGGAACCGTGCTGCACTGGCGTGATGGCGCAGAAGGACAGGGCGCTCTGCTGAGCGGTGACATTCTGCAGGTTACGCCCCGACGGAAATGTCAGCTTCATGTGGAGCTACCCGAATTTGACGCCGCTCCCGCCCCGGGTCCGTCGAGCGCATAGCAGCATCGGTGTCGCCGTACAAGGGTCAACGAATATACGGCGCGTTCTGGGAAGCGTTGTCGGCGCACAAGGCAACTCAGTCGGTCGATGTTTATGTACGCGCGGCTAAGGGTTAGCTACTTTCGCAGGTGTGCTGCTAGCCCATGGTCCGTCGTGGCAGCCCGCACCGGAGCGGATCATGCTGCCGTGCGCCCCTTGCCGCGAACATGCTGCCGCCGCCCCTGTCGCATTCCGCAGCCTTGCACGGCGCGGCTGGCGTAAGGTCCTGATCTCGCGCGGACAAGGATCGCCTGTCATGCTACCGCCCCTCAAAGAGGTGCCCAGCCACGATCGGTTGCCGGCGCGGGTTGACGTCGCCGTTATCGGCGGCGGCATTGTGGGCGTGGCGGCCGCCTATTTCCTGGCGCAGAAAGGCCGCTCCGTGGCGCTGCTGGAAAAAGGGCTGATCTCCGCCGAGCAGTCCAGCCGCAACTGGGGCTGGTGCCGCCAGCAGAACCGCGACCTGCGGGAACTGCCGCTGATGGCCGACAGCATGAATCTGTGGGACAGCCTACCGGCCGCCATCGGCGCCGATCTCGGTTTCCGCCGCAGCGGACTGATCTATGTCACGAAGAGCGCCGAGGAGCTTGCCACCTGGGAGACATGGGTCGCCTCGGCGCGCGACTTTCAGGTGCATAGCCGCATCCTGACCGCCGCGGAAGCCAAGGCGATGACCCCGGGCAATGAGCAGGACTGGATTGGCGGCGTGCATTCCCCTCGCGACGGCCGGGCGGAACCCGCCTTCGCCGCCCCGGCCCTGGCGACGGCATCGCGCCGGCTGGGCGTGAGCATCCACCAGAACTGCGCCGTACGCGGTATGGACATCAGCGCAGGTCGTGCAGCCGGCGTGGTGACCGAACGCGGACGCATCGCCGCCGATGCGGTGCTCTGCGCCGGCGGCGCCTGGTCCTCCATGTTCTGCCGGCGACACGGCGTCGACCTGCCGCAGGCTGGCATTCGCTCCACAATCTTCATCACCGAGCCCGCCGCCGAGGTGACGCCTGGCGGGCTGGTGACGCCAGATTTCGCGATCAGCCGTCGCCTGGACGGTGGCTATGTCGTCGCCGCAGAGAATCGCGGACGACTGGAGATCACGCCTCAGGGTCTTCGTTACGCGCGGCAGTTCTGGCCTACGTTTCGCACCCGGCGCAAAAGCCTGCGGCTCGGCATCGGCCGGAGCTTGCTCGAAGGGCCGGAGGCGTTGCACGGCAAATGGTCGCTCGACAAGAAAACGCCCTTCGAGCGCCATCGCATTTTCGCGCCACCGCCGGACGCCGGGATCGTGGAGCCGGCGCTGAAGCGCGTGACGGCCGATTATCCGGCGCTTTCCGGGATGCGCATGAGCAGGATTGGGCGGCTGGATCGACTGCCTGCCGGACTCCATCCCAGTGATCTCGCCCGTGGAAAGCCTGCCCGGCTTCTTCCTGGCAACTGGCTTCAGCGGCCATGGCTTCGGCATCGGCCCAGGTGCCGGCCGCTTGGCGGCTGATTTGGTGACGGGCGACACGCCTGTCGTGGACCCGCGCCCCTATCGCTACAGCAGGCTGATCGATGGCACCGATCTCGGCACGCCGGGTCTGATGTAGCCGTGGCGACCACGAACGCGTCGCGGCCTATCCTGCTGCTGCCGCTAACCGCGGCGGACCTGCCCGCCGCCCACGCCCTGACCCGCAGCTTCGGCTGGCCCCACCGGCTTGAAGATTGGGCGTTCATGCACCGGCTCGGCGAGGGCATTGCCGCCAAGCAGGATCATCAGCTGGTAGGCGCCGGGCTGCTCTGGCGGTACGGCAGGACGCAGGCTTCCCTCGGCCTGATCGGCGTCTCTGCAACCCTACAGGGCCAGGGCATCGGCCGGGCGGTCATGCAACGATTGCTAGAGCTTGCCGGGGAGCGAGGCGTGACGCTGTACGCGACGGAGGCGGGCGAGGGGCTCTACTGCCGGCTGGGCTTCGCCACGATCGGCACCGTCCGCCAGCTCCAGGGCGCGGCTGTCCACCCCATGCTGGAGCCGCTCTCGGCAGGCGAGCGGTTGCGCCCGCTCGGCCGTAGCGACCCCGTCGCGTTGGCCACACTGGACCGGCATGCCAGCGGTCCTGACCGCGCGGCGCTGATCGAGGCCCTGCTCGCGGCCGGCACGGCCGTGGTACTGGACCGCAATGGCGCCCCCGCCGGCTTCGCGGTGATTTGTCGCTTCGGCCTGGGCCAGGTGATCGGGCCCGTTGTGGCCCCGGACGAGGCCGGCGCCCGTGCGCTGATTGGCCATTTCCTCGCCGCCAATTCCGGCCAGTTCGTCCGGCTAGACGTGCCGGAAGAAAGCGGCCTGGTGTCCTGGCTGACCGGGCTGGGCCTGGCCGATGCCGGACCGGCGTTGCAGATGGTACGCGCCCCGGTGCCTCGTGCACTCGGCCCCGCGCGCCGCTTCGCCCTGGCCAGCCAAGCCTTCGGGTAGCCAGCGGTGGCCTTCCTCTATAAAGCCGAGCCGGTGCGCGGGGCCGCGTGGGCCCGCCTGTTCGCCGAGTGCCGGCCCGACCTGCCGTTCCGCATCTGGCCGGAGGTGGGCGATCCCGCGGAGATCCGCTTCCTCGCCGCCTGGGAACTGCCGGAGGATCTCGCGCGCTTTCCGCGGCTTGAAGATCCTGTTCTCCGTCGGCGCCGGCGTGAACTATGGCGACGAGATTTTCGGCCACCCGGCCAGTTGGCGCAGTGCTGGTGCTGTTCATCGACCAGCTCGAGGAGCTGTTCACGCTCGTGCCCTCCTGGCGCCGCCACGCTTTTGGGGAGCTGCTGGCCCGGGCGGCCGAACATCGGCGCCTGCTCGTGCTCACCACGCTGCGGGCCGACTTCCTGCCCGAGTATGCGGCAGAGCCAGCTCTATCGGCGCTACTGCAAACCGACGCGTTCGTCTTGGGCCCACCAGGGCCGGCCGCGCTCGTCGACATGATCCGCAGGCCCGCCGAGCTGGCCGGGCTCGTCCTCGAGGAGGGCCTGGTCGACGGCATACTGCGGGACGCCGCCGGCGAACCCGGTGAGGCACTCCCGCTAGTGGCGTTCTGCCTCGAGGAGCTGTATCGGCGAAAAACCCCCGGGCGCCACATCACCTTACAAGCGTACCATCGATATGGGCGGGTTGCGGGGCGCAATCGGGCGGCGGGCCGGCGAGCTCCTAGCGGAGGTCAGGGGTGCCGAGTGGGCGGACCTCGACACCGCCCTGTCGGAGCTCTTCCGCGCCCTCGTCCAGGTCGACGCGGTCGGCAAGACGGCCCGCGGGCGGGCGCCTCGGGCGGCGCTCATGACTGCGCCTGCCCCGGTCCCGCAACTCGTCGAGGCGCTGGTCCATGACGGCCTCCTGCTTGTAGAAGTCCGTCGACGGCCGCGGCCTCGTCATGCTGGCCCACCACGCGCTGCTCCAGGAGTGGCCAGCGCTTCGCGAGTGGCTGGAGCGTCATCGCGCCCAGATTCAGCGCGTTGCAAAGGTCGCTATTGGGCCTCGCGGCAACCGAGCGCGAGGATCGGCAACACGCGGCCCGAATACTGGGAGCAATCGGGCCGGCGGCGGCGGCGGCGGTACCGGCGCTGGCCACCAGCCTCGAGGACATGGATAGCGCTGTTCGCCAGACCTCGGCGGAGGCCCTGAGGGCGATCGGGCCGGCGGCGGCCACGGCGGTGCCGATGTTGGCCACCACCCTCGGGGATGCCGATGCCGCTGTTCGCCAAAGCTCCGCGGAGGCCCTCGGGGCGATCGGGCCGGCGGCAGCCGAGACTGTGCCTGCGCTGGCCCGCGCCCTCGGGGACCCTGATGCCGATGTCCGCCGGGCCTGCGCGGAGGCCCTCGGGGCGATCGGGCCGGCGGCAGCTGAGACCATGCCGGCGCTGGCGGCGCCCTCGACGATGTCGCCGAGAATGTCCGCCGCGCCGCTGCCCGGGCGCTCGGGATGCTTGGGGCGCTCGGGTCGGCCGCGGTCCAGGTCATTCCGGCGCTGGCTACGGCCCTGGGCGACGCCGATGCGCCTGTCCGTCGCGCCGCCGCCCAGGCGCTTGGGGTACTCGGGCCGGCGGCGGTCGAGGCGGTGCCAGCGCTGGCCGGTGCCCTCTCGGACGCCAACGAGCGTGTCCGTCGCGCCGCCGCCGAGGCTCTCGATAAGCTCAATCCCGTTGACCTGACAATCGCAAGAGGAGCGAGGAATAAGCGGCGACGGATGGGGAACGGGCCAAAGCAAGCAGCGCAGCATTATCGGACCTATTGGGGTCAGTGAGGTCCCTGCTCATGCCGCGACCACTGCTTGCTACAAACTTGCTGAACACACGAAACGAGCCCCTCGCGAGTCACACCCCACGGAGAATGTTGGATCCCGGTATCCACCGCTGCTCCAGTCGACATCCCGCAAACAATTCTCCGCTCGATTACGCGCCGCGCTGAAGCCCAGGTTTGGCCTTGGGCTCACCTTGATACTTCGAACGCGGAACGAGCGGCCAAATCTCTCTTGCCGGCCGGTTTCTCTCCGGAGCTTGAGACTGCCTGAAATACCCCCAAGCTTTTCTGTATTCCCCATCAATGACTTATATTACACGCGGCCACTGGGCTGAATTGGAATCCCGTTCGCCCCCTTTTTGCGAACTCAGTCCCAAGCCTCCTCTCAGGCAACGGCAGTGAGCTGTCCAGCCCGTTCGCGTTATGTGTTTGGCCTCCGCCCGGGTGTCCGGCAGAGAAACCGGTTGTCAGCCGCGTGGTTAGCCGATCGTCTCCCGCTGAAGGTCCTGCCTTTTTCTGATTTGCTCCGAGGTGGATTCGGACCATCCTGATCGTTCATCAGGACGGCAGGTCACCCATGTCGTTGCGGAAGTTGAGATCACGGCAAGCCAGCCCGCAACGCGGCGCACGGGCGATAGTGCTAGCAAGTCTCATTTCCGCGCTGCCGGCAATCCCGCTTGTCGCGCAGGCTCCCTCCAGCCTGCCACCGGAGCCGCCCATGCCAATGCCGCCCGCGACCACCCTGAGGTCGTATCGCTCACAGCCGTTGCCGCAACCCGAGCCACGGATGCCGTTGCCGCGGCCGCGACTTTGCCATCGGCTCGATCGTATGTTGGCCCTGGCGTCGGCCCTGAACCGCCAGCGGCCATGCCGCCTGGGACGACTTTGCCATCCATTGGAGAGCTTCTTCGTTCAGACCCCTCGCTGAACTCACCAATTCCTGGAAAGGACGACTGAAGCAGAGCCGGGAGAGCGCGCATTCCTTAGCGGCTGGAATTCCGGGTGTTGCGTCCGCCACAAGACCGGCGTCGCCACTGCCCATCGCCCGCCCCCTCGGGGGGACCCACCCGTAAGCGGGAGTGAGACGGCTCATACGACCCGGTTTGTATCGTGACCTAGGCCTCGAGGTTTGGCACCCTCCGGCTCCTAGTGCCCCGGTGACCTCCGTTCCTGATTTCGCAACCCTGCGCCGCCTGGTTCGCGGCGACCGTCTGCTCCAAATCCTCCAGCCCCAGTTGCAGCTGGTCGGTGGTCAGCTGTTCGGAGCGCACCTCGGCCTCGACGGCGTTGAGGAAGCGGATGAACTCCTGATGGCGATGGCGCTGCATGCAGTCCGATCACGCGTCCATCCGGGACGTTCTGCTGCGGCTGTGCGAAGCCGCGGCGGCGCATGGTGGGATAGTCTGCCCGCATCCGGAGACGATCGAGCTCGCCTGGGTGCTGCGCGACCGCGTCAAAGTCGCCGATCCGAAGGTTGGGAGCTGACAGGCCGACTCGATTCACACGCTGGTGCGCGGCCGACCGGTGCTGCGCCGATTGCGCGTTGCTGGACGAGGCTGTCGGCACGGGCCGGTTCGTCCGGCGACATGTGGAGCGGCCGGCTCGCCAATTATTCCGTTTATAAAAGGCGCGAGCCCACTGATTACCTTAAATCTCGTGGGCGGAGCGCGCATCCAGTCGCTCGCGCCACGGTCCCAGCGCCCGGATCTGGCCGGTGCAGGACCTCTGACAGGGCGCCTGACCGCAAAATCCCAGAGCCGAATTCCAAGAAAGGAACGTGATGTCAGCAGTTGCGCGGCGTGGTGTCGTCGTACCGCGTTCCCCTGTGTCCTCCCCGTCGCCGAATCCCAGGCGCTCGCCCCGAAGACGCGCTACCCACCGAATGACACCGATCGCCTGCGTCTCGAAGATCTGTTGGCCTGTGGCGTCACGCTCGCACGCGCGGCGGCGCGCTCGGGATCAGCGACGACACCGCTCGTTATCACTACCGGGCCGTGGTCGAAGCGGCGGGTATAAGCGCGCGGGCACGGCCGGCGCATGAGCCCTCAGACCGCGACCGCGCGATCATTCGCATCATGGCGGCGGGGGGTATCCGGCAGGCCGACATCGCCGCGGTGTTCGGCTTCTCCGAGAAGACACTGCGCGCACACTACCGTCGTGAGCTCGACTTTGGCGCAACCTTCGCCAATGCCCGGGTGGCGCAATCGCTGTTCCGCGCGGCCACGTCATGGCTCGACGAGGGGTCAGACGCCAAGCCGACCTCTGCGGCGGTTGCGGCGGCGATCTTTTGGACCAAGGCCCGCATGGGCTGGCGGGAGACAATCGGGCCGAGCCCGGCCGCAAGGCGGACCCGCCTGTTGACCTGCGCATCGTGCCGGCCGACCAGCTCGAGAACTTCCTTGCCGAGCTTGCTGCCGAGAAGGGCTGATCGAGGCTGTGCGCCCGGCCACCGATGCTCGCACCGGCCCCCAGGCGAGGTCCCTACGAGATTAGTCAGGATTTCTGCCACCCGGATCCGCCATTCGATGTTCGATTAGTTGGTTTAGACGGATTAGGTGGAAGCGGGCACCGCGGGCAGACTTTTGCGCCTCCCATTTGGCGCCTTCACCGCGCCAAACTCTTTCACGTACGCGGCGGGATAGAAGCGACGTCTTCTGGCGTCCACGCCTTGTTCCGGGCCGGAGTGTATGCTAGATCGTATGCCTTCCTCTGGCGTTCTTAAAAAGAGCTGGGAAAACTCAACCGCTTACTCGGTAGCATTGGCGGAGAGGGTGGGATTCGACCACGGGTACCAAAAGCGCACAACGATTTTCGAGACGCCCCGATCACCGCTCCGGCACCTCTCCGCTGGGCGGGCGGTTATAGGGTCCGGAACCAGACTTTTCAACCAAGGAGGCCCGACTCCTAAAGGAGTATGCGATCTGTCCGGTCCATTCGGCGGCCGTTGGGGGGCTTACAGGGCCAGGAACGCGCCAAGCACGCCGAGGAAACCCTCCGGATTGTCGGCGTGCACCCCGTGACCCGCGTCCTTCACGGCCACGAACCGCGCGGCCGGGAACAGCGCGCGGATCGCCGGGCGGTACTGGACCTGGATGTAGTCCGAACGGACGCCCGAGACGAACAAGGCGGGACCGGGATAGGTCGCGCCGGCCGGCGCCTCCACCCTTCGATGATCGGCAGGGAAGCCGTGATTTCCTCTAGAACCAAACGCCAGGCGGGCGCCTCGCCGAAGCGGAGGTTCTGTAACAGGAAAGCCCGGATGCTCGCCTCCGGTATCACCTTGGCGAGCGCGGCATCGGCCTTCGCGCGCGTCAGGCCGGGCACAGGCGGGATCGCCTGCATGGCCTCAGCGTAGGCCCGGAAAGCTGGCGGGTAGCACCGGGGCGATGTCCGAAACGATCAGCCGCGAGATCGCGTCGGCCTGGCCGAGCGCCGCGCGCATCGCGACCTTTCCCCCCATCGAATGCCCCATCAGCGCGCACGGGAGCGCGGACTGGGCCGCGAGCGTCTCCAGCACATCCCCCGCCATTGCCCCGTACGACACGTCCGAATGATGTGGACTGGACCCGTGATTGCGCAGATCGAGCGCCAGCACGCGAAAGCGCGCCGCCAGCCGCCGCTGTATCGCGCCGAAATTCTGCGCCGCGCCGAACAAGCCGTGCAGACGATCCTCGCGGCTCACCCCTCCCGGCCTCCACTACGTGCAAGATCATGCGGCTCGTACCCGGCGGGTGGGCCAGGCCGCCACCCCTACGCCGCCGAGGATCAGCGCCGAGCCGGTCAGCAAATCCGGGGTGAGCGGCTCGTCGAGCATCAGATTGGAGAGGATCAGGCCAACAGCCGGGGTCGCCAGGAAGCCGACGGAGCTGACCACCGTCGGAAGTGTCGCGGTCGCCTGCATGACGCACCACGTTCCGACCGGACCGGCGAACGGCCCTGAAGCTCCGACCAAGCCCATGCGAGCGGATGTGGCCCGTCGCCGCCGTGCGGGGCCTCGAAAAGCACCAATGGCAGCATCGCGAGCGAAGCGATGGCGAAGCACCAAGGCATGAGCTCGAGCATCGAGAGGCGCGGCGGCGCGCGCCGGATCACGATGATCGCGATCGACCAGGATAGCGCCGCCCCGAGCAGGAAGGCGTGACCCACCAATATGTCGCGGCGGCTCCAGTCGATCGCCCAGGGTCCCATCAGCACGACCACCCCGCCCAGCCCAAGCGCGGTCGCGATCCAACGCCGGGATGATATGGGCTCATGCAAAACCAAGAGCGAAAGCGGGACGACGAAGATCGTCGTGGTGTTGGCGAGAACAGCGGTCCTCCCGGCCGGTACCCAGGCAACGGCGGCATGGGCAAGAGCGAAAAATCCGGCGAGCTGGAACAGGCCGACGGCGAAGGTGGCCGGCAGGTCGGGACGACGCGGCGTCCGCAATCGTCCGGTCAAGCAGACGAAGAGGAGCGCCACGATCCCCGACAGGACAGCCCTCCCCTCGGCAAACCAAAGCGGCGATGCGCCTAGTTAAATCGCCTGTTTGGTGATTGGCCAAGCGCTGCTGAGCAGCAGGACCGACCCGCCCAACTGCACCAGTCCGGCCGGAGGGGATCGAGGCCAACTCATGATCGCGCGCCCCGTGCAATCGAACCGGGCCAGGTGCAGAGGGGCTCGTCACGGCCACGGCGGACCACCGCATGATTGCTCGCCCCCTCGGACGCGCTCAGTCCATCTCGGGCGTGATCACGTTCTGGGGCCGGTCGGTACGAGCGCGGCCCGCATCGTCTCGGCGGATTTCACGCGGATGTCGCGGGCAGCCTTCCGGAGTCCAGTGAGGCGGAATGGGGCGTCACGATGAGCCGGCCCTCAAGCCAGGGCTCGCGGGCTGCGGTAGGCGCGAAGCAGCTCCGGCACCGGCTCGACGGGCGGCTCCACCGGGACCACGTCGAGCCCCGCGCCGGCGATCTGCCCCGAGCGGATCAAGGGACCGGGAGCGCATCGAGATCGGAGAATCGGCCCGCGCGCCGTGTTCACGACCACCGCGCCGCGCGGCAACAATTCAAGCTCGGCACGCCCGATCAGCCCGCGCGTATGCC
>CAWEHU010000003.1:0-11471 GCA_963808965.1 uncultured Alphaproteobacteria bacterium
CCCAGGCGGTGATGTGCGCGCGCGTCACGGTGCGAAATTCTTCCGGCCGCGCGATGCCGGTGAAGCCGCATAAAATCCCGGATCGCGTTTTCGTAGGCGCGGCGGGTGCTCGGGTTGCTGAGATTGGCGAACCACTCGACCTCGGGCGGCACGTCCGCCAGCCGGTGAAATTCCGCCGCGGTCAGCAGCCGGTTGCCCGGGGCGATTTCGGATCGGCAGCTGGTCGGTCTCATGGCCGCGGCCTGAGGATGCTGCCGGGCGGCACGCCGGCCAGCTTGTGGACGCCGCGATGCTCGGCGGCGAGCTCGTCGCGCTCGCGCACCGGTCGGGCCGCAGACGATGTGGCGGCGATGGCTGCGGGCATGGGTCGCGGCTTCGTCCCATGGCCGGCTGTCGGTCATCGGACCCTCGACGGTGAAAACGCCGCGGTCGTGGTCGGTGACGATCAGGTAAAACGACTCGGCGTCGGGTTGGGCCATGGCAGCGATTCTATTGTTGTAAAATCTATCAAGAATAGAAGGCTCGTGTTGCGGATGTGGGTGTACGGGTCGCCGCGGCACGCGATGACCGCGCAACGATCGACTCGCCGCTGGCTGGTTGCCGGCCTGCCGGACGCCGGCAGGCTCTAGCCTGGGGGCACTGCACGACCTGCGCAAAGCCGCACGCTAAGCTCCCGGGCGTGTCTACCGGCGCCGGTTTGCCGGTCCACTTCGAGGGCCATCCGGACCCGCCGCACGAGGACGTCGAGATCGAAGGGTTTGTCGATCACCACGCTGCCCGGCGGCAGTCTGATGCCCCGGCATAGCCGGTGATCAACAGCAACGGCATCGCCGGCAGCCGCTGGCGCACGGCGTCGGCCACCTGGCGACCATTCAGGCCGTTGGCAACCCACATCGGTCACCAGCAGGTCCAGGCGCGGGCTCGCCAAGCAGGCGCAGTGCCGCGGGCCCATCGGCGGCCTCCAGCACCTCGTAGCCCGGCTCCCGCAGGTGCTCGGCCGACGAATCGCGCCGCACTTCATCCTCGACCAGCAGCACGGTCCCGCCTCGCGTCGGCCCGTCCGGCGCCGGGCCAGGACCGGCTCGGCCGCCGTCGCCTCCCGCCCCCATGGCGGCAGGAGGAGGCGCACCGTCGTGCCCTGGCCCGGGGCGCTGTCCAGCTGCACGAGGCCGTCGGACTGCCGGACGAAGCCGTAGAGCTGGGAAAAGCCCAGCCCCGTTCCCTGGCCGAGGGGCTTGGTGGTGAAGAAGGGTTCGAACACCCGCCAAGCACCTCGTCACATGCCCGTGCCAGTGTCGGTGACCGAGATCTCCACGTATCGGGCACGGTGCGCCTCCTCTGCGCCAGGTCCGCCGCGGACAGGAGGACATCCCCCGTGCGATCGTCAGCTGCCCGCCTTCGGGCATGGCGTCGCGGCGCATTGATGCAGGTTGAGCAGCGCGTTCTCGAGCTGGTTCAGGTCGCACAGCACGGTCCCGGCGCCGTCCCCGAGACGCAGCTCACCCAAAGCCCGGGCCGACCGTGCGCCGGATCAGCTCCGCCATGTCCGTGACCAGCGGTCGGAATTCACCGGCCTCGGCTCCAGAGCTGCCGGCGCCGCGAAGGCGAGCAGGCGCCGCGTCAGCGCCGCCGTTGCTGTTGACCTCGAGGTAGAACGAGGCGCCGCGGGGGGTGACCGGCAGCGGCTTCATCGTGCTCGCCGCAACGCTGGGTTCGACCGGCACGATCCCGGTCGCGAGCATCGCGCTCATCCTGGGTGTGGACCGCTTCATGTCCGAAGCGCGCGCGCTGACCAATCTTATCGGCAACGGCGTCGCGACCGTCGTGGTCGCGAAATGGGAGGGCGCCCTTGATACCGCGCGACTGCAGGCGATGCTCAGCCGGGAGAGCGATGTAGCAGCGGAAGAGCCGGAGAAGGTGCTGCCCCCACCGGAGCCATTCCTGCCGGAACGGACGCGGAGCTCCGCGCAGCTTTAGGTCGACCCGAGAATCCGCGAGCTGGCGCGAAGGACACGAGCAAACACCAGTGGGTGAGGGAGTGCATGCCGAGAGATAATCCGCAAGCCCCCGGACTAGACAGCGATCGCAGCTCAAGCGTCGTTACGGTGGAGCTCGCGGCGCCTCGCTGGGCATGCGCGTCCCGTTTCCGTGAGATGAGGCAAACGAGCTATGGAAGAAGGTTTTCGCAAAGCCGCGCTCGATTATCATCGCCTGCCGCGGCCGGGAAAGCTCGCGATCGAGCCGACCAAGCGCATGGCGACGCAGCGGGATTCTCACGCTTGCCTACTCGCCCGGTGTCGCGGCCGCCTGCCTCGACATCAAGGACAACCCCGATACCGCGCATGACTACACCGCCCGCGGCAACGTGGTCGCGGTGATCTCGAACGGCACCGCCGTCCTCGGGCTCGGCAACATCGGTGCACTCGCCGGCAAGCCGGTCATGGAGGGCAAGGCGGTGCTCTTCAAGAAGTTCGCCGGGGTCGATGTGTTCGACATGGAGGTGGATGCCGCCTACCTTTCGCCGCTTCTGCGACGTGGTCGCCGCGCTCGAACCCACCTTCGGCGCGATCAATCTCGAGGACATCAAGGCTCCCGAGTGCTTCACGATCGAAGCCGAACTGCGCCAGCGGATGCAGATCCCGGTCTTTCACGACGACCAGCACGGCACCGCCATCATCGTCGCGGCGGCCTTGCGCAACGGCTTGCTTCTGCAAGGCAAGAGGTTGGACGAGGAGAGGAGAGCGCGTAAACGTGCGTGGCCCCCGGAGAACGCGGAATAACCGGCAGCACATATTGGATGTATCGCCACCAATTGCCGCTGCCACCGCATATCGCGGCTGTCCCAGGCTTGCCCCGATTGCAGCAGCATCGCAGCCGCGATCGAGGGGCGGGTGGCGAGGTGCCGCGCGGCCGCATCGGGCGGAGACCCGCGCCGGCCGACCAGAAAGTGATACGTGTGCGAGAGCGGGCCGAACACGTCCGTATCCTCCTCGGGATCGAGCACGCGCACCGCCTTCTCGATATTGATGCGCAGACCCTCTTCATCCTGCAAAGTGGTGTCCCGTTCGTGTGCGACACGCACATGCTGGTCGATCCGACGCCCGAGCAGGTTGCCGAAATGACGCTGCTCGCGGCCGAGGCGGTGCGGAAATTCGGGGGTCACTCCGAAAGCCGCCTTGCTCTCGCATTCGAGCTTCGGTGCGAGCGATAGCGATCTTGGCCCGCAAGATGCGGGCGGCGCTGAAGCTGATCCGCTCTCGTGCTCCGGACCTCGAGATCGACGGTGAGATGCACGCCGACGCCGCGTTATCCGAAGCGATCCGCAACCGCGCGGTGCCGGACAGCCGGCTCGAAGGCACAGCGAACCTTCTTTGATGCCAACCTTGGATGTGGCGGAATATCGCCTTCACGCTCCTCCAGGCCGCGGCGGACGGCCTTCCGATCGGGCCGATTTGCTCGGGATGTCGAAGCCGGTCCATGTGCTCGTCCCGAGCGTCACGGCGCGCGGCATCATCAATCTCCAGTGCCCTCGCGGTGCTGGAAGCGCAGGCGCTGGGCCATCGGCCTCGCGATCCGGCTGAAGGGGGCGTAGGCATCGCAGGTTCAACAGTAGCCGGTCGGGCATTGACCAGCGGGATGCACTGCCTGACCTTCGGCCGTGCCTTGCTAGTGTCCCGATTTTGAAGTTCCCTATGCACATTGGGTTTGGACGTCGAGGGTGCGGCGGCAGAACCGAGCGATCGATGCGAGGATGTCGTCGGCAGTCTTGGTCCAGCGGAAGGGCTTGGGATCGGCGTTGCGGACATCGACATAGGCGCGGATGGCCGCTTGCAGCTCTTTGGTCGACCGGTGAGCGCCGCGTTTGATCTGCTGTTCGGTCAAAAACGCGAAGAAGCGCTCGACCTGGTTGATCCAGGACGAGGAGGTCGGGGTGAGGCGGCGGCGGAAGTCAGCACGTCCAGCGCGGCGAACAACGAGGCTGCCGCGTCGTCGTAGTCGCGGGTACGCCGTTCGGCCTGTCCCGGCCCGCATTGGAAGCAGCGGCCTGGGTGCGATCCAAAGCCCCCATCTGCGAATCTGATCGACGGACAACACGAGCGCGCGACCGGCGGGTCGAGATAGAGCCCGACGATTTCGCGGACTCGACAAACAGTGGACCGCTGCACAGCTTGACGTCTCGCTGCGAACGGCTGTAGCGAGAACGCCCGCCGAATGCGGTGTACCGTCGAGACCGACAGGCCCGACGCCTTGGCCATCGAGTGTGTACTCCAGTGCGTCGCGGCGGCCGGCATGGTCTCCAAGGTCGTCGTCACCGCCTCGGTGATCTTGTCATCGCTGATCTCCGTGGCGCGCCAGGGCGGGCTCGTCGGCAGCCCACTGAGACGCTTCGCGGCAAGCCGATTGCGCCAGGCCGTCACCGTGACCCGCGTGATCCCAAGCCGCTTGGGAATGCCGAGATTGGTCATGCCGCCGGCCGCGATAAGTACGATCTCGGCGCGCAGGGCGTCCGCCGCAGTTTCGCCGGCGCGCCCGCGCCTGAAGTTCGGCGCGCTCAGCGCCCGCTGAATCGACCGAATCGAGACGGCCCCGCATCCCTGACTTCCCCCGAACACCGGGCAGGCACAGGACTCACAGCCAAGACATTCGCCAGAGACTTCGTAGACGGGACACTAGCCCGGCTTTCGCAACTGGCGCCCCAGAATTCCTCCAAGTGACTGACTTGCGGAGGTGCGCCGGCGAAGGTCGGCACCACAAGAAGGCCGGCCACAGCGCTGGAACACCACCGAGGTGATCCTGGGTGGTGCTGGGCTCGCAAGCGCATCTTCAACTGCCCGAGCAGGAGCGCCTGACTCGCTTCCGGGTCTCGTAGAGCGCGAGAAGGACGACGGTGCGGCCATCCGCACTCACGGGGCGTGGGCGAGTCGAGTGGGCGCTTTCGTCTTTGTCGCGTCCGAAGGTGGAGCGCGCCGGAGCACCCGGCGGTGCTCTACGGAACGGAGGCGCGCTTGCATTCGAACAGCGGGCCGGAGCAGCCCGGCATCTTGCGTCAACGGCTGAAGGCCGCCTGTAGGTCCTTTTGTCCCTGCACGCCGTTCTGGAGCAGCAGCATCAGTAAATGCGGGCCTTCTGGGGCGGCAAGTCGTCCCCCATACGGCTCCGGCGTCCACCAGCGTCTTTCCACCGCCCTCAAACCCGTAGTTGGGCAGCACGCGGCCATTCGGCACGCGCGAGGTGATGACGACCGGGATGCCCTGCACAATGCCTCCTTGATGGCCGCGAACATCGGCGGGTTCAGCGTTTCCCAGCCTAGCCCCTCGACGACGATCCTTTCGCCCCGTGCTCGATGGCAGCCTGAAGAAGGCTACCGTCCGCCCGCCGTACATGGGCACGATCTCAATGAGGGCATTGTGTCGGCCTTGATCGGGTACGTGCTGCCGGCGGAGCGGGCGCGGGCAAAGACGAACTCGGTCGAAGTCCACCTCGCCGAGGAATCCGTAATCCTCTGACTTGAACGTCTCCACGCTGGAGGTATGGGTTTTTGTCACGTCCCGACCGCGTTGATCTGATTGTTCATGGCCAGCATGGCACCTTTGCCGGTCGAGGCCGGGTCCACGGCGATGGCACCGCGTGAGAAGATTGCGCGGCCCATCGAAGTCCGGCTCGGAGGCGTTGCGCTGGGCGCCGATCAGCACGATGGGCTTTGGGAGTTCACCGTTAGATCCAGCCACCAAGCGGTCTCCTCCAAGGTGTCCGTGCCGTGCGAGACGATGACGCCCGCCACCTCCGGGCCGGGCAAGTGCTTCCTGCACGGCACGCGTCAGGGCTATCCAGCGCGGCGGGTCCATGTAGTCGGAGGGGATGTTGGAGAGGATGTTAACCTCGACCCTCGCGTACTTGGAGACGTCCGGCACCGTGGCGAGCAGATCTGGCCCGAGATGGTGGGAACGGGCGCGAGCTTGACCGGGTCGATCTTCATGGCGATGGTGCCACCGGTAGCGATGGACTCGACCACGGGCTGCGCGTCGTCGGCAATGCCGATGCGGCAATCAGGCGATGCGAGCCCCGCCGCCATGAGTGCAAATTTCTTGTGCATCGATCCTGCTCCTTTGACGTGAGCCCCTCGGCTGGCATTACCAAATCAATGAGTGACGGGCCGGCGCTAACGCCTTGACGGTAGACCCACGGCCGATGCCGCGAGAAGGGCGCGGGACTCCGGTCAGGCGCCGGCCGCGATCAGATGCCGACGCGCCGGAAGCGACGCGTAGAATCATACTGTGCGTCGAGAGAAGCCGCTGCGCCCGCCCGCCGACGGCCTTTCTGGACCTGAACCGCCGTATGGTTCTCACCGCGGGGCATCTCGCATCTGGGTCGGCCCTTGCGCCTTCGGCTCTATGGAGTCATCGACGTCATCGGGTCAGCCGGCGGACGACCACTCGACATGACCAACTGACGCGCCGAAGCGGAGGCTCTCGGCGCGCCAGAGCCAGAAGCTGGTTCAGACTGTTTCTGCGCTCGACCCTCAACAGCCAGGATGAGGCGCGCGCTCCCGAGGAAGCGCGACCCGCCGGAACTTGAAGAAGCCGACAGTCAGCGAGACCTACGGCGTTTCCGCCGCTGAAGAGGAGCAGCTGGAAAAAGGCGCTCGCATAGGACCGAGCGGTATCGGCGAGCCGGGCCGGCCCGCGGGTTACCAAACAGGGGAGATGACATGAAACGGCCCGACGTAGCTCGTTCTCGTCGGCCGTCAGCGCGAGCATCCCACAGGGCGCAACCTTAAATTAGTGCTTTCGTGCCCTTCGATGGCGGGGACCCCGGTCTGGCGTTCTCCGGGGATTCCTGTCGGCCTCCGGCTCGTTCCAACGCCGCACGGTCCCAGTGTCCGAGGTCGGCCGCGGCTTCATAGGTGCTGAGCAGGTAACGCATCAGGTCGTCATCCGGTGATTTCGCCTGCCGGACGGCGTCGTAGGGCAGAATGAATTGTCCAAGGCTCTGGTCGTAGGATGTGGCATCCGGAGCCACCGGCGCCGAGGCAAACTGCTGCGGCTCGGGATAGGCATAGCTGTAGAAGGCCGCTTTGCCGAACCCGCCATTGCCGGGCCAGAAGCCGCAGCTGCTCACTTCATGCGAATACGCCTCCTGCATGACCCAGGCGCCCAGGTTCGGCGAATCGCCCGCCAGCCGGGGCGCGGTGCGTCCGGAGAAGCGGGTGACCGCCATGTCGAAGCTGCCCCAAAAGAAATGCACCGGACTTACCTTGCCAAGGAATTGCCCGCGGAATCGGGTGAAAACCCGATCCACCTGGACCAGGATCCGCCAGAACCGGGTGACGTATTCCGGGTCGTAGGCGGCGTGCGTGCGGTCATGCTCGAATGGGATGGCGTCGGGTATCTCGACCGGCATGGTCCAGATCCGGGTTTCCAACCCAAGTCCGCGAAGACGGCCCATCATCTCCGCATAGAAATCCGCAACGGTTCGTGGGCCGAGAACGATGGTTTCGCTTTGGCCCTTGCTCGTTTGAATCGTCAGGGTGTGATCGACGAAATCGAAATCGATCTGAAAACTCACACCGCCATAAGGGATCGGCGAAGTGGTCAGCCCACGACAGGTCACGTACAAAGGAACCTGCCACCAATGGTTGACCATCGGCGCATGGGCAAGCCGGATCTTTCCCACCACCTGGGTCCACAGATGCAGTGTTGCGCAGCTGTCGGCCCAGTCTGAAAGGGGAAGATCGGGCCAGTCGCTTGGAGTGGATTGGGCTTCTTTGCGCGCCATCGTGCCGACCTTCTGATCTGAATGCGTCGGTTCCAGCCGTATGCGGGAGTGCGCACGCGGCCGCTCGATTCACATGCGCCGGGGTTACCCCGCCGGCAATCACATCGTCCACGTCGCAAGAGCACCAAGCCGTCGGACCGAGAAAATCGCGCATTGTTCGAGCACGCCTGGAACGCCGTGATTGTATTCGGGGCAGGCGGACGTGGATCATCTGAATCTCTTCAGTTGCGGCCGTGATGAACGTCCCGTCGCGTCGTGGACGGATCCGGCCCGTCCGACCCGACACGCGTGCCAAATCTCGCGAGCAGGCCCCTGACCTGCTTGATCTCGTCCTCGTTGATCCCGTGTCCCATCCCTGGATAGATCCGTTCGGTAACCGTACCGCCGAGCGCCTCGAGCACGCGAGCGGTCTCGTGCACCCGATCGAGCGGAATATGCGGATCGGCGTCGCTGCAACCGAGGAAAACCGGGGTGCCGGCGAGCTGGCCGGCGTAGTCACGCGGCGTGCCTTCCGGCCCGATCAGGCCACCGCTCAGGCCGATCACGGCGCCATAGCGGCGCGCGTGCCGCGCCGCATACTCGAGGGCGAGACAGGCGCCCTGCGAAAATCCGAGCAGTGCGACGCGCTCCGGCTGAAGGCCCTCGCTGCCGAGCCGGCCCAGCAGCGTGTCCAGCACCTGTAGCGCCGAGGACAGGAAGGGCTCGTTGCGCGCGATCGGCGCGAGGAAGGAATGCGGATACCAACTCCGACCCGCCGCCTGGGGCGCCAGGTAGGCGAGGTCAGGCTGGGCGAGGATGTCGGCAAGCGAGACCATGTCGCTCGCATCGGCGCCGCGGCCATGGACCATCAACACCGCCGCCTGCGCCCGATGCAGCGGCGCCCCGGCTTCCGCCACCCGCAGATCGTGGTGAGGGCCGGCCGCTTCGCTCGGTGTCATTCCGCTGCTGGCCCGCTCGCACGCAGTGGCGGCAGTCGCCGTTCGATCTCGGCTCGTTGCGGCTCCAGCCAGGGCGGCAGCTTCAGTGCGGTTCCGAGCGCCCCAGGGGTCTCGTCGATCGCGAAACCCGGTGGATCGGTAGCGATCTCGAACAGCACGCCGCCGGGCTCGCGGAAGTAGATGGACTGGAAATATTGCCGGTCCAGCACCGGCGTGACGTCGAAGCCCAGGGCCAGGATGGCCTCCCGCCAGGTGAGCTGCTCGGTCTCATCGCGCGCGCGGAAGGCGACGTGATGCACCGTGCCCGCGCCCATCCGTCCGCGCATTTGGTCGGGCTGGCACAGCAGGTCGACGATTCCGGCGTGACTTCCTCCTCCGCTGACGCGGAAGCGCTGGCGTCCGGCCTCCTCTCCGACGGCCTCATAGCCGAACGTGTCAGTGAGGAGTCGCGCGGTGCGCTCCGGGGCCTCGACGCAGAGCGCGACCGAATGGAGGCAGCAGATGGCGTGCTCGGCCGTGACCGGGTGACCGGACCCGCCGCTGCGCGGCGCCGCACCGTCCAAGCCAGGTTCGCCCACCAGCTCGATCCGCAACCCGTCCGGATCCCTCAGACCGAGCGTTTGAGTGCCGAAGCGGGTCGTGGGTCCGTCGAAGTCGCGTCCCTCGCCGGCAAGGCGGGATATCCAGGTGTCGAAGGCGGCCGCCGGGACGGCAAAAGCGGTCGTCTCGACCATGCCAGTCCCTGCGCGGCCCGCCGCGGCGTCCGCGAATGGGAAAAAGGTGAGGAGGCTGCCAGGGCTTCCTGCGTTATCGCCGTAGTAGAAATGATAGGTGTCGGGCGCATCGAAGTTGACGGTGCGCTTGACCAGCCGGAGGCCCAGGACGCGGGTATAGAAATCGAGGTTGCGTTGGGGATCGCTGGCGATTGCAGTGACGTGATGCAGCCCGGTTACGCCCTGCGTCATGACGCCCTCCCGAGAGAATTCTCACTGTCGCATGTCTTTCCTGGCTACGCGAGAAATGCTCGACCGCGCCGATACCAGGGCCGAAGCAGAGGTCTGGTTTGCTCTGGATGCGATTTCTCAAACGAGAGCCGACCCGTCATGAACCTCCTCACCGATGCGGCTCGAACGATCGTCCCTGCCCGCGGTGATTGGCATGGTCCGCTTCCACCGCTGCCGCTGGTCCTCACCCTCGTGACCGGTTTACTTAACGCCGGCAGTTAGCTCAGGCTTGGCCGCGGCCGGGCAGGTAGCACGAACTACTGCCGCGGTGTCAAAATCGACATAGGCCCCGGTCTGCTACGGTCGGGGCCGGGTACAAGCGGAATATTCAGGCGATGAAGGAGGGCGGTCTCTCGCTCGGCCAAGTCGCAGACAGCGTGGTGATGCTTGATGTGATTTGTAACCAGTGCGGCCGCCGTGGCTGCCTCAGCACAGCCAGGCTGGTGCACGAGCACGGGCGAGAAATGACCATGCCGGCGCTGCTCGACCTCCTGGCGGCGGACTGCCCGCGACGAGCTAGCAGCAGCTTGTACCAGGCCTGCGGCGCACATTTTCCGCAACTCCCGACGCTGTTCCGGGGGCAAATCCCTACTCGTCGATGAAAGGGCGGCACGCCATGAAGTCCTCGGAGGCGTGCCGCCGAAGGTCGTTGGAGAAGCCGAAACATGATCGGCGGCGTCGTCTTCTCGTGCAGTAGCGCCTTTCACGTCCGGTTTGAGCCGGAGGGGCCCGACTAAGCCAGAACGAAGGCACTAGGCAGGGCGGCCGTTTTTCCCGAACACGCCGGCCTCGACCACTTCCAGTTTCGGCACCGGTAGCCGCGCGGAAGCCGTCTTGAACTCCGATCTTCCCCTCACCAGACCATTGGCACTCCAAGTGACGACAATGCCAGTGAGGCGGTTGCACTGGCACGACGCGCTCGATCCGCTGCTGGCTGATTGCAAACAAAGGGGGTGACACATGGCTGTGCTGTTGCCGGATCCTTTCGAGGCGCTGTTGAGGCTTCAGCAAAGACTGGATGCATTCCGGACTAGTGACTGGCCGCAGTCCGGCCCGAGCGGGGCTGGCTCCTATCCGCCGCTCAACGTGTTTCGCAAGGGGGACGACTTCGTGGTCATCGCCGAGGTGCCTGGCGTCCCCAAGTCGAGCCTCGAGGTGCAGGTCAAAGGCAATACGCTCCGCATCGCCGGGATGAAGTCAGTCAATTACGCAGAGCAGGCCAGCCTGCATCGGCGTGAGCGGCTGGCCGGCCGTTTCGATCGCGCGATAACGCTTCCCGTGACGATCGAAGCAGATAACGTCAGGGCAGAGTGCCGCGACGGCATATTGGTCCTGCTGCTCCCGCCTGCGGAACGGGATAAGCCAAAGTCGATCAAAGTCGGATGAAGCGCGAGCGAATTGGGTCGCTTTCGAGGAGGTGCACTATGGCGGATTTGCAGGAGCTGGAAAGGACGCGCCAAGAAGGAGCTGGTGACCAAAGAGGAGAACACGGTTCCCGCCTGCTGTACGATGTTCCCAGCACAGACCGCTACGCAGAACCAGGACGCACTGACAGTGGTCATGGAGATGCCCGGCGTGGGAAAGGAGGATATCAGCGTCGCGCTGGAGAATGACAGACTGCGTGTCGAAGGGCAGATTGCTTTCTCGAAATATGACGGGCTCTCAGCCCGTGTACACCGAGTACAACGTCGGCCATTATGCTCGCGCATTTACGCTGTCGAACAAGATCGATCAGGAAAACATCAGCGCGCAA
>CAWEHU010000004.1:0-142413 GCA_963808965.1 uncultured Alphaproteobacteria bacterium
CTCGATCATCGGCCTCTATCCGGCCACGGACGAACAAACTTTGACGGACTTCGCCGCGTGGCGAGAGAAGACCGGTCGCTGAGGCATCACGCTCCTTGCACGGAGCGCCGGCGGTCACGCTCCAGGAAATAGCCGCGCAGCCCGAGCTTCCGCACGATGGGCGCCGTGCGTTCGAGCGGCATCAGGCAGAATGCGGTTGAGAGCGCGTCGGCTTCCGTCGCGGTCGCGGCGATAACCGAGACCGAGGCGTAGCGCCAGCTCGTGGAGCCGTCGGCGGGATCGAAGATGTGATTGAAGCGGCCAGCGGGATCGAACTCCGTTCCGTATCCGCCGGATGTCGCCACAGCCCGGTCCGTCAGCTCGATCTTATCGAGCACCTGACCGGGTGAGGCGGGATCCTCGAGCCCGACCGACCACGCTCCCCCGGCCGGGTGATCTCCGATGGCGCGAGTCTCGCCCATGTCGACCAGGGCGTGTTCAACCCCACCTTCGCGCAGGAGCTCGACGACGCGGTCCGTCACATAGCCCTGACCGATGCCGTTCAGAGTGATGGCCATCCCCGGCCGGGTGAACCGAATGCGCTCCGGTGACAGGACAATCCCGTCCTGCCCGACGCGCGCCAGAGCCGCCCTGACTGCGGCTTGGCTCGGGCCGGCTGGATCGGCACCAGGTCGGCCGAAGTGAGCCGCGTAAAGCTCCCATAGAGGTTGCACGGTCACGTCGAACGCGCCCCCGGTCAGCTGGTGAAAGTTCGCGCTCTCAGCGAGCACGCGAAGCAGATCGAGCGGCGGATTGTCGATCCGCCCCTCCCGGTTCAGCCGAACCAGTGCCGAGTCAGCCTCATACAGACTAAGAACGCGCTCCAGTCGCCGTACTTCCGCAAGCGAAACCGCGATCAGCCGGTCCGCCTCGGCCGGATCCGGATGATGGATCTGCAGCACCAAATCCGCCCCCAGCGCGACGCCTCGCCAGACGCGAAGCTTCGGTGAGGCCGCCTGTGCTCCAACCGGAAGCAGCGGCAGACCGGCGGCGGCCGCCGTGATCGTGATGAATTCTGCGCCGTCCGATGGTGGTGTCAGCCATGCCCACACTCCGCTGCACAATCAACCGTGCTCGTCCGAAAAGATGTAGCCGCGGGGCATGTCGTTGAAGCGCACCACGCGGCCGCCGCTTTCATCCGCGAAGCGACGCGCCGCCTCGGCATCGCCGAACGGCACGGCCTCATCCCCGCCCATTCCGCTTCGGCGGCGGCTGCCGATCACATAGAATGCCTTGTGCGCGTCGACCCAGGCCCCCGGCTCCGGCTGGTCCCAATTACGCGCACGGGCCATGTCGTTGACGTAGATCGCGACGATGTTCTTCGGCATTTCCGGCAGCATGGTGAAGGCAAATGCGTCACGCACGGTCGCGAACCAGAATGGCTGCGGTTGGTCGCGGACGAAAATCTGGCCTTTCGGACCCGGATGTTCGGTGAGCAGCATGCCGCAGAACTGCCCCGTGGCCGACTCCGACACCTCCTGTGGAGGCGGCAGCGGACCTTTGTTCTCCTCCTTGCAGCCGACGAGAACGAGGACAAGAAGGGCAAGCGGGAGTATTCGCGCGAGGATCATATCTGCCTGCGTGCGAACAGCGTGATCGCGCCTGCGAGCGGAACAAGCGCCCACAGCACCAGAGCCGCGACGAGCGCGGCCGCGCCGAAGGCCGCGTCGGCTGCCATTCCGGACATTCCCGCAAGCACTCTCACATCCGGCGTGCCCGTAAGATTGAGCAGCCGGAAAGCATCGGTTGGGTTCAGCAGCAGCAGCCAAGTCAGCATGTGTGCCGTTACGGTGCGGCCCTGGTCCGCGACGAGCAGCCCGAGCACGCCCATGTCGAAGATCAGTACGAACAAAAGCCAGACCCCGATCGCAAGCCCGCCCGCCGTGCCGCGGTCGTTCACCAGCGCGCTTACGAGATACCCGATCGCGATGAACGCCGCTCCAAGCAGAATAGAGGAGGCGATCAGGGCGGCGAACGCGGCCCACGCCTCCGGCCCCGCGCTCGACGTAGCCGCCAAAGCGGCACCCGCTGCGCCATACCCGGCCACTGTCGCCAAGGCGAGCGTGGTCACGTGACCCAAGAACTTGCCGACGATCACCTGCCAGCGCGCCACAGGATACGCGAGCAGAAGCGCGAGCGTGCCGCGTTCGTGCTCGCCCACGATCGCGTCGTAGGACAGCAGCAGCGCGATCAGCGGCAACAGGAAGATGGTCAGGCTGGAAAGGCTCACCACGGTGACTGTCAACGGGCTGACTTTCACCGCTCCGGTCGGGGCCGAGCCCAGGAATGCGAGCGTGAGCGCAAACAGCGCGAGCAGCATCGTAATGGCGACGACCCAGCGATTGCGCAGGCCGTCGCGGATCTCCTTCCCGGCGATAAGTCGGATCTGCCTCATGCCGCCTCGCGAGGAGCGTCGTCCTCTCGGCGCAGGAATGCGGCGTAGATCTCGTCGAGCGACGGGCGCAGAACCTCGACGTCCTCCGCCCAGTCCGGTAGCGCGCGCAGCTGTCCGAGGACTCGCGATTCGTCGCAGCGCGTCTCCAGCACGCCGCCGTGCAGGGGTGTCCAATCCCGCAACGCCTCCAATCCGGGCGTCCTGCCCTCCGGCACGCGCAGGCGTACGCGCACACCGATTCCCGCGAGCTGACGAAGCTCGAGGATGCTGCCGTCGGCCATCTTGCGCCCGCGATTCATCACGACAACGCGGTCCACCTCCCCCTCGAGCTCGGTCAATGCGTGCGACGACAGCAGGATGGCCGCTCCCGAATGGCGCATCTCGCGGAGAATTTCGTAGAAGCTCTGGCGCAGCGCCGGATCGAGCCCGGTCGTGGGCTCGTCCAGCAGCAGCGCCCGCGGCTGTCCGAGGATCGCCTGCGCGAGAGCCAAGCGCTGGCGCATCCCCTTGGAATAGGTGCCGACGCGGCGTGTTGCCGCCTGCCCCAGCCCGACCCGGTTGAGAAGTGCGCCATTCGCCCGCACGGGCTGTCCTTTCAGCCGCGCGTAGAAAGCAAGCGTCTCTCTGCCGGTCATGGATGGGTAAAGCGCGACACTTTCCGGCAAGTACCCGAGCTCGCGTCGGGCACGCGCCGCCGCACCGGCGGCCGGGTCTTCGCCAAGCGTTTCCACCGCTCCGCTCGTTGGCCGAAGCAAGCCGAGCATCAGCTTGATGATGGTGCTCTTGCCGGCGCCGTTATGCCCGACGAGCCCGACGCATTCGCCGGGATAGAGCGCCAAATCCAGGTTCCGGACTGCGTCGATGCGTCCGAACGATTTCGACACACCACGAAGCGCGATGATCGGTGCGGTCATGTGGGCGGGCCGAGCAACTCCAATGCGGGCGGGCGTACCGGCGTCATGAGCGGCGCGCTGTCGATAACGCCCCCGGGATGTATGGCCGGAAACGCCGATTGCGCCCAGCGGACGACCTGCACCGCCGGGCTGTTCAGGAGCAGCTTGGCAGCGGGGGCGCGCCAGATCACCTGGTCGATGACATCGTTCGGGCGGTAGGCGGTGTCGGCGATGCCGTCTCCGTCAAGGTCGAACGCAGGGTTGTCGCTCCAGTAATTCCCGCGGCCGCGCACCGACCAATCGAGGGAGCGGGTTCCCACGTACATCACCTGGTTCTGGTTGGCGACGAAGGAATTCTCGGTAATCTCGTTCCGCTCGGAGCCGGCGGTGAAGTGGATGCCGACACGGCAACCCTCGAACCAGTTGCCTCGAAACGTGTTCTTGTTCGCGTTGTAGATGAAAACGCACTTGTCGCTGTCCCGAACGACATTGCCCTCGATCTTCGACCCGTTCGCGTAATTGAATAACAGGCCGTGATCGCGGTCGTGGTCGGACACGTTGCCGGTGAGCGTCAGGCGATCGGAATACATCATCACGTAACCGACGTCGTTGCCGACCGAGATGTTGTCCGAGACCTCGCTCTCATTCGTGTACATGAAATGCACGGCGAACCGGAGATCGCGGAACCGGTTGCCGCGAATGACGTTCTCGCGGTTGGTCACCGAGAAGACACCGTCGCGGCCGGAAACAACATCGTTATCCACGATAGCCGTGCCAGGCGTGTTCCAGAGCGAGATGGCCGGCCCCCGCTCCGGCCGTCGCAGTGTGCGGAGCCCCTGGATGAGGTTGCGGCGGATAAGCGCCTGCTGTGGCCCATCGGCATAGACAGCGATCAGGTTGTCCTGAAGCGTGTTGTCTTCGACAACCGCGCGATCAGCCGTTCGGTCGAGGAAGATGCCGGCCTGCTTGTCGATCAAACTGAGGCCGGAGCCGCGCACCGTCAGATCGCGGATCGTCACGTCGGGCGCTGTCACCCAAAACGTGCGTCCTTCGCGGAGGCCGTCGACTACGGCCCCCGGCTCACCTTCGAGCGTCAGGCCCGGCGTGCCGATCACGACGCTGCCGCGATGCACGCCGGAGGCGAGCCGGAGCGTGTCGCCCGGCGCGGCGCGGGCGATAGCCTCGCCCAGCCCGTCGCCCGCCGGAACCAGGGTCGTGGCCGCGCGTGCGACGCCCGCCGGCAGAGCGAGAAGCAGCACAGCCGCAATCCCAGCCCGCAGCCGTCCGGCTCCCCAGCCCCCTCCCGCACCGGAAGGGAGCTCTCGGCGCGGCACTCCGGTCATCGGTGCCTCAGGCCGTCTTCGGATGAACAATCATCCGCCCGGACATCTCCATGTGCAGGGCGTGGCAGAACCACTGACAATACCACCAATGCACACCCGGCCGGTCGGCGATGAAGGTAACGGACGAGGTTTGCTGCGGCGAGATCTCCATCATGACCCCGTGGCGGATGATCGTGAAGCCGTGTGTCAGGTCCTCGACGTCGTCCATGTTGGTGACAAAGACGGTCACTTCGTCGCCCTCGTTCACCTCAAATTTGTCGAGGCTGTATTGGGGCGCTTGCGAGGTCATGTAAACTCGCACCTTTTTGCCATCGCGGATGATATTGGCGGCCTCCTCGAGCTTGACGCCGTCCTTTGCTGCCCATTGCCGAGCTTCTTCCCACATCGGGTCGTCGCGCTTCCAGATTGCCTCCGGCTTCACTTTGGAACGATGCACGATGCAAATGTCGTGTGGCTCGGCAAAGCTCGGTCCATCATGCACGAGCTTCATCTCGTCCCCGGAGATGTCGATGAGCTGGTCATTTTCCGGATGCAGCGGACCCGCGAGAATGAATCGGTCCTTGGAAAACTTGTTCAGCGACATCAGCCACTTGCCGTCGGCCTCCTTAGTCTCGCCCATGGAGCTGTGATTATGCCCTGGCTGATAATGCACATCGATCTTTTGAACGACCGGGTCCACTTTTTCACCCGTGTAGGCCCGCCTCGCCTTATCGATGTTCCACTTCACCACCTGGCTGTCGATGAACAGCGTGGTGAAAGCGTTCCCGCGGCCATCAAAAGCCGTGTGCAACGGCCCCAGCCCCAGCTCCGGCTCGGCGACCACGACGTCGCGCGGCTTGATCTTGTCGTCGAAGAGGTCGTCCAGCTTGCGCACGTCTATCATGGTGACCGTCGGCGAAAGCTTGCCGGCAAAAACGATGTGGATCCCGTCGGGCGCAGCATTGCAGCCGTGCGGCGAATTCGGCACCGGAATATAACGGGTATATTTCGACCCGTGCCGCCCGTCCACCACCTTGACCCCGCCTATCTCCTTGTAGTCGCCGCTGCGCACCGCCTCCTCGATCCGCTTGATGTTGAAGACCACCGCCCATGCCTGCTCATGGTCCGTCATCTCCGCGACGGTCGTGCCTTTGGTGGGATTATAGCAGGTCGAGAAGGCGTATTTGCCCTGGTAGTCAGCATCATTGTTATCGAGATTACCGTCGACCAGCACCTGCCAGGCGACCTGCATCTTGTCGCCATCGACGGCGGTGAACACCGCCCAGTAGTTCTTCTGCGGATCATCGAGCACTTTGCCGTCGTTCGGGATGGGAATGATGTGTTCGCTGTTGCAGAATACATAGCCCGTGCGGGGGTATCGTTGCGGCCGCATCCCGTGCATGTCGGAAGCGTTGGGAATCTCGATGATCTTATCCGTCTTCATCACGTCGCAGCGGATACGTGCGATGCGGCAGTTAGCCTTGTCCTGGATGAAAATGTAGCGCCCGTCATACGTGCCATCCGTGAACGACATGTGCGGGTGGTGCGCGTCGCCATTGTGGTAATCGATACCGCCGCCACGCTTCTCCAGGAACGCCCGGGTAGCCGGCAGCATCCCTTCGGTGATGATCTTCTTGCTTTCGTTGGTGATACCCCAGCCGGTCGCGCTGTCGCGATTGAAGACGGGGATGCGCATGAGCTCGCGCCCCGAAGGCAGGCCGATGATCCGTATTTCGCCGGTCTGGCCGCTGCTCGAAAAACCGTAATATTCGTCGAGATCGCCGGGTTTGACCTCGGCGCTCAATCCCTGTCCCGCTGCTGTCGGCCGCTGTTGAGCCAGCGCGGGGCCGAGCAGGCCGACCGAGCCGCTTCCTGCGGCGGCACCCGCCAACCCCGCCAAAGTCGCCGTGCTGCTTAGCAACCCGCGCCGGCCGAAGCCGCTCCGATCGTCGCTTCGCTTCTCGTTCATGTTCTTTCCTCCTGAAGACGTGATCGGGGGGCGACTCGTACGCAGGATCTTCCCGCTCCTCGCGTCACGCGCCCTCCTTTTTCGCTTGCCGCGCCAGGGAAGCGGGCGTGGGCGGCGCCGACATGGTCGCGCGCCGCTCCCGCTTGAGCCGGCGCTGGATCATCACCGGACATTTCTCGTCGTGGTGATACAGCATCTGGCAATGCAGGCACTGAATGCACTCATTGGGATTGATGTGCCCTTCCGGATGAATGGCTTGAACCGGGCACTCATTGCCGCAGCGCTGGCACGGGTTGCCGCACTCGCGATAACGCCGGAGCCAATCGAACATGCGCAGCCGTGATGGAATTGCGAGCGCCGCGCCAAGCGGGCACAGATAACGGCAGAATACCCGCTCCACGCACAGGCTCCCGGCCAGCAGCGCCCCGGCATAGAGCACGAACGGCCACTCCCGGGCGAAGCGAAGGATGATCGCGGTCTTGAACGGCTCCACCTCGGAAGCCTGCTCCGCGGTCGCGAGCGCGCTCAGCGAGATCCCGAACAGCACCATAAAGACGATGTATTTCAGAGCGACAAGGCGTTGGTGGACGCCGAACGGGATTCGCAATTGCGGGATTTTCAGGAGGCGTCCGATGCGATTGACCAGCTCCTGCAATGCGCCGAATGGACACAGCCATCCGCAGAACGCGCCCCGGTTCCAGAACAGGAGCGAGGCGGCGGTCGCGAACCACAATATGAAGATGAGCGGCGCCATCAAAAAATAGTCCCAGCGAAAATCAGTCCTGAGCGCGTTGAAAAATGCGAGCACATTGACGATCGAAAGCTGCGCCTGCGCGTACCAGCCGAGCCAGACGAGCGTAAAGACCAGGAAACCGAGCCGTACCCGGTCATAAAAGACGGGCCGCTTCACAAGCCAGTCCTGGAAGAAGAAGATCGCGGTCAGGACCAACAGCGCCGCGACCAGGATGCCAATATCCACTGTCTTGGCGCGCCACATCGTTTGCCAAAGTGGCGGCTCCTCGGATTCCGGCGCCGCCGCCGGAGTCGGTGCGGTTGCCCCCGTTGCGGCAACGACGGCCGGAGCCGGGGCAGCAGGCGCCGGTACGGCCCGGAGATATTTTTCGGGCAGATCATAGGGCACGTCATAGGTCAGGAATGCTTTATCGCGAGCACTGAAGGCCCGCTGGACGAGAAGCTGCAACCGCCAAGGCCGGGTGATGTCGAGCGTGCTGCCTTCGGGCACGCGGAACAGGTCCATTTCGTGGAACTCGGGCGCTCCCGCCGCCGCTATGCCGGCCACTCGGCTGTGATTGCGGTCGCGGAAGCGCAACCCGGTGTCGCCTTGGACCACCTCGATACGATCGAACATCCCGCCCCGGACGTAGCCCGATCCTTTGAAGGAATAGATGCCGTTGGCCAGGATCAGAATCGCCTGCTGCCCTTGCGCGAGGCTTCCTTGCAGAGCGGCGAACTCCGCCTCGCCGAGCAGGCGCCGTCCGATCGCGGGAACGCTCACCGGGGCAAGATAGAGGTCGATGAAAGTATCACCAGGGTCGGGTGATTCCGGATGGTCGGCGGCTTCCTGATTGCCGGCACGGACGAACGCGGCGCTGACCTCTCCCACGGTTAAGTGAAGCCGGCGCACGGACCCGTCCGCTACCAGCCCCGCCCAATCTTCGGGCGCCACCGCGGAGGGATCGAGCTCTCGCTGTGGAGAGGCGGCCGCCGCGGCGCCCGCGCCTCCCAATCTTTCCGTCCGGGCCACGCGGATCGCCGAGCGAATGATGCTTTCGGCGATCACCGTCACGGTCACTGTCGCGCCGCTGACGATGTCCACCGGCGGTCGCGAGCCGGAGCTATCGCTCGCGAGTTGCAGGACATCGCGCCCTATATAGCCGCGGATGAACGCGGCGATGCGCTCGGGCGGGATACCGATCAGCACGATCGGTTCGTGATGGTCCATGAGCCGGGCGCCGGTTATCTTTCCGTCCGCGCCCAGTCCCACGAGGATTTGTATCGGCTTCCCGGAGTAGCCGGTGGAGTTGACCCAGTCCGCGTTCACGAACGCGTAACCCGCGACCCGATTGCCCGACAACACCGGAGCGACTGGTGGATTGCCTTGCGGGGAACCGTAATGGTCGGCGCCCGGCACCAAGTCGGCCGCCGGTACATCGCGCAGGAACTCGCTCAGCCGGCTTTGCGCCGCGCCAGGCGAAGCCGCCGCGACCAGAAAGACCAGGAGGATGATGACCGCCCCCGCAAGACGGAGGCCGCCGCCGATTGGGTTCGCCACGGTTCACTCAGGTCCGAGAGTGTTTGAGTAGAGCCCGCGCCGGGGGTGGCGTCTTTGCGTTAGATCAAATGCCGTTCCCCGCGCTTGCGCCATCCTATCTAGAATGGACCGGGGAGGAAGAGGGAGGCCGAAGGGCGTGGGTATGAAAGTCGCGACGCCGCCTCCGACCATTCGAGGCGAAGAGGACCTGCTGGCGATTGCCCGGGCTTTGGAGTCGGACGCCGCCCGGCGTTACCGCCATCTCGCCCAATGGGCCGCTGATGCAGCGCTGGAAGAGCTCGCCACATTGTTCGGCCACCTCGCCGAAATGGAGGAGACTCATATCGCGGCGGTGGAAGCCCGCGGCGAGCGGATGCGGGGCCGGCCGCTGGACCCCGCCGCCTCCCAATGGCGCGTTCCAGCCAATTTCGACGAGGAGGAAGTCCGGTCGCCCCGGCTCACACCGTATCGGGCGCTCGCAATCGCGGTGCGCAGCGAGGAGCGGGCCTTTGCCTTCTATAGCTATATCGCCGCGGAAGCCCGCAGCCCCGGTGTGCGGACGCTGGCCGAGGATCTGGCGCGTGATGAGCTCGAGCACGCCGCCGTTCTGCGTCGGGAGCGTCGGCGCGCGTTCCGCGGCGAGCGACCCGCGTTGGCCATCCCCGGCGATGTTGCCTCGCTGCAAACGGCGAGCATCGGCTGGGAACGCGATGCCGAGGCGTTGCAGGGGACGGAAGGCGCCGATCGGGTGCTTGAGCGCAACTTCGAGAGATACATGGAAATCGCGGAGCGGGCCAAAGACGACAAGGTCGTGGCCGAAGCCCAGCGCCTCGCCGATGCTGCCCTCCGCCGTCTCGCGCTCGTTCACGGGTCACGTGGCAACCCTCTTATCGGGTCGCGTCCATAACGGACCGCAAACAGTGCCGAGCAAGGCGGCCAAGAGTCAGGCGCTCGTCTCTGCGACCCCTGCCCGTGCAGTCATTTCAAATGCTGGGCAAGGTGCTTGTTCATCTCGAACATGGTCACCTTGTCCTTGCCGAAAACCTTCTTGAGCTTGTCGTCAGCCAGGATTTCGCGGCCGTTCTCAGGATTCTGTAGTTTGTGCGACTTGATGTACTCCCAGACTTTGCTCACGACTTCGCCCCGAGGAAGGGCTCCGGGGCCGATCACGGCAGCCAACTCGTTCGAGGGCTGTAGCGGCTTCTGAAGCGCGCTCTGCTTGCCGCCTCCAGCTTTCGCCTTCGCCGTCTTCTCGGGGGTTTTGGTCGGCATCACTTCCTCCAGGTTGGGCCAGCTCCGATTCGGATCGGAGTCTGGCATGAAGCGAAAGCCGGTGCACGAAGCAATGATCGGCGAAGGATCTCTCCCGGCATCCAGAGTTGCCTGCTCCAGGCCGGGGCCTCGGGGCTTTTTACCCCCAGATACGCGGAATAGGACCTACTGTCGCCGTTCCCCGCCAAAGCCGCCTTGCCTGGCGCCTGCCAGGCGACGTTATCGGACACAACAACATCACAGGGAGTGATCGAGAATGTCGAACGTACAATGCGTCCGCACGATCCGCATAGCAGAGCGGCCGAACCTCATCTGGGTCGAGATCGAGACTGACGAGGGACTGATCGGCCTGGGCAAATCCTTCCGCGGCACCCAAGCCGTGGAGGCGGTGATCCATGAACAGATCGCGCCCTGGCTAGTCGGCCGCAACTCGCGCCGGATCGAGGCCGTCTCGCGCCACCTGATGACGCCCTATCTCGGCTTCCATAGTTCCAGCGCCGAGGTGCGGGCCGCCAGCGCGATCGACCTCGCCCTCTGGGATCTCGCCGGCAAGCGCCACGGCATTCCGGTTCACGAAGCCCTGGGCGGCGCCGCGCGGACCGAGATCCGTGCCTACAACACCTGCGCCGGCTACGCCTACAACACGAGAAGCACCTACAATTCCGGCAGCGGCCGCCGGAACATCGGCACCAGCGACAGGGCTGCCGGCCCTTATGATGATCAGGTCGCCTTCATGCGCGATGCCGGCGCGCTTGCGGACAGCCTTTTGTCCGAGGGCTTCACGGCCATGAAGATCTGGCCGCTCGACATCTACGCCGAAGCTTCGGGCGGCCATCTGATCACCCTATCGGACCTCAAGGCCGGTCTCGAGCCATTCCGTAAGATCCGGTCCGCGGTCGGCGACCGGATCGAGATCATGTGCGAGCTGCACAGTCTCTGGAGCAGCGACGCCGCTTTCCGGATCTGTCGGGCGCTTGAGAATTTCGACGTGTTCTGGGTCGAGGACCCGATTGCCAAAATGAGCGATACCAAGGCGCTCGCCGATCTTCGCCGCCGAACACGCGTGCCGATCTGCGGCAGCGAGACACTAGGCGGCGCGGTGTCGTTCCGGAAGCTGCTGGAAGCCGATGCAACCGATATCGTTATGCTCGATCTTGCCTGGTGTGGCGGACTGACGGAGGGCCGCAAGATCGCAGCGCTCGCCGAGGTTTATGCGAAGCCTTTGGCGCCGCATGACTGCACCGGACCGGTCACGCTCATGGCCGGTCTACAACTGGCGTTGCACGCGCCGACCGCGATCTTCCAAGAAGTGGTGCGGGCCACGCTGGCCACATGGTACCGCGAGCTCGTCACCGATCTCCCCGTTCTCGTGAACGGCATGGTGCAGGCGCCCCTCGCGCCAGGCCTGGGCACCGCATTGCGATCCGAGGTGCGCCGCCGGGACGACGCGTCGATCCGCGAGTTCGGCCAACCATTACACCGCAGCTGATCTAGCTCGCGCGCTCCGTGAGCAGAGCCCGCCGGCTCCAACTCTGGGCGTTCACGGACCCGGGCGGCGCTTCGCCTCTGAGGATCGCCTCTACCTGCCGGACTGTCTCCAAAGCCTGGTATTCGATCGCCGGTTTGGTTAGGCCGCCGATATGCGGCGTTGCGATCACGTTTGGCATGGCCGCAATGTGAGGTGACGGCATCTGGTCGGGAGCGCGGCCCACGTCGAGCGCCGCACCGCCGATCCTGCCCTCCTGCAATGCATTCTCGAGCGCAACCTCATCCACCAGATCGCCCCGCGACACATTGATAAAGAATGCGCCCGGCTTCATGCGGGCGAAGGCGCTCGCGTCCATGAGGTTCTCGGTTTCAGGTGTGGCGGGGGCAAGGCAGACCACGAAGTCCGCCTCTGTCACCAATGTTGCAAAGTCGACATGAGAGACCAGCCCGGCGGGAACGGTCGCATAGGGGTCCGCGATCATTACCTTCATGCCGAGCGCTACACCGAGCGGTGCGAGGCGACGGCCGATGCTCCCATACCCGATGATGCCGAGAGTGCTGCCGGAGAGCTGGCGGCCCATCTGAACCGCCGGGGCGGTCCCGTTTTGGTAATCGCGAATGCAGCGCGAAATGCCGCGTGACAGGTCGATCATGAAGCCCAGCGTCAGTTCCATGACGGAATCAATGAAACCCGGGCCAGCGTGCGTGACCAGCACGCCGGCTCGCGAGGCCGCCTCGACATCGATGTTGCGGATGTCGACGGCAACCCGGACGAAAGCCGCCAAGTCGGGGAGTGCGTCGAAGATGTCCGCCGGACCGGCGGTCATGCGGTCCGCGACGATGATCCGTGCGCGACCTGCCGAGGCGATCAGCTCGGCGGCGGCGAGCGGTGTGTCGCCCTCGTGCAGCATAACCGTCCCGAGCGCCCGGAGCCCATCGAGGGCGCGCTCGCCGTAGTAGTTCTGGCGCATCTGCGGGGTATGGGCCAAGAAAATCACCGGAGCTTCCATCGGCTAATATCCAGCCATTCGCGGGAGGGCTGTCGTAAGCTGCGGGATCCAGGCGATCAGCAGCAGGCACAGGAATAGCACGCCGAGATACTTCAGAATCGGCCGCACAGTCTCTTCCAGGGTCACCCCGCCGATCAGGCAAGACCCGTACAGCCCGAGTCCGAGCGGCGGGGCGAACAGGCCGATGCCCATTCCGATCACCAGAACGATGCCGTAATGCAGCGGGTCGATGCCGAGTTGTCGGGCCACGGGCATCAGCAACGGCCCGAATATGATCAGCGCCGCCGCGCCTTCGAGCACCGATCCCATGAAGATCAGAATGACAATAGAGAGCAGCAGGAACATCCAGCTACCTCCATAGGCCGAGAGTTGCACCATCATATCGGCGAGGGCATGCGGAATCTGCTGGATCGTCAGGGTAAATGCGAGGCTTTGCGCCGCGGCCACGATGAACAGCACCATGCCGGAGCGAACCGCCGAGTGCATGATGACCTCCGCCGTCCCGCGCCAGGTCAGCTCCCGGAATGCCAGTCCGCCGATCACGAGCGCGTAGATCACCGCGAAGGCTGAAATTTCGGTCGCCGTCGCGAAGCCCGAGCGGTAACCGCCAAAGATGATCGCGATCAGACCGAACGCCACGACGCCGCTGCCGATCAACGCGGACATGCTCCGTTCCTCGAGCTCCAGCGACGCGGCGGACGCCCTGCTGCCGAGCGCAACAGCGGTGATCATCAGCACCACAGCCATCAGAGCCGCGGGCACCAATCCCGCCGCGAACAGGCCGCCGATCGAAAAATTCGCGACGAAGCCGAGAATGATGAGATTGATGCAAGGCGGGATCGTTTCCGCCATGACCGCTGATGCCGCGAGCAGCGCAACGGCATCGCCCGCTTTCTGCCGTGCCTGCCGCGCAGCGGGGATCATCACCGCACCGACCGCCGCCACATCGGCCATCTTCGAGCCCGAGATGCCGGAGAAGATGACCATGCTCAGGACCATGACGACGTTCAGCCCGCCCCGCATCCGGCCGACCCCGCGCAGCAGCAGCGAGATCAGGCGCACGGACATGCCATTCGCCTCCATGAGATAGCCGACCAGAATGAAGAACGGCACCGCAAGCAGAACGAAGTTGTCGAGGCCGCGCGCCATTTGCTGGGCGAATAACTCACCCGGCAGCAAGTCGCCGGTCCAGATGAACACCAAAGCCGAGAGAGCAAGCACGAACGCAATCGGCACACCGGCGCAGAGTGCGACGAGGAAGGCGACCAGCATCAGCCACGGCGCATCCGGCATGCTGTCGGGGGCGAACGTGCTCCAGGCGTACCAGATAACGGCAATCGCACCCACGGAAGCGGCGCCGGCCAGGACGTCGGCCCGCCGGAGATGCAGCAGGTGTCCGACGCTGAAGACGACCATGGCAGCGGCGCCGAGACACATCGGCAGAAAGAACGCCTCCTGCGGGATGCCCGCCCCGACGGTCTGGCCGGCGGTGTCCTGATAAAGAACGATAGCGTTCCAGCAGAACCCGGCGGTGACGGCGAGGATGACGACCGCGACAACAGCGTCCACGAAGCGCCGCCGCCCCGGCGAGAGCCGGTCGGCGAAGAACGACACGCCGGCATTCTCGCCACGCGCCAGCGCCGCCGCCGCGCCCAGAAAGCTGACGCCGAGTAGCAAGGCCCGCGCGACGTCGTCACTCCAGACAAGTGGTGCTGTGAGCACGTAGCGGTACAACACCGAAGCCGATACCACGGCGAGGTCGGCGACGAGCAGCAGTCCCGCGAGCGCCTCGACGACGCGCAGCAATGGACGGGATACGTACCGGTCGAAGCCGGTGATGTGGTCGCCGCCGAAAGCCGCGACAGATACTGCCTCTACCATGACGTGCTCTCAGGCTTTTTCGACCTTGAGCGCCGCATCGAGAAAGGGCTTCGCGCCCGGCGTCTTCTGGACGACGCTGTCCCAGAGCGGACGGACACGCTCGCGGAAGACGGGCCGGTCGCAATCCTCGACGGTCACGCCGAGCTGTTTGAGGTTCTCAACCGCATCGGCCTCGATTTGCGCGGCCCGATCCCAATGGTCCGAGGTCGCCTGTTGCACGGCGAGCAACAAACCATCCCTCAGCGTGGGCTGGAGGCGCTTCAGCGTACGGTCACTGATGAAGGCGCCGAACGGGGTGTAGATGTGGCGCGTCAAGGTGAAGTACTTGGCCGTCTCATAAAACTTGGCGGAGAGAATGGTGGGCGCGTCGTGCTCCAGCCCATCGATGACGCCCGCTTGCAGTCCCGTATAGATCTCCCCGAAAGCCATCGGCGTCGCGGCCGCCCCCATCAGGCGTACGGTTTCCGTGACGATCGGATTGGGGAGGCTGCGGATCTTCTTTCCGGCGAGCTCGTCCGGGGACTTGAAGGCGAACTTGGTCAGGAAGTTGCGCGCACCAAGATTGCGTCCCCAGGCAGGGATGTGCGTGCCGGCCTTTTGGACCAGCAGGTTGGCAAGCGCCGCGCCCTCCGGTGTCGCGGTGGCCCGGCGCTGGTGCTCGAAGTCCTGAAAGAGGTAGCCGAGGTCGAATACGCCGAACTCGGGGACGAGATTGGTCCAAATCGACGTGCCGACCAGCATCGCGTCCACCACCCCGAGCTTCACCTGATTGGCGACGTCCGCTTCCTGACCGAGCTGATTATCGGGGAAGAACTGGATCGCGATCTGATCGCCGACGGCCGCCTTCAATCGTGGCTGGAAGAGATCGTACCAGATTCGGGCCGTGGAGAATTTCGGGTCATTCGGGAAGGAGGTCGAGAATCGGAGCGTTGTCGCGGCCCGCGCGATGCCAATCAGCGACGGAGCCGCGAGCAGGCCGATGCCGCCAGCCAACAGCGTGCGCCGGGGAAGTTTGTAGTTCATCACGTTTTCCTCCGTGTTTTTTGCGTTGCTTTGGGCCGCCGCTCCGTGAGAGTGCCGCTCAGTCGTGGCGCATAAGCGATCCGGCCAGAATATAGAACAAGATCGAAGGCCAGAAGGAAGGCAGCCCAGAACGTAGACACCCGTTTGTGCGCAGCCCTAGCCAATAATCGTTGCGCCGAGGATGCCCGAGACGCTGCCATCGAGTTGGTAAGCGCCGGTCCGGCGAAGCGAGCAACTCACTGCTTGGCGCCTCAGTGCGCAGGCATTATCAAAGAACCGCCAACATCCCGCCATCGACGTAGATGATCTGGCCGTTGACGTAGTCCGAGGCGGCGGAGGCCAGGAACACCACGGTGCCGATCAGTTCCTCCGGCTTACCCCATCGTCGAGCCGGCGTGCGCCCAACCACCCAGGCGTTGAACGACGCATCATCTACCAGCGCCTGATTCATGTCTGTCAGCATGTAACCGGGGCCGATCGCGTTGGCCTGAATGCCGTGCGCGGCCCATTCCGCCGTCATAGCCCTGGTCAGCATCTTGATGCCGCCCTTGGCCACCGTGTAAGGCGCAACGGTCGCGCGCGCGGCGTCGCTGGTCAGCGAGCCGATGTTGACGATCTTGCCGTAGCCGCGCGGGACCATGCGCCTCGCGGCCTCTCGACCGATGATGAAGGCGCTGGTCAGGTTAGTTTCGATCACCCGATGCCAGTCCGCCGTGTCGAGTTCCAGCATCGGTTTGCGGAACTGGATTCCCGCGTTGTTCACCAGGATGTCGACTGCAATACCGGCCGCATCCAACGCCGCGAAGGCCTCCGTTACGGCCTTCTCGTCAGTTACGTCGAAGCAGGATTCATGCACGTTGTGCCCGGCCCCGCGCATCCGCGCCGCAGCCTCGGACAGGCGCCCTGCGTTCGCTCCGTTCAACACCACAGCGGCACCGGCGGCGGCGAGTCCCTCGGCCATGGCCCGGCCCAATCCGCGGGAAGACCCGGTAACGAGCGCGGTACGACCAGTCAGATCGAATAATCGCGTGCTCATGCGTTTTAACCTTCGGACCGACGCACGATGAGGTCCGGTCGCTCGAACACCGCCGACAGCAGTTCGGTTCCCAGCCCGGGCCCTTCCATCGGCAACAAGTATCCGTCCCAAATCACCGGCATTGTGGTGACCAGTTCCTTGTACCAACCGGTGTAGAAGCGCGGAGCTCTCGCGGACGCTCTCTTGAATAAGCGTGTTGGGCTGGCTGAACGAGGAGTGAATACCGGCGATAGACCCAACCGGCCCGACGCAGTCATGGGGCGCGAAGGGCCGGTGATAGGTCTCGGCCAGTGCCGCGATTTTGCATCTCCCGGTGCATGGCTTCGATATGCAACGGGTTGCGGCCCAGCAAACGTCCGGCCAGCGTGTCGTGGATGTGCGCCTCGACTGCTCCGGCCCCATAGAACGTCTCGCCGAGCCCGATGATCCCGGCGCCCGTATGAATGCGCACCCAAATGACGTTCGCGAACTCGGCTGTCCGCAAGGTCTCGATCGCGGTTATCTTCACCGGTATCGTCCCTCTCCCCAATTTGGTGGCGCGGGGGAGGGCCTGGGGCCGACTCGCTGCATGATGGCCTTGGCGAAATCTTGCGTGGACGCGCGCCCGCCCATATCGCCCGTACGCACGTTATCCTCAATGATGACGCGATCGATTCCGGTGCGCAGCCGTTTGGCAAGGTCGTTCCGCCCGACATGCTCCAGCATCAGTCCCGCCGCGAGGAGAATTGACACCGGATTGGCGACACCCTTCCCAGCGATGTCCGGAGCGGAGCCATGGACTGCCTCGAAAATCGCAGCACTGTGACCGATGTTCGCGCCTGGCGCGAGCCCGAGCCCGCCCACGAGCCCGGCCATCTCATCGGAAAGGATATCTCCGAACAAATTCGTGGTCACGATCACGTCGAACTGCCATGGATTGAGCACCAGTTGCATCGCGCAGGCGTCGACGATGCGGTCGTCCATCTCCACCCGGCCCTCATACTTTTTGGATACATCGCGGGCGGCTTCCAGGAAGATCCCCGTCAGTGCCTTCAGCACGTTGGCCTTGTGAACCACCGTCACCTTCTTGCGGCCGTTCCGCACCGCGTAGTCGAAGGCGAAATCGATGATCCGGCGCGAGCCCGCCTTGGTGTTGACCCCGGACGAGATCGCCACGGCATGCGGGTCGTCCTCCACCGGGATGTAGTGCTCGAAGGCGACATAGAGGCCCTCGATATTCTCGCGGACCAGAACGATGTCGATGTTCTCGTAGCGCTGCCCTGGGATGATGGTACGAACGGGGCGCACGTTCGCATAAAGCCCGAATTCCTCCCGCAACCGCACGTTCACCGAGCGGAAGCCACCGCCGACCGGCGTGGTGAGCGGCCCCTTCAGCGCCAGCTTGGTGCGCCGAATGCTGTCGAGCGTCGCCGAGGGCAGAGGGTCTCCCGTCGCCTCGACCCCCGCCAGGCCGCCCTGCTGTCTATCCCAGTCGAACGGCGCGCCCAGGGCGTCGAGAATCATGACGCTCGCGTCGACGATTTCAGGACCGATCCCGTCGCCGGGAATTAGGGTCGCCGGGATCCGCTCACTGCCAGTCATATTCCCGCTCCTTACCCGGCGGACTACCGATATCCATCCGCCGAACCATGATGTCTCTTTCTGGTATCGAGTTCAGTGGTGCGCCAAGCCCGGGGCCGCGACCGTGCGCGGCTGGCCCTTGCCGATCAACAGCACGGCGATCGTGCCGATCGCAGCGATCAACACAAGAGGTAGCAGCGCCAGCGCGTAGCTTCCAGTCGCGCCCTGGATCGCGCCGATGAGGAAGCTATCGACGAAGCCCGCGAAATTGCCGAGCGCGTTGATCTGGGCAAGCCCCGCAGCCGCCGCCGTGCCGGCCAGCCACTCGGACGAGAGGCCCCAGAACGGCCCCTTGATCGCATAGGTACCGATGAGGGTGAGGCAGAGGATCACGATGAAGATCGTCACCGACGTCCCCGCGAGGAAGGCCGAGGCGAGCGCCACGGCGGAGAGACCGAGCGGCAGCGCGGTGTGCCAGACGCGCTCGCGAGCTCGGTCGGAACGCCGGCCCCATAGCACCATCGCGATCGACGC
Source organism: uncultured Alphaproteobacteria bacterium (assembly GCA_963808965.1). GTDB lineage: Bacteria > Pseudomonadota > Alphaproteobacteria > Acetobacterales > Acetobacteraceae > CAWEHU01. Next base: position 18,695 of record CAWEHU010000004.1, read on the forward strand.
CAGCGCGAAGGGGATGCCGTTCAGCAATCCGACCTGCATGTTGGTGAGGCCGAAGGACTTGATCATCTGCGGCTGCCACAGTGACAGCGCCTGACTGACTCCGGAACTGCCCGCGTAGACCAACGCTAGCACCAGCACATATTTGTTGGTCATCACCTGCCAGACCGACAGGTGCTGCTTGGTTCGCGCACGCCCGGTCTCGGCGGCGAGTTGGCCGGCCAGCCACTCGCGCTGCTCGCCGGTCAGCCACGGCGCTTTCGCCGGCCGATCGGGCAGCACGAACAGGGTTGCGATACCGAGCAGGACCGCGGGAATCGCCTCCAGAATGAACATCCATTGCCAGCCGCGCAGGCCCAGCATGCCGTCGGTTTGCAGCAGTGCCGCCGAGATCGGCGAGCCTATCAGGCTGGAGACCGGGATCGCCACCATGAAGAGAGAGATGATACGGCCGCGGTACTCGGCGGGAAACCAGTAGGTCAGGTACAGGATCACGCCTGGAAAGAACCCGGCCTCCGCTGCGCCGAGCAGGAGACGGACAGCATAGAAGGAGAGCGGCCCGACCACGAGGGCCATGAGCCCCGAGACGATCCCCCAGCTTATCATGATGCGCGCGATCCAGAGCCGCGCGCCCACCTTCTCCATGGCGAGATTGCTCGGCACCTCGCAGATGACGTAGGTGATATAGAAGAGCCCCGCGCCCAGGCCGAATGCCGCCTTGGTCAGCCCGATGTCCTGGTTCATCTGGAGCGCTGCGAAACCCGAGTTCACGCGATCGACGAAAGCGATGAAGTAGGCGAGCATCAGGAACGGCACGAGCCGCCACGTCACTTTGCGCATGACCGCGGTCTCGATCGGGCTTTTCAACGGGATGCTGGATGACACGTGTTTCTCCCCGGAGTTATGTGCGGCTCAGTTCGAGCCGGTGTGAGATTGACAAGGTGAGCGAAGGCTTGGGTCCTGTTCGCCGAACCGGAAAAGCCGAGACGGCGTCTCGACCAGTACGGTCCGCCGGTCCGCAGGATCCGGCAGCCATTCATCCAGCGATCGCCGGGCCGCGGCGGCGGTGACATGCTGCTCGTACTGGGTGTGCGGCCAATCGCTGCCCCAGACGCAGCCGGTCGAGACCGAAAGCCTCGCGCAAGAGAGGCATCGCGGCGCAGGCGATCCGATCACCGGAGCCTTGCCGCCCGATCCGGTACGCGCCCGACAATTTGACCCAGACGCGGCGCGTCGCTCCGGTCGTCAGCAAGTAACGAAAGCCAGGATCATCGACGCCCGCGCTGGCACTCGGGCGGCCGAAATGGTCAACGACCACATTAAGCCCAGCGCTCAGCAGCCCAGGCAGAATGCCGGGCAGCCGGCGCGCCTCGGCCTGCACCTCCACCTGCCAGTTCAGGGCCGCCAAACGTTGCAGATGGCGCTGCCATCCCGTGCTGCTGAACTCCGGGTCCGACTGCCCGAGCAGATTGAGGCGGATGCCGGCGCATCCCGCCCGGCCAAGATTCTGCAACTCGTCATCCGCGATCTCGGGTGCCACAACGACGATGCCGCGTAGCCGGTCCGGCGCTTGGCGCAGCGCCTCGAGCAGATAGGTGTTATCGGTGCCCAGGAAGCTTGGCTGAACCAGCACGCCATGCGACATGCCGTTGCCGCGCAGCATCTCGAGGTAATCCGCGACGCTGGCGTCGTAGGCGGGGGCATAGCGCCGCCCCGCCGCCAGCGGCAGATCGTGGGTGAAGACGTGGGCGTGACAGTCCGTCCCCAAAACGTGTTGCCCGAGGCGGACCGGCGGTTCCGCAACCGAGCCGTCCTCGCTGGGCGAACTGGCGCTTCGCTTCGGCATGGCTCAACCCCTCGCGGCGGCAGCGGCGGTCACTGGCTGGACCCGTTCCGTCCCCTCCAGCCTCTTGCCTCGCGTTTCCGGCAGCAGCAGAAGCGCAACCAGCACCAGCCCGTAGGCCACGGACGCGTTCAGCCCGATCGCGGTGCCAAGGGAGACCCCGCCGCTCATGTAGCCGATCAGTACCGGCAGCCCGGCGGCGATGATGCGGCCGAAATTGTAACAGAAGCCCACGCCTGTTCCGCGCACGCCCGCCGGGTACAGCTCGTTGAAGAGGGCGCCCATGCTGGCCGGGATGCCAGCCGCGCAGAAGCCGAGCGGGAACCCCAAGAGCAGCATGGCGGTACCGCCGATCGGCAGCAGCAGATAGGCGATGGTGACGACGACGCAGCCGATCGCGAACAGCGCGACGCTGAGGCGACGTCCGAGTCTGTCGAGCAGTTGGCCCGCGATGATGCAGCCGCAGCCAAACGCAACGATGATGACGCCGAGATACGCGCCGGTTCCCATCACCGAGAGGCCGCGCTCCGTCTTGAGGAACGTGGGCAGCCAGGTGAACAGGCCGTAGAAGCCGCCATGCGCCCCCAGCCCGAACAGGCCGCCGATCAGTGTCACCCGCAGCGTCTCGGGCGCGAACACGCCGAAGAGCGTCTGGAGAAACCCGGGCTGCGGCCCTGCGAGCGCGGCCCGATGCGGTTCGGGTATGCCACGACGGGCATACAGGATGAGCAGCGCCGGCAACAGGCCAAGGGCGAACATCACCCGCCACGCGATGTCCTCCGGGAGCCACGAGAAGGCTGCCGTGTAGAGCAGCACCGCGGCGCCCCAGCCGACAGCCCAGCCGCTCTGGACCGCCCCGAGCGCCTTACCGCGGTGCTCAGGGCGAATGATCTCGGCCATGAGCACCGCGCCGCAAGCCCATTCGGCCCCGAAGCCGAAGCCCTGGACGGCCTTGGTGAACAGCAACTGCCCAAATGATTGCGTGAAAGCGGCGACAAACGTTGCGATGGCGAACCACAAAATCGTGATCTGCAACGCCCTCACGCGGCCGATCCGGTCGGACAACGCCCCACCCAGCCAGCCACCGAGGGCGGAGGTGACCAGCGTGACTCCTCCGACCAGGCCGGCCTGGGCGTTGCTAACATGCCAAGTCGCAATCAGCGCGGGAATGACGAGGCTGAACATCTGCACGTCGAGCGCGTCGAGCGACCATCCGCCAAAGCAGGTCCAGAAAGTCCGGCGCTCAACAGCCGTGATCTGGCTATACCACCTGAACATGAACCATTTCCTCTGCCCGCTATGATCTACGCACGTCTATTCATCTATACATCGCGATCTCTTGCCGCGCTTTCGTCTATTCGTAGCGAATTCTGTAAAGCTTAGCGGATCTCGACCTGGTAGCGGAAGGTCGTCGCCAGTCCGTGCGAACGGCGCCACTCCACTGGCTTGTTGTCGAAGCCGAACGCCAGGCGCTCGATCCGGACGATCGGCGCCTGCTCCGCCACGCCAAGCAGGCGCAAATCCCGTTCGTCGGCCGTATCGACCATCAACACCTCTTCCGCGCGCGCGATGATCTCGCCGCACAGCCGTTCATAGGCCGGGTAAAGCAACGGGCCGATCTCGGCTTCACTCGCGTTCAAGAGCCGGGCGAAGCGAGCGTGAGGCAGCCAGATCTCCTCCAGCAGGAACGGCGCGTCCCCAAACAGGCGAAGCCGTGACAGACGGATGGCCTTGGCACTTTTCGGTAGTTTCAATGCCTCGATCACATGGCCGGGGATGGGGTGCTGACTCTTGCGCTCCAGGATCCGGCTTTCCGGGATTTGCTGCTCGCCGGACCGCCCCTGGTGACGGAAGAAGCGAAACAGGGAGTTTTGGAAACTCGGCCGACGGACGAAGGTGCCCCGTCCCTGCTGACGCTCGAGCAGCCCGTCAGCGACCAGGACGTCGATCGCCTTGCGCACGGTGCCGACCGCGACCTTGTGGGTCTTGGCCAGCTCCGCCTCCGTCGGGATCGCCTCGCCAGCCCGCCAAGCATTCTCGGCAATCCGCTCGGCGATGGCGTCGCGCAAACGCTGGTAACGGGGAAGCCGCTCGTCACTCATATATTCCTATATATGAGTATATCTTTCCCCTGTAAAGCTCGAAGATCGGGCTGGACCACCCGGTTCGGGGACCATTCCCGTGGGCTATGGGTTCAGCAAATCTTGCGGAAAAGGAGCCCCGGACGGACAGGTAGGACGGGCGGGTCTTCATATTCGCCTCTGGCTTACCCGAGCGGCCCATCGGACCATCGGCGCATGAAGACGCTACTGATTGTGTTCCATTCAGTGACCGGCGGGACCCGCCAGATGGCCGAGGCGGCGGCTCGTGGCGCAAGGCCGGAATCGGGGGTCTGCGTGCGTTTGCTGCGCGCCCCTGACGCCCAGCCGCCGGACGTGCTGGAGGCCGACGGCTATGTTTTCGCGACACCGGAAAATCTTGCGGCGATGGCGGGGCTGATGAAGGACTTCTTCGACCGCACGTACTATCCGGTGCTGGGGCGCATCGACGGCCGGCGCTATGCGGTTCTCGTCTGCGCGGGCAGCGATGGCCGGAACGCTGCGCGTCAGATCGAGCGCATCGCCACGGGCTGGAGACTGCGGGCCATCACCGACCCGCTCATCGTCTGCACCCACGCCCAGACACCCGAGGCTATCCTCGCGCCCAAAACGATCGCCCCTGACGATCTCAGTCGATGCGAAGAGGTCGGCGGGACGCTTGCCGCGGGTATCGAGATGGGGATCTTTTGACAAGGGCCGCATCAAACCCGTTGGTTCCCGGTCAGATGCGGCCCAACGAGATGCCCGAAATGGAAATTTTTTGGGATCCGCCGCATAGCTGCCTAGAGCATGTTAGCTCTTAGCCGAATCACGGGCGACGGCCTTGATTGTCAGGTTGCGGACGCAGAGCGCCGCCGCCGGGATCGCCTCGAGGGCGCCGTTGCCTTTACCGGTGCCGCTGCGGTGTCCCCTGCTTGCTGGCCGGATAATGTACCGGGTCGTCCGCCCAGGAGAACCCCGCGCTCACCATTTCGTGAAGTTCGGCCCATTTTCCTTGGTCGGCCGCGAAATCCACGCGGAACCGAACTCGCTGACCTGTCCAGGCATGCAGATTATCGGCTGAGTCATGTCCCCTTCAGCCCGCTATGCAAGGGCTTCCTCACGGGCGCGATCGGCGAGAACACGACCTTCGACAGCACCAACTCCCGCAACATCGTGCCGCGCTTGGACGCACGGAGGACGAACCAGGCCCTGGTCGATCTGCTCGGAGAAATGGCAGCCCGCAAGCAAATGACCTCTGCCCAGATCACGATCGCATATGCTGGCGCAAAAGCCGTGGATCGCTGTCCATCTGAATATTCCGCTTGACCCTGCCCGGGGCTCCATGCGAATGCGAGCTAGTCGCAACACGGAACCCGAGTGATTCGCAATATGGGGCAGGACCTTGCGCCAACATCCCACGTCTCGTCCCCGTCGGACGCGTGAGCAACGCGAACCGGGCTCGGGAAGAGTGTCGAGAGTACCGGTCTCCGAGGCGAGAAAGTCGTATGCCCCGTTCAGGAGGTCGCTGTCTATATCGGCCCGGGTCGACGCTTGGGGCATAACAGCCATTATGACATGCGGGCACTTGCAGACAAGAATGGAGGCGTTCGAATCGATTCGGGAATAACATGACTAGCACGACGCAAATGGTGATTCGAGACCGTTACGCTCGTCACCTAATGCGCTCGCCCTAAAACACCGCGAATTGCGTCACGGGCGCACTGCGTCATAGCCATCCAAGAGACGAGGGATCTATCCAGTTGTATATCTGCCTATGCAATGCCCTGACAGACTCGGACGTGCGCCACGCCGCCGAAGCAGGAGCGAGCCGCCCCCGGGAGATATATCAAAAAAACGGCTGCCGGGCACAATGTGGCAGCTGCGCTACAATGGTCCTGTGCCTGTTGCGCCGTTTCATTTCGGCTGACGAAAGTCTGAACTCGTCGGTTGCGGGCGCTGACTAGATTATGCATTCTCTATGGACGCACAGGATTGAGGCGCCATGAAAGCAGATCCCAAGGTGATCGAACACCTGAACAATCAGCTCACAAATGAGCTGACGGCGATCAATCAGTATTTTCTTCATGCCCGCACGCTGGCCCACTGGGGCGTTACACGCCTCGGTAAGCATGAATACGAAGAATCGATTGATGAAATGCGACATGCGGATTGGCTGATCGAACGCATTCTCTTTCTAGGCGGGCTACCCAACGTCCAGCGGCTCAATCAGATCCTCGCAGGCCAGTCGGTCGAAGAAATCCTGAAAGCGGATCGCACTCTCGAGGAGAAGGCGACGGACGATCTCCGCGAAGGGATCGCGTATTGTGAGACCGCGCGGGATTACGTCTCTCGGGATCTTCTACGGCGCATTTTGGACAGCGAGGAGGAACACCTCGATTTTCTGGATCGGCAGTTCGATCTGATTCGCCTGATTGGGATTGAGCGTTACATCCAGCAGAACTCTGCGCCCGCACCGGAACAGGAATAGGCCGGCTCGCTAACCGCGCAGGCCGGCGCGTGCGCTGCATGCTATTCCAAGCCGTCACGCCCTGCTACTGCGCGTGCTCCGCACGAGCGACATCGCTCATCCCGACTTCGCGGAGGTCAAAGACTTAGTCGGCCTGAGCGGGCCGTTTCGATGGTCCTGACAACACCCCGCAATTCCGCCAGGCCTTTCAAGCGGCCGATGCAGGAGTAGCCCGGATTCACCTTCTTACCGATATCATCGACCAAAAGGTGTCCATGATCGGGCCGCATGGGGATCACCGGGTCGGCCCGACCCTCCTTCCCGCGGCGAGCCTCCTCGCGAAGCAAGGCAGCGACCACGCTGATCATGTCGGTGTCGCCGTCAAGATGCTCGGCTTCGTAAAACGAACCGTCCGGCTCGCGCTTGGTGTTGCGCAGATGCGCGAAATGGATGCGGGACCCGAACTCCTCCGCCATCGCTGGGAGATCGTTCTCCGGATTGCAGCCGAACGCGCCGGTGCACAGGGTCAGCCCATTCGCCTGGTCCGGAACGGCCGCGAGCAATTTTCGTACGTCGCCGGCGGTGGACATCACGCGCGGCATTCCGAAGATCGGAAATGACGGGTCGTCCGGATGGATACAGAGTCGCGCCCCCTCTTCCGCCGCGACCGGCGTAATCTCACGCAGGAACTCGATCATGTTGGCGCGCACGCCTTCAACGCCGATCTCTCCGTACAGGTCGAGCATCTTCTGAAAGCCCGTGCGGTCGTAAACAAACTCGCGCGCCGGCAGCCAATCGATCAGGATGCTCTCCAGAGAAGCGATGTCACTGTCCGACATGGCCTTGAAGCGCGCCTCGGCCGCCCGCCGCCGCTCGGGCGGATGATCGGCTTCGGCACCCGGGCGCTTCAGGATGAACAAGTCGTAGGCCGCTATGTCGGTGAAGTCGAAGCGAAGCGCGTAGCCGCCGGTCGGCAACCGGTACATCAGGTCAGTACGCGTCCAATCGGTGATCGCCATGAAGTTGTAACAAATGGTCTTGACCCCGGCCCGCGCGACCGCACGGATGGAGTCCTTATAGTCGGAGATGCGTTGACGGAAATCGCCGGAGCGCGTCTTGATGTCCTCGGCGACCGCGATGCTCTCGACCACGGACCAGACGAGACCGGCATCCTCGATCTGCTTCTTGCGCTTGAGAACCTCGTCCTCGGGCCACGCCTGCCCCTGGTTGATATGGTGCAATGCCGACACGACCCCGCTCGCGCCTGCCTGCCGCACATGTTCGAGCTGCACCGAATCGTCCGGTCCGAACCAACGCCACGTTTCCTGCATGTCGATCTCCGGCTTCTGTTCAGTAAACCGCGGCGGCGGGAAGTTCACCGGTTCCCTTGCCGCTAATGCGCGGGGCCGTCTCATGAAGTAGGAAGGTGCAAACCAGCGTGACGAGGCCGACCAGCACCACATAGCCCGCCAGCATCCATGGCGTGCCGTTGCCAAGCGCAAGCAGCCAGCCTGCCGCGAGGCCGCCAACGGAGCCGATCAATGCGCCGATCTGCTGCACGAAGGAAACGCCGGTGGCCCGCATTCGCGTCGGGAACAGCTCGGCGAAGAAGGCCGCCTGCGGACCGTACATCGCGCTGTGCCCCAACGAGATGGCGGCGACCAGTCCAAGCCAGATCAGAATCCTCTCGGTCGGTGTAGACCAGCCAGAAGACCGGAAAGGCAAGGACGATGTTGAGCAGCGCCCCGCCGATGTAGACGGGGCGGCGGCCGATCCTGTCCGACAGCGCGCCGAACCCCGGAATGGTCGCCAGCTCGATGAGAATCGCGATCAACGTCGCGGTCGTCATGACCGATTTCGGTAGGCCGCGACTGACGGCATACGCGGTAATCAGCACGGCGTATGTGGTGAACACCGTGCTCTCCAGCAGCTTGGCGCCGCAACCAAGCAGCAGCTTGCGCCCGTGCGTTCTGAAAGCAGCGCGCAACGGATGGGGTTCGGGATGCCCCTCGCGCCGGAACAAAGGCGACTCCGACAGACTAAGCCGGATGTAGAGGCCGATCACGATCAGGAGCACGCTCATCAGGAACGGGATCCGCCATCCCCACGAAAGGAACGTCGCATCCGACATGGTGGCGGTTAGCACCGCGAACAGGCCGAGAGGCAATACGAAGCCCGCGGGTGCTCCGATCTGAACCCAGGACCCGAAATACCCGCGCAACTCCAAGGGAGCATGCTCGAAGGTAATCAGGATCGCGTTGCCCTGCTCGCCGCCTATGCCAAACCCATGCAGCAGGCGGATGAAGAGAAGCGTGAGCGGCGCGGCGATGCCGATCGTCTCATAGGTTGGCATGAGCCCGATCACGAAGGTCGCGATGCCGACGATCAGGAGGGTGGTGACGAGCGCGACCTTGCGGCCGCTCCGGTCGCCGATGATGCCGAACACCAGGCCGCCGATCGGCCGGGCGACAAATCCTGCCGCATAGGTGCCGAGCGCGACGAGCGAACCGATAAGGGGATCGAAGCTCGGAAAGAAAAGCTTGTTGAACACGAGCGCGGACGCGGTCGCGTAGATGAAGAAGTCATACCACTCGACCGTGGTGCCGATGCATGACGCGATCGCGACACGGCGCAACATGGCGGGGGTAACGGCCGGCTCGTCGCTCATGGCTCGTCTCCCGCGATCGGCGCCGTCAGGGCCTGCCGTACACCGTGCCTGAGCATCATGCCCAGGGCGCGAACGACGGTTGCGCGAAAGCCCGGGTGCTGGGCCAGCGCCGGATCGAAGATCTCCTGCACGCCAAACAGCGCCGCCGCCAGTGCTTCGGCGTTCTCGCCCGCGCGGGCTGCGAGCGCGACGAGCCTTTCCGCGAGCGGGTCGCTCACCTCGTGCGGGCGGCCGCGCTCGTCTTTACGGAGCAGGAACCGCATCCATGCCGCGACGACAACAGCAATGGCCGCCGGCGTCTCCCCTTGCCGCAGCCGGTCCAGCGCCGGCCGCAGCAGGCGTTGCGGCAGTTTCTGGGAGCCATCCATCGCAATCTGCAAGAGGCGGTGGCGCATCGACGGATTGCGGAACCGTTCTTCCAACTGCTCGGTGTAGGACGCCAAATTCATGCCGGGCACGCTCGGGATTGTCGGCAGCAGGTCTCGATCCCATAGGACCCGCAGGAAGCCCGGCAGCTCCGGATCCGCCATGGCGTCCGCCACGGTCTCCAGCCCGGCAACGCTGCCGATATACGCCAGCGCCGAATGCGCGCCGTTGAGCGCACGCAACTTCATCAGCTCGAACGGGCGGACATCCGCGACCATTTGCGCGCCCGCTTCTTCCCAGCGCGGGCGACCGGCGACGAAGCGATCCTCGATCACCCACTGGCTGAACGGCTCGGCGACAACCGGCCATGCGTCCCGGTAGCCGAGCGCGGTGATGGCCGCCCGATCCGCCTCGGTCGTGGCTGGCACGATCCGGTCGACCATGGTGGACGGAAAGGCGATCTCATTGGCGATGTAGTCGCGAAGATCAGGGTGACGCAGCTCCGCATAACGGCCGATGATGCGTGCGACCGTCTCCCCGTTGCTCGGCAGATTGTCGCAGACGAGAATCGTGCAGGCGCCAGCGCCCTCGTCCCGGCGTCGGCGCAGCGCCTCGACGAGGAGGCCGGGAACGGTTCTGGGAAAGCCATCGCCGCGCAGATCCGCGGCGATTCCGGGATGCGTCTCGTCGAGAGTTCCGGTGGCGGCGTCCTGGCAGTAGGCTTTCTCGGTGACGGTCAGACTGACGATCCGGGTCGCCGGATCGGTGAGGCGTCGCATAGCGGCATCCGGACTATCGGGAACCGTCAGGATCTCGAGCACCGAACCGATCACCCGCGCACGATCACCGTCCGGTCCGCGTTGCAGCACGGTGTAGAGCCCGTCTTGCGGCGCCAACGCGTCTCGGACATCGGGAGAGCGCAAACTCAGACCGATAATACCCCAACCGCGTTCGCCCGCAGCCAGGCGATCATCGGTGTAGACGGCCTGATGGGCGCGATGGAAAGCTCCGAGCCCGAGATGGACGATACCGGGCGAGACCGTACGGCGGTCGTAGGCCGGGCGCGCGACCTGCGGCGGCAGCGACCCGATCAGCCGGTTGCACAACAGCGGAGGCATTGTGTTCGCCCTCCCGCCAACTCAGCGCAGCGCCGGAGCCACCGCGGGCGTCGCCGTCGCGATCGGTCTGACAAACACCAGGACGCAGAGCACGCCAAGAATCGCGATGCCGCCCGCCAGCACGAAAGCGCTGGTGAAGGCCCCGGTATATTGCACGATGAAGCCCGTCACCGCCGGGCCGATGATCCCGGCGCAGTTGGCGATCATGTGGATGAAACCGCCGACGCCGCCGATGTTCTCGCCGCGCACCGTATCCTGCAGGATCGCCCAGTAGGTGCTTCCGGTCAGATAGAGGAAGAACACCGCGCCGCTCATCAGTGCAAGCGCGCTGTAAACCGTGGCGACAAGTCCGGCCAGCGCCACGCACACCGCCGCGATGCTGAGACACACGGTGAGCACTAGCTTGCGCGCGAACAAGGCTCGGCCCGTTCGGCGGAACACCGCGTCCGACACCGCGCCGCCTGCCGCCAGGCCGCAAAACCCAAGCACCCACGGCAACACCGTCGCCACGCTCATATCCTTGATGCTGAGACCCTGCGCCATGGTCAGGTAGCTCGGGAACCAGGTCAGGAAGAAAAACAAAATGTAGTTGTAACCAAAAAACGCGAGGCCAGTGGCCAGCACCACAGGCTGGCGCAGATAGAAGCCAAGCGGCTGCGAGGGCAGGCCGGCGGTCGGATCGGCGTGATCGTCCTCGATCTCGCGCAATTCCTCCGCCGTGATCGTCGGGTGCCCGCGCGGGGTCTCGGTCGCAAGCTTGACCCAGAACGCCAGCCAGATGAAGCCGAGCACGCCGATCGCGATGAAGCCGACTCTCCAGCCGAAGGCCACCGCCAGCAATCCGACAATCGGTCCCGCGATCGCGCCGCCGAGCGGCGTCCCGCAATTGGCGTATCCGACGGCACTCGCAGCCTCGCGATGGGGAAACCAGTTGTTGACGACCTTGTTGATGGTGGAGGAGAGCGGGCCTTCCCCGACACCGAAGAACACGCGAATGACGAGCAGCGACACGAAGCCGGTCGCGGCCGCGGTCAGCGCGCAGAACGCCGACCAGATGCCCATGGCGAGAGTGAAGACGCGTTTTCCGCCGAGCTTGTCGGATGCCCAACCACCGATGAAATTGAAGATCGCATACCCGAAGAAGAAACTGGAAAAGATGATCCCGAGATCCGCGGGTGTGAGACTGAGATCCCGCGTCACGAGCGGCGCTGCCACCGAAAGCGCGGATCGGTCGAGATAATTGACCACACCCGCGAGGAAGAGCAGGAACACCACCTGCCAACGCTTTTTCTTCAACATGGCGTTTTTCCTTCCTCTTATCGGGGGAGCGGTCCCTATCCTTTACTGCCGATTTCCGAAGATGCGCCGGAAACTCGCGACTGCCGCTTTTACTCCCGCGTATTCCCGGCTCCGCTTACCGCATCTTTACCAGCCCTTTAGCTCCAGATCTCCTCGTCGGTTGGCACCTTCTTGTGCTCGATCACCTTCCCGATCCGAGAGACATTCATGAGGTGCTTGTAATCCAGATTCTCCGAGATGGAGTTGCCGCCCCACGAGCCGCAGCCCAGCGTGGTGGTCGGCGCGAAACCGTTGGTCAGCGAACCGCCGGCGGTCAGCGCGGAGGCCTGGTTCACGACCAGGCGGCTGATCGGCAGCTCTAGTCCCATGTAGCGAATGTTCTGTTCGTTGTGAGAATGCAGCGCCGCGGAGTGACCGGCACCTTCGACCAGCAGATTGGCCTTCGCCGCTGCCACCGCCTCCTCGAAGGTGCTGTAGGGCAGAATGGCGACCACCGGGCAGAGTTTCTCCAGAGCCAAGACGTCTTCCGTCCCCGCGCCGTCAGCCGGCAGAAGGATGATGCGCGCCGATTCCGGAACCACGATTCCGGCCATCCCGCCGATCTGCCGGGGCGACCTGCCGACCACGTCCTTGTTGAGATGGCCGCGCGGAAGCACGAGATTCCGGAAGGCTTGCACCTTGTCCCTGTCGGCGGTGAAATACACCTTTCCTGTCGCGATGAAGGCCTGGATCGTCGCCTCGTAATTCTCCTCCGGCGTGAGCACGAATTGCTCGTGCGAGCAGATGATCCCGTTGTCGAACGACGCACCGGCGACGATCTTCTCGACGGCGTCGTTGAGTTCGACGCCTCGATCGATGATGACCGGCACATTTCCCGCGCCGACGCCGTAGGAAGGCTTGCCGGACGAGTAAGCCGACCGCACCATCGCGCCGCCGCCGGTCGCGACCACCACGTCCACGTCCTTCATCAGCTCCTGGGTCGTTTCGACGGAGCCGTTCAGGATGGTCTGAACCAGATCGTCGGGACCACCATTCGCCTTCACGACCTCCATAAATGCTTCGGTGAGGTGCTGCGTGCATTGTTCCGCTTTGGGATGCGGGGCAAAAATCACGGCGTTGCCGGTCTTGAGCGCGAACATCGCGTTACACATCGGTGTGACGATCGGGTTCGTGACCGGCGTCACCGCCCCGACTACGCCCATGGATTTCGCGATCAGAATCAGATTGTTCTCGCGATCTTCCTTGATGATGCCCCGCGACTTCTTGTTCTTAAGATTGTTCCAGATGACGCGAGCCTTGCCCTTGTTCTTTATGATCTTGTCTTCGTATACACCGATTCCGGTCTCATCGACGGCCATGCGCGCAAGCATCTCGGCATTATCGAAGACGTATTTGCCTATGCCTTTGACGATGGCGTCCACTTGTTCCTGCGAAAACAACTCATAAACGGCCTGCGCAGCGCGGGCCTTGGCAACAAGTTCCTGTACCTGCGTCGCTGTTGTGGAAGTGTGTTCCCGGTGCCGCTCAAACAGACGCTCTTCAGACCTGCTTGCCATTCCCTAGAATCCTTTGTTGCTTGCGGTTATCCCGGATCGTGTATGGGCATTGTTGTTGCGAGCGGTCAATTCGCCCGGGCGTGTCGCGGACAGAAGGCGACGAATCAGCCCCGCTTCGGCCGATACGGGGCTACGGGCTGAGGTCGCCGGACGCTCGCTCTCTCGGTGGATCGCTGGACCGATTGGGCGTAGGCGTAAGCAGGCATCCCGACCTCGAATCCGGGAGGCAGCGAGCTGAGTGCCTGGACGATTATTTCCCCACCATTGGGCGTCAGCACCGCTGGCTGGGGCGGCAGCGTCGGATACGGGACCGGATTAGCCCGCTCGAATCCGGACGAGCGCAGACGCCGATCCGCTATCGGTCCGACGCAGGATCGGGTGTTGCAGCCTACCCGCCCCCGAGCTGGCCGCAGCTCGGCCAGATGGTGCGCGGACGAACGTGCATCAGCTCGTGATTTTGCGGCACGAGGGTCGGCCTGTTCGGTCGTACTCGGCAACACGAGAGCAGCGGGTGCCGGAGCGTAAACCTCCGGGTTTGAGGATGCAGTTGCGTTCGGAGCCGTGGCGATTTGCTCTGCTGGTTCGGCGGGACCCGGCGGAACCGGCATGAGCGATTTCATCTCGCTCAACGCCAACTGTGCACCAGACCTCGCGCTCGAAGTGGCTGCCGGGCAAACCCAACTCAGTAACTGAAACACCATCGCCCCGGTTATGCACCCTCCGATAAGCACGGCCCAAAACCAGCGCAGCGCCACGATCGCTCGCGACATGTTCGCCGCCATATTCGGGCGACGGCGCCATTGGAGCCGAAAAGCAGAGGGTGAAATTCCACTAGGCTGCTGCGGGCCAACTCCAGCGGAAGCTCCAGCAAGCAGGGCGAGGCCGATCGCGCAAAGCCCGTAAATTATCGCAGCTTCGGCACTCATCCCAATTTGCCTCCCCCCGAACCGGCACGCGGGCTACGGAAGGTGAAGCGCGGGAGCCTGGCCGTCAACTGGTCACGGCGATAGGCTCTCGGGCCGACGATCTCGTGTGGTGGTTCTGCTCTCCCCTGCCCAGACCTGGCACCCGCCGCTTGTCGGCGGAGCACGGGAGCTTTCTCGTCCTCCTCGAGGCTCGTCCGCGAGTCAGAACGTAATCTGCACTTTGGAGTGCTTGTCGCGCTGCTTTGCGAGATTGAAGGCGGCGGACGCTTCCTCAGCCGGAATGCAGGCGGTGAGCAGCGGCTCCACGTCGATCAGTCCGCGATCCAGGCAGGCGACGGAATGCGCGAACTCGCGGTCGAAGCGCATCGCGCCGCGGAAATCGATCTCCTTCGCCATGATGAGATTGCCGGCGACCGGGAACTTGCCCGGCGGCAGCGTGCCCACCTGCACGACCGTCGCGCCCGGCCGCACCAATTCGAGGCAGGTCGCGAGCCCCGCCGGATTTCCGGACACTTCGAACGCGACCTCGAACCCGGCCGTCCGCCGCACTTCTTCCTCGAGCATGGCCCCGCCCTGCCCGACATTGACTGCCACATCAGCGCCGATGCGCCGCGCGAGCACCAAGGGCTCGTCGAGAACATCAGTGATGCAGATCGTTTCGGAACCGGCCCGGCGGGCGGCGAGCAACACGAGGAGCCCGATCGGGCCCGCGCCGGTAATCAGCACCGAGCGTCCGAGCATGGGACCGGCGCGTTCCACGGCATGGAGCGCGACCGCCAGGGGTTCGGCGAACGCGGCAGTGGTGAAGGGGAGATCGGGCGAGACCGGGTAACACTGGCTCTCGTCGACCAGCACGTAATCCGCGAAACCACCCTGCATGTGCGGAAAGCGGCTCGCGCTTCCCATGAAGAACACATTGCGGCAGAGATTCCCGCGCCCTTCGCGACAGGCGAAGCAACGCCCGCAGTTGCGCCCGGGATGGATGGCGACCCGCTGCCCGGCACGAACCCGCGTGACCTCGGCTCCCACCTCGGCGACCTCGCCCGAGAACTCGTGGCCAGGAATGAACGGCTCCCGAATGACGAAATCGCCATTCCGCCCCTCGAAGTAATAATGCAAGTCGGAGCCGCAGATCCCTCCCGCCCGCACCCGGATCAGGACGCCGTGGGGTGTAACCGCAGGCGCGGCGTGCTCCTCCAGCCGGAGATCCTGGGCTTGGTGAATCACACAAACGCGCATCGGATTGACCTTTCCTGCTCCCCGGCGGCGGATGCTAATACTATTCGCGCACTCATAACCACCCGGGCACGTTCACGGCCTCGCCGGGCCGTCCGGGGGATGATCGGTCGGACTCATTCTCTCCGACACTATCGAAACTGCCGGGGACGCGGATCGTGAGCAAACGGTCGCCGGGCTCCCCCGAAAGGGGCGCCGCGTTTTCCGGGGAAATGATGTGCAGGTCTCCATTCCGCCTGACGACGGCGAGAGCACCGCCTCCGCTACCGAGTGGATCGGTCGCGGCCTGCTCGTTTTGTATAGTCTCGATCGCGATCACCGCGCCCGCGCGCTGCATTCGTTCGAGCGTCGGGAAATCCAGTCCTTCGTCCGCGAACACTTTTCCGCGCAGGTCGCGGGTCAACCCGGTGTGCGGATCGGGGGCGCCCCGGGTCGGCGCAACCTGAAAAACGCGCTCTCGTCCAAGCTCGGGTGCGAGCCTGGCGCAGACGAGACCATTGTAGATGTCGTCCTGCGTCGCCGCGATCAGGTAGTCGATGGGCCGTTCCTGGATGGCCTCCTCGCCATGCCGGGAAAGCAATTCGACCTGCAAAACCGCCAGCTTCCGGCGTCTCGCTTCCCGCAATGCCCCAGGATAGGTATCGGCAAGGGTCACATTTACGCCGGCCTGATGCAGAGCGGACGCGAGATCGGTCGCCCATGAGGAAGCGCCGACGATGAGCACGCCATCTCCCTCGCCGAGATGCAGCCCGAGGCGACGGGCCAGCGGCTCGAGGGAGAAGCCGTGCAGCAGCATGGTTGCGGCGATCAGGGCGAACACGGCCGGCATGACCAATTCGGTGCCCGGATAGCCCGCGTTCTGGAGTCGCAGGCCGGCAACCCCGGCCATGGCCGCGGCCACGATCCCGCGCGGGGCAATCCACCCGGAGAGGAGCCTTTCCTGCCAACTCAAGCCGCTGCCGATCGTGGCGATCAGGATAGCGATCGGACGCACCACCACGACCATCGCCGCCGTGAGCAGGAGGACGCCGAGGCCGAGCTGTCCCAGCACAGCGCGGTCGATATCGGCCGTCAGCACGATGAAGAGCGCCGATACGACAAGGACGACGAGCAACTCCTTGAAGCGGCGCAGCTCGGAGACCCCTGGAATGTCCAGGTTCGCGATGGCGACGCCGAATACCGTCGCGGCCATGAGGCCTGCTTCCGGCATGACGAGATTGGAGAGCGACGCGACTGTCAGCGCGAGCGTGAGGAGCATCGGCGTTTTGAGAAATTCCGGCACCCGGTCGCGGGTGAAGCTCCACCAAACGAGGGCTGCGGCCCCGCCCCCGAGCGCTCCGGAGACCGCCAAGCCGGATACCAACTCGAGGCCGAGCGGAAACGCCCGCGCTCCGCTCGCGCCTGCGCCGACGAGCGCGTCGAGGGTCAATGCGGCGAGGATCGCACCGATCGGGTCATTGACGATCGCCTCCCAGCGGAGGAAGGAGGCGGCTCGCCGCTGCAACCGAACGTGGCGCAGCAGCGGGAGCACCACCGTCGGCCCCGTGACCACGGTGATCGCGCCGAACAAAATCGCGACCCCCCACGCAAGTCCGGCGATCCAATGGCTGGCGAGGGCGGCCAATATCCAGTTTATCGGAAGAGCGATGGCGGTGAGCCGAAGTATCCCCTCGCCCGCTGCCTTGAGATCGCGGAAGTTCAACGAGAGGCCACCCTCGAACACGACGATGGCCACCGCGAGGCTGACCAGCGGCTTCAGCGCGGATCCGGCCACCGCGGACGGATGGATCAGTTGCAACCCCGGACCCGCGACCAGGCCGAACCCGAAAAGCAGGACGATGGCCGGAAGACGAAAGCGCCACGCCAGCCACTGGCTCGCGACGCCCGCGCCCGCGATGCACAGAACCGCGGCAGCCACACCGGTTTCCATTCGCCCGCTCCGATTGGGTTCGGGGCTGAACGTCAGCCGTGGCGGCGAGGTTCGGACCGGAGATGCGTTCCGAAGTGCTGCCGCATCCTCCGATGGGACGACTACGGTGCCGCGTCGGTTCGCGAACGCGGATGCTCCATAAAAAAGCGCAGCATCTGCCGTGTCGCGTCGGGCCCGCGCGGATCGGTGTAGGAACCGGCGAGGCTACCGCCGAACCAGCCATGGCCAGCACCATGGACGACCCATTGCTCGAACAAGGTGTTCCCGTTCGTCTTGATGTGCTGAATGCGGCTATAGGCGTAACCGCCGGGAACGCGGCCCTCCTCCACCTGCCTGGTCAGCGACATGGCCGCGGTCAACTGCGCGATGACCGCGTCCCCGTTATGCGGATGCACGACGGTATCGCGGTCGCCATGGAACACGATCGCCGGAACGGTGCGGGAGCCTTGCTCCGCCGGAGCGCCGGCCAGAATGTCCATCCCGCCGCTCCCCTGTCGCATCGCGACGAAGGCCGACGACAGGTCGTTCGCAGCCCCACAGGCCAGGCCCGAATGCACGCCGATCGCGGCATACAGATCGGGATAGACCCTGCCCATGACCGCCGCCGCCGCGGCTCCCGCTGACAAGCCCGCCACATAGACACGCTTTGGGTCGACCGAGTAGTCGCGCATCACTTTGCGCGTCATGCCGGCGATCAACGCCGGCTCGCCGCGGTCCCGCTGCTGATCGGCCCGATTGAACCAGTTCCAGCATTTCGAATGATTGGCTGCGGCGGTCTGCTCCGGATAGAGGACGAAGCAGGTCTGTTCTTCGGCGGCCGCGTTCATGCGCGTGCCGGCGGCGAAGTCGTCGGGCGACTGCGTGCAGCCGTGTAGCATGACGATCAGAGGGATCGCCTGCCCCCGGTAACCGCTGGGAACGTACAGCTTGTAGGGGCGGCCGCCGGCTTGGTTGCTGAATGTCCCGGCTAGGAATTGTGCGCCGTCAGGCACGGGGGCAGGCGCCTCCCTGGGGCTCAAGCCGCCCGGGAGGTGGAACTCGCCGCGACTGGCCTGATTCAGAAAGCTGCGCAGCGCCGCGGGAATCGCGGCGTGCGGCGTGTCATCCGGAGCGGGAGCGGGCGAGGGAGGATTGGTTGCGCCGAAGTTAGGCCCATTGGGCGAGGAAGGATGGTTTGCTGTCTCGGGCGGCTCCGCGACCCCGTCGATCGTGGCGCGCTCGCCTGCGGCCGGCGGGCTGGCGCTGTGTGGCGCTGCGTTTCGCTGGAGCAATTGCTGCAGCAACGCCGTCGCTCGGGTAAGTCGGCCCGCGCCGGTCAGCCGGGTCGCCTCGAACATCTCGCGCTGCATGGGATGGATCATGGTCATGGTTTTCCGTGCTTGGAAGCGACCCAGGCACCTCGTTTGGAGCCAGATCGGTTCCTCTATGACAATGTCGACGGTGGGGGATGCTGACCCGCGGCGATGCGCCGCTCTCTGTTCAGCGCATCCGATCGCTCAGGGCGGCTTTGACCTCGGGGCTGGCCTGCAAAGCGCCCAGCACGGAGACCGAGCCGATCGTGGCGCGGGCGAGCTCGGGGGTGACATCCGCGGCGATGCTGGCCAGCCCCACAACATTGATCCTTAGGATCTGCCCAGCCTTCCGGGCCTCCTCGAGATCTCCCCGGCTGTAGTGCCGCAGACCGAGATCCAGCGTTTTTCGCGCGATTGATTGCCGGACCACCTCGGCGTGCCGTTCAAGCTGGTTGCGAATGGCCGTACGGATGAAGTCTGTCCGGTTGGAGTAGAACCCTTCCTGCACCATGAGGTCGATCTGGCCCAGGTCCACGTAGCCGAGGTTGATGGTGATTTTCTCGCTATCGGCCGCCTTCGATCGCAGCTCATGCACGTTGCTGGCCATCACCGTCCATCCTCTCGCCATCCAGCTCGGATGGTAAAATGGTCAGGATGGTTCCGCTTTCAAGAGCCGCGAAGCCGCCGCTCTTCCGATAGAACTGCCGGGCTCTCAGCCATGGTTGAGTGGGAAGGTGAGTAGTGACCGGCAGCCCAGGTTCAGAATACGTGTAAACTGGTCGAGGGGCCCGCATGCAGCGTATGACCACGGCTGAGGCAACGATCGAGAGTCTGGTCCGCCACGGGATCGACACCCTCTACGCCGTGCCCGGCGTCCACAACGATCATCTGTTCGATGCCGCGCACCGAGCGAGCGATCGGTTCCGCGTGATTCACGCGCGCCATGAGCAGACCGCGGCCTACATGGCGCTCGGCGCGGCGCTCGTCACGGGCAGGCCGCAGGCCTTCGCCGTCGTACCTGGCCCCGGACTGCTGAACGCCTCCGCCGCATTGCTGACGGCCTATGGGATGGGCGCCCCGGTGGTGGCGCTGGTCGGGCAGATCCCCAGTTTCGCGATCGAGCGGGGGCATGGACATCTGCACGAGATCCCCGACCAGCTCGGATTGCTGCGGCACCTGACGAAATATGCCGCCCGTATCCGCGCGCCGCACGAGGCGCCGCTGCTGGTCGCCGAGGCGATCCGGAGCGCCCGGTCCGGCCGCCAGCGTCCGGTCGCACTGGAATGCGCGATCGACACCTGGGGTGAATCAGGACCGGTCGCATTCCCGCCTATCGAGCCCCCGCTCGTGCCGCCGGTGGATATGGCGGCGGTCGAGCGGGCCGCCGGTATTCTCGGCAAAGCGGAGCGGCCCCTCGTGGTGGTCGGCGGAGGCGCGATTGATGCCGCGCCGGAGGTGCAGCGGGTGGCCGAGATGATCGAGGCTCCCGTCGCGTCCTTCCGCCGCGGCCGGGGCGTGCTCCCGACCACGCACCGACTCGCCATCTCCTTCACCGAGGGACACCGGCTCTGGCAGCACGCCGACGCCGTCCTGGCGATCGGCACGCGGCTCTACTGGCAAGAGAGCAACTGGGGGGTGGACGCGAGCCTGCCCGTGGTTCGGCTCGACATCGATCCCGACGAGCCGGCCCGCTTCCGCCCGCCCGCCTGCGCCCTGGTCGGGGATGCCGCCACGGTTCTGCGAGCACTCCTCGCCGTCTTACCGCAACACAATCGTCCCCGGACCGCCGCCGATATCGGCTCCGTTCGCGCCTGGTTTACCGAACGGCTCGGCCGGCTGGAGCCGCAACTGAGCTTTCTGCGGTCGATCCGCGCCGCCTTGCCCGATGACGGCATTTTCGTTGAGGACGTCACGCAGCTCGGTTTCGTGAGCCGCTTGGCCTTGCCGGTCACCCGGCCGCGCACGTTCCTGTCCCCCGGCTACCAGGATAATCTCGGCTGGGCGTACGGGGCCGCGCTGGGCGCGCAGGCCGCGCTGCCCGGTCGCAAGGTGCTGGCGATCGCCGGCGACGGCGGGTTCCTCTATCAGGCGAGCGAGCTCGCGACCGCGGTGCGACATCGCTTGCCGGTGGTCGTCGTCGTTTTCGATGATGGCGCATTTGGGAACGTGCGTCGTATTCAGGCGGAACAGTCCGGCAATCGGCTGATCGGTTGCGACCTGGCGAACCCCGATTTCGTTGCATTCGCCCGTAGCTTCGGGGCGGCCGCGTTCCGGGCTGACACGCCGCCAGCGCTGGAGCAGGCGCTGCGTGAGGCATTCGCCCTCAATTCGCCGGCGCTCGTGCATGTGAAAGTCGGCGAGATGCCAAGCCCCTGGGACATGATCCTGCTGCCGCGCGTCCGCGGCTCAGGCGAGGCGGCGCGGCCGCCTTTGCCGTGAAGCGATGCGTAGGGCTCGCACACGCCATCGGGCGGAGGTGCGGGTGAGTGAAGCTCACTTTTCCCACCCGCCCTTCTCTACATGCAGCCCGTGGAGTCCCTTGTACGGTGCGACCTCGGGTGGTTTCCAGCCTTTCAACAGGGTGTCGTCGAGACGATAAACTTCGACCCCAAGCGGACGGCACACGTCGATAGGATCGCGTGCGTCCGGCCCCCACATCGGTACGGAGAGATCGCCGCCCGGACAGGTGGAGAGCGCGCACAGCAGATCGATCTCGGCGAAAAACTCCAGATAGTCGCCCTTCTTCGCCGGGCAAGCCCGCATGAAATACATATCCTGACTGTTGAGCCCCGTGCACTGGAACACATTCAGCACGTCGTGTACATCGAACTCGGTCAGTCCATACGGAGCAATCGCGCGAGTCAGATTGGAATGACAGTGGAAGTGAAAATCTTCACCAGTCAGTAGCTTGTTCACGTAGGGGTCGCAGCGCGTACCGAGCAGGTCATGCACGCGGCCGCCGTATTCGTCCACGCCATAATCGGCGAGGCTGTCGTCGGTAATCGTTACCAGCGGCCGCAAATACGGCAAGGTCGACCACAGGCGGTCGTAGGTGCTGACATGCGCTCCTTGCAACTGGCGGGTCCGGGCGGCCCAGAGGCGTTCGCGCGGATTGTGCAAATTCCAGATATTGAGGTCGCCGACCTGTGGTCCCTCGACGGTCACGATACGAAATACGTGGCTCGCGGGTACGCGCCAAGCGCGTCCGGTACGGATCGGGATGACGAAGCGCTCGACGAGAGTGCGCGCCTCTTGGCTTTGCGCGATGCGTTGATAGAAGGCTTGATCCACCGCTAGGGCCGATCCTTTGGACACCTGATATGCGGCGGGGAAATCTGGCATCGGCTGCTTCCTGGATTAACGCTGTGTACCGGGCCTCGTTACGGAGAGCCGCTATTCGCCGGCTCGCGCGAGCTCGGAAAGGCGATCGGCCAAGCGGTTCAGCTCCCATTTCCGCGCCAGAGCCGCAGCTTCCGCCCAAGTGGGTATCTGGTCATCGATGGGGGGAAGAGGAGCCGAGGCGTCCATGGTGGCGATCCAGCGGTAGAGCCGAAGCTTCTCCGCGTGCGTTGGGAACCGGCCGGCCGCGAGCACGCCCTCGAGCGTCCCGCACTTGCGCAGGAGGCTCGCGGCGCTCTTGGGGCCCACGCCCGGAGCGCCCGGCAGCTTGTCCGAGGGGTCGCCGCGGAGCGCTATGAAATCGGGTACTTGCTTCGGGTCTACACCGTACCGCTCGTGCACCTCAGCCGGCCCGATGCGTGCCATCTCGCCAGCCCGCACCGGGTGAATGATCGTGGTCGACTCCGACGCTAGCTGAAAGGCGTCGCGATCGCCGCTCGCCACGATCGCAGTCCCACCGCGCCGCTCCTCTTCCGCGACCGCGGCGGCAAGAAAATCGTCCGCCTCGTAGCCAGCCGCCTTCGCGATCGCGAACCCGCACGCGGCGACGAACTGCGGCAGCACTTCCAGCTGATCGACGAGTTCCTCGTCGAACTCACGTCCGCCTTGGTACTCTTGGAACGCTTGATGCCGGTAGGTGGGAGCATCCAGCGTGTCCCAGCCGACAAGCACCGCTCGGGGCTTTTCGCTGTCGTACAGCCGAAGCAGGAAGTTCGCGAAGCCGACGATCGCCCCGGCGCCCTTGTTGCCGTGCCGGCGAATCGTCTTGGGCAGTCCATGGTACGAGCGATGCGCGAAGGAGTCGCCGTCTATCACAAGCAGCGGCCGGCTCGACAGCGCGCTCTCCCGCACACTCACCCTCCCTTCCCCTCCACGCAGTTCCATGGCAGGCCATTATCGGTTTCCTCATGGTGCGTCTATGCCGCCGCACGTAGGGCAGCGGCCGAGTGACGGGTTCCCAGAGAGGCTCAATCAGGGATCATGATGCTTTCGTCGAAAGAAGTCGGGCTGCTCGGCCTGGCGGCTAGCTTAGGGTGCGAGCACCTAACGAGTTGAGACACGGTCGACGGAGGTGCGCAGCCTAGTTGGACCATAGCCCAGTTGCCGCAGCGAGCGAAACGCTGACCTCACCTGCCATTGTCCCTGGCCTTGCGAAGGTCCACGTCAGCGATGCCCTGTGTGACTGACCGCGCTCCTTCGTCCAGCTCAGATAGAAATGCAGCGCAGGCGGGCGTAAGAGGCCGGCCCGCCCTGGTAACAATGCCCAGTCTCCGGGTGATAATTGGCCGAATGAGACGTCGCACTGAGAGCCCGGCCACCCCCAAGATTGGAAGCGTCAATTCCGGTAGCGCGGTGATGCCAAGACCGGCCATCACTAGGTTGCCGGTCGTTGCTAGGTGCGCGCATTCGAACAGCTGCTTCACTGTCAGGCCAGCCTGGAGAAAGGCCGCATCCGTCATGCGCCGTACGCTGCTCGCCGGCGACATGGCCACGAATGGATGCTCCCGGAACACCGACCATGGGACTGGCCCGCCATTCGCGAGCGGGTCGTCAGAGCGGCAGACCAGACAGAAATCGTCGGTCAGCAGCGGGCGATACGAGAGTTTCGGCATGGGCTCCGGCTTAATCGTCAGCCCGAAATCGGCGGCGCCCTCCATCACGGAGGCGATCACGGGCGCCGATAGGCAATCCCGGATCAGCACTTCGATACACGGGAAGTTTTGCCGGAACCGGGCGATCGCTCGCGGCAGGATGATCGCCGCTATTGACGGCAAGGCGGCGATGGCAATCCGGCCCCGCTGCCCTTCAATGAATTGAGCGAGCTCCCCGAACTCCGAGTCGAATTCGAGCGCGATGCGCCTCGCGATGGGCCGCAGCTCGATCCCAACGGGCGTCAGCTCGACATGCCGCGTATCGCGATAAAAGAGCTGCGCACCAATCGTCCGCTCAGCGCTCCTGATTGCCCGACTCAGCGAGGGCTGCGAAATGCCGAGCGCCAGAGCCGCGTTGCTGAAAGATCTCGTTTCGGCCAAATGCAGGAATGCCAGAAGCTGCTGCAAAGTCAATTTCATACGCATTGGCTATCGACTTATACCTTTCGTGCCAGTCCAGAATAGCTTAACGTCGCGTTAACCCATAGAGGCACCGGCGACATTCGCGCCCAACGATTTAGAGGATGAGAGCTAGCCGCCGGGAACGGCCGACCGTCGTCGGCTCGCGCCTGAGATGGATCGATGCCTCAGGCTCGACGGCTCCGCACACAGCAAAACGAGGGAGAAAACCATTCAAGGAAGCATCCCCGATCGTCCGGATATGGGCACGAGCGGCCAGCTAGTCGCCCTATGTCGTCTGTTCGCGACGACACTGCTTGCAAGTACTGCGATCGGCAGTAACCGCGGCTTTGCCGACCGGTCGTGCCTTTACTTCCCCTCTGCCCAACCCCGCAGAAGGCCTACTGCGAGCGACGATCGCGGCGGACAGTTTCGTCTGCGATAGCGACTCTAATCCGCATCCGATCCTGTTTTGAACGCCAGAATACCGGCCGAGCAAAACCGCACTGAGATGCCGGGAGCAATGCCGAGGCCACACCTGATAGAAGGAAATGTCCTCACATGAAACGCCCTCGAACGACACCGGACCGGCCGCTAAGCGCCGCGGGTCAGCTGGTCAGGGCCGGCATCCCGGCCGCAGTCGCCCTGCTCGCCGCCACCATGCTTACCAACCCCGCGCGGGCGGCCACTGGTGATTGTCAGAGCCTCGCATCGAACTCAGTGGCCAACACCCAGATCACCACAGCGCAAACGATCGCCGCCGGTTCCTTCACACCACCGGGCAGCAGCACGCCGATCACGCTCAGCGTCCCGGTCTGCCGCGTCGTTGCGACCGTAAGCACCCGGCCGAGCGAGCAGGTGGGCATCGAGGTTTGGCTGCCCGCCTCCGACTGGAATGGCCGTTTCGAGGGCCTCGGCTCCGGCGGCTTCGGCGGCTCGATCAATTACACCGCGCTCGCCGCCGCCGCCGCCCGCGGCTTCGCCACCGCCAACACTGATACAGGCCACGTGGGCGGCTCCAGTGGCGCAATCGGCCAAACGCTGCCCTGGGTCCAGAATCCTGTCACTTTGCGTGACTGGGGCCACACCTCGATCCATCTTATGACGCGCGCCGCGCAGGCCATCATCCAGGATTTCTACGGCCAAGCCTCGGCATTTTCCTATTACGAAGGGTGCTCGACTGGCGGCGCGGAGGCGATGGAGGAGGCCGAGTTTTATCCAAAGGACTATGATGGGATCCATGCCGGTTCGCCGGGCATGGACTACAGCCACTTGATGGAGAGTTTTCTCTGGGGCGCGCTGTTGCCCGCCAAAGATCCCGCCGCCACCCTGAACGCCGCCGCGCTGACCTTGCTGAACAACACGGTTCTGCAACAATGTGGCGGAGCACAGGCCGTGCAGGCCCGCTACCTCCTCGATCCGCGTGACTGCCATTACGATCCGGCGCAGCTCCTGTGCCAAGCCGGCCAGGACCCGAGCACCTGTCTCACGGCCGACCAGGTCTCGGAGACCAAGCGTCTTTACAGCCCGGTGACCGATCCGCGGACCGGCCTGGATCTCTACCCGGGCTTCGCCCGTGGCAGCGAGAGTCAGTGGTCGCTGATCCAGGGCGCGCTGGTGCCGTCCTTTGCTCAGCCGCTGCTGGCCAATGCGGTCTTCAACAATCCGAACTGGGACTGGACCACGTTCGACTTCGACCGCGACGCGGCGCTCGTGGACCGAGTGCTCAGCCCGGTCATCAACGCGACCAGCCCGGATCTGAGGGCCTTCGCCGCGCATGGGGGTAAGCTGCTCATGACGCAGGGCTGGGCCGATGCGTTGAACGCCCAGACCCTCCCGATCGAGTATTTCAACAGTGTCCTGGCCTTACAGGGATCGCTGGAGCGGACGCAGGCGTTTTTCCGGTTGTTCATGGCCCCCGGCATGAGCCATTGCGGCGGCGGGCCGGGTCCGAACACGATCGGCGGTTCCGCCCCGCCGACCTCCCCAACGCCCGAGCGCGACGTGGTCGCCGCGCTCGAGGCGTGGGTCGAGAACGGCCAGGCGCCGGCTTCACTGATCTCGACCAAATATGTCAACGATACCCCGCCCGCCGTGGCGCGCGAACTGACACTCTGCCCCTATCCGCAGGTGGCACGTTTCGCCGGCGGCGACCCGACCCAGGCCGCCAGCTATCGCTGCACCCCGGACGACGATGATTTCGCCAAGGATCTCGCCGACGAGGTGAGCCATATCGCAACCGACCTGAGAATCGGCGACCCTGCGAACTTGCCGAACTGAGGCTAAGCTGGAGTTCGGACGGCAATCCCGAAAACATGGAGTCCGGCTTTGCCGGGCTCCCGCTGTTTTGCTTCGCCAGCTGTTGTTGATTTTAGCCCAAAGCTGAGGACCTGCTCATGCTGGCACTACTGGGCGCGCTCACGGTCGTCGTTCTGCTAGCCGTGATCATGCTCAATTTGCTCTCGCCGCTCGTGGCGCTCATCGCCGTGCCTATCATCGCGGCGCTGCTCGGCGGGTTCGGTCTGACGACCAGCAAGTTCATTATTACCGGCATTTCTGGGATCGCCCCGGTCGCGGGGATGTTCGTGTTCGCGATCCTTTATTTCGGGATCATGACGGATGCAGGAATGCTTGACCCGATCATCGACCGCATTCTGCGCGCCGTCGGCTCCAAGCCCACGCGCATCGTGGTCGGGACCGCGCTGCTCGCGCTTCTCATCCATCTCGACGGCTCTGGCGCGGTCTGCTTTCTGGTCACGATTCCGGCGATGCTGCCGCTTTACGAGAAGCTCGGAATGGACCGCCGCGTATTGGCCTGCGCGGTCTCATTGGCAGCCGGCGTGAATTTCCTGCCCTGGACCGGCCCCACGCTCCGGGCTTCGGCGGCGCTGAAAATTCCTGTGACGGACATCTTCCAGCCGATGATCGGTGTTCAGGTGGTTGGTCTTATCTATGTTTTTTCTATAGCTTGGCTGCTCGGCAAACGCGAGGAACGGCGGCTTGGCCTGGCGGGCCAAGATGCCGTGCATCACGAATTCGACCGCACGCTTACCATTGATGAAGCGGCGTTGCGTCGCCCGCGTCTGTTCCTGGTCAACCTGATCCTGACGATCGCCATCATGGCGGTCATGATCGGCGGCTGGGTCGATCCCGTCGTGATGTTCATGATCGGCACGGTCTTGGCCCTTGTTATCAATTACCCGAACGTCGCGCAGCAGCGCACGCGCATCGACGCACACGCCAAGGCCGCGTTGCTGATGGCCGGTATCCTGCTCGCCGCCGGCGCCTTCACCGGCATCATGACCGGCACGGGCATGCTCAAGGCGATGGCCGAGGCCGCCGTCGCCCACGTTCCGCCAAGCATGGGACGGCACATTCCCGTCGTGCTCGGACTGCTCTCCATGCCGCTTAGCCTACTGTTCGACCCGGACAGCTTCTATTTCGGGGTGCTGCCGGTCGTGGCCGAGGTTACGAAGAGCCTGGGCGGCCAGCCGATCCAGGTGGCGCAGGCCGCGCTCGTCGGGCAGATGACGACCGGCTTCCCCGTCAGCCCGCTGACACCCGCCACCTTCCTCGTTGTTGGCCTCGCTGGGATTGAGTTGAGCGCGCATCAGCGCTTCAGCATCCCCTTCCTGTTCGGCGCATCGGTACTGATGACCATCGCGGCTGTCATTTTTGGTGTCCTGCCCCTTTGACGACAGATCTTGAGGAGGAGATATGAGAACGATCAGGATCGGCTCCGGGGCCGGCTATTCTGGCGACCGGATCGAGCCCGCGATTGAGTTGGCTGAGCGCGGCGGCCTGCACTATCTCGGCTTTGAATGCCTGGCCGAACGTACGATCGCACTAGCGCAGGGTGCGAAGCTGCGGGATCCGTCCTCCGGCTTCGACCCGCTGCTGACAGCGCGCATGGAGGCGGTGTTGCGCCCGTGCGCCGAGCAGGGCATCCGCATCATCACAAACATGGGCGCCGCGAACCCGCTTGCCGCGGCGAAGGCCACAGCAGAGATCGCGCGTCGCTTGGGCCTCGGCGGCCTTCGCGTCGCCGCGGTCACGGGGGATGACGTGCTGGACGAGGTGCGCCAGGGTGACTACGCGCTCTTGGAGCGGCCCGGCACCGTCGCTTCGCTCGGACACAGTATCCGCTCGGCGAACGTCTATCTCGGGATCGCGCCGATCGTCCAGGCGCTACGCGGCGGCGCGGATGTGGTCATCACCGGTCGCGTCGGCGATCCGGCGCTGTTCCTAGCCCCTCTCGTCCACGAGTTCGGCTGGGCGATGGACGATTGGGGCCGGCTCGGTCAAGGCACGGTCGTCGGCCATTTGCTGGAATGCGCCGGCCAGATCACCGGCGGTTACTTTGCCGATCCCGGCTACAAGGACGTCCCCGATCTTGCCCGGCTCGGTTTTCCGATCGCCGAGGTGCGGGAGGACGGCTCCGCACTGATAACCAAAGTCGAAGGCTCGGGGGGTCGGATCAGCGTCGCGAGTTGCAAGGAGCAACTGCTGTACGAGTTGCTTGACCCGAAAGCGTATCTACAACCCGACGTCACAGCAGATTTTTCCGCAGTGCGCCTTGTGGAGGAAGAGCGTGACCGTGTCGCGGTGAGCGGCGGTTCCGGGCGGCAGCGCCCCGATACACTGAAGGTCTCGGTCGGCTATTTCGATAGCTATATCGGGGAGGGACGGATCTCCTATGCAGGACCGGGCGCTCTGGCGCGAGCGCAACTCGCGCTCGATATCGTTGCCGAGCGGCTGAAGCTCATCGACGTTCGCACGACCGAAACGCGCTTCGAGCTGATCGGGGTGAATGCCGTACGCAAAGGCGGCACGACGCAGCCCGATGTACAGCCCGCCGAGATCCGCATCCGCGTCGCGGGTCGAACCACCAGCCTGGAAGAAGCAATCCGAATCGGCAACGAGGTGGAGACGCTCTACACCAACGGGCCGGCCGGCGGCGGGGGTGCGTGGAAGCAAGCGAAGCAGGTCGTCGCGGTCGTTTCCACGCTCATCCCGCAGGACCGGGTGCGGCCTGCAATCAGCTTCGAGGTGGCCTGACATGAAACTTCGCGAACTCGCCCACGCACGCACGGGCGACAAGGGAGACACGTCCCAGATTTCGGTGATCGCCTATGAGCCCGGCGACTTCGCCTATCTCGCCGAACATGTCACTGCGGACCGGGTGCGCGAGCATTTCGAGGCCGTGGTGCGGGGGAAGGTAAAGCGCTACGAGCTGCCCGGCCTCGGTGCGCTGAACTTCGTGATGGAGAACGCGCTCGCGGGCGGCGTCACGCGTTCTCTGTCGCTGGATGCGCACGGTAAGTGTCTCGGCTCCGTCCTATTGGAGCTGGAAATCCCGGACCGGCAGTAACGGCCTTTTCTGGCGCCGTCCCGTTCCCAAGCTCCGACCATCGCAACGGGCCGGAAGCCGTCGAACTCGTATACCGCATCCTGGTCTGAGCCCAGTGGAAGAACTCCTCCCGCGTCATCGGGGGCTTGCGGATTGCGATGTTCATGGAGATGCTTCAATCCAGGCCGCGAGCATCGGCCGACCGTTTGGCCGCGAACGGCTGTTGCAGCCGAGCGTAGGAACCGGCATGAACCGCGATCGCGTGCTCGGTCTCGCTGTTGCAACCGGCATCGGTCTCCGCTCCTTGCTGATTCGCCGCCCGCGCCGGACGCTCGCCGAGCGGCTCGCGATGCTCCCGACGATCGGGCCGGTCAGCGCGCCGGTATCCATCCACTGGAACGAGCACCAGATCCCGTTCATCGAGGCGGAGAATGACGCCGATCTCGCGGTCGCGCTCGGCATGGTCCACGCACATCTGCGCCTGGCGCAGATGGAGATCATGCGGCGCGCCGCGCAGGGCCGTGTCGCCGAGTTCGTCGGGCCGCTCGGCATCGAGCTGGATCGCAGCCTTCGCCTGCTGGATTTCGGACGCGCCGTGCCGGACATCATCGCAGGCCTTGCGACCGAAACCCGGCTCTGGGCCGACGGCTTCGTGCGGGGGGTGAACCATGTGCTGGCGCATCTACGTACGCTCCCCGAAGAAATGCGCCTGCTCGGCATCGGCCGCGAG
Source organism: uncultured Alphaproteobacteria bacterium (assembly GCA_963808965.1). GTDB lineage: Bacteria > Pseudomonadota > Alphaproteobacteria > Acetobacterales > Acetobacteraceae > CAWEHU01. The sequence continues at coordinate 49,004 of CAWEHU010000004.1, forward strand.
GCTTGGACGCTCATTGATCTGTTCACGAGCGCCCGTCTCGCCGCCGCCGACGTGAACTGGGTCATCTACGGCAGGCTGCTGCGTGCCCGCGCCACCATGCCGTGCGAGGCGTGGCGGGCGCTCTGGCCGGGCCTCGTCGCGGGTGGGATGCCCAATCCGGAGACAGCGTTGGCCGGGTCGCTCGCCCGCGCGGGCAGCAATGCGGCCGCGGTGGCGGCCTGGCGAAGCAAGAGTGGCGGGGCGCTGTTCGCCGCCGATCCTCACCTGTCCGTCGCGCTCCCGAACATCTGGCTCGCGGCCGGGATGCGCTCGCCCACGCTGAACGTCGTCGGGCTGATGCCCGCCGGATTTCCGATCGTCGCTATCGGCCGAAACCCGCACATCGCCTGGGGCGGCACGAGCCTGCACGCGGCTGCCTCGGACCTGTTCGATGTCTCGGGCGAGATATTGACCGAGGACAGCGTGACGTTGCGCGTGCGCGGAGCCGGCACGCGACGGCTCACGCTTCGGCGGAGCGTCATCGGCCCCGTGGTGAGCGATGGCGCGATGCTGCGTAATCCGGTGCCTCTTGCGTTGCGCTGGGTCGGACACACGCCCTCGGACGAAGTCGGAGCGATGCTCGGAGTCATGCGCGCGGATAGCAGCGCGGCCTTCGCCCGCGCGCTCGCGGATTTCGCGATTCCCGGCCAGAACATGCTGCACGCGACGGCTGACGGGCATATCGGTCACATGCTGGCCCTGGCCGCCCCGCGCCGCCCCGCCGCGCCTCCGCCCGACCTCGTGTTGCCGCCCGCGGCGGTTCGGGCCTGGGACAATCTGGCCCGGACCCCCGAGTTCCCGCAGGAGCTTGATCCCGCTTCCGGAGTCGTGGCCTCCGCCAACAATGAGCCCCCGTCGAGCGAGGTGCCGGCCGGATTCTTTTTCTCGCCGCCGGACCGTGTCGAGCGGCTTCGGACATTGCTGGAGGGCTCCGCCAAGCTCGATCTCGATGACATGGCCCGGACGCAAACCGACGTGCAGGGAAGGCTAGCGACCGTCGGGGCCATCGTCGCACGGCTCCCTGAACACCCTGCCCGCGCCAAGCTTGTCGCCTGGGACGGCCGGTATGACGTGGACTCCGAGGGAGCCGTCGTATTCGAGGCGCTGATGACCGATCTCGCGACGCGATTGCCGGATCAATCCCGGTTGCGGCCCCTTACCGCGATCTGGACAGCACGGCGCCTGCTCACCCGGGAGATACTCGCGCTCGACGAGAAATGCCTGCGCCCGCTCGCGATAGCCGCGATGGACGCGGCGCTCGCGCTGTCGCGGAAATTCGGGCCGTGGGGCCGATTGCATCGGATGAAGTTGCGGCACTATTTCGGTGCCGTCCCCTTGGTTGGACGCCGTTATAGCTTTGGAGGGTACGCCTCCCCGGGCGGCAACGACACGCTGAACAAGACTGGACACGGCCCGGTGCGCGGCCGGCATCCGGTCAGCTACGGCGCCTCCGCCCGATTTCTCGCCGACATGGCCGAGCCGGACGCGAACCGGGTCGTCTTGCTGGGCGGACAGGATGGGTGGCTCGGCAGCGACACCTTCCTTGACCAAGTTCCCTTGTGGCGCCGAGGAGCCTACGTGCCGCTGCCGCTCCGGGTGGAGACGGCGCGATGCTGGGCGCATCACACGGTGATCCGCCCTGCTTGATCTGTCGCCCGCGCTGAAGTTTTGGGCGGGGTGGCGACGGGCGGCGCTGGCACGACAGGATCCCGCGACCGTGCAGCGCCGGATGCTCGCCCGGCTGCTCCGCCGCGGCGCGCAAACGGACTTCGGTCGAGCGCACGATTTCGCCGCGATACGGTACGGTCGAGGACTACCAGCGGCGGGTTCCGCTGCGCACTTACGAAGCGTTCTGGCGCGAGTGGTGGGGCCCCAGCTTTCCCCACGTCGGCGGCACGACTTGGCCCGGACGGATTCGCTACTTCGCCAACTCTTCCGGCACTACGCAGGCCGCGACCAAGCGCATCCCGCTGAGTGACGCGATGCTGCGCGCGAATGCCGGGGCCGCGCTCGATGTTCTGGCCTGGCACTTCGCGGCGCGCCCGGACAGCCGGATACTCCGCGGGCTTAACGTGTTCCTGGGCGGGACGACCGCGCTCGAGGAACTGGCTCCTGGCATTCGCGCGGGCGATCTCTCCGGTATCGTCGCGGTCGAGACACCGTTCTGGGCGCGCGGCCGCGCCCTGCCGCCGCCCGATCTCGCCCGGCTCACCGATTGGCGGGAGAAGATGTCCGCGCTGGCGCCCCTCGCGCTCGATCGGCCCATTACCAGCATCTCGGGCACCGCAAGCTGGATGCTCCTGTTTTTCGAGACCGCCGCCGCGCTGCGGCCGCGGGGCGCTCGCCTGCGGGACCTGTTTCCGGCGCTCGAATTGCTGGTGCATGGCGGGGTTGGGTTCGACCCGTACCGCCCGCGCTTCGCCGCCTGGATGGAGGGAAGCTCCACACTCACGCGAGAGGTTTATGCCGCAAGCGAAGGTTTCATCGCGATGGCCGACCGGGGTGATGGCGAGGGACTGCGGCTGGTACTGGACCGGGGGCTGTTCTTCGAGTTCGTGCGTCCCAGCGATCTGGGCTCCGCCAACCCGGAGCGGCGCTGGATAGCCGACGCGGCCCTCGATGAGGATTACGCCCTGGTGCTGACCAGCAACGCCGGTCTGTGGTCTTACGTGCTCGGCGACACGGTTCGGCTCCTATCCCGCGAGCCCCCGCGCCTGCTTATCACCGGGCGCACGGCATGGTTCCTCTCGGTCGCGGGCGAGCACCTGATCGGCGCCGAGCTCGACGCCGCAACCAACGAGGCGGCGCGGGCTGTGGGGCGGAACGTGGTGGAATACAGCGTCGCGCCGGTGCAGCCGGACGAGCACGATGCGCGAGGAGGACACCTGTTCGCGGTCGAGTTGGACGGCCCCGCGGATACCGCGGTGTTCGGGCGGGCCCTGGATGCGGCGCTGAAGCGGCTGAACGAGGATTACGCGGCCCATCGTGGCGACGGCTTCGGTCTGCGCGACCCCTACATTCGACTGCTGCCTGCTGGCAGCTTCGTCCGCTGGATGGAGCAGCGTGGAAAAATGGGCGCTCAGAACAAGGTGCCTCGCGTGGTCGCAAGCCCCGAGGCGATTGCGGCGTTGCTGGCGGGCGCGGAAGAGGGCTGAGCAACTTTTACTCCGGTGATCCGCCGTTCGCGACCACGCTGTGCCGCTCTTTGTGATCGAGTAGGTAGCAAACCGTCCGCGGGCGCTTGCCGTTTCCCGCCTTCGTACCCTCCCGAAGGACAGAGGACAAAATGGAAGAATTGCGCGAGATGTTGGTCGATCAGCTCAAGGACGCTCATAGCGCCGAGCGGCAAGCCATTCAGGGGATGAAACGAACGCTGAGGAAGACTTCCGACCCGGAGCTGAAGCAGGGTATCGAGGCGCACATCGCTCAGAGCGAGGACCAGCGGCAACGTGTCGAGCAGGCGCTCGAGGAGCTGAGTGGCAAACCCGGCCGTAAGGTCTGCGAGGCGATGCGCGGACTGGTCGAGGAGGCCCAGCACGAGCTGGAGGAGCACGACAAAGGGCCGGTTCTCGACCTGGTCATTGTCGCCAGCCAGCAGCGCATCGAGCATTACGAGATCGCGGCCTACGGCACCATGGTCGAGCTGTCCAAGGCGCTAGGAGAGACCAAGGTTGCCGATCTGCTCGCCGGGATTCTCGCCGAGGAGAAAGCTCAGGACGAGAAGCTCACGGAAGTGACTCGCAGCACCATTCTTCCCGCGGCCCTGGGCGGAGCCGAGGAGGACGAATCCGAGGACGACGAGGAAGATGACTCGGAGGAGGAAGAGGGGGGCGGGCAGAGCGAAAGCGCGCCGAAGCGGTCGAAGAAGTCGAGCAAGAGCTCGGCACGACGCCGCTGACCGGCTGAGATCGAGAGACAATCGACGGACAACGGCTACTCTGCATTCTTCGTGGCTGTCCCACAGCCGCTACCGTGACCTCGATTGTCCTCTCGATTTCCTCGCTCGTGATGAGCCGCGTGGAGCCCGTCTTTACGAAGGCTCCTCACCCGGCCCCTGGAAACTGCCACTGGGCATCGGCTGGGCCGGGAGGCGGAAACCGATCGGCCCGCCGCCACCACCCCGGACGCTCAAGCGCCGGATGCTCGAAGGCCTCTCCGCCAGCAAGGCTCCTGATCACCTGAGCTAAAAGGCGTGGCTCACGCCGAGAGTTCACGTCCCAGATTCCACATTCGGCGCGGCCCGCGCGACTTTGCAGAAGGCTATCCCAGTCGATTGCACCTGCCAGCGCCCAAGCCGTGACCGCACGCACGTCCACGCCCTGGCTTTGAAGTTTCTGGGCTGCCGTCCAGGCCTCAAGGAACCAGCGTGCCTGCTCCGCGCCGTCTTCGCAGCCAAGATGTGCCTCCGTCACGGCGATTGGGCGTTCGTACCGTGACCAGACTTCATGCAGACGCGGCAGCCAGCCCCGCTCTTCGGTGCAATCGGGCACGCGCACAGCCTCGGTGTCCACGTAGCTGAGATGACCATTGCCGCCGTGTAGATGCGGAGGATACAGCGCGGTGCGGTGGTCAAGAAACCGCTCGCTCGTCACGTAATAATTCACGCCTATGATGTCCGGTGCTGCCTCGCCGGTCGCCAATTCGTCCAGGTGACGTGCGGAAACGCCTGCCTCCTCGATCGTGCCACGCCAAGGGTGAGCGCGGTCGACCCGGCCGCAGAGTAGGTCCAGCGAAAGCCATCGCCGATCGTTTTCGTACTGCGCCTGATCACGCAGCGGCACGGTCGCGAACGTGCAGCCCACGTCTTCGGTCTGCACGAGCTGTGCCCCCGGCACCTGCCTTCTAATTGCTCTCATGGCCAGCATGACGGCTCTGCACTGTCCCGCGAGGGCTCGTAGAAAGGCGTGCGTATCCCTGAGATGGGGGTACCAGAATCCGTAGAGGCAGCTGAACCGCGCCGTCGTTAGCGGCTCATTCACCGGTGTCCAGCGGAGGATGTCGGGATATCGCTCAGCAACTTGCCCGGCATGACGCGCCAGCCCCGCCGGGAAGCCCGGGTCAAGCAGGCTAGTCCCCGAAGGACCGGAACCGTGATGGATAAGGCCGGCTATGACATCCAGGCCGAGAGCTCGGAGTTGCCCCATCTGGCGATCGTGCCATGGCCAAGTTCCGTCGTTGCGGACGTCATCTGCGGACTCGCTCCCAGAGAAAAGGATAGCGAAGCGTCCCGATCCCGATTGCCGCGACGCGTTCAAGATCCTCCAAACGGTCATGGTGTCCCGTCTCGCGCACCTGATCGCGCCATTCGTCTCGCACCCTGGTCACGCTGCACTCGAATCCGCCCCAAATCTCGGGGGCCGGCGCGAGCGGCCTCGGGACCCTGATGGCGCCCGGCATTGGCAGGGCAGGCCTAGCTTCTATCCTTCGTACATTTCTCGGACCCAATCGGGCTGCTCCTGCGCGCACGCGTCGATTCCGGTCGACCATCAATGAAGCTGAATTCGGCCGATGATTCGGCGGCCGAATGAGAACACACAGCTCGTGTGGCGCCCCCGAGACCGTTCCGGATCGGGCCTCACTCGCTGCGAGCGTATTAAGACGTTCGCGGCAGGGAGGTTTCCTGCGGCATACAATGCCGCCGCAGAATTGCGCTCACGAGCCCCGGTCTTACGATCTTCGCAACTGTCGAACGAGGGTTAGGCCTAGGGCTGCAACTATGCGCTGAGCCCTGAAACGCTTTCTCTGCCGCGTAACCGCGTCTGATCTCAAACGAGTGAAACGCCGATGGCGCCAAGCGGCCCGTAATCGGCATGGATCACGTCTCCCGCCGCGATATCGACGGGGCGCGTGAAGGACCCGGCCAAAACGATCTGGCCCTTCTTGAGCTTGGCTTCGACCGCGTGGAGCTTGTTGACGAGCCAAGCGATGCCTGCGGCCGGATGGCCCATGATCGCGGCTGAAACGCCGGATTCCTCGATGACGCCGTTCTTCGACAAGGTCGCGCCGACCCAGCGTATGTCAGTGTCCATGGGGCGTATCGTGCGCCCGCCGACCACGATCGCACCGAAAGCCGCGTTATCGGCGATCGTGTCGGTGATCGCACGCGGAACCTCGGTCCGGTAGTCGATGATTTCCAGCGCCGGCACCACGAACTCGGTAGCTCGCATGACGTCGTAAATGCGCGCTCCCGGCCCCTCCAGATCTTCGCCCATCACGAAGGCCAATTCGACTTCGAGACGCGGCTTGATGAAGTCAGCGGCACGGATCTGCGCGCCGTCATTGTACAAAGCGTCATCGAGGATGCGGCCGTAATCCGGCTCCGTCATTTTCGAGGCCATCTGCATCGCCCTTGAAGTCAGGCCGATCTTGTGGCCAACCATCCGGGCGCCCTTCGCAATCCGTGCTTCCGCCCACAAATCCTGGATACGGTAGGCGTCCTCGACCTCCATGTTCGGAAATGTCCGGCTTAGCTGCTGGATCGGCCTTCTCTCGCGCTCGGCGCGCAGGAGGTCTTGAGCGCCGCGGCTGCGTTCCTCTTCCGTCAACATCGTGATCTCTCCTTGAGCGCACGCGAGACTGCCCGATTCTGCTTTCAGACTTTCAGCCGGGCTATTTGATCGGCGGCCGAGGCAGGACCGCCTCGCCCGGCTCCATGACGTAGACGTAATCGAGCGAATACCAGGGCGTCGCCAGCTCCGGCTGGGTCGGATGCGGTTCATCGTGCCGAATGAAATCGCCGATCAGCGCCCGCGTGACGCCGAACTGCACGTCGGTATCGATGTGCGGATCGTGCGGGTCGTAAACCTGCGAAATCAGAACTTTGAAGTTCTTCTTGTAAATCAGGGCATGGAGATGCGCAGGACGATAAGGATGCCTGTTCTGGGCGCGCAGCAGGCGTCCGACAACACCGTCGGTCGGGATGGGATACCCGACCATCTTCACGGTCCGGAACCAGAAGCGCCCGTCCGCGTCGGTCGTGAACTTCCCGCGCAGGTTGAAGTCGGCTTGCTCGGGATCCTGGTTGTCGTAGAGGCCGACCGGAGAAGCATGCCAGATATCGACTTCTGCCCCCGCGATTGGCCTACCGGCCTGATCCTGCACCCGCGCGCTGACAAAAAGCGGATCACCTGGCGTTTCGGAGCGAACGATCGAGCCACCATTCGGCGTACGTGGCGAATTGAGACGCCAGAAGGGACCGAGTAGCGATTGCGAGGTCTCCGTCTGGCCATGGTCGCCGTTGTTCAGGAGGCACACGAGCGGCGAGACGCCGAGCGAGCCGGCCATCAGCACCATTTCGTTGTGCGTATCGGTCGTCAGCTGTCCAATCTCATTGAGGATGGCGGTCGCCTCCCGGAACTCGGCCTCGGTGAGACGTACTTCGCGCACGAAGCCGTGCAAGTGCTTGACCAGCGCAACCAGTATCTCTCGCAGGCGAGGTTCACTGGTCCGTTCCATGACGGCGAGAACGGCTGGGGTAACGTCTTCCTGAGTTGAGATCACCATGCGGAGCTCCGCTTCGGCTGTATCCGGCCAGTGCCACACTCTACGCTGCGGGAGATTTCTCGCTTTCATCGATCAGCAGGGCGATTCTCCGCAACGCAAGTTGATAGCCTTGCGTGCCTAAACCGGCGATGACTCCGTTGGCCCTCATCGAGACGAATGAGTGATGCCGGAATTCCTCGCGCTGGTGAACGTTCGAGATATGCACCTCGATGACGGGCGGCTCGAACGCATTGAGGGCATCAAGAATTGCGACCGAGTAATGGGTGAAGGCGGCCGGATTGATAACGATGCCTCCCGCGGTCTCTCGCGCTTCGTGAATCCAATCCACGATCTCGTATTCCCGATTGCTCTGATGAAAGCGCAAGTCGAGCTTCAGCTCCTCGGCGAGCTTGCGGCAGTCCCGCTCGACATCGGCTAGGGTTTCGTAGCCATAAATCTTCGGCTGCCGCTTGCCGAGCAGGTTCAGGTTGGGACCGTTCAAGATGTAAACAAGCCGGCTCATCGCAGAACTCCTTTTAGCTATCCGACGTGATCTAAGTTAGCGCTCACACCGGAACATGAAGTTCCGGCGCGAGGTGGTCCTCGACGCTCTTGACACCCGATATGCCTTCGGCCGCAACACAGATCGCCCGACGCTCCTCCTCGTTCTGCACGAACCCGAACAGATGGACGGTGCCGTTTTCGACGATGATGTTCTTGTTGCTTAGCCGTGCCCAGGGTTGAGCGGAGAGATGCTCAAGAAGGCGCGCACGGATCGTGCGGTCGTCAGCGCTGACCTCCGGCGTCCCACTCGACGTTGCCAGGACTTTCAGGAGATCGTTGCGGGTGACAATGCCGACCAGGCTTCCGTCACGCAAGACGGGCAGGCGTTTGATTTGGTGACGGTGGAAGAGTTTCGCCGCCTCGGCGATGCCGACGGTCTCGGGAATCGTAACCACGCCCGTGCGCATGACATCGCGTGCGATGCGGCCATGCGTTCGCGCATAGTCGCGGGCGATGCTAGTGTCGTTCGAGAAGAGCCGCAGCCACCAAGCACGCGGCTGCTCTCCGATCGTGGCCGCGTGCGCGATCAGGTCGCCCTCGCTGATGACGCCCACCAGCCGCCCCTCGGCATCCACGACCGGCACGCCGCTGATCCGGCGGGTGTAGAGGAGCTCGGCGATGTCGCGGATCGGCGTTTCCGGGGTCACGGTGACGACCTCGGTCGTCATCACGTCGGCGATCGTCACCATGTGTCAGTAGGCCCCCTGGACCAGGTTGGTCGGCTTTCCCGCCACGAAATTCTCGATATTGTCGATCAACTGATCGGCCAAGGTTTGCTGGGCCTCGTCACTCGCCCACGCGACATGCGGGGTAACGATGACGTTCCAGCGCTTGGCCATCCGCATGAGCGGGCCGTCGGCCGGAGGTGGCTCAGGCAGCGTCACGTCAATTCCGGCCCCGCTGACCAGCCCCTCTTCGAGCGCCCGCTCCAGATCCTCCTCGTCCACCAATCCGCCGCGAGCGGTGTTGATAAGCAGCGGCTTCCGCTTCATACGGTGAAACTCGGGCATGGCGATCATGTTGCGTGTATCCGGCGTGAGCGGACTGTGCAGCGTGATGATGTCGCTCGTCTCGAGCACTTCCTCCCAAGGCGTGTAGAGCGGGCCGAGGCCGCTCTTGCCCTTGTGGGCAGCAAACATCGTGACCATGCCAAAGGTCTTCGCGATCTCGGCCACGCGCTGGCCGAGCACGCCCTCCCCGATGATGCCAAGGCGCGCGCCGCCGAGATCGCTGATCGGATGATTGAAAAAGCAGAACTGGCCGGATTTCTGCCACTCGCCGGCAAGTGTGTCTTCGCGATACGGAACGATGCTGCGACGCACGGCCAGCATAAGGGCGAAGGTATGCTCGGGCACTGTGCGTAAGGCGTAACCACGAATATTCGCCACTGCGATGCCGTGGCTTTGGCAATAAGCCTTGTCGACGCAATCTGTCCCGGTCGCCGCCACCGCGATGAGCTTGAGGTCGGGCAGTTTGGCGAGCACCTCGGCCGGAAGTTGCGCCTTGTTGGTGATGGCGATGGACGCGCCCTCGAGCCGTTCGAGAACATCGCCCCCGGAAGTCTGCTGGTGCTCGGTCAGTGTGTGCGGAAATGACGGGCGCCGCAGCTTGACCCGCGGGCCGATCGTGGCGCGATCGAGAAAGACGATCTTGTGCATGTCAGAATCTCCGTGCTGCCGCGGGTTTCGCCGGCGTTCGCGTACTTCCGCGCGTCCGGGTCATGTCAGCGGCCCGCTGGCGTTTTCGAGCAGCTTCCACGCCTCCTCGCCGAACTTGGCGCGCCAGTCCTTATAGAAACTGGTCTTGCGTAACGCGTCGCGGAAGTTACCGCGGTTCACGTCGTTGAACTGCAGCCCCTTGGCCGAGAGATCCTGGCGCAAGGTCTGGCTGAGCTTCGCCACGTCCTCCCGTTCGTCCATCACGGATTTGTCGAATTCCTGTGAGACGATGCCACGCAAATCCTCAGGCAGACTCTGCCACGCACGGCGATTCCCGAGAATCCAGTAGCCGTCCCAGACATGGCTCGTCATGCTGCAATATTTCTGCACCTCGTAGAGGCGCGTCGTGGCGATGATCGCGAGCGGATTCTCCTGACCCTCGACGACCTTCGTCTGTAGTGCGGAGTAAAGCTCGCTGAAGTTGATCGGCGTCGGGCCAGCGCCGAGCGCTGAAAAAAGTGACGTGAGGATCGGCGCGGGCGGGACTTCGATCTTGAAGCCGCTCAGATCCTCGGGCTTTTCGATCGGGTGGGTGGAGGAGGTGATCTGACGGAAGCCGTTATCCTGGGCCTTGGAGACGGCCAGGATACCGCTTTTTGCGATCTGCGCCCGGATATAGTCGCCCAGTCCACCATCCATCGCCTTCCACACGGCGTCGTAATCCTCGAAAGCGAAGCCGGTATTGGGAATGCCGGCCGCGGGCACGAGGGTCGCCAGGATGGAAGTGGAGAGATTGAAGAATTCGACACCGCCGTTGCGAACTTGCGAGAGCAGGTCGGTGTCCGAGCCGAGTTGGTTCGCGGGGAACAGCTTTATATCGAGGCGGCCCTTGCTCGCGTCGCGGATGCGATCGATTGCCTGCTGCGCGCGGGTGTTGATCGGATGCGTCGGGTCCTGGCCGGTGGCCAGCTTATAGGTGAATTCGGCCGCGAAGCCGGGCCGTGTCAGGATCCCGACGAGCGGCAGCGCGGTAGCGGCCGCTATGGCGCCGCGCCGCGTGAAACCGGCGTTGGATGACATTGTTTCCCTCCCTTTGTTGGCGGGTGCGTCAGCCGCTTGTCATCGCGGCCCCGGGCCGCCGTTCATCGCGGAATAGGTGCGGATCACCTGGCTGTCATCGGCTGCGCCATCGCCGCGGCCTGAGGTCGCGAGAAACATCTGGTGCGCCACGGCGGCAAGCGGCAGCGCCGCTTTCGTCTCGCGGCCAGCCTCCAGCACGATGCCGAGATCCTTGACGAAGATGTCGACCGCGCTGGTGACGTCCGGGCTCGCCTGCAACATGCGCGGGCCGCGATCCTTCAGCATCCAGCTCGAGGCCGCCGAGCCGCCCAGAATTTCCAATATGATCTTGAGGTCCACGCCGACCTTTGCCGCGAGCGAGAAGGCCTCGGCGGCAACCGCGATGTGCACGCCGCACAGGAGCTGGTTCACCGCCTTGACCACCGCGCCTTGACCGGGGCGTTCGCCGACGTGGAACACTTTGTCGCCGAGTGCGTCCAGCACGGGCTTCGCGGCGCTGAACGTATCCTGCGGGGCGGCCGCCATGATGGTGAGCGTCGCAGCATCCGCGCCGACAGCGCCGCCGGACACGGGCGCATCAACGAAACGGCGGCCTCCGGCCAGCACGCGGGCGGCAAGCGCTTCGACGGCGCCGGGCGGGCAGGTCGCCATGAGCACGACGATAGCATTGGGTGCGAGCGCTTCGAGCGCGCCGTCCGCGAACAGAACCTGCTCGGCTTGCGCGGCGTTGACGACCATCAGCAAGAGCAGGTCCGCGCCGCGCGCCGCCTCGGCGACGGAGCCGGCCCGCACCCCGCCTCCCGCGACGAGCGCGTCGATTGCCGCCCCGCGCATGTCGAAGCCGCGGACGGTGAACCCTCGCCTGACGAGGTTGCGCGCCATCGGCAGACCCATGGCACCCAGGCCGACGAATCCGATCGTTGTCATGATAACAGCCACCCTTTGATGCTCTTCACCATCGCCGGCGGCGAGATACCGTACCGGTCGTGCAGCGTCGGTAGCGCCCCAGCGTCGAGGAACTCGTCGGGTGAGGCAATCTGCCGAATGGCCGCGATCCTGCCGGCAAGCAGCATCAGCATTTCCTCCCCTCGTGTTGGGGTCGGTTTTTCCCTATCACCGGCATGCGGACAAGCGGGAATTTGCGCCGGTCGGTCCACGGGTCCATCATTTGCGGACCCTGCGGGCCTCCTCCCGCTCCGGCGCCTCAGCCTCGGAAGCCGTCATCCCGCGCCGGCCGCGGAGAGAGGGAGAGAGACCATTCTGACGAGAGGTCTTCTGGGCTTTGTCGCTGCCGCCCTCTCGGTCCTGATATTCCATCAGGGGATGATCGGGCTGCTATACGTGCTCGGCGGCATTTCGGCGCCGCCCTACAGTCTCGCCCCGACGGGACCGCTGGCCGTCCCCCGTCTCCTCGACCTCTGCTTCTGGGGCGGTCTCTACGGTTTCCTGTTCGGTCTAGCCCTGCCGCGGTTGCCGCGAGCTCCGATGTGGTTGATGGGGCTGGTGCTGGGCCTGATCGCCGTCCTGGTTGGCCGGTTCGTTGTAGCCCCGCTCAAAGGCCAGCCGATCGGGGCAGATTGGTCGGCGGCGCGCCTGTTCCGGTCGGTGCTGATAAACGGCTTCTGGGGAGTGGGCATCGGCATCATCTTGCCGCTGCGTGCTGCCGCGTCCCGGCCCGAGCGCACATCGCGCTTTGCGATGACGCGCTTTTACGCTGCGCGCCGTGCTGGTCCCGGAACGGGCGTGCGCTTGGCACACCGCCCTGGAACCCGACAGCGATGTGCTCGAACCGGCAATCTCATTTCCTACCCGTTCGCAGCCTTGAGCGCCGCGAAGGCCGGCACTTCCACGTCGATCTCCAGCATCGAGACCGTCGCGCCGCGATCCAGCTTGATCTGAACCTTCTCGCGGTCGACCGTGACGTGCTTGGCGATCACGGCAAGGATCTCCTCCTGCAACGTCGCGACCAGGTCCGACTTGCCGGTGACGAGGCGCTCGTGCGCGAGCAGGACTTGCAGCCGCTCGCGCGCAACGGGCGCGGAGTTGGCCTTCCAGAAGAGCGTCAGCAAGCTCATGCTACCCTCCGGCCGAACAGCTTACCGATGAAACTGCGCTTTCCCTTGGGGAAGGTCATCACCACCGTTTCCCCGCGCAACCGCTTCGCCGCGTCCATATAGGCGCGCGCCGCCGGGCTGGTCGGGTTCGACAAGGTAACCGGCGCGCCGAGATTGGAGGCCCGCAACACTTCCTCGCTCTCCGGGATGATGCCGAGCAGCGGGATCGACAGAATCTCCAGCACGTCCTCGGTTTTCAGCATCTCCCCGCGCGCCGCGCGGGCCGGATCGTAGCGGGTCAGCAGCAGATGCTTCTCGACCTTCTCGCCCTTTTCGGCCTTCTCGGTCTTCGCGTCCAAGATACCGATGATCCGGTCGGAGTCGCGCACCGATGAGACTTCCGGGTTGGTCACGACCACCGCCATATCGGCGTGCCGCATGGCAAGAGTCGCGCCGCGCTCGATCCCCGCCGGGCTGTCGCAGATCACCCAGTCGAACTTCTCGCGCAACTGACCGATGACGCGCTCCACCCCCTCGGCCGTCAGCGCGTCCTTGTCGCGCGTCTGGGAGGCGGGAAGCAGGAACAGGTTCTCGACCCGTTTGTCGCGGATCAGCGCCTGTTGGAGTTTCGCGTCACCCTGCACGACATTGATGAGGTCGAACACCACACGGCGCTCCGCCCCCATCACGAGATCGAGGTTGCGGAGCCCCACATCGAAATCGACCACGACTACGCTCTGCCCGTTCCGGGCCAGCGCGACGCCGAGCGCGGCGGTCGACGTCGTCTTGCCGACGCCGCCTTTGCCGGAAGTCACGACCAAGACATGGGCCATCTCGTCACACCCTTTCTGCTGCATCAGTCCAGTGCCGCGATACGCATGGTCTGGCCATCAAGCCACGCCTGCACGGCTCGGCCGCGCAGGCCGGGCTCGAGCGCGTCGGCGGTGCGATAGAGGCCGTCGATGGCCAGCAACTCGGCTTCGAGGCGGCGGCAAAAAATGCGGGCGCGCGAGTTCCCAGCGAGACCCGCCACCGCGCGCCCCCGGAGCGTGCCGTAGACATGGATCGAGCCACCCGCCATCACTTCGGCCCCGGACGCGACCGAGCCGACGATCGTGACATCGCCCTTCTCGAACACGACCGATTGGCCCGACCGGACCGCGCCCTCGATGACAAGGAAAGGCGGCTCCGGTGCTGCGGCTGGGGGCGATGCGGTGGCCTGTGCCCCCTCGGCGGGAAGCTCGACGGCTCGTACCGGCCGGCTTCCGCTCAACGGCTGCGCCCACTCCTCAACGCCCTCCCAGGATGGATGCGCGCCTTCGGTCCCAATGACACGGATGCGGCGCGCCCGCAGGGCGTCGATCAGGCCGGCGACATTCGGCTGCTCGCGCGGGAGCCCGGCGAGGTCGACCAGCACGGGCTTACCCTCAAAGAACGAGGGCGACCGCTGGATCTGCGCGTCCAGCGCGGCAAGCCATTCGCTAAGCGGGGGCTCCGGCGCGAGGACCAACGCCATGAAGGAGCGGCCACGCACGCGAATGACAGGACGGGACTCGGTTGCTGCTGACACCTGCTCCGCGTAGCCGGGCGAGAGCGGGAACGTCAACCTAAATGTGGTGAGGCTGATGCCGGGCAGCCAACAACATCTTGATGGCTCCCGGACAGAGACTCGCATTGTCCTTCCTTCCCGCAGGCGCATCAACCTGAATCACGGCATTTGAGTGAGCAAACCCTCGTGTGCCCTTGTATTCACAGGATAATGTAAATGATCCTGACACCGCCGGAACAATCGAGGTCAGGCGGCCATGAGTTCAGGGGTAGAACCGCCCGATTTGCCCTGTCTGGTCACACGGAATGCGAACCATTTAGTTGCGAATTGCGCCTTTCACGCGTGCACTGCCAGCTCGTTACACTTTACGTCGGGAGAATTTACACGTGCCTCTGAAAAGCAGCGCGAATTTACGTGTAAGTGGCGCAAAACGTTACGGTACCGGCTTTGGCAAGCTTCGTGCGTAGAGGCGAGCAAGGACGGCGCTGCACCACCTTCGGATGAACGGGCCGACCGATTTAGAATGCCAAGGAAGACGCATATGAAAACGGCCCTACAAACAACTGCGAGCATCGTGCTGGCCCTTGCTGCCTTCGGCTTCGGCGTCACGGGTAAGGCGCACGCCACGCCGTATGCCTTCGCCAGCAACCAGATCACCAACTTCCAGATCCAGTCGGCGGCGGGGACGATCGCCAATGTGTCCGGCGCACGGAACACGCTGAATAGCGCGATTTACGGCACCGCAAACGGCGCGACGCAGGATCCGGAGCCGATCCCCAACGCCTCCGACGCCCTCCAGGCAACCGCCGGACCGGGTCCGTTTCCTGGCCAGAACAACTACGTCCGCTTCCAGGGCCAAGGCGCGCTGGACGGCGCGCGCGGGGATTCGAACATCTCCTCCGGCAACCCGTTCACCGGAAACGGCGGGAGCGGGTTGGTCCTCAACAACGTGGCCGAGGCCGAGATCCTGCTCCAGCACGTAACGGGCGCAGGCTCCTCGGGACGTGACACGGCCAATATGAGCTTCAGTTTCACCGTGACCTACGCAACCACCCTCACCTTCTCGTTCACGGACGTAATCTCGCTCCGAGCCGCCACATCCGCCTATGGCGAGACGGCCAATGCGTCCATCGCCAATGCGTTCGAGATCGATGACGCACAGGGCGCTCAGGTATATCTGTTCACCCCTAGCAATAGTTTTGGCGGCGGCTCGAACTGCAACCTCCAGGCCTCGTTCGGATCGACCGGGGGCATTCCGCTCTCCGCGGGCACTTACGGAACCTGCACCGCGAGCGGGACGTCCCCTCGCCTGGCGGCCGGCAACTACTCGATTAGCCTGCGCTCGACATCGCAGGTCGACGTGTCCACACCGGTTCCCGAGCCGGCCTCGCTGCTGCTGCTCGGAGCCGGCCTGACCGGACTTGGCATGGCGCGGCGCGTCCGTAAGAACGGCGCCTGATCGCGTCGATCGAATTGGAAGCCGGGTTTCGCGCCCGGCTTCCTTTCTTTCGCTCCACTACTTGCCGGGAATGACGCCGAAAGCCGCCTACCGGCCCTGGAATCGCGGCGGGCGCTTCTCCAGGAACGCGGTGCGGCCTTCGCGATAGTCGGTGCTGTCGAAGCAGGCGGCGAGGGACCGCTCGACCCCCTCCAGATCGCGATCCGCTGGATCGCGCATCACCTGCTCGACGGAGAGTTTCGACGCGGCCACCGAGAGCGGTGCGTTATCCGCGATCGCGCGCGCGATATCCACCACGGCGTCGGACAGATCCTCGTCAGCAACCGCGCGGTTGATGAGGCCGATCCGCTCCGCCTCGGCAGCGTCGATCGGCGCGCCGGTGTAGAGGATCATCCGCGCATGCGCCGGACCGACCAGCGAGACGAGGCGGCGCACCATCTCGAAGCCATACCCGATCCCGAGCCGGGCGGCGGGAATGCCGAACTGGCTGTCGATCGCCGCGATGCGGAGATCCGCCAACATGGCGATCCCCAATCCGCCGCCCAGGCAGTAGCCGCGAATGCGGGCGATGACGGGCTTCGGAAACCCGGCCAGCTTGGCGCGTCCCGCGCCGGTGCGGCGGTCGTATTCGCGCTGCGCCTCGGCATCGGCGCGCTGCTGCTCGAACTGGCTGATGTCGGCCCCCGAGACGAACGCCTTGCTCCCGGCACCGGTCAGGATCACGACGCGAACCGAATGATCGTCGCGGAAGTCGTCAAGGATTTGGCCGAGACCGTCCCACATCTCGACCGACATCGCGTTGCGCTTTTCCGGCTGATTGAAGGTGATCAGCCCGACGCCCTCGTCCTTCGCCGAAAGCATCTTGCCGCCAGCATACGGCTTGGAGACGAGCGAGCGCGTGAACGATTCCATTCAGATCGCCCCTTTCGCCCGCATATCGGCGATCTCCGCATCGGAGTAGCCGACCGAACGCAGCACCTCGGCCGTGTCCGCGTCGGCTTCCGGCGTCGGCGTGCGGATGTCCTTCGGAATGTCGCTGATATTGATCGCCGACGCGACGAGATGCTGCTCCCCCAACTCCGGGTGCCGGACGGGGAGCGCCATCCGCAGATGCTGGACTTGCGGATCCGCGAACACCTGGTCGATCGTGTTGATCGGGCCGCACGGAATCCCGGCCTCATCGAACAGCGCGATCCAGTGCGCGGCAGGCTTCGTCTTGGTGATCTCGCCGATCGCCGCGTTGATCGCTTGCCGGTCGGCGCTGCGGCCGGCCTGGGTCCTCCATTCCTCCTTCTCATTCCACTCGGGATGGCCGATCGCCTCGCAAAACCGCGTCCACTGGCGGCCGGAGCTGGCAGCGATGTTGATAGGGCCGTCGCTCGCGGGGAACACGCCCGTCGGAATGCCGGTCGGGTGATCGTTACCGGCCTGGTGCGCGACCTCTTTCGCCATCAGCCAACGGCTCGCCTGGAAGTCCAGCATGAAGACCTGCGACTCGAGCAGGCTCGTCGTGACCCAGCGGCCAACCCCGGTGCGCTCGCGGTCGAACAGCGCGACCATGATGCCGAGCGCGAGCAGATTGCCCGCGGTGAGGTCGGCGATCGGAATGCCGACCCTGACCGGCCCCTGACCCGGCAGGCCGGTGATCGACATGAGACCGCCCATGCCTTGCGCGATCTGATCGACGCCCGCGCGTTTGCCGTACGGCCCGTCCTGCCCGAAGCCGCTGATGCTGCCGTAGACGATGCGTGGGTTGACCGCGCGCACGTCATCCCAGGCGATCTTGAGCCGATGCTTCACCGCGGCACGCATGTTCTCGACGATCACGTCCGCCCGCGCGACGAGGCGCATGAAGGCGGCGTGGCCCTCGGGCGCCTTCAGGTTCAACCGGATCGCGCGCTTGTTGCGGTGCAGGTTCTGGAAGTCGAAGCCGTGGCGCGCGCCGCTGATCTCCTCGCCCCCCGTGTCCGGCGGCTCGATCCGGATGACGTTCGCGCCCCAGTCCGCGAGATGACGCACGCAAGTCGGCCCCGCACGAGCGAGCGTCAGGTCGAGCACGGTGATGCGCGCGAGCGGCAGGCTGCTCTCGGACCCTGGGCTTGCGGCGGTCGGGCTCTCCGGCATGGTCGTCTCTCCCTCTGCTGCCCATACTCAGCCGGACGGACCGTACGCTCAAGAGAGCCGGGCGGGATGCGCCGTGAGGGGAGAATCGATGCCCGACCAGGAAATGCTCACGATTCGGGCGGAACTGGCGGCCAACCCTCGGCCGCCAGACCTTGGGACGCGGCGCCAGCGCCTAGACGCGCTCGGGGGCCAAGCGCCCGTTCCCGCCCAGGTTCGGATCGAGCCGGTGCGGGCGAACGGCGTTCCAGCCGAGTGGTCGCTCGCGCCGGAGTCCGACGGGACACGCGTGCTCCTGTTCTTGCACGGCGGCGGCTACGTCTCGGGCTCCCTCGATAGCCATCGCGGCATGGTGGCGGAAGCGGGCCGGCTGGCGGGGATGCGGACGCTCGCGCTCGGGTACCGCCTCGCGCCGGAGCACGCCTTCCCGGCGGCGCTCGAGGAACTCGATTGCCGGTTACCGCTACCTGCTCTCGCTCGGGCTCGATCCGCGTCGCATCGCGATCGGTGGCGATAGCGCGGGCGGCGGACTGACCGTGGCGACACTCGTTTCGCTCCGGGATGCGGGCCTGCCGCTTCCCGCCTGCGCCTGGTGCGTCTCGCCCTGGGTCGATCTCGAAATGACCGGCGACAGCATCATCGGTAAGGCCGAGGCCGATCCGATGATCCAGAAGGACTATCTCGGCGAGTTGGCGGTCGCATATCTGCACGGCGCCGATCCGCGCTCGCCGCTCGCGTCACCCCTCCATGCCGATCTCTCCGGGCTTCCACCGCTGCTGATCCAGGTCGGGTCGGCCGAAACGTTGCTTGACGACGCGGTGCGTCTCGCCGGTAAGGCCGGGGCGGCCGACGTGCCGGTCACGCTCGAAGTATGGCCGGAAATGATCCACGTCTGGCACCTGTTCTATCCGAGACTCGCGGCGGGACGGCGGGCGCTCGCTAACGCGGCCGCGTTCATTCGGGCGGAGACGTCCTCGGTCACCGTCTAGCCGGTGGATATGGTCGATCTCGCGCTGGTGCTGGCGCTCGACGGCTCAGCGAGCGTGACGTACGAGGAGTTCGGCCTGATGGCCGGCGGCATCGCGGCGGCGCTGCGCGATCCCGAGGTGATCGCCGGTCTGACCGGCGGTCCGTCGCGCGCCAGCCTGTGCTCGCTCCTGCTGTGGTCCGGAAGCCGCGCGCAGGAAGTGCTGGCGGACTGGACACGCATCGCCTCGGCGGAGGACGCCGCCGGCTTCGCCGAGCAGGTCGAGAACGTGCCGCGCACCGTGCGCGCCGGCGCGACCGCGATCGGTGAAGCCCTGCTCGCCGCCCTCACCCTCCTCGCGCATGCGCCCGCCAAGCCGGCGCGGCAAGTCGTGGACGTCATCGGCGACGGCCGTTCCAATGAAGGGATCGCGCCGGGCCCGATCCGGGACCGCATGGCGGCCGCGGGCATCACGATCAACGGGCTCTGCGTGCTGCACGAGGAGCCGGATCTGCTGGAGCGTTATGTCGCCGAGGTGATCGGCGGCCCGGGCGCGTTCGCGCTGCCTTGCCCGGACTATCCCGCCTTCGCCGCGGCGATGAAGCAGAAACTGACGCGCGAAATCGCGAGCCGTCCCATAGCCTAAACGAACCGGGCAGGTACTCGCGCGTAATCCGTTCCGCTGCGTGCCCCCGCAGCCGGCTGTTCCCCGTCCGGAACTATAGGCGATCAGCATGTCGGGCCACGCAACGGCAGAGCCGGAAGATGCCGGCGCGGTCATCCAAGATGAGGTTCAGAGCCTCGCCGAAGCCGTCACCCAGGATACGAGGACGGAGGAGGAGCGAGAGGACATGCCGCTCCCCACGGACCCGCGGACCGTTTTTCTCGGCGGCATTTTCATGCTGGGCGCGCTCGCGGCCCTCTATGTTGCCGCCGAGATCGTGCTTCCGGTCGTGCTGGCGATCGTACTGAAGCTGCTGCTGCAACCTATGGTTCGGGTGCTGGACCGGTTGCGCGTGCCGCGCGGGATCGGTGCATTGCTGGCCATTCTGCTGCTGATCGCCGTGCTGGTCGCCTTGGTCAGTGGCCTGACCGGTCCCGCCACATCCTGGGCCGGCAAGCTGCCCGGCGTGCTGCCGAGCCTTCAGGAGAAGCTTGCATTCCTGAAGCGGCCCCTCGCGTCCATCCAGTACTTCGTGCATCAGCTTGATCTCGTCACCGGTACCGGCGGGCCCCCTTCGGGGCCGGAAGCGGCGCCGGCGCACGCGGCAAATCTGGTCGGCGCTCTGTTCAGCGGGACGACCACGGTGGCGGCCGGGTTGGTCACGACGCTAATCGTGCTGTTCTACTTGCTCGTCTCCGGGGAAACTTTTTTGCTTCGGCTCGTGGAGGTCCTCCCGCGGTTCGGCAGCAAGCGGCAGGCCGTGGAAATCTCGCTGCATATCGCTGAGCACATCTCCGCCTATCTCATCACGGTCACGCTGATAAATGTCGCCGTTGGCCTCGCGACGCTCGGTATCATGTGGCTGACCGGCGTGGACGATCCGCTGCTATGGGCGGTGATCGCGTTTCTCATGAATTACGTGCCGATTCTCGGACCGCTCACGGCGATGCTGCTGTTCGCCATGGCGGGAATCGTGTCGCTCGGGGTGTCCTGGCCGGCACTGCTGCCTATGGGGCTCTACTTCTGCGTCCACGTGCTCGAAGGCGAGATATTTACCCCGATGCTTCTGGCCCGGCGCTTCACCATCAACCCCGTGGCGGTCATCCTGGCTCTGGTATTCTGGTACTGGATGTGGGGTGTGCCGGGCGCGATTCTGGCGGTGCCGATGCTCGCGATCACCAAGATCATCTGCGACGATCTGCGTCCGCTGCGCGCCTTGGGGCATTTCCTGGAGGGATGACGCAAGCCGCGGCCGTGCCGGAGGCGCAAGATGTGTCAGGCCTGAGACTTCCTAAACAGGGCCAAGGACATCACGCGCGTAGGGGCCTTCGCCACCTTGCCGACGCGCTCCGAGGACTGATCGGCCGCCGGGCTGGAGCACGGCAAGGTCGGGCAGATCGTCTCGAGCGCTAGCCGCAGCGTGCGGAAGGTGCCCTCGGATGCGCCGTCGCCCGCCTGAATTTCCCAGCGGCCGCGGCGTGGCTGCACCAGAAAGTCGGGCGGATTGCCGGGATGCCCATAGGCGACCGCGACATGTTCGGCTCCGGCGGCGCCCACCGCGACCCATCCGCCACTCGGCCGGTCGAGGGTCGCCTTCAGAAACCAGCGGTGTTGCGCGGCCGCCGCGGACCAACGGGAGAGTTCCGTCCGATCGCTACGGCTAAAGGCGTTCAGCAACGGGAACGCGATGATGGAGGCGGTCATAGTCTGCCTTCGATGACCAGGGTTGCACGAGCGCCGGCCGGTTTCGGTCCCGGCCACCTCGGGCATAGCGCCTTCGGCTTCAGGCAAGGTTAACCAGCCTGGTCACGCGCGCGCTGTGATCGGGGTCACTCGACCGGACGACTTCTTGGTGCCCAGCCGCCGTGCCCGCCCCAGTCCTCGACAGCGGGGGACTGGGAGCCGAATAGTCCGGCTCATGGCTGGCCCGCTACACGCGGTCGCGACTAAGCTCGCTTCCATCCCTCTGGCATACCCGCCTTGGGACACGAACGGAGCGCCAAGATGCACCTGACCCGTCGAACCCTCGTCCAGTCCACCTTGCTGGCAGCGCCGGTCGCCGCCATCGGCGCCCGGGGCGCGGCAGCGGCGTCGGACGCCGCCGAAATCGACCGGGACGCGACCGCCGCCTTGCACCGGCTCTACGCTATCGATCATCGAGCGGCCGCTCTTGGACCGAAGGCAGCCGGCATCCTGATCTTCCCCAAGATCGTCAAGGCGGGCTTCATCTTCGGCGGCCAGGG
Organism: uncultured Alphaproteobacteria bacterium; assembly: GCA_963808965.1. Taxonomy (GTDB): domain Bacteria; phylum Pseudomonadota; class Alphaproteobacteria; order Acetobacterales; family Acetobacteraceae; genus CAWEHU01. The sequence goes on from CAWEHU010000004.1 coordinate 70,884, forward strand.
CGGCAAGGGCGCGCTGCGCGTTGGCGGCAAAACCCGAGGCTACTACACGATCGCCGCCGCATCGTGGGGTCTTCAGGCGGGGGTGCAATGGTTCAGCTACGCCCTGTTCTTCATGAACCAGAACGCGCTTCACTACCTCGATCAGAGCGATGGCTGGGCGATCGGCACCGATCCGAACGTTGTCGTGGTCAATCGTGGCGTCGGCACCACACTCAACAGCACGACCCTGGCGAAAGACGTGATCGCCTTCCCCTTCGGCCAGAAAGGCCTGATGGCCGACATCTCGGTGCAGGGCTCGAAGATCACCACGTATAACCCGAGTGCCTGATGTGCCGCTCGCACCCCTGCATTCGATCGAGGGTCCGGTCCGGTTGACCCCTGACATGAGGGCGTGGGAGGCTCATATGGGTTTCCGCGCCTTTTAAGGCGAAGCGGCTCCTGTCGGGGCTCGGCCCCGATCGTCCGCACTAAGTCTAAGCAAGGAGGCAGTTCATGACCGAGGAACGGCGGGTATTGACCACGCGTCAAGGCCACCCCGTGGCTGACAATCAGAGCATGCGCACCGTGGGAGAGCGCGGCCCGGCGACGCTCGAGAATTATCAATTCATCGAGAAAATAACGCACTTCGACCGGGAGCGCATCCCGGAACGGGTCGTGCATGCCCGCGGCACCAGCGCGCACGGCTATTTCGAGGCGTATGGCAAGATCGGCGACGAGCCGGCGAGTAAATACACGCGCGCCAAGGTTCTCACGCAGGCCGGCAAGAAGACGCCGCTATTCGTCCGCTTCTCGACCGTGATAGGCAGCAAGGACAGCCCGGAGACGGCGCGCGATCCGCGCGGCTTCGCGGTGAAGTTCTATACCGAAGACGGCAACTGGGATCTCGTCGGCAATAATCTGCAGGATCTTCTTCATCCGCGACGCGATCAAGTTCCCCGACATGATCCACGCCTTCAAACCGGACCCGGTCACGAACCGGCAGGAAGCGTGGCGCTTCTTCGACTTCGTGCAGCACCATCCGGAGTCGCTGCACATGGTCACGTGGGTCAAGAGCCCTTGGGGCATCCCGGCCGACTACCGGCATATGGAAGGCTCGAGCGTCAACACCTACAAGCTGGTCAACGACGAAGGCGTCGCGCACCTGGTGAAGTTCTCCTGGGTGCCCAAGCAGGGCGTCAAGAACCTGACCAGCCCGCAGGCGGCCGAGATCCAGGCGCGCGACGTCGGACACGCGACCAAGGATCTTCATGACGCGATCGAGCGCGGCGATTATCCCGAGTGGGAGTTCTGCGCTCAGATCATGTCCGATGACGAACACCCGGAGCTCGACTTCGATCCGCTCGACGACACGAAGCGCTGGCCGGAGGACAAGTTTCCGCTGCTGCCGGTCGGGCGCATGGTGCTGAACCGTAACCCGGATAATTTCTTCGCGGAAGCGGAGCAGTCCGCGTTCGGTACCGGCGTGCTAGTGGACGGCATCGACTTCTCGGACGACAAGATGCTGCAAGGCCGCACGCTGTCCTATTCTGACACCCAGCGCTATCGCGTCGGACCGAACTACCTGCAACTGCCCGTCAATGCACCGAAGAGCGGAGCCCGCACCAATCAGCGAGACGGCCAGATGGCCTATCTCGTGGACGGGGCCGGCGAGAACAAGCACGTCAACTACGAGCCGAGCTCGATGGGCGGCTTGCATGAGGCGCCTAAGCGCCAGCGGGACTATCACCAACTGGTCGAAGGCCGTCTCGGCCGTTACCAGTACAGCCGCACGCAAGACGACTACAAACAGGCGGGCGAGCGGTATCGCACCTTCGAGGACTGGGAGCGCGAGGATCTCGATCAACAACCTCGTCGCGGACATGAAGGCCTGTCCGGAGCACATCGCGCTGCGCATGGTGTGGCACTTCTGGCATTGCGACGAGGATTACGGCCGCCGCGTGGCCGAGGGAGCCGGAATCGACTTGCAGAAGGCATTGAAACTGCCGCCGCTCGAGGGCAAGCCGGCTCCGCATCAGAAGCTCAGCGTCGAGACCTTCACCAGCGGCGAACCGGCGCAGCCCACCGCTCAGCAATCCGGCCAAGCGAAGAAGCCGGCAACGCAGACGCAACGTCAGCCGCAACCCGCGAAGTGAGTTAGGCGCAGATCAAGGTCGGGCCACGGCGGAAACATTCGCCGTGGCCCGACCGAATTTGAAGTGGACTTGGAGAAGTCAAGCTTTTGGCGCAGCCCCTAGGGTGCCTCGGTAGCGTAGCGCATCGACCAGCAAGGCGAAGGCTGGCGTGGGTTGGCGACGGCTCGGGTAGTAAAGGTGATATCCCGGGAAAGGCGGACACCAATCGGCGAGCACGCGGATGAGCCGTCCTGTTGCGAGGTGAGTCTCCACCTGCTCCTCGGGCAGGTACGCCAAACCGAGTCCGGCCAGTGCGGCGTGGAGGATCGGGGTGGTGGCGTTGAACACAAGCTGCCCCTCGACCCGAACCTTCAGCTCGCGCCCACCTTTTTCGAATTCCCATGCGTAAAGGCCGCCATAGGTCGGTAGGCGGAGATTGATGCAATTATGGGCCGTGAGGTCCGGCGGCGTCCTGGGCCGCTTTCGGGTTGCGAAGTAGGAAGACGCACCGACGACCGCCATGCGCATGTCTGGCCCGATACGCACGGCGATCATGTCCTTCGCAACCAGCTCGCCCGAGCGAATGCCAGCGTCATAGCCTTCGGCGGCGATGTCGGTCAGGCCATAGTCGATGATGAGTTCCACCCTGATATCAGGATAGTCCGGCAGCAGCTTCGCGAGCGCAGGACAGAGGACTGCCTGCATTGCGTGTTCGTGCGTCGTGATGCGAATGGTGCCAGAGGGCTTCTCACGAAGTTCACTCACCGCGGTCAGCTCGGCGTCGATCTCATCGAACTTCGGTCCCAAGGTTCGCAGCAGGCGTTCGCCCGCCTGCGTTGGGGAGACGCTGCGCGTGGTGCGGGTTAGCAGCCGAAGGCCAAGCCGTGCTTCAAGCCCGCGGACAGTCTGGCTCAGCGCCGACTGTGAAACCCCAAGCTTCGCTGCCCCACGGGTGAAGCTCCTCTCCTTCGCCACTGCGAGGAAGGCAAGCAAGTCATTGAAATCCATCCGTGGCATTCAGAAGGCCCGCTTATAGGTCCATGCGGGTTCTACCGCCTAATCCCCAGCTGCCGCATCCATTACCTGACTAGCCGAGACCCCATCGGCGGTCGCGAGACGGTCTGGGGTCTCAACAAGCGAAGGAGAGGGGCGATGGAGATCAAGCGGGTGGGTTCCCAGACTTCCGGCAAGGGGCCTGCGGAGTATTTCACCGGAACGGTGCGGGTTGACCCGCTGTTCAGCCCGCCCGATCCGGCCCGTGTCTCTATGGCGCTCGTCACCTTCGAGCCCGGCGCACGTACGGCGTGGCACACCCATCCGCTCGGCCAGACCCTGATCGTGACCACCGGCTGCGGCTGGGTCCAGCGCGAGGGCGGGCCGGTCGAGGAGATCCGACCGGGTGACGTGGCCTGGTTCCCGCCCGGCGAGAAGCACTGGCACGGCGCCACGCCCACGACGGCGATGAGCCATATCGCCGTCCAGGAAAAGCTCGACGGCTCGGCGGTGGACTGGATGGAACAGGTGACTGACGCGCAATACCGCCGCTGAGCTTGCGCCGCGACACGTCAGGAAAGGAGACGCTATGACACAAGGCATCAAGGACAAGGTCGTCGTCGTCACCGGCGCAAGCAGCGGCCTCGGAGAAGCTGCTGCCAGGCGCCTCGCCCAGCACGGCGCCAAGCTGGTGCTAGGAGCGCGGCGTCTCGAAAGGCTCCACGCACTGGCCGAAGAGCTTTCGCTCGGCAATGACGCCGTTGTTCAGACCGATGTGACCCAATACGAACAGGTCAAGCGCCTGGTGGATCATGCGGTGCAGTCGCATGGACGCATTGACGTGATCATCAACAATGCCGGCCTGATGCCGTTTTCGCCGCTTGAGAGACTGAAGGTGCAAGAGTGGGACCGCACCATCGATGTGAACCTCAAAGGGGTGCTGTACGGCATCGCGGCTGCATTACCGCACATGAAAGCTCAACGCAGCGGCCACATCATCAATGTTTCCTCCGTTGCAGGCCACAAAGTGGGGCCGGCAGGCGCGGTCTATTCCGCGACAAAACATGCGGTGCGCGTGATCTCGGAGGGACTACGGCAGGAAGTGAAGCCATACAACATTCGGAGCACCGTGATTTCGCCGGGCATGGTCGCGACCGAACTTCCCGACAGCATCAGCGAACCCGATATCGCGGAGAACGTGCGCAAACGTTACGAAGGCGCCATTCCCCCGGAGTTTTTCGCGAACATCGTGTCATTCGCCATCAGTCAGCCAGAAGACGTGGACATCAACGAAATCCTGTTTAGGCCCACGAGTTAGGAATACTGAGCAGGGAGGACAAGGAGCAGGATATGACAGCGGACCAGGACGGGAGCTACGCGGGTAAAGTCGCGTTCGTGACCGGAGCAGCGAACGGCATCGGCCGCGCCGCGGCGCTGGCGTTCGCCCGCGAGGGCGCCAGCGTGGTGGTCGCCGATGTTTGGGAAGAGGGCAATCAGGAAACGGCCCGCATGATCGAAGAGGCCGGCGGCCGGGCGCTCGCCGTCAGGTGCGACGTGACGCGGGCCGAGGACGTAAAGGCCGCGCTGGAAAGGCGGTCGAAGCATTCGGGGGCCTCGACTTCGCCTTCAACAACGCCGGCGCCGAACAGGCAATGGCGGCCACGGCCGATCTCACGGCGGAGGAGTGGGACCGGATCGTCGGCATCGATCTGCGTGGCGTGTTCCTGTGCATGAAGTACGAGATCCCCTTGATGCTTCGGCAGGGCGGCGGCGCGATCGTGAACACCTCCTCGGGCGCTGGGGTCATAGGCATTAAGGGTCAGGCCGCGTACGTCGCCGCGAAGCACGGCGTGATCGGCCTGACGAAGTCGGCCGCCCTCGACTACGCGCCGTCGAACATCCGCATCAACGCCGTATGCCCCGGATACATCGACACCCCGATGATGCAGCGCTTCACCGGGGGCACTCCCGAAGGGCGGGAGAAGGTGATCATACAGGAGCCGGTCGGCAGAATGGGTAAGCCCGAGGAGATCGCCGCCGCTGTCCTCTGGCTGTGTTCGGATGCGGCCGCCTTCGTCATTGGACATGCCATGGTCATCGATGGCGGCCAAACGGTGGGTTGATCTGGATGGGAGAGCCCCGCAACAAGCGGTACGGCGTCGGTTGAGGAGCATTGCGGCGCGAGCAGGTGCCCTGAACGCCTTGCTAGCTATGCGTTTCGATTCAGGAGTTACCATGTCGTGCACCACTTCGCGGCTGCCCGCGGGAGCCGCGCCTTCCGTCATAGTGGCGCTGTTGCCCATCATGGCTGTGGTCTTCATAGCCTTCCTCGTCATCGGTCTCGCGATGCCGGTGCTCCCGCTGCATGTGCATCAGGGTCTTGGCCTCGGCACCTTCGTGGTCGGCGTTGTCGCCGGAAGCCAGTTCGCGGCATCGCTGCTCTCGCGGGTGTGGGCGGGCCACTACGCCGACAGAAGCGGCGCCAAGCGCGCAGTCGTCACCGGCCTGCTGGTCGCTACGGCGGCGGGGCTGCTCTACCTGCTATCGCTTCGTTTCGTGAGCGCCCCGGTGACGTCGGTCATCATCCTGTTGTTAGGGCGTGCGGTTCTCGGCGCGGCGGAGAGCTTCATCATCACAGGGGCGCTCAGCTGGGGGCTGGCGCTCGCCGGGCCGCAGAACACGGGCAAGGTCATGGCGTGGATCGGGACGGCGATGTACGCAGCGTTCGCGGGCGGCGCGCCGATTGGAACCACCCTGTACGCGAGTCATGGCTTCGCGGCCGTTGCGCTCGCGACGACGCTGCTTCCGCTCGGCACCCTGATGCTGGCTGCCCCGCTCCGTTCTTCCGTGGCACCTCACCATCAGGGCCGCCCTGCGCTCACCAAAGTGGCCGGCGCGGTTTGGGTGCCGGGACTGGGTCTCGCGTTCAGCAGCATCGGCTTCGGCGCGATCACCGTGTTCATCCCGCTGCTCTTCGCCGAGCGCGGGTGGAGTCCCGCCTGGCTCGCCTTCAGCGCCTTCGCGATCGCCTTCATCCTGGCGCGCGTGGTCTTCGGTCATTTGCCGGACAGGCTCGGCGGCCCCAGAGTTGCGCTGGTTTCCGTGCTGGCCGAAGCGGCTGGCCAAGGGCTCATCTGGTTCGCGCCGTGGTCCACGCTTGCGTTGATCGGGGCCACGCTCACCGGCTTCGGCTACTCGCTCGTCTACCCCGGCTTTGGCGTGGAAGCGGTCCGCCGCGCACCGCCGCAGAGCCGCGGTCTCGCCATGGGAGCTTACACCGCCTGTCTCGACCTGGCCCTGGGGATTGCGAGCCCGGCGCTGGGGCTGATCGCAGGCGGAGCCGGCCTAAGTGCGGTGTTCCTCGCCAGCACGCTGGCTGTGCTCTGCTGCCGCACCTATCGCCATGCAACTCCTATATGCGCCGTCACGGGCCTCTTCGTAATGAGACTTCTTACTGCGGCGGTTGCGTTGCTATCTCTGATCGTTTCATCTTTGACCCAAGCGGAGCAGACAAACGCCATGCAAAACTCGCGCGCTCTCCGGCCCACGCTGCCATCCGACGATGTTCGCGTGGTCGCGCCGGCCCTTGAGAAGTACCACTCGAGGCACTCTCCTCGACAATTTGTGGAAACGCCCTGATCTCGGGCCACGGGACCGCAGCATCATCACGATCTCGGCCCTCGTCGCACGCGATCAGACCATCGAGATGCCGTACTATTTCAACCTGGCGCTCGATAACGGCGTCAAACCGAGCGAGATCTCCGAGATCATCACGCATCTCGCGTTCTATTCCGGATGGTCTAACGCTATGTCGGCCGTCGCGATCGCGAAAGACATCTTTGCCCAGCGCGGAATCGGGGTCGATCAGCTCCCTCCAGCTTCACCTGAACTTCTCCCGATTGATCAGCCCGCCGAGGCGCAACGCGCCGCCCGTGTCGAGCAACAGGCTGGCCCGGTCGCTCCAGGGCTCGTGCAGTTCACCGCGGATGTTCTGTTCCGTGATCTGTGGCTGCGTCCGGGACTCGCGCCACGCGATCGGAGCCTCGTCACTGTCAGCGCACTGATCGCCTCGGGCCAGGTCGCGCAGATTCCGTACCACCTCAATAGGGCGATGGATAACGGCCTCACGCGAGCGCAGGCTTCGGAAGTGATCGCGCATCTTGCATTCTACGCAGGCTGGCCGAACGCATTCTCGGCTGTACCGGTCGCTAAGGGCGTCTTCGATAGCCGTTCCAAATGACAATTCTGCGCGAAGAGGAGATGCGCCAGTGACGACGTGGACGAGTGATGAACTCGACAAGATCGGAAAAGCAGAAGAACTGGAGATCGCGTCCGTCCGGCGCGACGGCGCGCTGCGAAAGCCGGTGACCATTTGGGTCGTCCGCCACGGTGATGACCTCTACGTCCGATCCGGGTACGGGCAAGCCGCCGCCTGGTACCGCGGCACTCAGGTGCGACATGAAGGTCATATCAAGGCTGGTGGCGTCGACACAGACGTGATTTTTGCCGACCCCGATCCCGCTCTCAATGACCAAATCGACGCCGCGTACCGCAGCAAGTATCGCGGCTATGGTGCACAGTACCTGGATCCGATGGTCGCCCCTGAGGCACGATCCACGACAATCAGATTAGTGCCGCGCTCGGCAAGCTCTTAACGTCCGTCCGGGATCATGTTGGTTTGAGCCCGGCAGCAAGAGTCCGTCGAGGCAGGAATTGCGACGACCAGGTTGATCCTTCACGCACGCTCCGTCGCTTGTGCATCATGTTCGCGGCCGGCAGATGTCGGCAATCGTCGCGCCCAACGCGCCGGTCAGCATCAGCACAGCCATGGGCCGCGCCGTTCCGTCGTCGAGCAAGCCGACCAGCAGCCCGCTTATCGACCCGAGCAGGAATTGCAGCGTTCCCATCAGCGCCGAAGCGCTCGCCGCATGTTCCGCGTGGCGCGACAGAGCGCCAACGGTCGCGTTCGGCATCACGAACCCGATGCTGCCCATATTGAGAAAGATCGGCACGATGACCGCGAGGACGCCGCCCCAACCGGTAATAGCCACGACGACGAGGGCGGCCGTCACGCATACTGAGGCGCGCACCGCCGCTCGGAGCACGGCCGAAAAACCAAAGCGGTGCAAGATGCGGGAGTTCACCTGGGACGTGGTGATGAAGGCTGCCGCGCACATGCCGAACACCATGCCGTACTGCGCCGGAGTCAGCCGGAATAGCTCGATGAACACGGGGGGAGAGCCGCCGAGATAGGCGAAAAGCCCGAACATGCAGAACCCGCCCTGCAGCGCGTGGGTGATGAAACCGCGCTCCCGGGCGATCTGTCCGTAGCGGGCGACGAGCGCCGCCGGACCCAGCCTGACCCGGTTCCGCTCCTCCAACGTGTCCGGCAGGAGGAGCCAGACCGCGACGGTGCAGATCGCCCCGTAACCGGTGCAGATCCAGAAGATCGCGTGCCAGCCCGCGAACCCGAGCACGGCGCCCCCGAGCGTGGGCGCGAGGATCGGGGCCGCTCCCATGACCAGAATGAGACGAGACATCAGCCGGGCGGCAGCGTGTCCGTCCGCGAGATCGCGCACCATCGCGCGCGGGATGACCATGCCGGCCGAACCCCCGAAGGCGGCGATGGCCCGGAACGCTGATAGCCACCCCAAGGAGGGGGCCAGGGCGCAGGCGGCCGAGGCCAACGTATACACCGCCGTTCCTATGACCAGCGGACCCCGCCGGCCGAACCGGTCGGACAAGGAGCCTTGGGTGATCTGCCCGACGGCGAGCCCTGCGAACCAGGTGGCGAGCGTGATCTGCGCGGTGCCCGGCGGATCTCCATAGGATGCTTCGATCGCCGGGAATGCCGGCAAGTACATGTCGGTGGAGACCGGCCCGACCGCGGTCAGGAACCCGAGCAGTATCGGCAGCCAGACGGGGACTCGCATGCGCCCTGTTTCGCAGCCCGCGCCGAGGCTGCCCATCCCCGATCAGGCATGGCTCGATTGCCCGCCGTCCGAGGAATTGGGTTTCCAATCGCCATTTCGTGCGCTGACGGCGGAGCCCAGCTTGCCCTAGTCTGTATCAGTGTCTTGCGCAGCGGTTTGAACGCGAACCGGGAGCCGGCTGCCGCCGAGGCCCAATCCACTTTTTTCGGAGCTTCTCCATGCCCGTCGGCACCGTCAAATGGTTCAATCCCACCAAGGGGTTCGGCTTCATCCAGCCCGACACGGGCGGACCGGACGTGTTCGTCCATATCTCCGCCGTCGAACAAGCGGGGCTGCGCCAGCTCAACGAAGGCCAGAAGGTCAGCTTCGAGCTTGAGCGGGGGCGGCAGGGCAAAACCGCGGCCGTTAACCTCAAGCAGGTCTGACCCGAAGGCTGCGACCCCCAAGAGGAGGAGCAACCTTGAGCCACAAATTCCGCGTCGGTCAGCCGGTCCTGTTCTCGCCCGCGATCAAGGATGTCGGCATCAGAATCCGGAAGCTGCACGGTCACGCGACTGCTGCCCAAGGAGGGCGACGACTACCAGTATCATATCCAGTGCACCGCGGACGGGCATCAACGCCGGGTTCAGGAGTCCCAGCTCCGCGCCGCCGCGCCGAAAACGACGCTCTGACGCGCATCTACGTCGACGGCGACGCCTGCCCCGTCCGCGAGGAGGTCTATCGCGTCGCCGACCGCCTTGGACTACAGGTCTTCGTCGTCTCGAACGGCTCCCGACCCATCCGGCCGCCGCCGGGGAGACCGAATGTCGGCATGATCACGGTCGGCGATGGGGCCGACGTCGCGGATGATTGGATCGCCGAGCGCATCGGGGAGAGGGATATCTGCGTCACGGCCGATATCCCGCTCGCTGCCCGCTGCCTGGCTAGAGGCGCTCAGGCGGTCTCGCCGGCCGGCAAACACTGGACCAGCGACAACATCGGCCATGCCCTCGCCGGGCGTGAGGTCGCTCGCCACCTGCGCGAGATCGGCCTCGCAGCGGGCGGACCCGCACCGCTGACGCGCGCGGACCGGTCTCGCTTTCTCGGAGCACTCGACCAGGCGGTCCAGGCGGCCTCCCGTCCGAGGGACGGCCGAGCGCGGGTATAACACGCGCACACGGGCTTGCAGCCGCGGCGCGTACGGGCCAGATAACTCCCTTCCGTCAACCAACTGAAAGGAGGTGATCCAGTGTCTCATTGTCTGATGCCGAAATCCGCCGCGACCTGGATGACCGCCGCCGGAGCCGCTCCGGCAGGCTGAATGGGCGGTCGCCGGATTTCCGGCCGTCACGCAATGCAAAGGCTCCGGCGCAAGTCGGAGCCTTTTCTGCGACCGCCGCCGCTCGAAATCGCCGATCGGCTGCAATCCGCCCCCAGGTTCCGCGCGTTGCCGGAGAGCCCGTTCCGGGCGCAGCAAAGGAGACCTGATGTTCGACCCGATCTGGAAGAAGAACCCGTTCCTCAGCATGTGGCTGAGCGCCGCCAACGGCTGGACCGGCGCGGGGCGCGGGTTCTGGATGGCGGAATTGCAGCGGCAACAGGCACTCATGATGAAGGAAGCGACGGCCCAGATGATCCGCTTCTGGACGGGCGCCTGGATGCTTCCGCTTTCGGGTGGCCAGCGCTCCAAGGACCGTCGCTGATCGGCCTCTCGCCGTTCCCTAACCCTGAGCCGTCATTGACACTGCCCTGAGCGAAAGCTACGCCCCGGCGCCACGCGCCCCTCCTCCCTCCGGGGATCATCCCGCCATGCCAGTGCACGCCTTCATCTTTCCGGGTCAGGGCAGCCAGTCGGTCGGGATGGGCCGCGATCTGGCGGCCGCCTTCGCTCCGGCCCGCGAAGTGTTCGAGGAGGTGGACGAGGTCCTGAAGCAGAAGCTTTCAAAGCTGATGTTCGAGGGACCGGGCGACGAATTGACGCTGACCGAAAACACGCAGCCCGCGCTGATGGCGATATCCCTCGCGGTCTTGCGGGTGATGGAGAAGGAGGGCGGGTTCCGCCTGCGCGACAAGGCGGCGTTGGTCGCCGGGCACTCGCTTGGCGAATACAGCGCCCTCGCGGCCGCCGGCAGCTTCTCGGTGGCCGATGCGGCGCGGCTCCTGCGGCTGCGCGGGCGGGCGATGCAAAAGGCCGTCCCGCCGGGGGAGGGCGCGATGGCGGCGCTAATCGGCGTGGAGATGGAGCAGGTCCAGGCGATCTGCGACGAGGCCGGTCCGGTGCCCGAAAGCGAAACTGGTGAGAAGCAGATCGTCGAGCCCGCGAACGATAACGGCGGCGGTCAAGTGGTGATCTCCGGTGATCGGGAAGCGGTGGAGCGTGCGGTCGAGATCGCCAAGGCCCGTGGCGCGAAGCGAGCCATGCTGCTGCCGGTCTCCGCGCCGTTCCATTGCGCCCTGATGGCGCCGGCCGCCGATGCGATGGCCGAGGCGTTCGAAACGACCCCGCCGAGCGCGCCGGCGGTTCCCGTCGTCGCCAATGTCTCGGCCGCGAAAGCGACCGACCCGGCCGAGATCCGCGATCTGCTCGTGCGGCAGGTGACGGCGACCGTCCGGTGGCGGGAGAGCGTCGAGGCGATGCTGGCGATGGGAGTGGACAATTTCGTGGAAATCGGCGCGGGCAAGGTGCTCACCGGGCTCGTGCGTCGCATCGCGCCCGAGGCCCGGACGGGCGCGGCGGCAACCCCATCGGATATCGAGAGCGTGCTGAAAACGCTCTGAGGCAAATCGGCGATTTCGAGCGGCTAGGGAAGAGCGTCATGTTCCGGCTGGACGGCAAGGCGGCCCTGGTCACGGGCGCTTCGGGCGGAATTGGGAAGGCGATCGCGCGGGCGCTGCACGCGCAGGGGGCGCGCGTCGTCCTATCCGGCACGAGGCGCGAGGCGCTCGATTCACTCGCGGGCGAGCTGGGAGAGCGAGCGGCGGTATGCCCGGCGGATCTCAAGGATCCGGGGGCGCCCGATGCGGTGATCGGGATGGCCGAGAAGGCCGCAGGCCCGCTTCACGTGCTCGTCAACAACGCCGGCTTCACCCGCGACATGCTGGCGATCCGCATGAAGGACGAGGACTGGCACGCGGTGCTGGAGGTCGATCTCACGGCGCCGTTCCGGCTCGCACGGGCGGCGTTGAGGGGCATGCTGCGCCGGCGGGCGGGCCGTATCATTTCAATCGCCAGCATCGTCGGCTCGACCGGCAATCCCGGCCAGGCGAACTATGCAGCAGCCAAGGCGGGCCTCTCGGGTATGAGCAAGGCGCTTGCGCAAGAGGTCGCCTCGCGCGGGATCACGGTCAACATCGTCGCGCCCGGGTTCATCGAGACCCCGATGACCGATGCGCTGAACGAGGCGCAGCGGACGAAACTGGCCGACGCCATCCCGCTCGGGCGGCTCGGCAAGCCCGAAGACGTGGCCGCCGCCGTCGTTTATCTCGCTTCGGACGAGGCGGGCTGGGTGACGGGCGCCACGCTGCACGTGAACGGCGGGATGGCGATGCTGTCGTGATCCGGCCACAGGACATTCCGGAGAAGCGTGGCGCAACGAACGCGGGAGCGGAGTTGGCTGGGGTGACGGAACCATGCTAAGCGGCCGCTTGCTTCGTCCGGAGCGGGTATGCGGCACAGATCGGGTCCTGCCCGGCGGACCAAGCGAACGAGGACGGACGGAATTTCAGTCCCGGGCTGACATCCCCGGGGGCAGGACCCACAGGCAGGAGTTGCAGTTCCGATGAGCGAAATCGCCGACAAGGTCAAAAAGATCGTGGTGGAGCATCTGGGCGTCGAGGAAGCGAAGGTCACGCCCGAAGCGTCCTTCATCGACGACCTTGGGGCGGACAGCCTGGACACTGTGGAACTGGTGATGGCGTTCGAAGAGGCGTTCGGGGTGGAGATCCCTGAGGACGCAGCCGAGAAGATCAGCACCGTGAAGGACGCGATCGACTACATCGAGAAGCAGAAGGCGGCCTGAGTCGGGCTGCGCGGAGATCGGCAATCATGCGCCGGGTAGTCGTTACTGGTATGGGCATTGTTTGCCCGCTTGGCTTGGGCGTGGAGCACGTCTGGCGCCGGTTGATCAACAGCGAGTCCGGCATCGGCGCTATCCAGGCTTTCGACACGAAGGACCTTCCGTGCAAGGTCGCGGGACAGATCCCGCAAGGCAGCAAGGACGAGGGACGGCTCGACATCTCCGAATGGATCCCCGTCAAGGACCAGAAGAAGATGGACCGGTTCATCCATTTCGGGATCGTCGCCGCCGCGGAGGCGGTGGAGGATTCCGGATGGGTGCCCGAGACGGACGAGGAGCGCTGTGTCACCGGTGTGATGATCGGTTCCGGCATCGGCGGGCTGCAAACAATCTATGAAGGGTCGGTGCTGGTGCATGAAGGCCGAGCACGCCGGCTCTCGCCCTTCTTCATCCCTTCCGCGCTCATCAATCTGGTGTCCGGGCAGGTCTCGATCCGCTACGGCTTCAAGGGCCCGAACCACTCCGCGGTGACGGCCTGCGCCACCGGCGTGCATGCCATCGGGGACGCGGCGCGCCTCATTATGCTCGGCGATGCAGACGTTATGGTGGCCGGCGGCGCCGAAGCCGCGGTATGCGAGCTGGGCATCGCCGGATTCTGCGCGTCGCGTGCGCTCTCGACCGGCTTCAACGACCAGCCCGCGAAAGCCTCCCGGCCCTGGGACAAGGATCGCGATGGGTTCGTGATGGGCGAGGGAGCGGGCGTGCTCGTGCTCGAGGAATACGAGCACGCCAAACGGCGCGGCGCAAAGATCTACGCGGAAGTGAGCGGCTACGGCCTTTCCGGCGATGCACATCACATCACGGCCCCGGCTGAGAAGCACGAAGGCGCGCTGCGGGCGATGCGGGCCGCGCTGCGCAACGGCGGCGTCGCGGCCTCGGAGATCCAGTACGTGAACGCGCATGGCACTTCGACGCCGATGGGCGATGATCTGGAGCTGGAAGCGGTCGAGCAGTTATTCGGCGACCACGCCAAGAACGTGGCGATGTCGTCCACCAAATCCGCGACCGGGCATCTGCTCGGCGCGGCGGGCGCGATCGAGGCGGTGTTCTCGATTCTCGCCCTGCGCGACGGCGTCGCACCGCCGACGCTCAATCTCGACGAGCCAAGCCGGGACAGCCCGATCGACCGCGTGCCGCATACGGCACAGGAGCGGCCGATCCGCACCGCACTCTCCAACAGCTTCGGTTTCGGCGGCACCAACGCCAGCGTCATCTTCCGCGCCGCGGCCTGAACCGCCCGGCCCGTGCCGGTCAGCGTCGCCCTGACCGATGCGGCGTACGATTCGCTGGTTGTTCCCGCTGCTTTGGCTGGTGACCGCGGCAGGCGGGTTTGCGCTGTACGCGCGACACATCCTCTACGCGCCCGGTCCGCTGCCGCAAGCCGCCGACGTGCTGGTTCCGCGCGGCGGTCTGCGCTCGGTCGCCGACGGGCTCGCGCAATCCGGCGTGATCGACAACCAAATCGACTTTCTGATCGCCGCCTGGACGACGCGCGGCGAGGGTAGCCTGCACGCCGCCGAGCTCAACTTTCCGCAACACGCCAGCCTGCGCGAAGTCCTGACGATCCTGCGCACGGCACGGCCGGTACAGCACCATCTCGTCATCCCCGAGGGTTTAACCGCCAAGCAGATCGCCGCCCTGCTATCGCGCGCGGAGGCGCTCGTCGGGTCTGCGGAGACTCCTGCCGAGGGCAGCGTGTTGCCGGAGACCTACGCGTACGAATACGGCACCTCGCGCGCGGCGATCCTCAATCGCGCACGCACGGCGATGGACCGGGCGCTCGCGGAAGCCTGGGCGGATCGCGCCGCGAATCTGCCGCTCGCCTCCCCCCGCGAAGCCCTCATCCTGGCCAGCATCGTCGAACACGAGACCGCGCGGCCAGAGGAGCGTCCGCACATCGCCGCCGTGTTCCTCAACCGGCTGCGGCTCGGCATGAAGCTCCAAGCCGACCCCACGGTCGTCTACGGCGCGAGCGACGGCGCCGGGTCCCTCGATCGCGCGCTCACCCGCGCCGATCTCGAGCGGGACAATCCGTACAACACCTATCGCATCCGCGGCTTGCCGCCGGGGCCGATCGATTCGCCAGGCCTCGCGAGCCTGAACGCGGTGACGCAGCCGGCGCCGAGCGAGGATCTCTATTTCGTGGCTGACGGAACCGGAGGGCACGTGTTCGCCCGCACGCTCGAGGAGCACCAGCGCAACGTCGCCCGCTGGCGCGGACTCGACACGCCCGCGGCCCCTACCGCGCCCGCTTCAGTGAGCGTCCCTTGAGCTTTCATGCGCGCACGCAGCGGTATCAGCACGCGGGCATGAGGACCGGGCGCTTCGGTGCCACGCCGGGGGCTGGCACCAGCGTGTAGACGCCGCGTTGGCCCGGGGCGGGGGCGAACCGGTCCGAGAGGCCGAGCACCGTCTCAGCCCCGCCGAGATAGAGCAATCCGTCCGGCCGTAACTGCCGCGCGATTGCGTCCAGCACGGCCGATTTCGTCGGCTGGTCGAAATAGATGAGCACGTTGCGGCAGAACACGATGTCGAACAGGCCTAGCGGCCGCAGGTCGGCGAGCAGGTTCCATTCGCGGAACTGCACCATCTCGCGCAACTTGGCATTGATCCGCCAGCCCGCGTCCTCTTTCCGAAAATGGCGCACCAGCATCTGCATGGGCAGGCCGCGCTGGATCTCGAACTGGGTGTAGAGGCCCTCGCGCGCCCGGGCGAGCTGCTCGCGGGCGATATCGGTCGCGACGATCTCGATCCGCTTGCCGCCGGGCTGCGGGCCGAGATCGGCCAGGATCATGGCAAGCGAATACGCCTCCTGTCCCGAAGAGGCGGCGGCCGACCAGATCCGCAGCTCGGCCCCTGCCGGCCGTGCGGACAACAACCGGGGCAAGCCCTCTGCGCGCACATGCGCGAACGGCTTGTCGTCGCGGAAGAAGAAACTCTCGTTCGTGGTCATCGCCTCGACGACCGTGCGTGCCAGCTCGTCGCTGCTGGATGCACGCAGGCGGGCCGCGAGCGTCGGCAAGTCGCGCAATCCGTGGCGTCGCAGGATCGGTGCGAGCCGAGTCTCGAGTAGGTAAAGCTTGTCGGGTCCGATCACGAGACCCGAGCGGGATTTCAGAAGCGCGGCAATCGTATCGAACGTGGTCCCGGCGGCGATCTGGCTCATGGACGCCGCATCCGCAGCAGCTCGCGGAGTTTTAGGGCAATGCGCGGCAAAGGCAGCACGGCGTGACACAGCCCGGCCCGGGCGATCGCGCCGGGCATGCCCCACACCACGCTCGTCGCTTCGTCTTGCGCGATGGCGACGCCGCCGTTCTCGACGACATGGCGGGTGCCGGCCAACCCGTCCTGTCCCATCCCGGTCAACATCGTGACGAGCACACGCCCGCCGCACGCGTCGGATGCGCTGCGCAACATCGGGTCTGCCGAGGGCCGGCAATAATTCTCCGGCGGATCGGCCGACAGATGCGCGCGCAATGCTCCTCCGGTCTCGCGCACGAGCAGATGGCGGTCGCCGGGCGCCAGATGGATGCGGCCGGGCAGCAGAGGCTCACCGTCCTGCGCCTCCGCGCATGGCAGGATGCCGAGTCGGTCGATATGTGCGGCCAGCATCGGCGTGAAGCTCGCCGGCATGTGCTGCGTGATCACGACGGGTACGGGCACGTTCGGCCCGATTCCCTGGATCAAAGCGAACAGCGCGTGCGGGCCGCCGGTGGAGCTCCCGATGGCGAGCAAGCGCGGCACCAGGACCGGGGCCGGGCGAAGATTCCAGGCCCCGGCGTTCCCGGGGTCCGGACCGGAAACGCGGCGGAGACGCGCCAGCCCGCACACCTTCCCGAGCAGTTCCTCGCGGAAGCCGTTGTTTCCGCCGACCGCCCCGGCGCTCGGCTTGGCTAGATAATCCGCGGCTCCGAGCCGGAGCGCCCGCATCGCGATGTCGGCCCCTCGCGTCGTCAGGGTGGAGGCCATGATCACGCGCAGTCCGGGGTCGGCCTCGAGCAGCAGCGGAAGCGCCGTCAGCCCGTCCATTACCGGCATCTCGATGTCGAGCAGGAGCACATCGACCGACTGGCGTTTGAGCGCGTCGAGCGCGATCTGTCCGTTGCCGACGCGCGCGACGACGCGGACCCTCGGATCGCTCTCCAGCATGCGCGCCAGGGCACCCCGGATGACGATGGAATCATCGCAGATCATGACCCGGACTTCCCGCGCGTCGGACGGGCGGGCAGCGGGACGCAAGGTCGCGCTCACGCGAAACCGATCTGCGCGAACTTGCCGAGCAGGATGTCCTCGTCGAACGGCTTCATGATGTATTCCTGCGCGCCGTGCTCGATCGCCTGCTCGATGAAGCTCATGTCGTTCTCCGTCGTGCAGAACACGACGGGCGGATTGTCCGGCCCAAAGCGGGCGCGCAGGTGCTTGAGAAATTCGATTCCATTCATCACCGGCATGTTCCAGTCGAGCAGCACGCAATCCGGCATCCGGGCGATGCAGGATTCGAGCGCCAACTCGCCGTTCTCAGCCTCATCGACCGCATAGCCGTTCGCTTCCAGGATGCGCCGCGCAACCTTGCGCACGACCCGGCTGTCGTCCACGACGAGGCAGGTTCCTCGCTTCATCGCGGTCATGCCCGCTCCGTCGTCAGCAGCTTCGGCAAATCAAGCACAACGAGCAGCCGGTCCGGCAGACGGTAGATGCCGGTGCTGAACTCGGCCCACACCGCGCCGAGCGTAGGCGGATTTCGCTCGAACGCCTCGCCCTCGAAACTCATTACTTCGCAAACCTCGTCGACGAGCAAGGCGTACAGCTCGCCCGCCTGCTCGGACACCACCGACATTCGCCGGGTTCGATCCGGCGCGGGCGGCAGGCGGAGCCGGCGGCGGAGGTCGATCGCGGTCACGATGCGCCCGCGCAGATTGAGGCTGCCGGCGATCTCCGGGGGCGCGAGCGGGACTCGCGTAAGCGGGTATTCGCCGAGAATGTCGCGCACCTCCATCACCGGCACGCCGCAAAGCTGGCCCGCGACCGTCAACGTGACGAGGGCGCGCTGCTGTTCAGCGGATGACACGCGTTTCGCGAGAGTGATGCTCATGTCCGTCCTCGCTTTCAGGCCGCTGCCGGTGCGGTGAGGAACCGCGAAGCGCGGGCTAGCCAGTATTCGCTGTCGATCACGTCGGTCGCCTGCCCGGCGATCACCGCTGTCCCGAGAAGCCCCGGGCGCGTGGCAGTAAGCTCGATGCGCAAGCGTTCCTGAACGACGTCCACGATCTCGTCCACCATCAGTCCCATGCTGCGGTCGCCCTCGGTGAAGACCAGCACCGGCTGGCGCGCGCTCACCCCCGGCGCATCGCCGATCGAGACAAGCGGCATCAGGCGGCCGCGGTATTGCACGACCGGCGCACCCGCGGAGTGCTCGATTCGCTCGCGCTCGATCTCTTCCAATCGCGCGATGAAGCTGAGCGGGACGGCAAGAGGTTGGGCTCCGCCCGCCCGGAACAGCAGCATCGCCGTCCGTTCTCCCGACTCCGGCGCGTTCGGCACCTCCACCTGCATCCTTGTCCCACCGCCGAGAATGCCGCTCGCGCGCGCGATTCCGTTCGGATCAAGGATCATGATGACCGAGCCGTCACCGAGAATCGTATTGCCGCTGAACATGGTGATATGGCGCAGAATCGGCGCGACCGGCTTCACCACGATTTCCTCGGTGTCGAACACGCGATCGACGATGATGCCGAGCACCTCAGCACCGACCTGCGCCACAACGATGTACTCGCCTGACTGCGCCGGCGCGGGAGCGAGACGCAACAATCCGGCTAGGCTGACCAGCGGAAGCAGCCGATCGCGCAAGCGCAGCACCGGCGTTTCGTTCAGCTTCTCGATCGAGGTACCGGAGCGGCCGCCCGCTCGCACCAACTCCATGACGCTGATCTGCGGGATCGCGAAGCGCTCCCCACCGGCTTCGACGATCAGCGCCGAGACGATCGCGAGCGTGAGCGGAATCGTGATCGTGAACGTGCTTCCCGCGCCCTGTACGCTTCTCAGGTCGATCGTCCCTCCGATGCGCTCGATGTTGGTCTTCACCACGTCCATGCCGACCCCGCGGCCGGAGATCGCGGTGACAGCGGCGGCGGTCGAGAATCCGGGACGGAAGATGAAGCGTTGTATCTGGGCGTCGCTCATGCCCGCGAGCTCCAACTCGGATGCGAGGCCGTTGGCGAGCGCCTTCGCCCGGATCCTGTCCACCGCGAGCCCGCGCCCGTCGTCGCCGATCTCGATGATGATGTGCCCTCCTTCGTGGAAGGCGTTGAGCGTGATGTGTCCGGTCTCAGGCTTCCCCGCCGCGCGCCGCTCGGCGGAGGTTTCCAGCCCGTGATCCGCGCTGTTGCGGACCATGTGCGTCAGCGGGTCCTTGATAAGTTCGAGCACCTGCCGGTCGAGTTCCGTATCCGCGCCGAGCAGTTTCAGTTCGATCCGCTTGTCCAGTTCGTGCGCGAGGTCGCGGACGAGTCGCGGCAGCTTATTCCAAGCGTGTCCGATCGGCTGCATCCGCGTCTTCATGACGCCTTCCTGCAAATCCGAGGTGATTTGCGAAAGCCGTTGCAGCGGCACGGCCAAGGTGTTGTTCGACTCGTTGCGCGCGAGTTGCAGGAGCTGGTTGCGTGTCAGCACCAATTCGCTCACGAGCGTCATAAGGTCTTCGAGGACCTCGACCGCGACCCGGATGGTCTGCGTCGCGGCGGCCGGTTCGGTTTGCGGCGCCTCCGGGACGATGCCGATGGTCGCGGGGGCGCCGTGCGCGACTGAGGGAGGCGGCTCCGCACTGGGTGTGACGGCGGGGGGAGGCACGGGATCGACGGCCCTGCTCTCGTGGGCCGCGTCCAGCGCCGCGATGAGTTGAGCGTCTTGACCGGCCGGCTCAGCCCCGCTGGTGGCGAGCCCGGCCAGGATCGTCTTGATCCGGTCGAGCGCTGTCAGGATGAGGCTGACGATCTCCGGCGTGACCGGCAGTGCGCCATCGCGCAGCCGTCCCAAGACGTTCTCCGCCGCGTGCGCGACCCGCTCGAGCCGCGGCAGCGCCAGGAAGCCGCAAGTGCCCTTGATCGTGTGGACGTGCCGGAAGATGAGCGCGATCGTCTGCTCATCTTCCGGCGCGCTCTCCAGTCGCACGACGGCGAGATCGAGTTCGGCGAGGCTCTCGTTCGTTTCGGCCAGAAAATCGGCGAGCAGGTCGTCCATGCGGCTCTCCACGAGTCCGGACCGATCTCTGTCCGGACGGGGAGCCGATCCTGAGCGGGATCATCCAAAAAAGGGTAAAGCCGAGCCATGCGCCGGACCAGTCCGCGAGCGTCAGGCGCCCTCGCTGGTCGGAGCCGCGTCCACTCGCTCGCCTTCCCCTGGCGGACGTGCAACACCATCCCCGACGGGTGGATGAGAGGAGCGCGAACTTAGGAGGCGACGGGCCTGCTCCTGGAGGTTCCGGTAGGAACGCTCCCACTCGCCGCCGCGGGGCTTCGTCCAGGCGAGCTGCTTGACCAATGCCTCAAGCCCCTTGGCCTGCTGCTCCGCGCGGCGCGCCTGCGCAAGCGCGTCCTTGTATTCCTGGGCATAGACGAGCTCTACGATCCGGTCCTGACAGATTCCGATGCAAGGCCGTGGCCCCTCAAGCTTGCCGCAGCCGATGCACTCCAAAGCCTCGATGAACTCGCTCATGGCAAAACCCCTGTCCGAAAGCCCGCCGATCACGGGGAACGGCGGCCCTCTACCGACGTCCTCGGTCCAGAACGCGGACACCCCACGCCCGATGCTCCCCGCCGATCACGAGATGGTCGGGCTGCTTATCCCGGTAGATCGCGTCTTACGCGCCGGGGCGCATCCCGATCAGTAGCGGCGCGGGTCCAGCTGCCGGCCCGCTCGGCATCATCAGCGAGAGGCGCAACCCCGCCGCGCGGGCGACTAGCGCCGTGAGCGGACCCTGCGCCGTTCGCGGATCGGTCAGCGCGGCCCAAGCTGCCCCCTCGCCGGCGAGAAAGGCGGCAAATCCTGGCGGCCATGCCGCCCGCGGCCCCTCGATCATCGCGATCACGTCGGACCCCGGCGAACCGCACAGCACGAGCGTGCCGCCGTGGGGCAAACACTCGCCTGCAAGCAAGACGACGTTCAGTGCTAACCGGGCCGCCTCGGGCGGGAACGTCGTTCCGGGGTCCAGCCCCGAGAAGATCCAGCCGGATCGGCTTGCCGAAGGAAAGTCCCTCACCGAGTGCGGCGAGCTGCGCGGGCGCGAGCGGCCCGCAATCGCCCGCCCAGGCCGCGCGCAGCAGTCGCAGCCGCTTGGCCAACACGACCGCAGCGTCTGCCCCGACCGACAGCGCCTCCGCGTTCGCCTGCGGTTCGTCGCGGGCCAGCTCGATCGCGCCCATCAGCGAGCCCAAGACGCCGCTGAAATCGTGGCAAAACCGGGCGCAAAGGATTTCCGCCAGCCGCAAGGGGTCGGTCATGACGCGTCCTCCCTCCCTTTCCCAAACGCCGGCAGAGGCCTAATGCGAGCCCATGCCGGTGGCGCCGATCTCCTCCATAGAGCCGGGCCAGTTCGTTCGTCACCCCGGCCGTCCGGATTGGGGGCTCGGGCAGGTCCAGTCCGCCCTCGGCGACCGGGTCACCGTAAACTTCGAAAACGCCGGCAAGGTCATGGTGAACGTGGCGGTCGTCTCGCTCGAGTTGTGCGAGGAGCCGAGGCCTGACCGGACCGGCCGCCCTTGAAGAACTGGCCGAAATCGCGCACTTCATTGAGCATGCAGAAAGCTTCCGCCTCGATGATCGATCCATTCGGCCGGGCCGTCACGTACTTGCGTGTTTCGGTCACGGACCGCTGCGATCTTCGTTGCGTGTACTGCATGTCGGAGGACATGACCTTCCTCCCCAAGACGGAAATTCTTTCCCTGGAGGAGTTGGACCGCCTCTGCGGCGCGTTCATCCGCCTCGGCACAACGAAGATCCGGATCACCGGGGGCGAGCCGCTGGTGCGGCGCGACGTGATACGGCTGTTCGGAAGCCTCGGCGCGCGGCTTGGCTCCGGGCTGAAGGAGCTGACCGTCACAACCAACGGCACCCAGCTCGCGAAGCACGCGGAGGCGCTTCATGCCGCCGGCGTGCGTCGCGTGAACGTTTCGCTCGATACTCTCGATCCCGACCGGTTCGCGGCGATCACGCGCCGGGGAAAGATCGAGAAGACGCTCGAGGGCGTGTTCGCGGCCAAGGCGGCTGGGCTCGCGGTCAAGATCAACGCGGTCGCGCTGCGCGACGTGAACGAGGACGAGTTCGACGCGATGGTCGCGTGGTGCGGCGAGCATGGCTTCGATCTCTGCCTCATCGAGACAATGCCGCTCGGCGACATCGAAGGGGACCGGACCGATCAGTACCTGCCGTTGTCGCTGGTGCGAAGCCGCCTCAAGCGCCATTGGACGCTCGTGGACACGGACTATCGCACGGGCGGGCCGGCCCGTTACGTGACCGTCGCCGAGACGGGAAGGCGCATCGGGTTCATCACCCCGATGACCCATAATTTCTGCGAGAGCTGCAATCGAGTGCGGCTGACCTGCACGGGCACCTTGTTCATGTGCCTCGGCCAGGACGACGCGGCCGATTTCCGGGGGCTGCTACGCGCGGGCGTGCCGGACGAGGTGCTGGATCGAGCCATCCGCGCGGCCATCGCCCGCAAGCCGAAGGGTCACGACTTCGTCATCGACCGCCGCCACGAGCGCCCCTCCGTCGCCCGCCACATGAGCGTGACGGGCGGCTAGAGCACCTCGGCCCCCGGCCCGAGGGCTTGGGGAGCGCGGCTCAGTAAGCGCGAGGCTGAACCACCACGGTCCCGCTACCGGCGGGCGGCGGCTGCTGCACGACGACCGGGGCCGGGGTCGCCGCCACAGGGGGGGGATTCGTGTTCACGGTGCAGGCGGCCAGCGATAGCAGGGCGATCGCGGCTGCGGCGGCCATCGCGCGTGACGTCAGACCCATGATCTGTTCCTCGAGCTGATAAAGACGAACCGGACCCGGTTCAGAACCTACTTACGCGATGGTCCCGTCAAAGTTTCGGAGTTCAGGGCAACTCACTTTCGACTTTCGGTTGCTTCTCGCTCTGCTCGCCCCCACGCAGCGGCGACCAGCCCGTCAGCACCGCAAGGCGGAGGGTCGCCGGAACGCGCCTCTCTTCACCGACGCCGAGACCGGCCAACGCGCTAGGGAACAGCGCCCGGTCCGGGATGCGCCGATCGCGCTGCCGGAGCGCGTTGGCTTCACCGGCTGCGCGCAGCTCCCGGAGCAACGCGAGCGAATCGGCGTAGAGCAGCCGAATCTCCTCCAGATCCGCCACCGGCAGGGCGAAGCCGGCGCGCTGCAACAAGCCAGCGCAATCCCGTAATTCCGGGAATGGCGATACGCGGGGCGACGCGCCGCCCGCGAGCGCCAGCTCGGCTTCGGTGAGGCTGCGGCGCAGCTCGGCGAGCGTTCCCAGAACCGGCAGGCTCGCGAGCAGCAATCCGTCCGGCCGCAGGGCCCGGCGGATCTGGATCAGCGCGCCCGGCAGATCGTTGACCCAGTGGAGCGACAGGCTCGCGACCACGAGGTCGAAGCTCGCGTCTCCGAATGGCAGGAATTCCTCGTCGGCAGCCACGGCTAGGGCGCCGCTCCGCCGCGCCATCCGGGGGGAGAGATCGCAGCCTACGGTGTCGATCCCGCGTTCCCGCAACAGCGGCGCGACCACCCCGCGGCCGCCGATGTCGAGCGCCCGGTCGAACCGGCGCGTGGTGTCGTCGAGGCGATCGAGCAGTCGTTCGGCGAGCTCACGCAGCAGATCCGCCACCAGCGGCACGGTGGCCGCGGCACGGTCACGGTGCAAGCGCACGGCGCGGCGGTCAAACACCTCGATCGGGCTCTGCGTCATCCGTTCGATGTGCTCTTCGGGCCTGAGATTGCCAAGCGTTCCCGGCCGCGCCTACCTTCCGCCCAGATGAACCGGATCGATGCACACACCCTGCGCGGGTGGATCGCCGACGGGCACGAGCTCGCGTTGCTCGATGCGCGGGAGGAGGGGGAGTTCGGCTCCGGTCACCTGTTCTGGGCGGTGCCGTGCCCCCTGTCGCGACGCGAAATCCGCGCCCGCGCTCTGCTGCCCCGGCTTGGCGTCCGGGTCGTCTGCACGGATGACGGGCAGGGGACTGCAGACCAGCTTGCGGCGTATCTCGAGGCGATCGGCTGCACCGAGGTATCGGTGCTCGAGGGCGGCACGCCGGCCTGGGCGGCCGCCGGCTTCGTACTGTTCACCGGCATCAACGTACCGTCCAAGGCGTTCGGCGAATGGGTCGAGCGGCACTTCGGCACGGAAAGCGTTGATCCGGCGGAGCTCAAGGCCTGGATCGACACCGGACGCAACATGGTCGTGCTCGACAGCCGCACACAGGAAGAGTTCGTTCGCATGTCGATCCCGAAGGCGATCAACGTGCCGGGCGGCGAACTCGCCTACCGGATCGGCGATCTCGCGCCCAATCCCGATACCCTTGTCGTCGTGAGCTGCGCCGGCCGAACTCGGAGCATTCTGGGCGCGGAAAGCCTGCGCCGGCTGGAGCTGCCCAACCGGGTCGTCGCGCTCCGCAACGGAACGATGGGTTGGGAGCTGGCCGGCTTCCGCTGCGAGCGAGGCCGCAGCGCGCATTATGAGCCGGGGACACCCCGAAGCGTGCCGTTGGCGCTCGAACGCGCGAAGGCATTCGCCGAATCCTCGGGCGTCGGGGTGATCGGAGCGATCGACTTGGTGCGGTTCGAGGAGGACCCGGATCGTACCTGCTACGTGCTGGACGTGCGCGATCCCGCCGAATTCCGCGTCGGGCATCGTCCCGGCAGCCGCAACGCTCCGGGAGGCCAACTGCTACAGGCAACCGACCAGTGGATCGGAGTCCGGGGCGCCCGCATCGTACTCCTGGACGATACTGGGGTGCGCGCGCGCATGGCGGCCGCATGGCTGCGGCAGATGGGCCACCGCGACGTGTTCGTGGTGGAAGGGGGACTGGATGAGGCGCGCGCGTCGGGCACCGCCCCGGTACCGGTGCCGGAACTCGCGGCGCCGGTACCGATGATCGGCGTCCCGGAGCTGGTCGCGCTATTGGACACCGGCGACCGCACGCTGGTGGTAGATGTCGGACGCAGCATGGATTACCGCGACGGCCACATCCCCGGCGCGCTGTGGGGTATCCGAACACGGCTCGACCGCCTGCGGCCGCAGCTCGCGGAGGCGCGGCACGTGATCGCCACCTCGCCGGATGGAACCCTGGCCCGGCTCGCCGTGCCGGAGCTCCAGACGGTGACCGGGGCCGAGGTGCGCGCGCTCGAAGGCGGCACGGCGTTCTGGCATGCCTTCGGCCGCCCGCTGGTGCGGGACCGGACCACCCCCCCGGACGAGGCCTGCGTCGATTGCTACCTCCGTCCGTACGATCGCAACGAAGGCGTGGCGGCGGCCATGCGCGCTTATCTCGCCTGGGAGACCGATCTGCTGGACCAGATCGCCCGCGACGGGACGGTGCATTTCGGTGTCGCTACCCAAGCGGGTTGAGGTGCTTCACTACCGCTCCCGCTCATCCCCGCGAAGGGGACCCAGACGGCTGATCAATGGATCCCCGCTTTCGCGAGGATGCACGGAAAAGGTGGGGAAGTGATCGCGCATCTCGGACATGGCGTGCGTCGGGCGGGCGCGGCGGCGCTGGATCTCCTGCTGCCGCCCCATTGCGTCATCTGTGGCGCGCAGGTGGAGGAGCCCGGCCGGCTCTGCCCCGATTGCTTCCGGCAGACCGGCTTCGTGACCGAGCCCTGTTGCGTCTGCTGCGGCGTTCCGTTCGCGGTGGCGGCGCAGGGCGGTCCCGACCGGCTCTGCCCTTCCTGCCGGACGGTCCCGCCGGAGTTCGGCCGCGCGCGCGCGGCGCTCCGCTACGATGCGCATGCGCGGCGGCTGATCCTGCCATTCAAGCACGCCGACCGGACCGAGATCGCCGCCGCGCTCGCCCCCTTGATGGCGCGGGCCGGCGCGCAGCTTTTGCGCGATGCCGAGGTGCTCGTGCCGGTGCCGCTCCATCGCGCCCGTCTGTTCCGGCGCCGCTACAATCAAGCCGCGCTGCTCGCCCGCGCGCTGGCCCGGATCGCGCGCATCCCCGCCCTGCCGGACGCCATGCGCCGCGTCCGCCGCACAGCGCCGCTCGGCAAGCACACGGCCGCCGAGCGACAGGCGGAGGTGGCGGAGGCTTTCGCCGTGCGGGCTTCGCGGGCGGCGCGGATCGATGGACGGCGGGTGCTGCTGGTGGACGACGTGCTGACCTCCGGCGCGACGGCGAACGCCTGCGCTCTCGCGCTAAAGGCGGCCGGAGCGGTGAATGTGGACGTTCTGGCCGCAGCCCGCGTGCCGGATCCGAGGCTGGCCTGAGCCTTCCGGGCCGGGTGGGGTGCAGAGCTCTCCCGCTCCTTTGGAACTAAGGCCAGACCGCGCGGTTGTTACGCGAGGCTAGACCCAAGGGAGAGCTTCATGGACACGGATCGGATCACCGGCGCGGCGCGCGACATGGCAGGGCGGGCGCAGAGTACGGCGGGCGACATGCTCGGCGACGCCAAGACCCAGGCCCAGGGCGTCTACAACCAAGCCGCCGGCCAAGCGCAGAACGCGATGGGTCAGGTCAGCGATCTGGTGAAAGACCAGCCGCTCACGGCAGCCTTGATTGCGCTCGGGATCGGTTTCCTCATCGGCCGCCTGACCGCCTGAGGAGGACACGATGGCTTCAGACCAGACCGGCGGTGCGGCTTCGAGCGGCGCGACCGGGCAAAACGCGACTGCGGCAAAACGCGAATAGCGGGTTGCTGGATTCGCAAGGCCGCGCGGTCAGCAGAACGGCCGGACAGCTACAACAGACAGGCGGTCAGCTGGACGAGTTCATCCGCACTCAGCCGATTCCCGCGGTTCTGATTGCCTTGGGCATCGGCTACGTCCTGGGCCGGATCGGCATCTAGCTTCGGGTAGCATTGCCTTCCCGCTCTTGCGATCTGGCGCCGAAGGCACGACCTTCGGCGCCAGGAGACGAAGTATGCCGAAGGTGGAAATCTATACCCAGCCCTGGTGTCCCTATTGCAGCCGGGCCAAGCGCATCCTGGACGACAAGGGCGTCGAGGACCAGGAAATCGATGCTCCCTACGGAACCCCCGAACGGGCCGAGGCAGCGCGGCGTTCGGGCGGGCGTACGACCGTCCCACAAATTTTCATCGACGGCCGCTCGATCGGCGGCTGCGATGAATTGCAGGCGCTGGACCGGGCCGGCAAGCTGGACCCGATGTTGCGGGGTGAGAGCCAAGCCCCCGGAACCCTCGGCCGCGCCGGTCAGCGAGCCTGACCGGTCGGGGACCCCTGAGCCCGGTTAGCGGTTGGCGCCCGGCACCCATTCGAGATCCAAACTTCCGTTCCCGTTCAGGCGACGCGCAAGCACGAACAGGTAGTCGGACAGGCGGTTGAGGTAACGTATCAGCGCCATATTTACCGCCTCGGCTTCCGCCAGCGCCACGACCAGCCGTTCCGCCCGCCGGACGACCGTGCGGGCCAGATGGGCGTACGCCGCTGCGGGCGTGCCGCCCGGAAGCACAAAGCTTTTGAGCGGCGCGAGCGATGCGTTCATGGAAGTGATCTCCGCTTCCAAGGCGGCCGATGGCGCGTCGGTCAGGCGAAGCCGGTCGCCCCCCTCCCCCGGCACGCACAAATCGGCGCCGACGTCGAAGAGATCGTTCTGCACGCGCCGCAACGTGGCACTCACCTGCACGTCACCTTGCACATGCACACACAGGACGCCGATCACGGCATTGGCCTCATCCACCGTCCCATAGGCCTCGACGCGCAGAGCGTGCTTCGGCACGCGGGCGCCGTCGCCGAGTGAGGTCTTTCCGCCATCGCCGCCACGGGTCACGACCCGGTCGATCCGAACCATCGCGTTTGCTCCCTCATCGCTTGCCGGGGATTGAGGGGAGCAGATATATCGCCATTTGACGGGGCACGTCGCCCGGGCGGCCGGCGGGCCAGACCGGCATCAGCGGAGCGAGCCAGTGAACAAGCCCCTCGCCGTCCAGCACGGCGCGAATAGCCTGCGGAACGGCCCCGATGCGCGCGGCCGGTTCGGCGGGTTCGGCGGCCGGTTCGTCGCCGAGACGTTGATGCCGCTCATCTTACAGGTCGAGCACGCCTACGCCGAGGCGAAGGCCGATCCCGGCTTCAAGGCGGAGCTGGATTTTTATCTGCGGGATTACGTGGGACGGCCCTCGCCCCTCTGGTTCGCCGAGCGGCTCACGCGAGAGCTGCGCGGGGCGAAAGTCTACTTCAAGCGCGACGAACTCAACCATACCGGCAGTCACAAGGCGAACAACTGCATGGGCCAGATCCTGCTGGCCCGGCGCATGGGCAAGAGGCGGATCATTGCCGAGACCGGCGCGGGCCAGCACGGGGTCGCGACCGCCACGATGTGCGCGCTGTTCGGTTTGCCCTGCACTGTCTACATGGGCGCGACCGATGTGGAACGGCAGAAGCCGAACGTGTTCCGCATGAAACTGCTCGGCGCTGAGGTGAAGCCCGTCACCTCGGGCGCCGCGACGCTCAAGGACGCGATGAATGAGGCCTTGCGCGACTGGGTCGCCAACGTGCGCGACACCTACTACCTGATCGGCACCGTAGCCGGGCCGCACCCGTATCCGATGATGGTGCGTGACTTCCAGTCGGTGATTGGCGAGGAGGCAAAGGCGCAACTGCGGGAGCGCGAGGGGAGATTGCCGGATGTCGCGGTCGCCTGCATCGGCGGCGGCTCGAACGCGATGGGGCTGTTCCACCCATTCCTGGATGATCCTTCCGTGCGGCTGATCGGTGTCGAAGCCGCAGGGCGCGGGCTCGATACGCACGAGCATGCGGCGAGCCTCTCGCGCGGACGGCCGGGCGTGCTGCACGGCAATCGTACCTATCTGCTGCAAGACGACGACGGACAGATCGAGGAAGCCCACAGCATCTCGGCGGGGCTCGATTATCCGGGCATCGGCCCCGAACACGCGTGGCTGCATGAGATCGGGCGCGTCGAGTACGTGGCCGCAACCGACGAGGAGGCCTTGGACGCGTTCCAGCTCTGCACGCGGACCGAAGGGATCATCCCCGCGCTCGAACCGGCGCACGCACTGGCGCATGTGGCGAAGCTCGCGCCCGAAATGGGGAAGAACGAGATCATCCTGATGAATTTGTGCGGCCGCGGCGATAAGGACATCTTCGCCATCGCCGAGCATCTGGGGGTGAAGCTGTGATCGTTCGGTTTCCCCTCCTCCCGGCCTCCTCCCGCAAGGGGAGGAGGAGAAAAGCGCCCGCTTCCCTCGCGGGAGGGGATTGGGGCGCATGAGCCGCATCGCCGCCCGGTTCGCGGAGCTGAAGCGCGAGGGACGGGGCGCGTTGATCCCGTTTCTCGAAGCCTGGGACCCGGACGGTGCGACGTCGTTCGAGCTCCTGTGCGGGATGCCCTTCGCGGGGGCCGATCTGATCGAGGTGGGCATGCCGTTCACCGACCCGATGGCGGACGGTCCCACCATCCAGGCCGCCGGCAAGCGTGCGCTTAAAGCGGGCGCGACGGTCGCGGCGACGCTTGCGATGGTGCGCGACTTCCGGCGCGAGAATGACAGGATACCTATCATCCTCATGGGCTACCTGAACCCGATCCTCACCTACGAGCCGGAACGGTTCTGCCAGGATGCCGCCGCTTCGGGCGTGGACGGGCTCATCATCGTGGATTTGCCGACCGAAGAGTCCGATCTGCTCGTGCCGCATGCGAACGCGCACGGGCTCGACATCGTTCGCCTGGTCGCGCCGACGACGGACGATGACCGGATGCCATTGGTTCTCAATGGCAGCTCCGGTTTCGTCTACTACGTGAGCATCACCGGCATAACCGGCACCCGGACGGCGAGCGGCGCCGAGCTGGCCGCCAACATCCCGCGAATCCGCCGCGTGACCGACCTTCCCGTCGCGATCGGCTTTGGCGTGCGCACCCCGGCACAGGCAGCCGAAGCCGTGCGCGCCGCCGATGCCGCCGTGGTCGCTTCCGCGCTCATCGACACCTTGGCGGCGAGCCTCGACGAACACGGGCGCGCTCGATCCAACACGGTGCGCTGCGTGCTGGATCAGGTGCGCGCGCTCGCCGAGGGCGTGCGGGAAGCGCGCACGACAGCCTAAGAATCGAGCGACACAGAGGCAGGCATGAGTTGGCTGACCGAATACGTCCGACCCAAGATCCGCACGCTTTTCGCCAGCCGCGAGGTGCCGGAAAATCTGTGGCACCAGTGTCCCGAATGTCAGCAGATGATCTTCCGCGCGGATCTCGAGAAGAACCTCAAGGTCTGTCCGCATTGCGGGCATCACATGCGCGCCAGCGCTCCGGAACGGCTAGCCTGGACGTTCGACGAGGGAAGCTGGACGCGCATCGAGCTGCCCAAGGCGCCGGCTGATCCGCTGCGGTTCCGGGACGGCAAGCGATACACGGAACGCATGAAGGAGGCGCGCGAGACGACGCATCTGGATGAGGCGCTGATCGTCGCGCATGGCATGATAAGCGGACATCGCGCGGTGGTCGCGGTGATGGCATTCGAGTTCATGGCCGGCTCGATGGGCGCAGCGGTTGGGGAGGGCATCGTTGCCGCCGCCCGGCTCGCCGTTCTGCAAGACGCGCCGTTCATCGTGTTCACCGCCTCGGGTGGAGCGCGGATGCAGGAAGGCGCGATCAGCCTCATGCAGATGCCGCGCACGGTGATCGCCACGCGCCTGGTGAAAGAGGCGGGGCTCCCCTTCATTGTCGTACTCACGGATCCGACCACAGGCGGCGTGACAGCGAGCTTCGCGATGCTCGGGGACATCCAGATCGCGGAGCCCGGCGCTATGATCGGCTTTGCCGGAGCGCGCGTGATCGAGCAGACCGTGCGCGAAACGCTTCCGGAAGGATTCCAGCGAGCCGAATACCTGCACGAGCACGGTATCGTTGACATGGTGGTCAAGCGCACGGAGCTGAAGGCGACACTGGCGCGCCTGATCGCGCTGTTGCGCGAGAAGGAACCGCAGGCCGCGTGAGCGCACGCATCGAGGACATCGTCGGGCGGCTGCACGGGCTGCATCCACGGCTGATCGACCTCAGCCTCGGTCGGTTGCAGGAACTACTGGGCAAGCTCGGCCATCCGGAGCAACGGCTACCGCCGGTGATTCATGTCGGCGGCACCAACGGAAAGGGCAGCACCTGCGCTTTTCTGCGCGCAATGGCCGAGGCGGCGGGGATGCGCGTGCATGTCTATACCTCGCCGCATCTCGTCCGGTTCAACGAGCGGATCCGGGTGGCAGGATCGCTCGTCTCCGACGATGCGCTTGCGGCCGCGCTGGAAGAGGTCGAGCGCGTGAACGCGGGCGCGCCGATCACGGTGTTCGAGGTCATCACCGCGGTCGCCCTGCATCTCTTCGCCAAGCAGCCGGCAGAGCTGTGCGTTCTGGAAGTGGGCCTCGGCGGGCGCGGCGACGCGACGAACGTCATCGCGCGCCCCGCGGCGTGTGCGATCACCTCGATTTCCATGGATCATCGCGAGCTGCTGGGCGACACGCTCGCGGCGATCGCGCGCGAGAAAGCGGGCATCATGAAGCCCGGCGTCCCCGTCGCGATCGGCGCGCAGCAGCACGATGCCGACGCGGTGTTGCGGGCGCACGCCGAAACTACCGGAGCGCACCCCCTGCTGCGTGGCCGGGACTGGGACGTAGCGCCCGCGCCAGCCGGGTTTCGCTTCGCCGACGCCCAGGGCAGCCTCGACCTGCCATCGCCATCGCTCGCCGGGCTGCATCAACTCGACAATGCGGGGATTGCCATTGCGGCGTTGCGTGCGGCTCGTCTGCCGATTCACGATCCGGCGATCCGCGAGGGTATCGCCCGCGCGGAATGGCCAGCCCGATTGCAACGCCTGTCGGGACGGCTCGCGGCGCTGCTGCCGGCGGGATGGGAGCTCTGGCTCGATGGCGGCCATAATCCGGGAGCCAGCGCGGCGTTGGCGGAGCACCTGAGTCGATGGAGTGACCGGCCGGTGCATCTCGTGGTCGGCATGAAGCAGACGAAGGACGCCGCCCTGTTCCTGCGTCCGCTGCTCCCCTGCGCGGCCAGCCTCTGGGCCGTGACGGAACCTGGTCAGCACATGGCGATGCAGGTGGACGCGATCGTTGCGGCGTCGGGTGGCGCGGCTCGCCGCGGTCCGACCCTGACCGACGCACTCCGCGCTCTCTCGGGCAGCGGGCCTCCTGCGCGCGTGCTGATCTGCGGAAGTCTTTACCTTGCCGGAGAAGTGCTGAAGGCCGACGGCGCCTGAGAGCGGGACCGCTGTCTTCGCCGCCCCGCGCTCTCACGTCAGGTCTGGACAGAGCCTTCCGTTCCGGAATTGCGCTTCCCGCCGTGCGAATGCTCCCCTCCCTTGCGCCCGGCCTCGGCCGCGAGTTTGTGGTTCTGCGAAAAGGGACGCTTTTCCGGTGGTACGCTGCTGCCGCCCTTGGAGGCGATCTCGCGTTGCTTCGCCTTGTCCATCGAGGCGAATCCGCGCGTACTGGTGCGTTCTGGCATCTGTGTGGCTCCTTGACAGACGATCGGCCGAGCCCGGGCCGCCGCTATACCCGAACGGAGACTCGGCACTCCCGGTTCCGGTTGTCGTTACGCTGGCAGCCGCCACATGAAGGGCCGCGCGCACACAGTTGCGAAGGGGGCGGAAGATCGTCGTCAGACTCGTCATCCAGACGACGGTGTGGGTCGCCTTCATGGCGGCGCTCTTGTTCGCACCGGCGGGAACACTGGCCTGGCCGGCCGCATGGGTCTTCCTGGCCGAAATCAGCATTTCCGGAATGGCCGTGGGGCTCTGGCTCGCCCGGCACGACCCAGGCCTGCTGGCGCAACGCCTGGGCTCGCCGGTCCAGCCCGGGCAACCGGCCTGGGACAAAACCTTCTTGCTGGCCGTTCTCCTGCTTTGGAGTGGCTGGCTGGTGCTCATGGCGCTCGACGCCGCTCGTTACCGAATCTCGCAGGTTCCTTCCTGGGTGCAGGGATTGGGTGCGGCTGCCATCCTGCTCTGCATGTACGTCGCGTGGCTGACCTTCCGGGCCAATAGCTTCGCCGCTCCGGTGGTCAGAATCCAGAAGGAGCGCGGGCAGGAAGTGGTCACGACCGGCCCCTACGCATACGTGCGGCATCCGCTATACGCCGGCGCCATGCTGTTTTTCCTCGGAGCGCCCCTGCTGCTCGGATCCTGGTACGGATTAGCCGCCGCGCCTCTGCTCGTGGCCGTCATTGGCTGGCGCGTGGTGATGGAAGAGCGCGTTCTCACGGCCGAGCTCGCGGGCTACGCGGCCTACGCCGCCCGCGTCCGCTACCGGCTGATCCCGCTGATCTGGTAGGAGGTCATCCCATGGCTCCGGAAAAGCGCCAGATCCTCTTCATCAATGCGGCCCATGGGTTCACGCATTACTGCCTGCTGATCCTACCGACGGCAGTGCTTGCGATGGCACGCCGAGGCGGACCGTTCGGCGCGGAGTACGGTCCGATCGTGGCCCTGGCGACCGGCATGTTCGTGCTCTACGGCCTGTTCTCGCTGCCGCAGGGCTGGCTGACGCAGCGGCTCGGGCGCAAGGCCCTGATGGCCGTTTTCTTTCTCGGCACCGGGCTTTCCATGGCGGTGACGGGCTTCGCCGCGACACCCTGGATGCTTGCGGCCACGCTGGCCGCCACCGGGTTGTTCGCCGCGATCTATCACCCGGTCGGCACCGCCATGCTGGTGGAAGCGGCGGGGGACCTTCCGGGTCGCGCGATCGGCGTGAACGGCGTGTTCGGCAATATCGGCGTCGCCCTGGCGCCGGTGGTCACGGCGTTCCTCGCGCAACACGCAGGGTGGCGCTTCGCCTTTGTGCTGCCCGGGGCGATCTGCGCGCTGCTCGGCCTGCTGTGGCTGCGCACCCCGTTCCACGACCACGCGACGCAACACCATGCCCGGCCATTTCCTCCGATTCCGCCAGCCCTGGTCCGCCGCGCCGTTGTCGTGCTCCTGCTGATCGCCGCCGTCTCGGGCTTGGTGTTCAACGCCTTCACCCTGCTGTTGCCGAAGCTGATGGCGGAACGCCTGGCGAGCGACGCCCGGCTGCTTCCGATGGTCGGAACAGCCGCATTCGTCGCGACACTATGCGGGGCCGTGACGCAGTTCACGGTCGGCCGACTCATCGACCGCACCACGCTCAAGCGTGTGTTCTTGCCGATGTCGCTCATTCTCGTGCCGGGCCTCGGCGCGCTCTCCTTCGCGCATGGCTGGGCGGTGCTACCGACCGCCGGGCTGGTGGCGGCGGTGATTTTCGGGCAGGTCACGGTCAACGAGACCATGACCGCCCGCTATATCTCTCCGGCGATGCGGACCCGCATGTACTCGGTGCGCTTCTTCGTCGGCTTCCTCGGGTCCGCCGGAGCAGCCCCGCTCGTCGCGATACTATACGAACGCACGGGCAGTCTCGCCGCCGTGACGCTCGTGTTGGCCGCGTTCGCGGTGATCACGCTCGGCTGCGCCCTGTTCTTCCCCGACCGCCCGGAGGAATTGGAGCCTCACCGGTGGGCGCAGGCGGCCGGTGTCGCTCCCGCAGCCGCAGAATAGCCGGCCCGGATCGCCGACGCTTTGCAAATCGGCCGGTCCGGGACCAAATCGGGTGGCATGAAGCGTCGCTCCCTCCTTGCCCTCTTGCCCGCCCTCGTCTTCGCCGCATCGGTCCGCGCGCAGCCGCGCCCGATCCCTCTCTCCGACCGCGATCGCGCGGATTTGGCGCGGATCGAGGCTTACCTGAACGGCATTCGCAGCCTGAAGGCGCGCTTCCTCCAGGTCGCCCCGAACGGGGCTACCAGCCAGGGCACCGCCTGGCTGGAGCGCCCAGGGCGGATGCGGTTTCAATACGACCCACCCAGCCCGCTTCTGCTCGTGGCCGGACATGGGCTTGTCGTCTTCCACGACGCGCAACTCAATCAGACCAGCAACATCCCGGTCTCCCGCACCCCGCTCGGGATTCTCCTCGCCGATCGGGTCAGCCTCTCCGGGGACGTGACCGTGACCAGCCTTCAGCGGCAGCCGGGCATGATCCAGGTGACGCTGGTACGCACCGCGACTCCGAACGAGGGCAGCCTGACGCTGGTGTTCGCCGATAACCCCCTGACATTGCGGCAATGGACGGTGCTCGACGCTCAGCGGCAGGAGACCCGTGTGACGCTCTACAACGTGGAACTCGGCGGGCATTTCGATCCGAAATTGTTCGAGTTCGTGGACCCGCGCTTCTTCCAGAACAACCCGTCCGGCGGGTGAGCCAGGAGGCCGGAACTCCCCGTCTGCGCGTTGGGAATGACGGCTATCGCGCAATTCGCCTTTTTTTCGATTCCCGAATTGCCAATGATATCCAGCGAGATGAGAGCTCCGGGTCCGCTTAAACCGCTTGTTGGCGTCAGCTGCTGCACCAAGCAGTTCGGCATCTTCGGAATGCCGAATTATGCCGCATCCGATACCTATGTGCGCGCCACCGATCAGGTGGTGGGGGCGGTGCCGATCCTGCTTCCGGCGAACGGCCCGGCCGTGGACATCCAAACGCTGCTTGAGCGGCTCGACGGCATCATCCTCACCGGCAGCCGGTCCAACGTGCAACCGCGGCTCTATGGCGGCCCGCCGCACGCGGAAGGCACGCCGGAGGACCCGGCGCGCGACGCCGCAGTCCTCCCGCTGATCCGGGCGGCCGTCGCCGAGGAATCCCGCTGCTCGCGATCTGCCGCGGGTTCCAGGAGCTCAACGTGGCCTTGGGGGGGACGCTGTACCAGCGGCTCCAGGATTTGCCGGGGCGGATCGACCACTCGACTCCGATGCAGCCTCTGGCCAGTGTGCGTCAGGGCAAGGCCCATACGGTTCGCATCCAGCCGGGCGGATGGCTGCATCGCCTCACGGGTGCCGAGGAGATCGCGGTCAACTCCCTGCATAATCAGGGGATCGAGACGCTGGCCCCCGGTCTGGCGGTCGAGGCCACCGCCCCGGACGGCACGATCGAGGCGGTGCGCGTCGTGGCGACCGAAGCCGGTCCGGCGCCGGGGTTCGCGGCGGGCGTGCAGTGGCACCCCGAGTACGATTTCGAGACGGACACGGCGTCCCGCCGCATCTTCGAGGATTTCGGCCGCGCTGTTCGCAAACGGGCCCACATCCCGGCTCCGGAGGTAATGGCAGCCAGCTAACTAGAGCTTCGCCCTCGGGCCGGTCGGCATCAATACCAATGATGCTGCTGCCAGAAGGCGACGGCGTTTTCCGCCGTCCCGTAGCGGTTCTTGATGTATCGGATGCCGCCCTGCGCTTCCTCGACTTCGTTCCCGAACGAGTCCGCGCCACGCGGGTTGAAATGGTAATTGGCGGCGGTGAGCTGGTAGAGACCGCGCGCCGAATGGCGGGGATTGCGGACGTCCACCGTGCCGCCGGACTCCTGCGCCATGATGAATTGCAGCCCGGATTGCCAGGACGCTGGAACATTCTCGAGCGACATCGCCTGCTGGAGCGCGGTCTGGCTCGATCCGGGCAGCGAGCCGCTAGACCGGGGAGCGTGTCGCGACTGCGTGCCGGTCGCATGGGGATTGAACTTGCGTGCGGCATGACGTGATGGCGTGCCCGTCGCCCCGCCTGCGGCGGGGCGGGCTGCGGTCGCGCCGGTCAGGCTGGCGAGGATCCCGCCGAAGGTCGGGCCGCCCTTGCCATACGGGATCGCGCCAGGGCGGGATTGCGGCCCCGTGTTCGTGGGCATCGCCGCCGGCATCGTTTCTATCACGGAAGCTCCCAGTTCAGAACCGGAATGAAACAGCCTAGCGGCCGCTTATGACCAACCGGTTTACGTCAGGCGCTCCGGGCGTTGGCGACGAAGGCGCGGATCAGCGCCGGCTCCTTGATCCCCGGCGCCCGCTCCACCCCCGACGACACGTCGACCGACGGCGCGCCCGTCTCCCGTATCGCCTCTCCCACATTCGCAGGCGTCAATCCGCCGGCTAGGATCCAGGCCACCGGAGGGTTCCAACCTCTGAGCAGGGACCAATCGAAGCTCCTGGCGTTGCCGCCGGGACGGGTCGCCTCGGCCGGAGGCTTGGCCTCCAGCACGAGCGCGTCCGCTCCCCGCCCATCCCGGGGCAGATCGGCCGGGCCGGAAACGCCCACCGCTTGCCAAACCGGCAAACCGAAGCGGGCGCGCAATCGCGCCGGCTCCGTGGCGCGTCCGTAGACCTGCAACACGTCCAGTTGCACCAGGCGCAGGACGGAAGCGACGCTCGCTTCCTCGGGATCGACGAAGAGACCAACACGCCGGGGTCCCTCGGGCGATCGCGCAGCCAATGCCGCGGCTGCCTGTGGGGTCAAGTAGCGCGGCGACGCTGGAAAAAACACGAAACCCAGCCAATCGGCGCCCGCCTCAACCGCGGCGTCGAACGCGATCGGATCGGTGATCCCGCAGATCTTGACGCGCGCGCTCACCTCAGCGCCTCAGCGATCGCGCGGGCCGCGTTGGCGGGATCGCCGCTCCTCGTGATCGGCCGGCCGACCACGATCCAGTCGGCACCCGCCCGAACGGCCTCTTCCGGCGTCATCGTGCGCGCCTGATCGCCGGAGGGGGAGCCCTTGGGGCGGATACCGGGAACGACCAGGGCGGGTTCAGGGCCGAGCGCATCGCGCAACGCGGCGATTTCACGCGCACTACAGACGATCCCGTCGGCCCCGGACGACATCGCGAGTCGGGCGAGCCGTAGAACCTGCTGCGTGGGACCTCCGGCAACGCCGGTCGCGTCGAGGCTCGCCGCGTCCAGGCTGGTCAGCACCGTTACCGCCAACAACAGCGGCCGGCTCGCCCCGGCCGCTTCGGAAGCGCGGCGGGCCGCTTCGATCATGACCGCCCCCCCGACTGCGTGCAGAGTGAGCATCCGGGGTTGCAGCGGCAGCACCGCCCGGACCGCACCCGCCACGGTGGTCGGGATGTCGTGCAGCTTCAGGTCGAGGAAGATGGGCCGTTCCGTGATGCCCCGCATCCCCGCGGCTCCGTTCGCGAGAAAAAACTCGAGGCCGAGCTTGAACAGGCCGCAATGTGGCGCAACGGCGCGGGTCCAAACCCCGGCGACAGCCGGATCCGCCGTATCGAGCGCGACGATGAGGCGATCGGAGGTCGGACTCGTCGCCATCGGCCGCCTCGGCGATCAGGCGGCTGGGGGAAGCATCGCGGGTTTCGGCGCCAGCCGGGCCTTCAACTCCTGGACCTGCTCTTCCAACAGGCGGACGGTTTGCTCTGCCCGGCGGGCGCGGCGGCGCTGGCCAAGCTCCGACATCCAGACGAGCAGCGCCCCGAACAGAAATGCGAGCGCCATGCCGACGAGAACCGCCGCGGATAGGGGGGTCTCGAGACCATAGCCGGTCGGCCACAGGCCGACGCGCACAGGCTGCGTATTTGATAGTGCGAACAGCACGAGCAGCAGCAGAAAGGGCAACGCGATCAGGAGGCGCATGGAAAGCTCAACCGTGGCTTCTTCATGCCGACACCCGTTCGACCGCCGAGCTGCGCGCGGGCCGGCCCTTGTTCACGCGCTCTCGCAATTCCTTTCCCGCCTTGAAGAAAGGCACGCCCTTCTCCTGCACGGGGACCGCCTCTCCGGTGCGCGGATTCCGGCCCGTGCGGGCGTTGCGCCGCTTGACCGTAAATGCGCCGAAGCCCCGTAGCTCCACCCTCTCGCCGCGCGAAAGCGCCGCGGTGATTTCGTCGAAGATCGTCGCCACGATCAGCTCGACGTCGCGCCCCGTGAGATGAGGATTGGCGGCGGCGAGTTCGGCGATCAGCTCCGACTTGGTCATCGTGTCGCCCCCGCACGGCCCGCCTCGGAATGACCCGGGCTGTCATTCGCGCGAAGGTTGCCAGAGCGCCCAGGCGCCGTCAAGATTAAGCCCTTGTCCTAACAGGGTTTTCCCGAGACTGCCAAACAGCGGGCCAAGGGTGGCGCCGAGCGCCCGCTCCGCAATGCCCGAGGTGGAGACGTCCTGAACCGGCACCTCTTTGCCGATGCTCTTTTCCGTCGCCAGCCACTCCCGCGCTTCCGGCTCTCCGCCGATCTCGTCGATGAGGCCGAGCTGGAGCGCCTGCCGTCCGGTATAGGCACGCCCGTCCGCCATCTGGCGCACCCGGTCAGGGTCCAAGTGTCGCCCGGACGCGACCATGCCGACGAATTGATCGTACATGTCCATGATGAGCCCTTGCAGCACCTCCCGGCCGGCCGGGCTGAGCGGATGAAGAAAGCTCGGCTGATCCTTGAGAGGCCCGGAGGTGATGGCCTCCGCGTCCACGCCGATGGTCCTCAGCAGGCGTGAAACCTCGGCGGTTTCCAGCAGGACGCCGATCGAACCCGTGAGCGTGCCCTCGCGGGCAAAAATGCGGGTGGCCGGAACGGCGATCATATAGCCCGCCGAAGCCGCCGTGCCGCCCATGACGGCGACGACCGGCTTCTTGGCAGCCACACGTGCGATAATGTCGTGCAGGCTTTCCCCGCCGGCCACGCTGCCGCCGGGGCTGTTGATATAGAGGATCACGGCCGGAACCGCGTCGTCCGCCGCCAAGGCCGCGACTGCCTGGTTGAGCTTGCGGTCCTCGGTGATGATCCCGCTGACCGTGACCCGCGCGAGGTGCCTCCCGTGGGTCCCGAGGCCGCTCGCGCGAATGGCGACTCCGATCGCGAGCGCCACCGCCGCGACCGCCACCACGCGCCACACAAACAGGCGACGCTTGAGGCGCCGCCTGTCTAGCAGGAGATCAGTCTCCAGACTCATGCGCGGTGCGGCGCCCGCGAGCGTCAGTCGCTCTCGGATTGCGCTTGCTGGTTCCGCCGCCGGATCGCCGCGCCCAGGATGTCACCAAGCGAGGCGCCGGAGTCGGACGAGCCGTACTCGGCCATCGCCTGCTTCTC
Organism: uncultured Alphaproteobacteria bacterium; assembly: GCA_963808965.1. GTDB lineage: Bacteria > Pseudomonadota > Alphaproteobacteria > Acetobacterales > Acetobacteraceae > CAWEHU01. Next base: position 111,053 of record CAWEHU010000004.1, read on the forward strand.
CTCCTCGACTTCCTTGCCCTTGACGGTGAGGCTGAGCTTGCGCGCGGCACGGTCGATCGCGGTGATCTTGGCGTCCACCTTCTCGCCGACCGCGAACCGGTCCGGCCGCTGGTCCGACTTGTCGCGGGCCAACTCGGCGCGGCGGATGAAGCCGGTCAGCACGTCGTTGACCTTCACCTCGATGCCGTTCGCCTGAACGGCCGTCACGATGCAGGTGACGACGTCGCCCTTGTGGACCGCATCCAGGACGGAGGCCGCCGGGTCATCCTTGAGCTGCTTGATGCCGAGACTGATCCGCTCCTTCTCGACATCCACGTCGAGCACCTTGGCGCGAACGGTCTGGCCCTTCTCGTATTTGGCCATCGCCAGTTCGCCCGGCTCGTCCCAGGACAGATCCGACATATGCACCATGCCGTCGATATCGGCGCTGAGGCCGACGAACAGGCCGAACTCGGTGATGTTGCGGATTTCGCCCTCGACGACGGAGCCGATCGGATGCTCGTCGACGAACTGCTCCCAGGGATTCCGCTGGACCTGCTTCAATCCGAGCGAGATCCGGCGCTTCGTGGAATCCACGTCGAGCACCATGACCTCGACCTCCTGGGAGGTCGCGACGATCTTGCCGGGATGCACGTTTTTCTTGGTCCAGGACATTTCGGAGACGTGGACCAGCCCCTCGACGCCCGGCTCCAACTCCACGAAGGCGCCATAGTCGGTGATGTTGGTCACGCGCCCGGTGTATTTCGCCCCCGGCGGATATTTCGCGGCGACGCCCTCCCACGGGTCGGCCTCGAGCTGCTTCATGCCGAGGCTGATACGCTGCGTCTCCGGGTTGAAGCGGATGACCTGCACCTTGACTTGCTGGCCGATCTGCAATGCCTCGGACGGGTGATTGATGCGCCGCCAGGCGATATCCGTGACGTGCAGCAGACCGTCCACACCGCCGAGATCGACGAAGGCCCCGTAGTCGGTGATGTTCTTGACGACGCCGTCCAGGATCATGCCTTCCTTGAGGCCCTGGATCAGCTCGCTCCGCTGCTCGGCGCGGGTTTCCTCCAGCACGGCCCGGCGGGAGACGACGATATTGCCCCGCGCCCGGTCCATCTTCAGGATCTGGAAGGGCTGCGGCGTGCCCATCAGCGGGCCGACATCGCGCACCGGGCGGATATCGACCTGGCTGCCGGGAAGGAAGGCGACGGCGCCCCCGAGGTCGACGGTGAACCCGCCCTTCACCCGGCCGTAGATCGTGCCGTTTACGCGTTGGTTGCCCTCGAACGCCTTTTCGAGATTGGTCCAGGCCTCCTCGCGACGCGCTTTCTCGCGCGAGAGCACAATGGAGCCGTCCCGGTCCTCGTAGCGCTCGACAAAGAGCTCGATGTAGTCGCCGGGCTTCACCTCCGGCGCGGTGCCTGGAGGGCCGAATTCCTTGAGGGCAACGCGACCCTCGCTCTTCAGCCCGACATCGACGACGGCGTATTCGTCGGTCAGGCGGACGACGCGGCCGGTCACGACCGAGCCGTCGAAGCCGGTATCCCGCCCCAGCGTCTCGTCCAGCAGTGAGGCGAAATCCTCGCCCCGGAAATGATCCTGACTGATATCGGCGACGCGGGCGGCTGTGGCTGATGCCATGTGGTTGTTTGATTCCGTTACGGGGCGCCCGGGATCGGCCCGGGCTGTGCCGTTTTGCTTGCGCATTTCCTCGCCGGAAACACGACTTGCCCGCGCCGGGTGGTCCGAAGGGCGCGGGCCGGGTTGGATTGCAGCTTGTCCCCGCATACGTGATGCGAGGCTTTCAAACAGATAAGCCCCGGCGGGACGGAATGAAGCGAAACTCAAGCCAAACGGGTGTATTTAAGGGAAAACCTATCTCGTCCCGCACGGGATCAGAACCCCGGGCCGCGTCTCCGCCGCAGCCACATATTCTCGGCCTCTCCCGCTCCGCCCATCTCGTGCCAACGGCAGGTACGTCCCGCTCGCCTGCACCTTTTTTCATCAGATAACCCCTTGCTTTCGGAGGTCCTCGACCTCGCCAGACGGCAGGCCGAGCAGCTCTCCCAAGACCTCCTCCGTGTGCGCGCCGACCGGCGGACCGGGCCAGCGGACTGTCCCTAGGCTCTCCGGCACGTGGGGTACGATACCCGGGTGCAGAATGGCCCGGCCGCCGAACTGCGGGTCCGGTATCTCGCGCACCATGCCGCGCTCCCGGAACTGCGGATCGCTAGCACATTCCGCGGCCGTGTAGATCTGGGTGCAGGGGATGTCGGCTTGCGTGAGCCGCCGGTCCGCTTCGGCCGCGGTGAGGCTAGCGCTCCAAGCACCGATGATCGGGTCGAGCGCATCCGCGTGCCGCACCCGCGCTTGGTTTCCCTTGAAACGGGGATCGCTCGTGATCTCCGGCCGATCGATCAGCGCCGCCAAGCGCGCGAACAGCGGCTCGGAGTTGGCCGCGATCAGGATCCACTTGCCGTCCGAGGTGGGGTAGGCGTTCGAGGGCGCCGCGGTCGAAATGCGCGAGCCGACCGGTTGGCGCACGGTGCCGAGCTCGCCGTACTCGGGGAGCAGGCCCTCCATGAAGCTGAGAATGGAGTCGGTCAGGGCCACGTCCAGGGTTCGCCCCTGCCCGTCGCCGCCGTTCGCCCGGTCCCGCTTCCAGACCGCCGCCATGATGCCGAATGCCGCGTACAGTCCGGCAAGCGAGTCGCCGACGCTGATCCCGACCCGCACAGGAGGCAGATCGGTCAGCTCGGGCGGATGATTGCATAGATAGCGAAGGCCGCCGATAGCCTCGCCGATGACACCGAAGGCGGCGCGATCGCGATACGGCCCGTCCTGGCCGAAGCCGGAGATATGCGCGATCACGAGGCCGGGCCGCGTCTGCCGGAGCGTTTCGGCACCAAGCCCCAGCTTCGCGAGCTGACCGGGCCGGAAGTTCTCGACGAGGGCGTCGCAGCTCGCGACCAGGCCCAGGACGATCTCGATTGCTTTCTTGTGCTTCAGGTTGAGCGTGATTGAGCGCTTGTTCCGGCCGTGCAGGGACCACCAGAGCGACTTGCCGTCCACCTGCTTGCCCCATTGCCGCACGGGATCACCGCCGCCGGGCGGCTCGACCTTGATGACATCGGCGCCGAGATCGGCGAGCAACCGCGTGCAGAATGGTGCAGCGACGAAATGCCCCAATTCGATGACCCGAAGGCCCGAGAGCAATCCCCCATTCACGGACTGGCTCATTATTCCTCCCCACAGCGCCGGGCCTTCGCCCGGCTTCCTGCTACCCGAAGCAATACTAGCCCTTGCTCGGAACAACTCCCAAGCGAATACGGTTGACTTCGGGCGGTTTTCCGACACGCTGACTCTATAGACCGCACGGAACGATCAGGCCGAAAGCCGCCGGCGCGTGCTGCTAGGTATTTTTGTTGTCGTTTGAAACCGCTGTAGCAGCCAGGTTGGTTACAGGCTCAAGCAGCGTGGGCGTCGCCAGCCCGCCGCAGATCGAGATCAGCCGCCATGTATGGATGCGAAATCCTCGAGCACAAGCGAGAGTGCATGCGGCTCTACCTTCACGGTTCCGGTGAACGGGTGATCAATCGCGATGATCACCAGCAGTCCGAGGAAGATCAGTGCAGAGAGCATCCCCGTCATCATTACCTGGGCGCGCAGGTTCTCGGTGCCGAAGAAGAACGTGAAGGCGACGGTCAGGATCGCGCCGCCGAACAGGACCAGCCAGAGGATACCGGGCACGATGCCGGACGCCAGGACGAGCCGGGTGCGCCGCGCTTGGGTTACGTGATCGAGCTGATTTAGAACCTCGGTAAGTAGGGCCGCGTCCCGGAGAGTCTGGGGATTGAAGGTGAGGAGCGTATTATAGGTCGCGTCCAGTGCGCGCTTGGCCGCGTTGCTCGACCCGCCCTGCTGCATCGCCGGCCAGTCTTGTTCGATCGTCGAGCGCACGTAGCCGGTCAGGCTTTCGCGCAAGCGTCCGCCGGACTCTGGGCCCATGCCGTCTGCAAGGCGATAGATCGTCGCCGCGGCGCCGGCTTCCTGTACGACGGCCACCTCGGCTTCGCTGAACTTCTCCCATACGATGATCACCACGAAAGCCAGCAGGACAGCGTACAGGACGCCCACTGTCGCGAACTTGAAACCCGCCACCTCATTATTGGTGCTCAGCCGCTCCAGGGTGACATGCCGACGGACCATGACCGGACCGAACATGGCCAGCAGTGAGGTGAGCCCGACCAGAAGGACGCCGGAGATCCAAAGTGGCAGGTTTGATAGGAACAAAGGAGATCCTTGCTGTCAGAAGCTCGGGGCCAAGGGTGCCCCGCTCCAGCCTTTCTACACTGCTCGGCATGATGCCCAAGCGCACAAGGCGAAACGCGCGGATTCCTTCTTGATGCGGCGTGGCGCACGCGGCTTTCTGCGTTTTCGCGTTCGCCTCTCGCGGCGACACGCGAGCTTCCCGCTCCTGACAGGGTGACAAGGAGCAGGCAGGCTCTACTGTATCCGGCCCCGAGGATCGAGCGACAACAGAGGGAGGGTATGATGGCGGGATCCGCTTCGTTGCGGGCGTTACTCGCGCGCGAGGGCTGCCTGGCGCTGCCCGGCGTGTACGACGGCATCTCGGCCCGCGTCGCCGACAGTCTTGGCTTTGAGGCGCTCTACATGACCGGATACGGCGCGGTCGCTTCGGCGCTCGGGATGCCGGACGCGGGGCTTGCGACCTTCACCGAGATGCTGGACCGCGTTCGGTGCATTGCCGGAGCCATTCGCGTTCCCTTCATCGCCGATGGCGATACCGGGTATGGGGGCCTGCTGAACGTGGATCGGACCGTGCGCGGCTACGCGGCGGCGGGCGCGGCCGGCATTCAAATCGAGGACCAGGAATTCCCGAAGAAATGCGGGCACACCGAGTTCCGTCGGGTGATTCCGGAGGATGAGGCGGTGGCGAAGATCCGCGTCGCAGTGGATGCGCGTCCAAGCCACGAGTTCCTGATCATCGCCCGCACCGACGCGCGCTATTCGGAAGGCATGGACGCGGCACTCCGGCGGGGCGAACGCTTCCTCGGCGCCGGAGCGGACGTGCTGTTCGTGGAAAGCCCGGAGAGCCTGGAGGAGTTGCGCCGGGTCGGCGAGACGTTCCGGGGCGCGAATCTGCTGGCGAATATGGTCGAGGGCGGGCGCACGCCCTACCTTTCCGTGCACGAATTGGCCGCTATGGGCTTCAAGATCGCGATCTACCCGGGCACCGGATTCCTCACCGCCGCCGGCGCGCTGAAAGCGGCGTACGCGCATCTCAGGCGGGCGGGGATCGGCACGGGATCGGAGGCGCCCATGCTGCCGTTTTCCGAGATGAACGCGCTGATGGGGTTCCCCGCCGTCCACGCCTTCGAAAGCCGCTACGGCGTGCAGCGCAGCCGGACCGAGTAACCGCCATGAGCGTCCGCGTTGCCGGCCGGCTCGATCGGCTCCCGATCCTGCCGTTTCACCGGCGGCTCTTATGGCTCATCGGCGCGGGGATGTTCTTCGACAGTTTCGACATCTATCTCGCCGGTTCCGTGCTGGGCGAACTCGTGCATAGCGGCTGGTCGACCGTGCCGCTGAACGCGCGATTCATCTCGGCGACGTTCGTGGGCATGCTGATCGGCGCGGCGGGCGCGGGCTGGCTGGGGGACCGTTACGGGCGCAAATTCACCTATCAGTTCAATCTCGCGATCTTCGGCCTCGCCTCGCTCGCCTGCGCGGCGGCGCCAGATATGGGCTGGCTGATCGCAGCCCGGTTTGTGACCGGCATCGGCCTCGGGGCGGAGATCGTGATCGGCTACGCGACGATGCTGGAATTCGTACCGCCCGCCTATCGCGGACGCTGGGCCGCGCTGCTATCGCTCGTTACCAATTTCGGCCTGTTCGCCTCCACTTTGCTGAGCTGGCTTATCATCCCGTCGCTCGGCTGGCGGCCAATGTTCGTGATCGCGGCGGCGGGTGCGTTCCTCGTTTTGTGGATGCGACAGGCGATGCCGGAATCGCCGCGCTGGCTGGAATTGAACGGGCAGCCGGAGGAGGCCGACGCGATCCTGCGGGGCGTCGAGGCGGAGGCGGCCTCTCTATCCCTGGCCCTTGCCCCACCCGCGCCGGATTTGCCGCCGTCCCAACCTGTGCGGCTCTCGAGCGCCGGTTTCCTGCGCAGCGTCGCGGTCGGCAGCGTGATGCAGGCCGTGCTGGGGATCGCGATCTATGGTTTCGTCGCCTGGGTACCGACCTTCCTCGTGCAGCACGGCCTGGCGATCAACCGTTCGCTCGGGCAGGCGGTGCTGATGTCGCTGGGCGGCCCGGCCGGGGCCGCGCTTGCTTGGCTGCTGAGCGACAGGATCGGTCGTCGGCCGTCCATCATCGCCGCCTCCCTGCTCGCGGCGATCTGCGGCCCGGCCTTCGCCCAGGCGCCGTCGCAGGAAATGGCCGTGCTGCTCGGCTTTCTGATGTTCACGCTGATCTACTTCCTGGTGTCGGTGATCGTCGCGGGCTACGTGCCGGAGTTGTTCCCGACATCCGTGCGCATGCGCGGCAACGGCATAACCAGCATGGCCGGGAGGCTGACCACGATCTTCGTGCCATTCGGAGTGGTGGCGCTGTACGGCATGGGCGGGGTCTCCGCGGTGCTGACCGGCGTCGCGGTCGCCCTGCTGGTGCAGGCGGCGTTGGCCTGGGCTTACGGGCACGAAACGAATGGCCGCAGCCTGGAGGCGATCGCGCAAGATACCGGAGCCGGCCCGCAGCTTGCCCCCAGGGCGGCCATTGACCTTGCGGATCGTCCGCCATGAAGGTGTAGGATCGAGACCCCGCAGCGGGCGCGCGAGACGCCGGAGCGGGAGGGAGGGTGTGCCATGCTCACGCGCCGAACGATCGGACGCTTCTGCCTCGCGCTCAGTCTGGGCGCGGCTATGGCGGCGTCTGGGCCGGGGCCCGCGAGGGCCGAGACTATTACAGTCACGCACTGGGGCGGGCAGTTCTATGGCGCGCCTTACGCCGTCGCCATCGAGAAGGGGTTCTTTCGCCAGCACGGCGTCGATGTCACCGGCATCCTGACCGCGGCGGGTGGCGGCACGGCGGTTCGCAACACGCTCGCGGGCGGGATCCCGTTCGGGGAGGTTTCGCTGGCCGCGGCCGTTCAGGCGATCAATTCCGGGCAGAAGCTCATCATCGTCGCCGCTGGTACGCAGAGCGTGGCGGATCAGCTCTGGGTGGTGCGGAAGGATTCGCCGCTGCGCGGCATAAAAGATCTCGCCGGGAAGAAGATCGCCTACACGGCGCCCGGATCGGTCAGCAACATGATCATCCTCATGGCGCTGAAGGCGAACGGCATGACGGCGCAGCAAGTGCAACTCGTGCCTGCCGGGGATCTCGGCGCGAACATCTCCGCGGTCAGCAGCGGCGCCGTCGATGCCGCCTTCTCCGACGAATTGATCCTGGCGCAGAACACGGAGCTGGTGCGGCCGGTGTTCTATGTGCGCGATGTGATGTCGCCGCGCATGATGCAGACGGTGCTGATCACCACGGCCGATTACGCCCGCGCACACCCAGACACGATCAAGGGCCTCATCGCTGCCCGGCGGGAAGGCCTCGCCTACCTCGCCGAGCATCCGGACGAAGCCGCCGATATCACCGCCCGCGCCTACAACAACCCCAACACCGACCTGTTTCGCACTCACGTGCGCGAACTGCTGAAGGAGAACTACTGGAGCGATGGGCGCTTCGACTATGAGGGGATGAATCACATGGTCGAGGGCTTGCAGATCACCGGGCAGCTCAAGGGCAACGTGGATTGGTCCAAGCTGGTCGATACCTCCTATCTGCCGGCGGATCTGCGCGCGGCGCGATGAGCCCGCCCTCGCCGGCGGCGCCCCCCGGAGGCGAAACCCACGCGAGCCTGCGCGGCGTCACGCGGCGCTATGGCGGTGCGCAACCCGTTCACGCGCTGGGTCCGATCGACCTCGATCTCGCGCGTGGCGAGTTCTTCTCGGTCGTCGGTCCGTCGGGCTGCGGCAAATCCACTCTGCTCGACGTGCTCTCCGGGCTCGGCCGACCGAGCAGCGGCACGGTGGTTTTCGAGGGCCGCGATCTGCAAGGAAGCGTGCCCGACGGCGTCGGTGTCGTGTTCCAGGAGGACGCGAGCTTCGCGTGGCTGAACGTGCGGAACAACGTGGCGTTCGGGCTGCGCCGGACCAGGCTTGACCCGGCCGAGATCGCCCAGCGGGTCGATCATGCGATCGCTTTTATGGGACTTGCGCCGTTCGCGGACCACTACCCCGCGCAGCTCTCCGGCGGGATGCGGCAGCGCGTCTGCATTGCGCGCACCTTGGTACAGCAGCCGCGCCTCATTTTGCTCGACGAGCCTTTCGGGGCGCTCGATCAGCAGACCCGGCTGCTGATGGGCGACGAGTTGTTGCGGTTGTGGCGAGAGACGGGTGCGACCGTGATGCTGATCACCCACGCGCTGGACGAGGCGGCGATGCTGTCCGACCGCGTCGGGGTGATGAGCGCGCGGCCTGGCCGCTTCATCGACATGGTCGAGACCGGGTGGCCGCGGGATCGCGACAGCCGCATCGTCGCCGACCCCGCCTTTGGCGCTCTGACCTCCCGCCTTTGGTCGTCGCTCCGCGCGGAGTCGCTCAAGGCGCTCGGACGCGCGGCGTGAGCCGGCGGCGGGCCGTCCTGGCCGTTCGCGTAGCTGTCCTCGCCGCCCTCGTGCTGCTGCTCGAAGCGTTGTGCCGGGCCGGAGTCATCGACCCGCTGACGATCATTCCGCCCAGCGACATGGTGGCTGCCATGATTGGCGAGATCGCCTCCGGCGAGATCATCCCGAGCATGGTGCAGACCTTCTCGACCATCGCGCTGGCCTTCGTGCTGGCGGTGGCGCTCGGCACCTTGCTGGGGGCGGTGGTGCATGCGTTGCCCCGACTGCGCCGAGCCATTGATCCGCTGCTCGCCTCCTACTACTCGGTGCCCACCTTCATCTTCTATCCGCTGCTGGTGGCGATGCTTGGGCTCGGCATGGCGCCGCTGGTGGTGCTCGGTATCCTGTCGGCGACGCCCGCGGTGGTCATCAGCACGTTGGCGGGGCTCGACAACGTCTCCCCGGTGATGCGCAAGGTGGCGCGGATGCAGCGGCTCGGCCGCGCCCGAACGCTGTGGCTCATCGTGCTGCCCGCCGCGCTGCCGGATTTGTTCAGCGGCTTTAAGCTCGCGCTGAGCTACGCCCTGATCGGCGTCATCGCCGGAGAGTTCATCCTGTCCGGCAGCGGCCTCGGATATGCGATCTCCTTTGCCTACCAGAGCTTCGACAACCGCGCGATGTACGGGCTGATGCTGTTCGTGCTGCTCGTGGCGATCACGGCGAACGCCGTGCTTTACGTGTGGGAAGGCCGGCTCGCCCGCCGGCGCGCGCGCACATGAGCGACCTCACCGCGCCGGACACGCTGGCGGCCCGGCAATTTCCCCGCCGCACCGGCACCTTCGACCTGCTGATCGTGACTGCAATCCTGCTCGCGTTGTGGCAGGCGCTGGGAAGCTGGACGGGCGGTATCGCTATCACGCCGCCGCTCGGCACGCTCGCCTATCTCGCAAATCTCTTACTGACGGCGATGTTCTGGGACCATGTCGGGGCGACGGCAACGGCGTTTGCGCTGGCGTTTGCACTTTCCGGCGGCATCGGGCTCGGGCTCGGCTTGATCTTGGGGTTGCAACGGTTCGCCGCGGACGTGGCCGAGCCGATTCTCGCCGGATTCTACACCATTCCGAAGGTGACGCTGTATCCGGTGGTGCTGCTCATCTGCGGCCTCGGCATGTCGGCGAAGGTCACGTTCGGCGTGATGCACGGGCTCGTGCCCGTAACGCTGTTCACGCTCGGCGCGGTGCGCAACGCTGCCTCCCGTGCTGGTGCGCGCGGCAAGGGCGATGCGGCTCACGCCGTGGGAGGCGATGCGCTCCGTGCTGATCCCGGCCTGCCTGCCGGGAATCGTGAACGGGCTCCGGATCGGCTTTTCGCTCAGCCTGCTCGGGGTGCTGATCGGCGAGATGTTCTCTTCGCAGCGCGGTCTCGGCTTTCTGTTAGTGAACGGCCTCGCGCAGCACAACGTGCCGCTGACCACGTCCGTCGTTGTGGTCATCGTCGTCGCGGCGATCGTGGCCAACACGCTGATGCTGCGTCTTGGCCGGAACATCACGCATCGGGGCTGAGCCGAGGCTTCCCGTCCTCGTCGGGCGTCGGATCGTCCCGGCCCGGACTGGATGAGGAGAAGCCGGATGCCGGGACGTCGGCCGAAGGTGGCCAAAAAGTTGGCCGCAAACGCATCGCCAAAGGCCGAGTCTCCGAGCATCACGGGAGCCGCGTTCTGGGAGCTGATGGATAGCTGGAAGGTTCCCGATGAGGCTGCTTTGCGCTTGATCGCTGGGCCGCCTCTAACGGAGGCGGGGAAGCGTCCACGGTTCCGGCTGACCGGTGAACAGGCCGAGAGGTTCATCTTATTGCGCGAGATCGACCGGCATCTCGTCGATCTTTTCGGGAAGGCGGCCACTTGGCTGGTTCATTCCAATCCGGCCCCGGAGTTTTCCGGCCGGACGCCTTTGGAGCACATGCTGCGCAATGGCCGTCGCGGGATCAGTGATGTGCTTCATTTCCTGAAGCTACAGACCTTCAAGGCGTCGCTCTGATGGCGGCCAGATCAGCGGCGCGAGGCTCCACCCGGTTCGGCGCTCAGGTCTTCACCAGCGGGCACTCGCTCTTTGCCAGAGGTCTGTACGCGTCCTGCGGCGGAATAGTCTTCAGCACATTATACACATCCCAGGGATCCTGCGACTCCGACGGCTTTTTCACCTGCATCAGATAGAAGTCATGCGTCATGATGCCGTCGGCCCGAATTCGGCCACCGTGCGCGAACACATCGTCCACTGGTGTGCTTCGCATCGTGGCAACCACAGCCTCATTCTCCGTGGTGCCGGACGCTTTCACGGCCTTCAGATAGTGCAGCACGGCGGAGTACGTGCCGGCCTGGGCCATTGTCGGCCTCACCTTCAGCCGGGCAAAGATCCGGTCGGACCACACGCGCGATTCGTCGTTGCGATTCCAGTAGAAAGCCTCGGTCACAAACAGACCCTGCGCGGTCTCAAGCCCCATGCTGTGGATGTCGTTGATGAGCGTGCTGAGCGCCGCGAATCGCCGCGTTCCATCAGCCAGGCCGAATTCATGCGCCTGCTTGACCGCATTCTGCAGGTCCTGCCCGCCATTCGCCAAAGCGATCACCTCGGCGCCCGATGCCTGAGCTTGCAGAAGATAGGATGAAAAATCGCTATTCGGGGACGGATGGCGTACCGCTCCAAGCACCTTGCCGCCCTGCTCGCGCACCAGCTCAGCGGCGTCCTGCTCCAGGGAATGCCCGAACGCATAATCGGCCGTGATGAAGAACCAAGTATCGGCGTGCTCGGCCATTAACGCGGTCACGGTCGCCTTGGAGGTCGAATAGGTATTATACACCCAGTGAAACCCGAAGGGCGAACAACCGGAACCCGAAAGCGCCGAGGAGGCCGGACCGGTCGCGACCGCAATCTTGTGTTTCTGGGTCGCGAGGTGAAACGCCGAGAGGGCAATAGAGGATGTGGTGAGCTCGAACGCGGCGGTCGCGTTGTCTTCCTCGTACCATTTCGCGAGGATCGCGGTGCCGATATCTGGCTTGTTCTGATGGTCTGCCACGAGGAGCCGGATCGGTCGACCCAGCACGCTGCCGCCGGAATCCTCGATCGCCAGACGCGCCGCCTCAACGGCACCGTGACCCGTGGCGTTCTCGTACATGCCGGACATGTCCGTCAGCACGCCGATCGTGACCGGCACGGCCTCCTGAGCCCACACCGGGCGAGCGCCCAGCACCAAAGGCGCTCCCCATAGGACTGCCCGCCTGGATATCATTTTGCCCGCCTTCCTCTCCTGCACTTCGTATCGGCGTCAATGCGATCGCGTCGCATGTGGCGGCCGTGCCGTCAGCGCTTCGCCCGCCCGGCCTCCGAGCGTCGCGCGGCAAGCCGCTTTTCCAAATTCGGAACAAGCCCGCCCGCCGCCAGCATCTCCAGCAGGAATTCCGGCAACGCTTCCGCCGCCAGGATCTCGCCGCTGGTTTCGTTCTTGACCAACCCGCGCCGGGCATCGACCTCGACGCGATCGCCGGCTTTCACCCGATGGGCTTCAGGACAGGTCACTGCGACAAGACCGAGATTGAGTGCGTTTCGGTGAAAGATGCCACCAAACGACTTCGCAACCACGGCCGCGACGCCGAGCAGCTTCAATGCTTGTGCTGCCTGCTCGCGGGACGAGCCGATACCGAAATTCCGGCCAGCGACGACCACGTCTCCCGGGCGGACCGTGCGTGCGAAGTGAGGATCGACCGATTCGAGGCAGTGCTGCGCGAGCACTTCGACCGGCCCCTTCATGTAAACGCCCGGCGCGAGCACGTCCGTGTCGATATCTTCGCCGAACACGAAGGCCCTGCCGGAGCTCATGCCGTTCCTCCGTCGGCCAGGAACAGCCGCGGATCAGCGATCCGCCCGCTGACCGCCGAGGCCGCGACCGTGTACGGAGAGGCGAGATACACGCGCGAAGAGGGCGCGCCCATCCTGCCTTTGAAATTGCGCGCCGTGGACGAGATGCAGACCACGTCTTCGCCAAGCAGCGCATCGCCGTAACCGGCGCATATTCCGCAGGCATTCGGCAATAGTGTTGCGCCGGCTTCCTCGAGAATACCCAGCGTCCCTTCCTGGGCGGCCTCTTCTTGGTCCCGCCGGGATGCCGGCGCGACCAGCAGACTAACCCCCGGCGCGGTCTTGCGGCCCTTTAGGACCGCCGCCGCCATCCGGAGATCGACCAGCTTTGCTCCCGTGCAGGCACCGATATAGGCCACCTGGATCGGCTGACTTGAAAAGGCCGAAACGTCCGCGCTATTCGCCGGGCTGTGCGGGGCCGCGACTTGCGGTACGAGCGCGGCGGCGTCGAAAACGAGATGCTCGGAGACCGGCGCATCGGGATCGCTCCGCCACCGCTCGCTGGCATCGGCTACGGTTGCCCCAACCCGATTGAGGTAGTCGATCGTTACTTCATCCGGTTCGATCAATCCCGCCTGTCCGCCTAGCTCAGCGGTCATATTGGAAAGCGTCATCCGCTCCTGCATGGTCAGTCCGCGGATCGCACTGCCCGCGAACTCGACCGCCTGATAGCCGCCGCCCGACATGCCCAGTTTGGTGCAAAGGAACAGCATCATGTCCTTGGCGACGACGCCCTGCGCGCAGCGGCCGCTCCACTCGATCCGAATCGTTTCCGGCACACGCAGCCAAATCTCGCCGGTCGCAAGCACGCCGGCCATTTCGGTTGCGCCGACCCCGAACATATAGGCGCCGAATGCACCGCCCGTCGGGGAATGGCTGTCGCCGCCCACGACGAGCATGCCCGGCTTCAGGTGCCCGCGCTCGGGCAGGACAACGTGGCAGATGCCCTCGCCGTCATAGAAGGCCGCTATTTTCTGGTCGGCGGCGAAGCCTCGCGTAATTTCCTGAATGCGGCGAGTCTCGTCATCGAACACCGGCACGTAATGATCCGCGACGATGACCACTTTCGCCGGATCCCATACGCCGACACCGAGGCGGTCAAGGATCGGCTTGACCCGGCGTGGGCCGCCAGAATCGTGGATCATGGCGAGATCCACCGCACAAATCACGATCTCACCCGGGATGACCCGGTCGCGGGAGGCAGCGCGTGCGAGGATTTTTTCCGCGAGCGTCATGGCCATCTCGGCACTCATCCTATCCTGCTTTGCCGCGGCACGCCGCCCCGCCGCCCGCGAACAGATTGGGAAGTGGCGTCCCGTCCTCGCGTAAGACGCGGGCCTCGCAATCGCGTCCCCGTCAGCTTTGATTGCGGAATGCGGCGAGGATCTGCTCCCCGGTTGCTGCCCACACGCCGTGGTGACCGAGCATATGCTCCAGGGCCTCCGAGGCGTACCCGATGCGCGACGGGATTCCCATGACCCAGGCGTGCAGCGGCAGGCTCATGATCCGGCCGCCATATCGCTCCGCCTCGCGGTAGAGCACGTCAAACCGGTCCTTCACCTGTCGCAGCCATTCGTCCTCCGTGTGCCGCAATTCGAGCAGCACGAACCGGTCGTCGGTCTCGTAGGCGTGCGGCATCGCGAACAATGCGCCATTCGCGGTCTGCATGGCGTACGGCATGTCGTCGTTCGCCCAGTCGCACGTATAGGCGATACCATGCCCGGCCAGGATGTCGGGCGTGGCGTACGACTCGGCGCGGCCGGGCGAGAGCCAGCCGGTGACTTGCTGCCCTGAGACGGAACGCAGCGGCTCCAGCGTCCGCCGGACCATCTCGTCTTCCTCCTCTCGGCCCAGTCCGCTGTGGTGCACCGCGGCGGCATTGATGCCGTGAGCGACGATCTCGTGCCCGCACGCGGACAGCTCCCGGACCAGGCCGGGATACCGCTCAGCAATCACCCCGTTTACCGCGACCGAGGCCGGCAGTTGCAGCCGTTCAAGGAGGCGTAGCAGGCGAAAGATGCCGACACGATTGCCATAGTCGCGGTTCGTGTAGTGGCGGTAGTCGGGATAAGGCATCGTCAGCCCACCAGGCGCACGGAATGGCTTGCCCGACATGTCCAGCGGAAACCATTGCAGAATCGGCATCACCCAAAGCGCGATTCGAGCGCCGTTCGGCCACACGACCGGCTTGCGCTCGAATAAATCCGACCACGGATAGCGGTCATGGTCCATTCCGTGGCGCCGCCTGGGATAGCGGAGATAGTCGTCGGGAAGCGGCATGAAGTGCCCCCTCTGCCCCGCTCAGGCCGCAGCCGCGACACAGGCCGCGGCGACGGCATCGAAGTGATGCGCAAGATAGTGCTGCGCGATCTCGCGGCCGGTTGCCAGCCAGACCTTCTCGTGCCCCGCGATATACTCCAAGGCGTCCGCAAAGGGGCGGATACGGTGCGGCTGGCCCACTAGATAGGGATGCAGCGGGATGCACATCACCGTTCCGGAGTCTTCGCCCTCCGCATAGAGCTGGTCGAATTGCCGCTTGATGATCGTCGCGTAATGCTGTGGCGGACAGCTATTGCTGTAGTAGGCGATCACGTCGTTCATCTCGAGCGAATACGGCATGCTTATCAGCCGCCCCTTCCTGACGTGAACCGGCATCGGCTGGTCGTCATGGAACAAGTCGCAGGTGTAGAGCAGCCCGTACTCGGCGAGCAGGTCCATCGTTCGCACCGTGTTCGACAGCGCCGGTGAGAGCCAACCTGCGAGCACTTGCCCGGTATGCCGTTTCACCGTCTCGATCGCGTCTTCTATGATCGCGCGTTCCTGGCTCTCGTCCATGCCATACGTGTACCGCGTATTGTAGATGCCGTGTGAAAAGAACTCCCAGCCGCGCTTGGCGCAGGCTTCGATGATCTCCGGATGATGGTCGCAAAGCGCGACATTGAGCGATACCGAGCCGCGGACGCCGCAGTGGTCCATTGCCTCCATCATGCGCCGCCAGCCGACACGGTTGCCGTAATCCCGGTGCGAGTAGGCAAGCACGTCGGGAACCGGCCGTGCCCATGGCATGCGCTGCGGGTTCGGCGGCGGCTGGTATTCATAGAACTCGATGTTCGGCGCCACCCAGAAGGCTACCCGCGCCCCGTCCGGCCAGGTGATCTTCGGCCGCTTGTTGTAGGGCAGGTAGTCGTAGAGCAGAGGGTCGTTCTTCGTTGCCACCGACTCAGACATTGGTTGGCTCATACTCACGGTAGTAACGAAGCACTTCCTCCACCGGGATCACGTCGGCGTATTTCACCACCATATCGTAGAGATTGGCGAAGTGCGGGCTCTCGTGCTTGTCGGCCACACACTCCTCGGGAACAATCGTCCGGTATCCGTGTGAGAGGCTGTCCACAACCGTCGCCCTGACACAGCCTGAAGTCGAGCCGCCTGTGACGATCACCGTGTCGCAACGGTGCCATACCATCAGCGAGGAAAGGTGCGTCTCATGAAAGGCGGAGGCCATCCGCTTGTTCATGATGATATCGCGGCGGTGGTCGATGTGCAGGCGGTCGTCGAACTCCGCCCGGCGCGAGCCGACTTTGATATTCTGAAGCGAGTCCGCTGTATCGCTGCGGGTCCCCCACACGCCGCAATCCTCGCCGGACTCCATATAGGCCACATAGGTCCAAGCCACGGGAAGTCCTTTGGACCGCGCCAGATCCGCTAGTGCGTTGACGTAATCCAGCTGCTTCGGGTCGGTCTCGTACGCCGTCTTGAATTCGCCGACGAGAGTATAGGCTTTCTGGAGATCGATGTTGACCAGGATGGGCTTCCGGCCGAACCCGAATCGCTTGCGCGTTGGGTTTGCTTTGAACTCGGCGTAGAGCTGACGCGCCGTCTTGTCCGACAATTCCATAGCGGTTGTGCTTCCTCCCGTCGTTCGCCGCTCGGCGGCGTACGATCGAGGTCGAGGATACCACCGCCGTGCGCCGACGCATATCCTGGGTGCGTGTCCCCGGTTGAGTATCAAGGCAGCGCTGAAGATCTCCGCCGCAGGCCAAAGCCGTTGCGTCCGATCCAATCACTCGCTCGTCTCGTACCGCATCCCGGTGGCCAACATCTGCTCCGTACCGACGATCTCGTTTATGCCCTTGAAATCCAGCATCCGGCTCCGGAAGGGTGTCGTCGTTCCGTGTGTCTTCAGACTGGCGAGGTATTCGGCCAAGGCGTGCGCCTGAGCTCGCACCGTGCCGCCCGGAAAGATCGCGAGTGAGAAACCGAGCCGCTCCAGACTCGCCGCATCGGAGATCGGCGTGCTGCCGCCCTCGACCATATTGGCCAGGAGCGGAATGCGTTCGCCGAAGCGCCTGCCCACTTCGGCCATCTCCTGCTCATCGCGCGGCGCCTCGACGAAAAGGATATCGGCCCCGGCTTCCAGATAGGCCTCACCTCGGCCAAGAGCCGCCTCGAATCCCTCGACGGCGATTGCATCCGTCCGGGCTATGATCAGCAGTTCGGGGCCTGGTCGCGCATCGAGGGCAGCGTGGATCTTTCCCACCATCTCCTGCGTCGGGACGAGACGCTTGTCGGCGAGATGGCCGCACCGCTTCGGCATCACCTGGTCCTCAAGTTGCAGCGCCTTCGCCCCGCGTTGGGCGAAGATTCAAGTCGTGCGAAGCACGTTGAGTGCGTTGCCGAAGCCGGTATCTGCGTCAACAATGAGCGGGATCTCCACCCGGTCCCGGATGGCCGCCACCGTATCGGCCACTTCGATCATGGAGACGAGCCCAAGGTCGGGGGAGCCAAATCGCGTATACGCGATCGACGCCCCTGAGACATACGCCGCCTCGAACCCGGCACGCTGGATCATCAAGGCCGAGAGGGCATCGTAGCAGCCAGGCGCGATCACCAGCGGAGCCCGGCGGATCCGGTCTCTCAGCGGGGCCGCAGAATCAGGTTTTTCGCTCATGGCGTTTTTTCCTTCGGTCTGTTTCTGTCACCTCGTGTTGCGCGTCGTGGATCGCAGCCCCGCTTTCGGGCAGAGGAGTGAGCCTCGCCTCACAGGCGAGCCTCCCATTTCCGCACGCTGGCTTCCGCTTCGCGCAGCCAGGCGAGCAGCAGCGGAATGGCGGCAGCCCCGTAGATCAGGCTGACCGGCACCCACATCACCACCCCGGCGAGTTGCTGGTCGAAGATCGCGTCGAACCCCGCCTCATGGGCATAGGTCGGGTAGAGCGGCACCGTGCCCAGGGCCAGCAAAGCGCCCAGCAGGCCGCACTGCATCGAGGTGGCGAATAGCGACAGCACCGCGACGCCACGGCTCGCGAGCCCATGCCGTGCTCCGGCGATCGAGGACCAGTAGGCGACCGCCACTCCCAGGAACGAGACGTGCTGCACCGCATGCACCGCCTCATGGCGCAGCGCCGCCTCGAACAGCGCCGGAACATGCCATACCCACAATACGGCGGTGTGCAGCGACCAAGCCGCCAAGGGCTGGGTCGCCCAGTTCCAGCCCTTGCGCAGCAGGACGGCCGGCGTCGCGATGGCGAAGCGCCGCGCCCAGCCGGCGCCCAGGCCCCAGATCAGCGCGGCCTGCGGCTGCGAGGCCACCAAGAGCGGCGCCGCCGCGGCCATCAGCAACTCGTGCTCGACCATGTGCGCCCAGAAGAACCGCTCGGCCAAGCCATGCAGGGGCGAGAGAAGCGCGAGCGCGACCGTGAGCCAGCCCGCGAAAAACCATGCGGCGCGCCGGTCGAGCAAGGGTCTGCTGGACTTGGCCCGTCGCCGCAGCCGCACCGAGCCGCTGGCGTAGATGAGCCCGCTCGCGACGAGCAGCACGGCGAGCGCGGCCTCCGGCCAGCCCAAACTGGCGTCCGGCTCGGCGCCGCCATGCGCCCAAGCGACACCGGGAGTGAGCCCGATCAGGGCGGCGGCAATGCGCGCGCGCCTCATCGCTGGCACGGATCGAGCAGGATTTGCGCGACGCCGTCCAGCGCGAGCGCCAGCGCGCAGAGTGCCGACAAGCCGATGCCGGCGATCGCCATGAATCGCGACCGGCCATCCGCTCCCGCATCGGAGGGAGACGCCGACGACCGCCGCCGCTCATCCCGCAAAGCAACAAAAAGGCCGGTCAGGGCCACGGCGAGTGCGAAGCCGGTCACCAAATGCAGCACCCGCCTATCGGCCGTCTCGCAGATGGAGGGGACCAGCGCGTAACCGCACACATGGTAGATCGACCAGGCCAGGGGTGCGGCGAGCAGCCCGAACCAGGATGCGCCGTTGGGGGCGAAGACCGGGGTCTTGGCGGTGCGCGGGTCCATGATGCCTAGAACAACGCGCTCAGAACAGCCGGGGCACGAGATAGACCACCGCGTAGATCGGCAGCCAGGCCAGCACCACGAAATACCAGTAGAAAGCATTCTCGCTGACATCGACGAAGCGCTTGCCGCGACCGTGCCGAGTGAACATCAGCGCGGCGAGCACCGCGGAATCGGCGAGGTCGGTGGCGATGTGGGTGGTGTGCAGGAACAGCAGCGCATAGACGATCGAACCGTAAGCGTCGGCGTACCAGCTCGTGTTGCACGCCGCGAACTCCAAGGCGCGCACGCCGCAGAACGCGACGCCGAACACGAGACACACTGAGAGCCAGATCCGTACCGGCCGCAACTCCTCGCGCTCCGCTGCGCGCTTGGTCAGGAAGTTGGGCACGCAGCTCGCGAGCAACAGCGCGGTGTTGAGGGTTCCCCATGTGAGCGCGGGCGGCGCGGCGGCAGGCGGCCAAGTGGGCGATTTGAGCCGCAGATAGAAATAGGCGACCAGGGCTAGGGCGAACCCCGTGCCCTCGATGACGCAGAAGCCGAGCGTGCCCCACCACAGGATACTGCGCGGGCCGTACCCATAGGTCGGCAGGCCTGACAGGTCGAGCGCGCGCACCGTCCTCACGACTCGGACTCCGAGCGATCGTCCCGCTTGGGCCAGAACCAGCCGGTGAGCGTGACGAGCATCGGAATTGCGCCGAACGGAATCGCCCAGGGCGTGAAGATCGAACCGATGAACAGCGCCGTCGTCGCGAAGGCGGCGAGCAGCGGCCAGATCGACGGATCGGGAAAGGCGAAACGATGATCGGGCGTGCCGTCGACCAGATGTGTGACCAGCACCTCCCGCACATCCGACCGCAATCCATACGCCACCTTGCGCGCGCCCTGCTCGATCCAGAGCGGCTCGAGGCCAACGACGATCGGGATCTCGTGGAAGTTGTACGGTGGCGGCGGCGAGCTTGTCGCCCATTCCAGCGTGCCAGCGTTCCAGGGATTGGCGGGGGCGATCCGGCCGTAACGGAGGCTTCGCACGACGTCGCCGATGAACACCAGCACGGACGCGGCAATGATGAGCGCGCCGACGCTGGCCATCAGACTCATCGCGCCCCAGCCCATCGAAGCGGGATAGGTGTAGACCCGCCGCGGCATTCCGGCGAGGCCGAGCCAGTGCATCGGGAAGAAGGTGATGTTGAAGCCGGCGAACAGCAACCAAAAACACCAGAAGCCGCCCGCTCGCTCAGCATCCGGCCGGTAATCTTCGGGAACCAGTAATAGAACCCGGCGAATAGCGGGAACACCGCCCCGCCGATCAGCACGTAGTGGAAATGCGCGACCACGAAATACGTGTCGTGTACCTGCGTGTCGATCGGCACCGAGGCGACGATCACGCCCGACAATCCGCCGATCACGAAGGTGAAGATGAAACCGAGGCAGAACAGCATGGGCGTGCGATAGACGATCCGCCCCTCCCACATCGTGGCGATCCAGCAGAAAATCTGAATGCCGCTCGGGATGGCCACCATCATGCTCGCCGCGGTGAAGAAGCTGGCGCCGAGCTGGGCGATGCCGGTGACGAACATGTGGTGCACCCAAAGCCCAAAGGCGAGGAACGCGGTTCCGACCAGCGAGGCGACCACCGCCGGATAGCCGAATATCGGCCGCCGCGAGAATGTCGCGATGACCATCGACACGATGCCGGTCGCGGGCAAGAAGATGATGTAGACCTCGGGGTGGCCAAAGAACCAGAACAGGTGCTGATACAGCAGCGCGTCTCCGCCCCCTTTGGTGTCGAAGAAATGCGTCGCCACCAAGCGATCGGAGATCAGTCCCGAACTCGCGATCATGACGCCGGGCATGCCGAACACCACCATGAACGACGTGACCAGTTGCGCCCATACGAAAACCGGCATTCGGTTGAGCGACATGCCCGGCGCCCGTAGCTTGAAGATCGTCACGATGAGCTGCACCGCCACGGCGAGCGAAGAGACCTCGGTGAACGTGATCATTTGCGCCCAGATATCGGCGCGCTTGGTCGGCGTGTACACGAGGGAGGAGAGTGGCACGTAGGCGAACCAGCCGACATCGGGACCGGTGTTGAGCAGGTACGGAATCGCCAGCAGCATTCCGCCGATCAGGTACAGCCAGTAGCTGTAGGCGTTCAGTCGCGGGAACGCGATCTCCCGCGCGCCCACCATCAGCGGCACCAGATAAACGCCGAGTCCCTGCATGACGGGAACCCCGAACAGGAACATCATCGTCGTGCCGTGGGTGGTGAAGGTCTGATTGTACAGATCGGGGCCGACGATGTGGCTCTCGGGGCGAGCGAGCTGCAACCGCATGATCAAGGCGAGCAGGCCGCCGAAGCAGAAGAATGCGAACGCTGTCACCAAATAGCGCCGACCGATGGTCTTGTGATCCGCCGCACTCAGCGCGCCGGTCCAGCCGCGCGGGCGCGACCAGGTCCGCTCCAACGTCCTGATCTCGTCCGCCTCGCCCGGCCCGATGGTCGTCGTGGTCCGGCTCATGCGTGCCTCATTGGAGGGTCCCGAGATACTGAAGAAGGCTTTGCAGCTCGCCGGGCTTGAGCCGCATCGGCGGCATGAGCACGCCCGGCTTCTGCTGCTGCGCGTCCGAGATCCAGCCGCCGAGATTGCCGGGGTTATTCGGCAGGGTCGCCGCTCCGATCATCGCGCCGACTGGCCAGATGCGTAAGGTCGGGGCCGGTCGTGCCGGTTGCCGGCGTGCCTCGGATCCGGTGGCACTGATTGCAATTCGCTTCGAATACCGCGCGCCCCTCCGTCTCTTCCGGATTGGCGGGATCGAGCGCCGGCCGCCGCTGACCATCCAGCCAATGCTGGAATTGCTCGAGCGGTTCAGCGATCACCAGCATCGCCATATTCGCGTGCTGCATTCCGCAGAACTCGGCGCACTGTGCGCGATAGACGCCGGCGTGGTCCGCCCGCAGCAGCAGTTCGTTCGTCTGCCCGGGAATCAGGTCCATCTTGCCGGCCAGGCTCGGCGCCCAGAAGCTGTGGATCACGTCATCGGAGCGCAGCACCAACTGCACGCGGGCGCTGACGGGAAGGTGGATCTCGTTCGCGGTCACGATCGGCTCGTCGGAGCCGGGTTGGTCGTAGCGGACCTCCCACCACCACCGGTGCCCGATCACCTCGATCCGTAGATCCGCACGTGGCGAAGCGGGGAACAACATGGGCACGACCGCATAGGTCGCGACGGCGAGCGCCAGCAGGATGAGCACGGTCGCGACCGGTCGCGGTCTGGGTCGCGCGAGTCAGCCGGCGGCCGACCATGGGATCGGCGCGACCTCGGGCGGCGTGTCGATCGAATGCGGTCCGCGCCGCCGCAGCATCGCCCAGACCAGCGCAGCCATGACCAGCACGAAAACCAGGGCAGTGGTGGCGAGAAAGACGGACCAGAGCCCGTAGATCGCTGAGGCGCCGCTCCCGCGCGGAGACAGCGCCGATTAGACTCCCGCCGCAACCGTCCAGGATGAGGACGAGGAGCGCCAGACCGCGCTTGCACCAGCGAATCCTCGTCCTCCTCCCCAGAGAGCCGGTCGTGCTTGCAGCGCAACGCTCCGCTTCCTTATGCGTTGCGCTGGGAAGTGCCTGATCGGAATGCGGTGCGGGAGCGATGATGCGCACACGGTGGCTCCTCGCCGGAACCGGTATGGCATTGATCGCCGGGGTCGTCGTCACCGATCTGATTTTTTACCGGGAGGCGCGGGGAGAACTCATCCGGAGCGTCGAGCAGCAGACCGGCGGTCGCGTGGTTCGGGGGCCGGAAGCAATTCGGCGGTTGGGGTGTGGCACCTGTCATACGATCCCGGGCGTCACCGGCGCAAGCGGCGATGTCGGGCCGCCGCTCGACCGGATGGCGAGCCGCGTTTACATCGCGGGCGTCATGCCGAACACCGCGGACAACCTGATCGTCTGGATTCGATGGCCGCAGGGTGTGCTGCCGAAGAGCGGGATGCCGAATACCGGTGCAAGCGCCGCCGAGAGCCGGGACATTGCCGCCTACTTGCTGACGTTGAAATGAACGCGGCATGAGAGCGCGCCTTTCGGTCCTATGCCTCGCCGCATGGCTGCTCGCCGCCGGTTCGTCGTGGGCGGAGCCGGGCGACCCGCAGGCGGGCGCCGCGCTGGCCAATGACGGCAAGACCGCATCCCACGCAACCGCGTCCGTACCGGCCTGCCGGACCTGCCACGGCGATCGCGGTATCGGCGACGGCAGCGGCGCGTTCCCCCGGCTCACCGGCCAGCTCGGCTTTTATCTTTACAAGCAGCTCCGGGACTTCGCCGCGGGCACGCGCCCCAGCCCGGTCATGTCGCCCATTTCGCAAGCGCTGACCGACCAGGACATGCAGAACGTGGCCGCCTACTACGCGTCGCTGCAAGGGCCGTTTTTCCCGCTGCCGCTGCTCGATCCGGAGGCGGTGCGGCGCGGCGGCCTGATTTCCGCGTCCGGAATCGGCGACAAGAACGTGCCCGCGTGCGTCGCTTGTCACGGTCTCGCCGGGGCCGGCATGGAGCCGAGCTTTCCCTATCTCGCCGGCCAGTACGCGGCATACACCGAGTACCAGCTCGACCAGTTTCGCTTCAACCGGCGCCAGAACAGTCCGCTCAACGTCATGAACGAGATCGCCGCCCGCATGGACGACGGCGACATCGCGGCCGTTGCCGCGTATTTCGCCGCCGTACGGCAGCCGGACCGGTCCCGCGAGGCGCGATCGGGGGCGGGGCCGGCAAGCCCCTATGCACCGGCGCCCCTGACCCAAAATCAGGGCACGCGGTGAGAAGAGCCGCGCTGCCATTAGGATTGCTGGCCGCGCTCGCTGCTGGTTCCGCCGCCGCCCGCGCGCCGGAGCTCGGGAAGGGCGCGAGCGTCGCGACCTCTGGCACCGCCGCCGGCGCGCCGGCTTGCGCCTCCTGCCACGGAGCGGATGGGACCGGGACAATGCCGATCTACCCCCGGCTGACCGGCCAAGCCGCCTTTTACATGTACAAGCAACTCCAGGATTTCCGCTCGGGCCAGCGGGAGAGCGCCACCATGGGGCCGATCGCGCAACAGCTCACCGAGGACGAGATGCAGGACGTGGCGGGCTACTATGCGTCGCTCACCGCCTCGTTCCGGCCGCCCCCGCCCGGCGATGGCGCGCAAGCCCAGCACGGCGGCGCGCTGGCCGCAATTGGTTCGCCGGAGCGGAACATCCCGGCCTGCGCCAATTGTCACGGCCGCGCGGGCGTCGGGCTGCCGCCGAGCTTCCCCTATTTGGCGGGTCAGTACGGCCGATACCTGCGGGACCAGCTCGGCGCGTTCCGCGACGGATCGCGCCGCAACGACCCGATGGACGTCATGCGCGATATCGCCGGCCGGCTGAGCGAACGGGACATCGAAGCGGTGGCCGACTACTTCGCCCACGTTTATCCGCCGGCGCTGAGTGAGTGAGACGGCATCACGCCCGCGCTAGCCGTCCCCGATCCCGAAGTTCACCCAGCCATTGCGAGGACCGCCGCCTGGCGGGGCGGCGCGCCGGGGGCGCGGATGCCGGTCGCCGGGACCTCGAGGGCCTGACCCAATCCTGATTCTCTTTCACACTGCGAAACTCGGCATCTCATATCGCTTTCAGGGGTACATGGGGCGGGCTTTGTCCCGCAGCGGGCGATGACGAAGAAGCAAGATGAGGGGAGGAGCGAGGCATGAAGCTCGATTTGGCAATGAGTGGCCCGGCATCGGTTGTCGCCGCGGCGGCGGTCGCGGCTCTGGTCACGGGCGCGATTCCGACCCGCGCGGCGGAGCCGATCAAGATCGGCGTCATCAGCGAGGAAGGCGCCGTCGCCGGCGCCTCGATCAGCCGCGCCGCCCAGATGGCGGCGGACGACATCAACGCGAATGGCGGGGTGAACGGCAGCAAGATCGAGGTGATAACCTACGACGACCATTCCTCCGCGTCCGACGCGGTCCGTGCCTTCCAGCGCGCGGTCAACCAGGACCATGTGCAAGCCGTCATCGTCAGCTACATCAGCGAGGTCGTGCTCGCGGTCGAGCCCTGGGCGGCACGGCTCCATATCCCGACGATCACCCCCGGGGCGGCCAGCAACGACATCTCTAAACGCGTCCACGACGACTACGACCACTACAAGTACATGTTTCACGGCTGGCTGACCTCGGCCTTCATCGCCCAGTCGATCTGCGATGCCGTGCATGACACGCTGGTCGACCGGTTGCACATGCAGAGTACCGGTCATCATGAGTGAGGACGCGGCCTGGACCACGCCGCTCGACGCACGCTATCTCGAATGCCTGCCCAAGGCCGGGCTGAAGGTCCTGGATCACATTCGCTTCAATCCCGACACGACCGACTTCACGCCGATCTTCAACGCGATCGAGGCGAAGCAGCCGGATGTGATCATCACCGGCATCAGCCATGTCGGCGTTCAGCCAACCGTGCAATGGCACGATCAGCAAGTGCCGATCCCGATGGCCGGTCAAAGCTCGCAGGCGACAACCAGCACGTTCTGGAAAAGCACGAATGGCGCAGCGGAGGGCGTGATAACGGCCAGCGCCGCCGCGCCCGGGGTGGCTCTCAGCCCATCGACCATCCCGTTCACGGAGGCGTACACCAAACGTTTCGGGGACTCGCCGTCCTATGACGGCTACTCGACCTACGACGACGTGCATATCATCGCCGATGCGATCAAGAGCGCCGGCTCGACCGATCCAGACAAGATGGTCGCGGCCCTTGAGAAGACCGACTACCTCGGAACGCTTGGGCGCGTGCAATTCTACGGTAAGGAGGATCAGTTCACCCACGCCCTGAAATACGGCAAGGAATACATCACGGGCGTGGACTTCCAGTGGCAGAGCGGCAAGCAGGTCTGCATCTGGCCGCTGGACAAGTGCAACGGCAAAGTTGTGTTCCCGTCCTTCGTGCATCTGCCGCAGGAATCCGCGGCCAAGTAAGCGCGGGAGCGGCTGCGGGCGGGACCGCGGGAAGATGCGGCCCCGCTCTCCTGAGGACGGAACACGATGCGTGCGTTGCAGATCCTCATCGACGGCTTTGCGATCAGCGCGCTCTACGGCCTGGGCGCGGTGGGGTTCACCTTGCTATTCGGCGTCTCCGGCGTGCTCAATCTGGCGCATGGCGGCGTCATGGTCGTGGCGGCCCTGATCGGCTGGTTCGCCGGCGTCCAGTACGGGGCCGGACCTTACGGCGGGGCGCTCATCGGCATCGTGGCCGGGCTCGTAGCTGCATACGCGACCTATTTCGTGGTCGTGCGGCCGATCCAACGGTCACGAGCGATCCCGCGCGAGGAAACGGAGATCTTCATCCTCACCGGCACGCTGCTTTGGGGCATCATGATTCAGGTGGGCATGAATTACCTTTTCACCGATAATCCCGTGACGATGCGGGCGTTGCTTCCCGGGGTCGTCAGCATCGCAGGCGTGCGCACCCCGAAGAACGAAATCGTCATCGCCGTACTCTGCTGGGTCGTGATTGGGCTGCTGTGGCTGCTGGTCAATCGCACGCGGGCGGGCAAGGCCCTGCTCGCCGCCGCCATTAATCCGCGCGGACTGACTCTGCTCGGGTTCGAGCTCTCGAACATCTACTTCCTGGTCTGGACGATCTACGGGATTCTCGCCGGTCTGGCCGGCGTGCTGCTCGCGTCGTTTCTCGGCATCAGCTCGGCCAACGCCGGTCAGCTCACGGCCAGCGCCTTCTCGATCGTCGTGTTGGGCGGGCTCGGCAGCGTGTCGGGATCGCTGATCGCGGCGTATGTGGTCGGGTATTTGGAGACGCTGACAGCCTATCTCGTCGCGCCGACCTTGCGGCCGATCCCCGCGCTGCTATTGCTCGTGCTCGTGATCTATGTGCGCCCGCAAGGGTTGCTGGGCCGGCGCTGAGGAGGCGTGCGCATGGTCAGGATATTCCGCACGCGCGGGTTCTGGGTGGCGGTCCTGCTCGTCCTTCTGGCGGCCTCCGCGCCATGGTGGGTGTCGGCCTACATCCTCGGCGTGCTGACCGCAGCCTATTACTTCGGCGTGTTCGCGATGTCCTGGGATCTTCTGTTCGGGTTCGCGGGGGAGGTGAATTTCGGCCCGACCTTCCTGATCGGCCTCGGCGCCTACGGAGCGGCCATCCTGAACAGCGAAGCGGGATTGCCGATCCCGGTCTGCCTCGTCTTCGGGGTGATAGTGGCTCTGGCGGGCGGATTGCTGCTCGCGGTGCCGGCATTGCGCCTGAGCGGCCCCTATTTCGGTCTCGTCACTCTCGTCGCCGTCCTGCTGCTCCAGAACGCGATCGTGATCTTCGCGGGCGTCACGGGAGGCGAGATCGGCATGACGGTGCCGGACGTGCTGTCGATCAACTCGACCACCAACTACTGGTACGCGCTCGGCTTCCTCGTGGTCTGCGCCATCATTCTGTTCGGCCTGTCGCGTTCCGCGATCGGGCTGATCCTGCAAGCGAGCGGGCAGGACGCGATCGAGGCGGCGGCGCTCGGCTTCAATGTCACCAAGCACAAGCTCGCCGCCTTCTGCATCAGCGCCGTGTTCTCGGGCCTCGCCGGCGGAATGCTGGTCTTTTATCTCGGAACCGCCTCGGTCGATACTGTGGTTGACCTCTCGATCGCCGTGCAAATCATCATCGCCGCTGTGTTCGGCGGCCGGCGCACGATCCTCGGCGCCGTGTTGGGCTCGATTTTCCTGCTCTTGGCCAATGAGGCCCTGCGCCCGCTCGGCCAGCTCAACACTTTCGTGGTCTCAGCGGTCGCCCTCGCCGTGATCCTGTTCTTCCCCGACGGGATGCTCGGTTATGCGCTGCGGAGAGGCGAACGCGATTGAAAACCAACGCCGCTCCTTTGATCGAGGTCGAGCATATCAGCAAGCGTTTCGGCGGGCTGGTCGCGGTGAAGGACATCAGCTTCCAGATCCGCCCAGGGGAAATTCTCGGCCTGATCGGGCCGAACGGATCGGGCAAGTCCACCGTCATGAAGCTGGTCATGGGCATCGAGAAACCCAATGCCGGCAAGATCGTGCTCGAAGGGGTGGACATGGCGGGCTGGCCCACGCACCGCGTCGCGCGGCAGGGTGTCGGCATCGTGTTCCAACATTCCCGCCCCCTGCACCGCCAGACCGTGCTCGAGAACATCAAGCTCGCGCTGCTGCCCGATTCGCTGTTGCGGCTCGCCGCGGCGCCGGGCGTTGAGGAGAGGGCGCGCGAGATCGCCGGCCGGGTCGGGCTCGGCCGAGTGCTGCACCGTCATCCCCCCACCCTGCCCTTCGCCGATCTGCGTCGCCTGGAGCTCGCTCGGGCGGTGGCGCGCGATCCGAAGGTGGTGCTGGTCGATGAGCCATTCGCCGGGCTCACGTCCGGCGAGGTCGCTGATTTTTCCGAGCTGATCGACGGCTTCCGTCGGGACGGCCGCGCCGTGTTGCTCGTCGATCACAACGTCAAGGGCGTGGCGGCGCTCGTCGACCGCGTGCTGGCCATGTATCTGGGCGAGGAGATCGCCGAAGGCAGTGCGGACGAGGTGATACGCAACGAGACGGTCCGGCGCGTCTATCTCGGCGGCAAGATCGAAGTCCATCCCCGCCCGGAGCTAGACCAGAGGACGGGAGAGCCCTTGCTGGATGTGCGCGGTGTCAGCGTGCTCTACGGCAAGGCGCAGGCACTCGATTCGGTCTCGATCCACGTCCATAAGGGGGAATTCGTCTCGGTTGTCGGCTTGAACGGCGCGGGTAAGACGACGCTGTTCAACGCCATCTCTGGCTTGGTGCCCTATTCCGGGGAGATTCGCTGGAGCGCTGCCACGCTTGCGCGGGCGAAGCGCGGCCGCGATCGCGCATGGCGGGATCGTGCAGTGTCCGGAAAGCCGGGAGCTGTTCGGGGAGATGAGCGTACGGGAAAACCTGGATCTCGGCGGCCATCATCTGCAAGCCGCCGAACGGACCCGGCAGCTCGACTGGTTATTCGACCTGTTCCCGATTCTCCGGGAACGCCAGGCGCAGCGTGCGCGCACCCTTTCGGGCGGCGAGCAGCAGATGCTGACGATCGGGCGCGCGCTGATGATGCAGCCGAAATTGCTGGTCCTCGACGAGCCGACACTCGGACTCGCCCCGGTGATCCTGGAGCAGATCTCGAACGCGATGCGGCGGCTCAGAGAGACGACCTCGATCACCGTGCTGCTCGGAGAGCAGAACGTCACCTTCGCCTTGCCGCACGCGGATCGGGTCTATGTGCTGGAGCATACGAGGATCGTGTGGGAGGGCGACCCTGGCCGGTTCGCAGAGGAGATGGGGACCGGCTATCTCTAACCTGATGCGCCCAGGCCGGCTCGGCGGTGATCGTGAATCGCGCTTGGACCGGTAGGTCCGGCTCGAGGTGTTGCGATCAGCGGCGGGTTTCGAGGTGAGGTCATCCGCCGGACGACGGCGATGCCGCAGAGCGGGCGTTCGAGGCGCCGCGCAAGGTTTGGCCGAGGCTGAGCGATTCCATGTCAACCGACGCGAAATCCACCTCAAGCCCCAGTTCCTTCGCCAGCCAATTGGCGAAGGTTATGATCGGTCGCGAGTACCGTTTTGCGCGCGGAAACACGAGCCAATGGCCGGTATAGACGACGTCCTCGCAGACGCCTTGCAGCGGCCGAACCAACCGTCCCGACGCAAGCTCGCGTTCCGCCAGCCGCATGGACTCGAGCGCCACACCGAGCCCGTCCGCCGCCGCACTGAGCGAGAGAAAACTCCGGTCGAAGCGGAGCCCACGCGGCTCCGGCGCGATCAGGCCGTTCGCGGCGAACCACGCTGCCCAGCGCACGTTCTTCCGCTCACTCTCGATCAGCGTCTCCGTGAACAAGCTGCGTGCCGTACGGATACGCTGGGCCAAGGATGGTGCGCATAGTGGAGTCACCACCTCCGTCCCGAGCGGCAGAACCAAGACACCTTGATGCCCGGACGTTCCGTAGAAGTGCACCGATGGTGCGCCATACACGATGTCCGCATCGAAATCGTCACCGACGAACCGAGTGTAGTTGGTGTCCGCGACGATCCGCACCTCCAGACCACGCGCCTCAGCGAGCATCCGGCGCAGCCGCGGCGTAAGCCACTGGGTCGCGAAGCTCGGAGCGCAGTGCAGGCGCAGTAGCCGCGGCCCGTGCGCCGAGATGTTGCTAATGCCGAGCTGCAACTCGCCGAAGCCACGTATCACATGCTGCATCAACACCTCGCCCTCACCCGTAAGCCGGACGGAGCGTCCCTCGCGCACGAACAGCGTCGCGCCGAGCGTGCGCTCCAGCCCTCGGATTGCGTGACTGATCGCGCTCGGAGTGAGGCTTAGATCCGAGGCGGCGGCGCTGAATGAGCCGGTGCGCGTGATGGCTTCAAAGGCGCGGAGCGCCGAGAGCGGCAGGGAGCGCGTCATGATGCAATGATGAGAGGGCTTCACCGGTTATTGCAAATTCCTCGCTTGTCGCCCCGGGTAAGCGGGCTCAGCATGACCGGTGAATGGAACTCATAGATCCTTGTAAATTTCTCGCTTGTCCTGGACCGACCGGCCCTGCCAAAGCTCGGGTCACGGAAACCAAATATCAACTAATACTGGAGGATGCGCAGTGCTTCTCGCGGATAAAGTAGCAGTCATATCTGGTGCAGCCAGCCCCCGCGGGATCGGCTTGGCCACCGCCCGCCTGTTTGCGAAGCACGGGGCACGTGTGGCGATTCTCGACCTAGATGAAGCCGGAGCGCGGCGCGCGGCCGAGGAGCTCGGGCCGGAGCACCGTGGCTTCGTCTGCGATGTCGCCGATCTCGCGAGCTGCCAGAACGCCGCTCGCCAGGTGCTCGAAGCCTTCGGCAAAACAGATATTCTCCTCGCCAATGCCGGCATCACCCAGCCCGTGAAATTCATGGACATCTCCCCGGAGAACTGGGACCGGGTGATGGACGTGAACCTGCGCGGCGTCTTCTATCTCAGCCAGGCGTTTGTGCCGCACATGCGCGAGCGCAAGCAGGGCTCGATCGCCTGCATGTCCTCGGTCTCTGCCCAGCGCGGCGGCGGCGTGTTCGGCGGCCCGCACTACTCCGCTGCCAAGGCGGGCGTGCTCGGTCTCGCGAAGGCGATGGCGCGCGAGCTCGGGCCAGACGGTATCCGCGTGAACTGCGTCACCCCCGGCCTGATCCAGACCGACATCACCGGCGGCAAGCTCACCGACGAACTGCGTGCCGAGATCCGGAAAGGAATTCCGCTCAACCGGCTCGGCAACGCCGAGGACGTCGCGGGCGCGTATCTTTTCCTCGCCTCGGACCTCTCCGTCCTACATCACCGGCGCGGTGATCGACGTCAACGGCGGGATGCTGATCCACTGATGCGAGGGCGGCTCGCCGCCCTTCCAAGATCACACTGGAGGAGACGAGGAATGGAAGCGCTCACGACGCTTTCGAACACGCTCGACCTGTCCGAGCGTG
>CAWEHU010000005.1:0-158138 GCA_963808965.1 uncultured Alphaproteobacteria bacterium
ATTCCGGGCCGGGTCCACTCGCGTCAGAAATGGCTCCAGCCGCCCGCGGCAAGCGGTAACGGCTGCCCCGCCTCCGAGAGCACGGTGACGCCCGGCTCCCCCGTCCGGAACACCCCGATGCGCGTCAGCTGAACGCCGGCTTCCCGCGCACGCTCGACCAGCCGCGTCTCGACATCAGGCGGCAGGGCGAGGAGCAATTCGTAATCGTCACCGCCGGTCAGGCACGTCGGGAGCCAGTCCGGGCCCGCGGCGCGCGCCGCCTCGGATAACGGCACCCGCGCCGCCTCGATCTCCGCCGCCACGCCCCCGGCCCGGCACAGATGCCCGAGGTCCTGGACCAAGCCGTCGGAAATATCCATCCCGGCCGAGGCGACGCCCCCGATCGGCAGGCCGACCCGCGGCCTCGGCAAGCGGTAGCGGTCCAGCAAATGGCCGGACGGGTCGGCTAACCGCCCCTGCGCCACCGCGAGACCGAGCGCGCCGTCGCCGATCGTTCCGGTGACCCAGATCGAATCCCCGGCACGAGCCCCTGCCCGCTTCACCGCTTGCGCCCGGCGCGACGTGCCCGATGATCGTGAGCGACAACGAGACCGGGCCAGGGGTGGATGTGGTGTCGCCACCGAGCAGCGTCACACCGAACGCGGCCTGGTCCTGCGCCAGCCCGGCGGCGAAACCCGCGAACCATGCCTCCGATGTGTCGCGAGGCGCGGAGAGCGTCACGAGATAGCCAAGAGGCGTCGCCCCTTTCGCCGCGAGATCCGACAGGTTCACCCGTAACAACTTGCGTCCGATCAGATCCGGCGGGTCATCCGGCAAGAAATGCACCCCGGCGACCATCGCATCCGCGGTCAGCACAAGCTCCCGGCCCTGCGGCGGCGCCAGGATGGCAGCGTCGTCCTGCAACCCGAGCGCACCCTCCCCGGCCAGCGGCGCGAAATAGCGCGCGATGAGCGCGAACTCGCCGGGAAGAGAGCCGGTCACCTCACCGCCGTTCCGGCGAATTCGTCCGGCCGCAGCTTCCGGGCCAGCCGGTCGAGCACGCCGTTCGCCATGCGCGGTTCGTCGCCGGTGAAGAACCCGTGCGCCACGTCGAGATATTCGTTGATGACGACTTTCGCGGGCGGCCCCTCGTTCATCGCGAGCTCCGCAGCTCCCGCGCGCATGAGGGCCCGCAACACCGGGTCGATGCGCGCGAGCGGCCACTCGGCGGGAAGCGCGTCGGCGAGCATCCCGTCGAGCGTGTCCTGCTGCGCCACGGCGGCGCGAACGATGCGGGCGAACAAAGCGACCTCCGCGTCGGGCGCCCTGCCCTCCTCGAAGCCGCCTTCCGCGCCTTTGGCGCTCCCCGGCCATTCGCCCAGGCGATGGCGGACGAACTGGTCGATGACCGTTTCCGGGTTGTCCTGCGCCTGCTCGCTCTGAAACAGCGCCTGCACCGCGGCCACGCGCGACGCGGTTCGAGGCCGGCCGTGCGGCGGAGTCGCCCGCGCTTGGGGGAAGTCGGCGCCATTACGCCGCACCCAGCCGCCGGACCGCCGCGACCTGCAGCAAGGCGGCCGCCGCGGCCTCCGCACCCTTGTTGTGCCCGTCGGCACGGGCGCGTGCGAGCGCCTGCTCGACCGTGTGCACCGTCAGCACGCCCGCGCCGAGCGCGATGCCGTACTGCAGCGACACATGCATCAGTCCCGCCATCGTCTGCTGGCAAATGTAATCGTAATGGTCGGTCTCACCTTTCACCACGCAGCCGAGCGCCACGAAGCCGTCGAACCGGCGTGTGTCCCCGCAACGCGATCCGAATCGCTTGCGGCAACTCGAACGCGCCTGCCACGTCCAGCCACTCGAAGCTCGCACCGGCTTCGCTGAGAATCGCGTTCCGCGCCGTCCGACATGCCTTGGACGACGCGGCGGTAGTAAGGCGCCCGCACCACCAAGAGATGCGGCGCGGGACCTTCGACGCGCGGCGCGGCGGGCAGTTCCGCGTCCGCGGTGCTCATGGCGCGCTTTGGATCGAAACGCTCATGCGTCCTCGATCCGCCGCTGGTCGACGATGTTCAGACCGTAGCCCTCCAGTCCGACGATCGTGCGCTGCGTGTTGGACAGGAGCACCATGTCCTTGATACCGAGATCGAGCAGGATTTGAGCGCCGATGCCGTAATCGCGCAATTCGCGCTGGGGCCGCGTGGCGCCCGCGAGTTTGCGCACGCGCTCCGAAAGCGCGGTCGGCCGGTGCTCGCGGATCAGCACGACGACGCCCCGCCCTGCCTGCTCGATCATTCGCATGGCGTTGTGCAGAAAAATCCAGTGCGGGCCGCCGGTCATATCGTCCAGCAGATCGACGGCGTGCATCCGGACGAGCACCGGCTCCTCGCCCGCAGAGATCGCCCTTCACCAGCGCGAGGTGCTCGGCGTACTCGACCGTGTTCGCATAAACGATCACTCGCCAGTCGCCGCCCGCGACGTGGCGGATCGTGCCCTCCTCCACGCGCCGCACCAGCCGTTCGGTGCGGCGCCGATAGGCGATGAGATCGGCGATCGTAGCCGAGCTTGAGGTTGTGCCGCTGCGCGAAGGCGACGAGATCCGGCAGCCGCGCCATCGTGCCGTCGTCGTTCATGATCTCGCAGATCACGCCGGCCGGGTTGAGGCCCGGCCAGCCGCGCGATGTCGACCGCGGCCTCGGTGTGGCCGGCGCGGACCAGCGCGCCGCCCTTCGCGCGCGATCAGCGGGAACACATGGCCGGGCGTCACGATGTCGTCGCGCCCGCACTCCGGGTTGATCGCCACGGCGACGGTGTGCGCGCGATCGGCGGCCGAGATGCCGGTCGTGACGCCCTCGCGCGCCTCGATGGAGACGGTGAAGGCGGTCTGGTGCCGCGTGCCGTTCTGCTGCGCTCATCAGCGGCAGGCCGAGCTGCTCGACGCGATGGCGGGTCAGCGCGAGGCAGATCAGGCCGCGCGCGTGCCGTGCCATGAAATTGATCGCATCCGGCGTCGCGAACTGCGCGGGAATGACGAGATCGCCTTCATTCTCCCGGTCCTCGTCATCGACCAGGATGAACATGCGCCCGTTGCGCGCCTCCTCGATCAGCTCCTCGGCTGCTCGAAAGGTAATCGGAGAGGCTGGCCGTCCGCAGATCATGCTTCATCGGAACTCCCCAGCTCGTGCGACGTAGCGGGCCAGCATGTCGATCTCGATATTCACCGCGATCGCCCGGCCGCAGCGATGCCGAAACGTGTCACGGACTGCGGTGTGCGGGATGATGTTGACGCCGAAGGTGCTCGCCCTCGACCTCGTTCACCGTGAGCGACACGCCATCGACCGCGACGCTCCCCTTCGATGCGATGAACCGGGCGAGCCCGTCGGGGACGCGAAATCGCCAGCGCGTCGAGCCGTGTTCGGGTGCAGCCGATAGCGGCCTCGCCTACCCCATCCACATGGCCGGAGACGAGGTGGCCGCCCAATTCGTCCCCGACCCGGAGCGGGCGCTCCAGATTGACCGGCCGTTCCGGCGCGCCAGCTCGCCGAGGGTGGTCTTGGACAGCGTCTCCGCCGAGGCGTCGGCGGCGAACCAGTCCGGCCCGAGCTCGACCGCGGTCAGGCAGCAGCCCGAGCAGGCGATCGATGCGCCGACCCCGGCGCCTTCCGGACTCGGATCGGAAAGCCGGGGGCGTGCCGATTGTGAGCCGCATGTCCCTGCCCTCGCCCAGTGGGGCGATCCGCCGGACCGTGCCGAGCGCGGTGACGATGCCGGTGAACATTCAGGCCCTGCCCTGCGCGAATTCGGTCAGCACGTCGTCGCCGAGCGGCGTCACGGAGACGCGCTGCGAAGCGAGGCATGGACGCGAGGCTTCGGACGCCGAAGGCCTGCACCGCCGGCCAGCCATCCGCGCCCATGACCGAAGGCGCATGGAACCAGGCGATCCGGTCCACCAGATCGGCCCGCAGCAGTGGCGGCCGCGAGCTGCGCGCCGCCCTCGACCAGAACCCGGTTGATACCCGCCTCGGCCAGCGCGGCAAGCGGCATCGCTCGAGATCGACGCCTATTTCGGCAGCCCGGCACTTCGAGCAGCTCGACCCCGAGCTCGGCGAAGGCGCGGCGGCGCTCGGGATCGGCGCCTTCCCGGATCGCGATCCAGGTCGGGACTTCGCGCGCCGTCGCGACGAGCTGTGACGCGGAGCGGGGTGCGAAGGTGGCTGTCGGCGACCACGCGGACAGCTGGGTTGGGCCGGAAACCCGGGCATGCGGCAGGTCAGCGCCGGGATCGTCGGTCAGCACGGTGCCGACGCCGACCATCACCGCGTCGTGCCGGCCGCGCAGCGCGTGCGCCGCGCGGCGCGCCGCCTCGCCGGTGATCCAGCGGCTCTCGCCCGGTATGGGTCGCGATCCGGCCGTCGAGGGTGGAGGCGAGCTTCAGCGTGACCAGCGGACGGCCCCGGCGCGACCCGGCTGCGGAAACCCGGCGACCACCTCGGCGGCCTCGTCGTGCAGCATGCCCTCCTCGACCGCGATGCCCGCTGCGCGCAGCCGGGCGATGCCCGCCCCATCCACCCGCGGGTCGGGATCGCGGATCGCGATCACCACACGAGCCACGCCCGGCGGCGATCAGCGCGTCGGTGCAGGGCGGCGTCTGGCCCCAGTGGCAGCAGGGCTCCAGCGTCACGTAGACCGTCGCACCCGCGCGCCGCCTCGCCCGCCATCTCCAGGGCGACGGTCTCGGCGTGCGGGCGGCCGCCCGGCGCGGTGACGGCCCGGCCCACAACGCGGCCGTCCTGCACCACCACGCAGCCGACCGAGCGGATTGGGCCAGGTGTTGCCGACGCCCCGCCGCGCGAGCGCGAGGGCTGCGCGCATATGGCGCGGCGTCCTCCGCCGTGCTGCCGGATGGCTCGGCCATGGCCGCGGCTATGTGGTCTCGCCCAGCGAACCCAGGAAGTCCTCGAAATCCTTGGCCTCGCGGAAATTCCGATAGACGCTGGCGAAGCGGACATAGGCGACGGGATCCACCTCTCGCAGCGTGTCCATCACCAGTTCGCCGATCTGCTTGCTCGGGATGTCGCTCTCGCCGCTACGCCTCGAGCTGGCGGACGATGCCGTTGACGATGCGCTCGATCCGCTCCTCCTGGATCGGCCGCTTGCGCAGCGCGATGCGGATCGAGCGGGCGAGCTTGTCGCGGTCGAACGGCACCCGCCGCGCGTCCGACTTCACCACGGTCAGCTCGCGCAGCTGCACCCGCTCGATCGTGGTGAAGCGCTGGCCGCAATTGGCGCAGAAGCGGCGGCGCCGGATCGCGCCGCTGTCCTCGGTCGGGCGGCTGTCCTTCACCTGGGTGTCGTCGTGGCCGCAGAACGGGCAGCGCATCGGAGATCAGCGGCCGGTACCTGAACGCCCTGGCCGATAGATCGGGAAGCGGGCGCACAGCGCCTGCACGCGCTGCGCCGACCGCCGCCTCGGCCGCGGCGTTCGAGCCGTCGTTGGAGCGCGACAGCCCTTCCAGCACCTCGTCGATCATCAGCCCGATCTCGCGGAACTCGGCCGGCGCCGAAGCCGCGCGTGGTGGCGGCCGGGGTGCCGAGCCGGATGCCGGAGGTGACGGCGGGCTTCTCCGGATCGAACGGGATCGCGTTCTTGTTCGCGGTGATGTGCGCCCGCTCGAGGCTCGCCTCGGCCGCCTTGCCGGTGACGCGCTTGGGGCGAAGATCGACCAGCATCAGATGGCAGTCGGTGCCGCCGGTGACGATCGCGAGGCCCTGCTCGACCAGGGTTTCGCGCCAGCACCTTGGCGTTGTCCGCGACCGCTTTCTGATAGGCGCGGAACTCGGGCCGCAGCGCCTCGCCGAAGGCCGCCGCCTTGCCGGCGATCACGTGCATCAGCGGCCCGCCCTGCAGGCCGGGGAACACCGCCGAGTTGATCTTCTTGCCGATCTCCGGGTCGTTGGCGAGGATCATGCCGCCGCGCGGGCCGCGCAGGGTCTTGTGCGTCGTGGTGGTGACGACATGGGCGTGCGGCAGCGGGCTCGGGAAGATGCCGGCCGCGACCAGCCCGGCGAAATGCGCCATGTCCACCATGAAATACGCGCCGACCTCGTCCGCCACGCGGCGGATGCGGGCGAAGTCGATGAAGCGCGGATAGGCGGAGCCGCCGGCGATGATGAGCTTCGGCTGCTCGGCGCGGGCCAGCCGCTCCAGCTCCTCGTAGTCGAGCAGCCCGTCCTCGCGCCGCACGCCGTATTGCACGGCGCGGAACCATTTGCCGGACAGGTTCGGCGGCCGCGCCGTGCGTCAGGTGGCCGCCGGCGGCGAGGCTCATGCCGAGGATCGTGTCGCCCGGCTTCAGCAGGGCGAGGAACACCGCCTGGTTCGCCTGCGCGCCGGAATGCGGCTGGACGTTGGCGAACTCGCAGCCGAACAGCTGCTTGGCGCGGTCGATCGCGAGCTGCTCGGCCACGTCGACATACACGCAGCCGCCGTAGTAGCGCCGGCCGGGATAGCCCTCGGCGTATTTGTTGGTGAGCACGCTCCCTTGCGCCTCCAGCACGGCGGCGGAGACGATGTTCTCGCTCGCGATCAGCTCGATCCCGTCCTGCTGGCGGTCGAGCTCGGCGCTGATGGCGTCGGCCAGCTCGGGGTCGGTCTCGGCGAGCGGGGCGGCGAAGAACCGCGCGAGGCTGGCGGCGGGCGACTGCTCGTTCATCCAAAATGCTCCCGTAGCGCCGGGTCCGGGGCGGGACCGGGCGAGGCGCACCTCTAACATGGGCGGGTCGGGGCTCAAACGGGGGTGAACCTCCCTGCCCTTGATTGCCGAGATGGGCCGACTTTCGCAGCCGCCCTTAAGCCTACCGGAACAGTTCGCCGTGCGATCCCAGCCGGACAAGTTGCAGCGTTTCCGCGTCTGGCTTCCGATAAATCAGCAGCAAATCCGGGCGTACATGGCATTCACGGCGATCGGCCCAATCGCCGGAGAGAGCATGATCCCTGTTGGATGCTGGCAAGAGCCGGTCAGCGGCCAGCCGTTGGATCTAACCCGGCGAGATCGCGTTTGAATGCATTAGTCGGCTGGATCGTCCGCATTCAAGGCGTTCATCATTTCCGCGACGGAGCTATATCTCTTGCCCTCTCCGCGCCGCGCTTCTTCCATCGCCCCGACTGTTTCATCATTCGGCACCTTGACGTCGAACGGCAGAGCCTTTTCGCGCGCAATCCGCACCATCAGAAGCCGGATGGCGTCCGAGACGGACAGCCCCATTTGTTCGAGCACTTGGGCCGCTTCCTCTTTCACCTGCCGTCGATCCGGGCACGCACGATGGTATCGGTTGCCATAGTTCATTGTAGCGACAAAGAGGCTCGAAACGCAACTTACCTCGTTCTTTCTGGAACACGGCCGAGCACGGCCGCGTCTTGAGACCAACAGTTGCACCCCTTATAGACGTCTGGTTTCCGCAGCTGTACGAGCCAATCACTGCACTCCTCGCCGACCCCACCCCAAAATGATCGGACCGAAGCCTTCATCGCGCGCTGGCAGGGGCGCGAGGGAGGGCAGGAGCGGGCGAACTACGCGCTCTTCCTGACCGAGCTTTGCGAGGTTCTGGGCGTCGCCCGCCCGGACCCGGCTTCGGCCAGCACCGAGGAAAACGATTACGTGTTCGAGCGCGTGGTGGAGGAGCGCGCGGCTGACGGCTCCGTCTCGTATCGGCGGATTGATCTCTACAAGCGCGGCTCCTTCGTGCTCGAAGCGAAGCAGTCGCGGCAGAAGGGCGGGGCGAAAGAGATCGCCGGGCAAGCCGAGCTCTTCGCCAAGTCCGAACCGCTCCGGCGCGGCGCGCGCGGCGCGAGCCGGAGCTGGGACGTGCTGATGGTGAACGCGCGCCGCCAGGCCGAGGGCTATGCCCGCGCGCTCCCGGTATCGCATGGCTGGCCGCCCTTCATCCTGGTCTGCGACGTCGGCCATCTAATCGAGGTTTATGCCGACTTTTCCGGCCAGGGAAAGAATTACGCGCAATTTCCCGATCGGCAGTCATTCCGGATTTATCTCGAAGACCTGCGGCGGCCGGAGGTCCGGAAGCGGCTCGCTGGCATCTGGACGGACCCGCTCTCGCTCGACCCAGCGCGCGAGTCTGCGCGGGTTACACGCGCTATCGCCGAGCGGCTTGCCGCCGTCTCGAAAGCGCTGGAGCGCGGCGGCCACAAGGCGGAAGAGGTCGCGATGTTCCTCATGCGGTGCCTCTTCACGATGTTCGCGGAAGACGTCGAGCTGCTACCAGAGAAGTCGTTCAAGAGCGTCCTGCAACGCTGCGAGCAAGATCCATCCAAGCTGCAATACATGATCGGCCAGCTTTGGGAGGCGATGGACCAAGGCGGTTTCGCCTTCGCCATCGAGAGCAAGGTCAAGCAGTTCAACGGCGAGTTCTTCAAGACGCGCACGGTTCTGCCGCTCGCGCGCGAGGAGATCGGCGAGCTGCGCCGCGCCGCCGAAAATGACTGGCGCGAGGTCGATCCCTCCATTTTCGGCACATTGCTGGAGCAGGCGCTCGATCCGAAGGAGCGCCGCCGTCTCGGCGCGCACTACACGCCGCGCACTTATGTGGAGCGGCTGGTCGTCGCGACCATTATCGAGCCCCTGCGCACGAATGGGACGGAGTGCTTTCAACCGCCGAGCGCCAGAAATCGGAGGGAAAGGGCAAGGAGGCGGTCGCGACCGTGCGCGACTTCCACGAGAAGCTGTGCAAGACGCGGATACTCGACCCGGCCTGCGGCACCGGCAACTTCCTTTACGTCTCGCTTGAGCTCTTGCGATGACTGTTGGCCAGGCGGGCCGGTGGCCGGGTACTGTCCACGAAGTCACTTACGAGGCCGGCCTGGACACGGACCAGCCGATCATCGCGCTCCGATCCACACGAGGCGACGTCAATCCCGATCTCACTGTCGGAGTCGATCTGACCACGGCAGATCCCTTAAATGCCAATAAGGGGCTGGCCTCGATGGGTCCTGCTCTTGGAGGAAGAGGTTTTGTGGTCTCCGCTGCTCAAGCCGAGTTCATGATGGGAGACAGCCAACTGCCATTCTTGAGGAAACTGACAACGGGGAGAGACATAACTGGTCGCCATCGAAATAGGTTCGTGATTGACGTAAGAGATTACGCCGACGAAGACGCACTCAGGCGTGCGCTGCCAAGGGTGTACCAGCATCTGAAGGCAACAGTTTACCCTACACGAAAGGAAAACAATGATCTAAGGCTCAAGGGGGTGTGGTGGAAATTCCGACGGTCAAATGACATATACTTCAGCTTCATCCGCGGGCTAAAAAGATATCTCGCGACCGTGGAAACCACTAAGCACAGGATCTTTGTGTTTGTTAACGAAGACGAGCTACTGGAGCACGGGGTAGTAGGGTTCGGATTTGATGAAGCGTTTCCTCTCGGCGTACTTTCCAGCCGCATTCACGTATGTTGGGCTCTGGCCAACGGCGGCACGCTAGAGGATAGGCCGCGATACAACAAAGACATCTGCTTCGATCCGTTCCCCTTCCCGCCGGCCGTTGATCTCCAGAAACATCGCATCGGTGAGCTCGCGGAAGAACTCGACGCGCACCGCAAGCGCGTGCTGGCAGAGCATCCGCATCTCACGCTGACCGGCCTTTACAACGTGCTCGAAAGGCTCCGCGAGGGCGCGAGCCCGGACGCTCTGAACGCCGCCGACCGCCGCATCTTCGATGACGAACTCGCGCTGATCCTGAAAGAGCTGCATAATAGGCTCGATACGGCCGTAACCGATGCTTATGGCTGGCCCGCCGATCTCTCCGACAACGAAATCCTCGCCCGTCTGGTCGTTCTCAACAAAGAGCGTGTGAAAGAGGAGGCGCGCGGCCAGGTGCGCTGGCTGCGGCCGGAATATCAGATCCCGCGCTTCGGCTCGGAAGCGCAGAAAGCGGAACTGAGGCTCGTGGGCGGCGCGATGCGGGAGGAAGCAGCGGCCGCGAGCGCGGGGCCGAGGCCCTCTTCCCTTCCGACGACTTGGCGCAGACCGTCGCCGTGCTATCGGCGCTCGCCGCGACCTCCGCACCGGCGGACAGGGCCGCCATCGCGACCCGCTTCCGCCAAGGCCGCCGCATCGCGCCGCAGGTGGAGGCGGTGCTAGCGTCGCTCGCACGCACGGGGGCTCGTCAGCACGAGGGACGGCCGGAGCTTCTTGCTCCATCGTGCGGCGTAAACCCTTGCGCCGTTTTCCGTCACACAACCATCAGTATCAAATTCCTGGGTTGACATGCGTGTTCTTGCTATGTTCTAATGATGCTCATGTCCCCGACCGCCCCTCAACCCGCGAGTGACCCGGCCGAGAGCCTGGTCCGCATCCTCGAGGGGTTGTGCGAGGCCATCGCCGCGCGCTGCGAGAAGGAGCAGCCGGCGTCGCCGATCAAGCGTCTGGCCTGGGCGCAGTTCCGCCGCCTAGCCGCCTGGTTCGCGGCGCTGATGGCGGATTTCCGCGCCGGCCTGCTTGCCGCCGCGCCGGTCGCGCACCGCCGGGCTGCGCATGATCCTGCCGCGGCCTTCCTGCCGGCTCCGTCGCCGCACTGTCTGCTGCCCGGGTTCGGCTGGCTGCTTCGATTCGTGCCGGGAACGGCACCCTTCGGCGCGCAGGTGCGGCTTTGGCTTTGCGGCCCGAAGATTTGAGGCTGTACTGCCGGAGTTGTCGCGGCAATCCCGTCGCCTCCTTCTCCCGCTCTGCCGGATGCTGGACATCTGGCCGGGCGGGGGCTCCGTTCGCCCCGGCACGGGTCTTCGGCCCGGCCCGCCGCCACTCCCGTCATTCCGGCCCCGTCCCTCTCCCCTTCAGCCCGGTCGCGCGCTCCCTCCTGCTGCGTCGCGCGTTGCGGCCCTCAAGACGCCGGATGCGCGTGTCAGCCGCCGTGCTTCCGCCGTCCGGACGGGCCTATCGCCGCTTGGGCCGAGGCGCTTCCGGACCCGCCGCCAAACTTTTTACGACGGCTTGAGCGCGGGCGCGAAAGCACGCCCTTGTCGTTCCGGTATCGGAATACTC
Organism: uncultured Alphaproteobacteria bacterium; assembly: GCA_963808965.1. Lineage (GTDB taxonomy): Bacteria > Pseudomonadota > Alphaproteobacteria > Acetobacterales > Acetobacteraceae > CAWEHU01. The sequence goes on from CAWEHU010000005.1 coordinate 11,032, forward strand.
AGGCCGGTTGCGCGCTCCGAACCCTACTCCTGCCTTTAGAAATCCTGGCCCTCTGTTATGAAAGAGGCACGGGAGGACAACACCATTGGATCAGAGCACCCACGCCGAAAGCGCCCCGTCCTTCAACGCGGCCGAGATCGGCGCGCTCGCGCATCTCTACCGGGGCGAGCTTTATCGCAGTACGGTCTGGCGCACCCGGCTCGACGCCACGACGAACTGGGCGGTGGTGTCCACCGGCTTGGCACTCTCCCTCACCTTCAGCGCCAGCACCGCCTCCCCTCTGCCCCTCGTGCTCGTCGGCCTCTTGGTCACGGTGTTTCTCTGCATCGAGGCCCGGCGCTACCGGTTCTTCGACTTCTGGCGCGTCCGCGCGCACATCCTGGAGACGCAGTTCTTCGGCCCGATCCTGCTCGGGCAAGGCGTGCGGGTCGATAACGGGTGGAACGAAACCCTCCACCTCGACTACATCCAACCCCGCCTGCACATCACCTATGCGGACGCGCTCGGCCGCCGGTTGCGCAAGAACTACTCCTGGATCTTCAGCATCCAGGTCGCGTCCTATTTCGGCAAATTGCTGATCCACCCGGACCCGATCGTCTCGATCCAGGAATTGTGGGACCGGGCGACGATCGGGCCGGTGCCCGGACAGCTCGTCCTTCTCGCCGGCATCGTGTTCCATGGCAGCTGGATGGTCGTCGCCTTCGTCACCTTGAAAGGCGGGCGGGGCCGGGGTCAGTCGCGGCGCAGACCCCACGAAGGACAGCGTGCTCGACCTCGCGCGGCAGACCGCGTGAGCGGCGCACAGCTTGGCGTCGCGCCTCGCCACGCCTATTCGACCGGCCGCATTCACGCCGCCCAGGAGAACCCGGCATGACGGTCGGCCGCTTTCCCGCGACCCGTATGCGGCGCAACCGCCACGATGCCTGGACCCGGCGGCTGGTCGCGGAGCATCGCCTCGCCGTCGATGACCTGATCTGGCCGGTTTTCGTCATCGAAGGCCGCGCGGCGACCTCGGAGGTCGCCTCGATGCCGGGAATCGTGCGGGTCACGCTGGACCGGCTGGCGGGCCACGTAGAGCCGGCGGCGCGGCTCGGCATCCCAGCGGTCGCGCTGTTCCCCGCGACCCCGGCCGGGAAAAAGGACGCGGAAGGGACGGAAGCGACGAACCCGGACAATCTGATGTGCCAGTCCGCGCGCCTCCTCAAGCGCGAGTTCCCCGAGCTCGGCCTGATCGGCGACGTCGCCCTCGATCCCTACACGAACCATGGCCATGACGGCGTGATCCGCGACGGCTACGTGGCCAATGACGAGACGCTCACGATGCTGGCCCGTCAGGCGCTGGTGCAAGCGGAGGCCGGGATCGACGTGATCGCGCCATCCGACATGATGGATGGCCGCGTCGGCGCGATCCGGGCCGCGCTCGACGGCGAAGGGCTGATCCATACCAGGATCATGAGCTACGCGGCCAAATACGCGAGCGCCTTCTACGGCCCGTTCCGCGACGCGGTCGGCTCGGGTGGCGTGCTGAAGGGCGACAAGAAGACCTATCAGATGGACCCGGCGAACACCGACGAGGCGATGCGCGAGGTGGAACTCGATCTGATCGAGGGGGCGGACATGGTCATGGTCAAGCCCGGCTTGCCGTACCTCGATATCGTCCGCCGTGTGCGCGAGCGCTTCGGCGTGCCCACCTTCGCCTACCAGGTCTCCGGCGAATACGCGATGCTGATGGCCGCCGTGCAAAACGGCTGGCTCGATCACGACCGCGCGGTATTGGAGACCCTGCTCGCCTTCAAGCGCGCCGGCTGCAACGGCGTGCTGACCTATTTCGCCCTAGCCGCCGCCCGGTTACTCCGACAGCCCGGCTAACTCGGTGCGGTCCCACCCCGCCCGAGAGCGCGCCAGCTTTCGGCCTTGAGCCGCGCGTGCTCGCACTTGACACGGCCGGCCGCGCAACCAAATCCCTGCCCGCGAGTTGTAGGCGAGGCTACACTTTGTGGTGCGAGATGCAGGATGTAGCGGCAGCAGGATGAGCGATACGGCACTCCGTTCTCGTTCCCTGAGCGAGCGAACCGCCCTCGCCGGCCGAGAGGTTTTGGCCGGCCGCCGCCGCGGCTTCCGCGCCTTCCTGCCCTTCGCCGGGCCCGCGGTGATCGCGTCCGTGGCTTATGTCGATCCGGGCAATTTCGCGACCAACATCCAGGGCGGCGCGAAATTCGGCTACATGCTGCTCTGGGTTGTGGTCCTCGCGAACCTGGTCGCCATGCTGTTTCAGGCGCTGTCGGCCAAGCTCGGCATCGTAACCGGCCGCAGCCTCGCCCAGCTGTGCCGCGAACGATTCCCACGCCCGCTCGTCTGGGCGATGTGGGTCGTGAGCGAGGTGGCGGCGATGGCGACCGACCTCGCCGAATTTCTGGGCGCCGCCCTCGGCCTCAGTTTGCTGTCCGGTTTGCCGCTGATCGCGAGCCTGCTTCGTCACCGGTGTCGCGACCTATGCCGTCCTGCTGCTCCAACGCCGCGGCTTTCGTCCGATCGAGCTGGTGATCGGCGGGTTCGTCGCGGTCATCGGGCTGGCCTATATCGTCGAGCTCGCGATCGCACCCCCGGACTGGGCCGCTTTCGCGTTCCATGCCGTCGTCCCGCAGCTCGCCGGGCCGGAAAGCATCGCTCTGGCCGTCGGCATTATCGGCGCGACCGTGATGCCGCACGCGATCTACCTCCATTCCAGCCTAACCCAGGACCGCGTACCGGCGTCGACCCGGCGCGAGCGTGGGACGGTTCTGCGCTACTCGAACTGGGAAGTGGTGATCGCCCTGACCGTGGCGGGAGCCGTCAACATGGCGATGATGAGCATGGCCGCGTCCGTCTTCCACCAGGGCCATGCGGATGTAGGTGAGATCGAGACAGCCTATAAGACATTGATGCCGCTGCTCGGGATCGGAGCGGCGGGCGTGTTCCTGGTCTCGTTGCTCGCCTCCGGCTTTTCGAGTTCCGTGGTAGGAACCATGGCCGGGCAGGTCATCATGCAGGATTTCGTTGGCTTCCGCATCCCGCTCTGGCTGCGCCGCGTGGTTACGATGGTGCCCGCTTTCGTCGTGGTCGCGCTGGGGGCGAACGTGACCGAAGCGCTGGTCCTCAGCCAGGTCGTGCTGAGCCTGGCTCTCCCGGTGCCGATGATCGCGCTTTTGGTGCTGACCTCGCGGCGTGACGTGATGGGCGCGTTCGTCAATACGCGCGTGACGACGCTGTGCGCCTCCGTCGCCGCGGCGCTCGTGTTGTTTCTGAATATGTTGCTATTGTTGCAGACTGCCGGCGTCTCCCTGCCTCTGCTGGGGTCCTGAGGACGCCGCTGGCCTTGATCGGGAGCGGCTGGCGGGCCATCGTCGGCTCGGGGCAGAATTGAGGGTGGCTGGGTTGGCGTTGTTGACGCGTGGACCGCACGCGAACCCGGGTGACAAGCCGGCATCCTTCGGAGAGGAAGCCGCCCGCCTGCCGAACGAGCCGACCCAGGCGCGGCGCTTCGGCAAGGCACGCAGGGCCCAGTCCCACGCGCTGCTCGAGGACTATGTGGAGCTGATCGCGGATCTGCTCGCCGCGGGCGGCGAGGCGCGTCCGACGGATATCGCGCGCCGTCTCGGCGTCTCCCACGCAACCGCGATCAAAACGATCGGGAGGCTGAAGCGCGAGGGTTTGGCCGTCGCCAAGCCCTACCGGGGCGTTTTCCTAACCGATACCGGCGAACGTCTCGCCGAACGCGTGCGCACCCGGCACCAACTCGTAGTCGATCTGCTCGTGGCGGTGGGCGTGCCGGCCGAGGCGGCCGAACAGGATGCGGAAGGGATCGAACACCACGTATCCGACACGACGCTCCAAGCCTTCGGGCGTTTTCTGCGCAGATAACGGGGTGGACGGATCTGGGCATCCCGCTTAGGGCGACATCGGCCATCACGTCTGTACCCGGAAGCCCCGCCCGTCGCCGTGCGGCACGACAGGTGATGCAGGCGCTATCGGTCCGGCGGACAATGCGAGCCTGCTAGCAGAGTGCCGCCGATGCAGAGCGAGCGCAGCGGCGGCAAAGAGAGGGTTATAGCGTCCGCAACGGCCATGCCTGCGATCAGCAACACGGCCATGAAACCGATAACAACACTGTCCCTGATCCTGGAGTCGAGGCCGCGTTTGCCTGCCGCAGCCTGCCTGCGCGAAAGACGAGCGGCTGAGCCCTCTCCCGGATGGCGGGGGAGAATCAGTTCTGCGACAGTGAGCGCGCCGTATTCGACGGCCACGCTGCCGCGATGACTCCGCGCAAGCGCTCGCGCGAGCCTCAATCCTTCCCCATGCCCGCCGAAACTGGCACCGATGCCGAATCCGTCATCAGTGATCCTCAGTACGGTCCGGCCGTCCTGATCGGCGACCAACTCGACACCGATGGAGCCGGCCAAGCGAAGGGACATTCCGTGCTTGATCGCGTTGCCGACCAGCTCATTCGCGACCCGCATCACGGTCTCGCTGTACTCGCGCGGACACTCGCCGATCACGGAGACCCGGCATTTGATTCTCTGGTCCGGGTCCGCGTAGAGCGAGGTCAGCGCCGTGCAGAGCGAACGAAGCCGATCGACCATCGGCGTCGGTTGCCGGGTCATGCCGAACAGAGCGTCGGACACGGCGGCCGAGGCGCAGATTACCCTCTCCACCCTTCCCGCCAGCAACCGTCCTTCCGCGCTCGTTCTGAGACCGGGCACCTGATCGAGGCTGCTGATGACGCGCTGCAGCCCGTTGCGGGTGAGATGGCGCAGTTGGCGGATGTCGATCTCGCATTGGTGCGGATCTCGGAGGCTCGTTCCGTCACCTGAGGCAAGGGTTTCGTGCATTGACAGTGCTCTTCGTGGGAATTTGTCCCACGTAGCCTCCAGACACCTTTGCGTCAAGCTCATTGTGGGCTAATTTCCCACCGGACCGTCCCGTAGCAGATTCCGAGCGCACGCCGATTTCGACCGCGAGCCCTGACCGACCGCGCCCGCCGCCTCCCGAGACACTGCTGAAGCCGCTTGCGCGGCTGCTCAGGCCTCTGGTGCGCCTCTTGATCCAGAGTGGCGTCACTTTCCCGGGTACTAGCCGACCTGATGCGCGGCATTTACGTCGACGTCGCCCGGCGCGAATTGCTGACCGACCCCAAGGCGCAGACGGACAGCCGGGTTAGCCTGCTCACGGGCATTCACCGCAAGGAGATCCGCCGTCAGCGCGCGCCAGAGCTCGCCGAGGCGGAGCCGGCGATCGTGACCCTGGCCAGCGAGATCATCGGCCGTTGGCTCGGGTCACCGACCTACACGGACCCCGGCCGCCAGCCGCTCCAACTCTCGCGGACCGGCCCCGATCCGTCCTTCGAGGGCTTGGTCGCCTCGGTGACGCGGGACGTGCGGCCGCGCGCGGTGCTCGATGAATTGGTGGACCAGGGGGTCGTTACGATCGGGGGGACCGGCCGGGTGAGGCTGAACACGGAGGCGTTCATCCCGCGCGAGGGACGCGAAGCGCAGTTGTTTTACTTTGCGCGCAACCTGCATGACCACATCGCCGCCGCTGCGGCGAACATTATCGCCGCGGGAACGCCGCCGTTCCTCGACCGGAGCGTCCACTACGATGGCCTGGACGCCGACGCGGCAGCCCGCCTCGAAGCGGCCGCACGCGAAGCAGCGCAACAGCTGCTGCTCGATATCAATCGGCTTGCGCTGGAGTTGGCGGCGCCTCGGCAGGAACAGGGCGACGTTGTTGACTCCGCTCCGGCGCCGACCCGGCGCGTCAACCTCGGCCTCTATCTCTATGCCGAGGATGAACCGCCCGCGACGGAGGAATGACGCCGGTGCGTTCCGCGAGCCTGCTAGCGATCGCGCTGCTGGCCGCATCCTGCGCGTCTCCGGGCGCGCGCCCTCCTCGGAGCGCGGCCGAGGCGATCAGGAGCGAAGCCACCGCGCCGGTCTGCCGGGTCGGTCCGGACGGCGGTCCCGTGCTGACCGATCGTGGCATTGGCGGGACCGGGGCTGCATCCAAGGGACCGCAGTGGTCCGACCGTGGCATCGGTGGGACGGGAGGCGCGTCACAGCCCACACGCTCGGCCGACCGGGGCATCGGCGGGACCGGTATCATCGGCATCATCACAGGGTTCGCCAGCGTTTGCCTCGACGGGGTCGAGGTGCATCTCGATGCGGTGACGCCCGTCTACGTGAACGGCAATCCTGAGACCGCCCAGCGGCTCCGCGCGGGGCAGTTGGCCGCAATCACGGCGGACGGTCCTGCCGACCGCCTCAGCGCCCGGCGGATCACGGTCCGCCATGAAGTATCGGGTCCGGTCGAAGCCGTCGCGGATGGCGGGGCCGTGCTGGTCGTCGCCGGGCAGCGGGTGATCCTCTCCCAGCCGGTCTGGGGGGAGGCCAAGCCGCGAAAAGGCGACTGGCTGGCGGTCAGCGGCCTAGTCAAGCCGGAGGGCATAATCGCGGCAACCCGCCTGGACAGGCGCGGGCCAGGGCGGGTCACGGTCCACGGTCAGGTGACGAGCATCGGCGATCAGCTGCGCATAGGGGCCTTGGAATTGCGCCTCACTCCCGGCCTGGTCGTCGAAAATGGCCAGTATGTGGCCGCTTCTGGTCGCTACGCGGCCGGAATCCTCGTCGCCGACGCCGTGATCCCCGACCTGCTGGCGACGGACCCGGCGTCCTATTTTGGCGAGGACGTCAGCCGGTTTCTGATCGAGGCCTATCCGAGCGTCGCCGCAGGCCAGGTAAGGTTAAGCGACGGGCTCAAGGCGGTCGCCGCACCGGACTTCGGCGCTGCGGGTGAGCCATCCCGCCCGGCAGTTGTCGCGCTGGAGCGACGTCCGGATGGCACATTGCTGGCGACCGGACTGCACACTGGCGGCGGGGCGGGCGGGCCGGTTTCAGCGCCGGATGTTTCCGGAGCATCCGGCCACCCCCCGCCGTTTGGTCCGGCTCCACCGGCCGGGGTGGGCGCGCGGCAGGACATGCCGCCGGCTTCGCTTGCACCGGTTCCTGGTCCCACCTGGAGCCCGGCTCCAGTTCCGAACACCAGCCCGGCTCCCGGGATCGGCATGGGTCCATCGCCTGCACCGGGTTTCGGAACGAATCCCGGTCCAGCCGCGATACCGCCGCAACCTCCTGTTCCAGGCGGCTTCGGCGGCGCCCCTGGCGCATCTCGCGGCAGCCCGGGCGGCGGGCCAAGGCGGTGATGCGTGGGTGATCCGGGCGCCGGGCACGCAGCGCTCGACCTCGGGAAGATAGTTCTGGGGCGGAACGTGCAGCCAAGCCTTATGACCCGGAAGCTCCGCGCGTCCCCGCGCGGAGCGAAACCTCCGGTCAGGCCGTTTCGGTCGCGCCGGCCATTGTTTCCGCACGGAGGCGATCGTAGTCGCTCTTCGGTACCGGAACCGCGTCGCGGTCGCCAAGATCGTTCAAATGGATCCGATACGTCTCCCGGGCAGTAAAGGCGGCGATCGCCGCGATGGCGCAGATCCCGAATGTGATGGCCCCGATCTTCAGCGGGATATTCGCGGAGCCGGGTGGCGCGATCGCCGCGAAGAGCGCGGGCAGAAGCGCGCTCAGAGTCGTCCCGACATTCTGCCCGATGGCCATACCGGACACGCGCACCCGCGTGTGGAACAGTTCGGGGAAGAGGCTCGGGAACACGGCGTTGAAGCCTTGATAGACGATGCCCCACATCAGCACCGATATGAGGACCGCCAGCGGCACGCTTTTGATGCTGATGGCGTAGAGATAGACGAAGGAGAGCAGCCCGGCGCCGAGCGTGCCGAAGATGACCGGCGGCCGCCGGCCGATCCGATCCGACAAATTGCCCACGAAAGGAATAGTGACCACGGCCAGTACATTGCCGACGACGGGGATCCACAAATAGACGTCGGGGTGGAAGCCAATTCCGTAAGCCGGCTGCACCGCGTAGGCCGCGCCGAAGATCGCGGCGACCACGGCGATCACGTTGGTGAGCGCGATGCAGAGGACGCGCACGATATCGTCCCAGCTCAACCGGATGGCTTCGACGATCGGCGACTTCGGAATCTCACCGTGCGCGCTCTCCTCGGCGAAGGCGGGGGTTTCCTCGACTTCGCGGCGGATGATGAAACCGGCGATGACGACAACGATACTGAGCAGGAAGGGGATCCGCCAACCCCAGGCGTTGAACTGGTCCTTGGGGACCAATGCGGCCAGCGGCAGAAACACCGCTGCCGCGAGGAGCTGCCCAGCCTGCACGCCCTGCATGGTGAAGCTCGCGAAGTAGCCGCGCCGGCCGAACGGCGCGTGCTCCAGGATCATCGAGCTCGCACCCGAAATCTCCCCGGCCACCGCGAAGCCCTGGAGCAGCCGCAGGATGACGAGCATTACCGGTGCCCAGAGCCCAACCGACTGGTAGGTCGGCAGCACGCCCACCGCCATCGTCGAGAACCCCATCAGGAACATGCAGACCAACAGCACCGTCTTCCGCCCGTGGGTGTCGCCCCAGTGGCCGAGCACGAAAGCGCCGACCGGGCGGGCCACGTAACCCACGCCGTAGGTTGCGAGCGAGGCGACAATGGCGACGGTCGGATTCTCGGACGGGAAGAAGATCTGCGGAAATACGAGGGAGGCGGCAGTCGCGTAGATGAAAAAGTCATAGTATTCCAGCGCCGAGCCGATCCAGCCGCTGGCCGCGGCCTTCTTCGACTGGTGCTTGCCGTGCGGCTCATGGTCCAAACTGTCAGGCATCTGGTCTCCTCGGCTTGTTCAGCTGTTCGAGGCTCAGGAGTCCGTCGGGGCCGACGAACTCCTGATCCAGGCGAGCTAATCCGCTGCTCGCCGAGCCTTATTCGATCGAGGGCTCAGCGCGACAAGCAGCGGGAGTTGGTCAGGGCTGGGACAGCGCCCAGTCCGGTCCGTGCCGAGTGGGCTCCCACGGGTACGGGTCGCCGCCGTCGCACACGAGCTGCGTGCCCTCGGCGCGGCACCACGATTCGTAGCCGGGCGAATAGAGCGCCCTTCCGACCCAGTTGTAGCCGGGACCGGGCTCCGCCGGAGGCGTATAGGCGACGAAGTTCGCTGCGTCGTCGGTGCTGCCCGCGCCGGCGTAACGCGCGACCGTCGGATACGGGAACACGGGGCGCGTGCGCGTCACGGTTCCGTTCGTTACTGTGGAGGCAACGACCTTGCCCGGCACGGTGCCGGTCTCGACCCATGCCATGACCGGGGTGAGGATGTCGAACACGTTCGGTCCCTGCGGGTTCCCTGGCTGCGCACCCCCGCAATGGGCGACTCCGGGGAAGAGATAGAGCTGCGCGAAGCCCTCGACCGTATCAGCCCCCAGCAAGCGCTTCATATCCTGATAGTACCTGAAGCGTCCCTTGCGGCGTGATGTGCTGGTCGCCCCACCCGTGCCAGAGCACCAGCTTGCCTCCGCGACTCTGGAATTGACTGAGGTCCGGATCCGTCGCTGCCCAGTAGTGGGACGTTTCCACGGTCTGATAGAAGTAAGGGACCGTGAACTTCAGGTCGGAGAGCTGGTAATTGGGATCCGCGACATTGTAGAAGGCGAGATAGCGGAGGAATGGAAGCGCAAAGTTCGCGCTCTGTGATGGGCCTGCCGCCGTGGCCGGCACGAACAGGCTCCAGTCGAGCTCCGAGCCCCACTCATGCGCGATCCGCTGTTCGAGGTGGCGCCCATAGGGATCCGTCGGGCCATCATGCAGTCGGCGTACGACGGCCACCTCCGCCTCGGAGAGGCAGGTCGTGGCATCTTGTCCGTTCGCACAGAGCAAGGTGGCCGGATCGAAGTGGCAGCGCCGCGGGTCATCGATTACCCCGTCCACCACGCCGTCGAGCCCGTCGCACGCGTTGAGCACCGCCTGATGGATCAGCGGCAGCTTGTTCGCGAGCAGGATGAAGTTGCCGTTGGCGTCCTGGTTGGCGACCACGTTCCAGCCGTGATGGAAGGTGTTCTGCACGACAAGGTCGTTCGCGGGCGCACCCGCGGCGATGCCGTCGAAGTCCTCCGGGTAGCGCTGCGCCTCCATCAGCGCCTCGCGCCCGCCATCCGAGCAGCCGTCGAAATAGGAGTATTTCGGAGCCTGGCCGTAGAACTTCGTGATGATCGCCTTGGACGTCTGCGCCAAAACGTGCTCGGCGCGGTAGGCGAAGTCGATCTGCGCCTGCGGGTTGTTGGCCGCCCACGAGCCGTCGTTCTGGTCTTCGTGCCCCATGTCGGTCGACGCCAGCGCGATCTGTCCGTTCGTGACGGGCACACAGGTGGCCGCCATGGGCGGGTTATTCAGATTTGGGATGCTGCCGCAGAGCCCGCCGCAGCCGACCTCGAGATAGCGCTGTGTCCATCCCTGGGTCGGCAACCGCAACTCGAACAGGTCCGCCGGAGCAATGGTCCCCTTCACGTCGCAATACGGGGCCGCGGCTCCCGTGGTGACGACGGTAGCCGACTGGATCGTGACCGGAGCGTCGGTCGCGCCGGTCAGGTCGAGCTGGGCGACCGCGCTGCAATCCATCGCAGGCCCGATGGCGGGCAAGTTCGCCAGCCCGTTCTGCGCCCTTGCTGTTCCGGATAGCAGAAGCACGACCGAAAGGATCGCGGCGGAACACGCGACCTCGATTATACGCCATCGTCGAGCGATGCGGCGTCTGCTAATTGAGCAGGATTGTTCAGTCTTGTCCGACATGATCCTCTCCTTTGTTGCACTCGAGTTGTTGCGCGGCGCGTGCGCGCCCGCACCCGGGTGATAGTGCTGCTCACCCGTGATCTCGCGATTACTCTGCTAAGCGGCTGTTACGTTGCTTATGTATCCGGTTTGGGACCGGTCAGCGTGAGGTCGCTCCTGGTGCGGATGCTCCGCGAGACTGGAACTTAGCGGCCCTGCCGCTTCAGAATAGAATCAAGGCGCGGATAGACCCGCCGCGCGTTCAGCTCGAAGACCTTGCGCTTGTCCGCCTCGGAGATCGCCAGCGCGTCGATGTAGCGCTTCGTGTCATCGAAGTATTGACCGGTCTCGGGGTCGATCCCGCGCACCGCGCCGACCATCTCCGAGCCGAACAGGATGTTGTCGATATTGATAACCCGGAATAGCAGATCGATGCCGGCCTGGTGGTAGACGCAAGTGTCGAAGAACACGTTCCTCATCACGTGCTCGGAGAGCGGGGGGCGCTTCAGCATGTCAGCCAAGCCCCGGTAGCGGCCCCAGTGGTAAGGAACCGCGCCGCCCCCGTGCGGGATGATGAACCTGAGCTTCGGGAAGTCCTTGAACAGATCTCCCTGCGAGGAACTGCATGAACGCTGTGGTGTCGGCGTTGATGTAGTGGGCGCCGGTCGCGTGGAAGTTGGGATTGCAGGAGCCGGAGACGTGGATCATGGCCGGCACGTCCAGCTCGACCATCTTCTCAAAGAACGGATACCAGGCCCGGTCGGTGAGGGGCGGGCCGCTCCAGTGACCGCCGGATGGGTCGGGGTTGAGGTTGCATCCCACGAATCCAAGCTCGTTGATGCAACGTTCCAGCTCCGCGATGGAGTGGGTGATCGAGGCACCCGGTGATTGCGGCAGCTGGCAGACGCCCACGAAGGTTTCAGGGAACAGGTCGACCACGCGCTTGATGAGGTCGTTGCAGCGGCGCGTCCAAGCCTGGCTTACGGCTTCGTTGCCGACGTGATGAGCCATGGTGGAGGCGCGCGGGCTGAACACCGTCATGTCCGCGCCGCGCTCACGTAGCAGGCGGAGTTGGTTCTTTTCGATCGTCTGCCGGATCTCATCATCGGAGATGTCCGGATAGGCCGGGTTGATGTCGCCGCCGGATTTGAAGGCGGCTCTCTGCGCCTCGCGCCATTGATCGTGGGCCGCAGGCGCGGTCGTGTAGTGGCCATGGCAGTCGATGATCATCGGTCTCCCCCCAGTTAATCGTTGTTGACGTCGAGCCTAAGGGCGAGGCCGCGGCTTAGCCGCAGCTCCGCTCCCACACTTCGGCTGGGCTAAGCTCGCGGGGCAGCAAGCCCTGGTCTCGCGCATAGCGCAGGGCTAGCTCGATTGCGGGCTGCAACGGCTCCCGTCCGATCAGGTACGGGTCTGGGCTGCCGGGCGGCCCCACCGCGTCCTTAGCCTCGCGGAACATCCTCAGCAGCTCGGCGACCAGTTCGGGCTGGGACTCCGCGTGCTCGCGCCGGATCGTCACCAAGTGATTGACCGGCACGAAGCCATGCGCGTCCCAGAAACGTTTCGCCGAAGCCGCGACATCAGGAAACACGGTGCGCAAATCCGGATCGTCCGGCACGTCGTTGCCGACGATGATCGCATCGAGTTCGTCCGCCCGTAGCATCGCAAGCAGCCCCGAACCCGGCGGCGCCCGCATGGCCCAGGGAGGGTCCTGATATTCCTGGACATGCGCGCCCTCGAAGGTGAGCCAGCGGACTTGGCTCGGCTGAACCCCGTATTCATCGGCAAGAATACCCCGCAGCCACATGCCGGTGGTCTGGCTATAGGCGCGCACGCCAACCCGGCATCCTGGCAAATCTCCCGGCCCCCTAATCCGGCTGCCGGCGCGGCACAACAAGGCGGATTGCTGAAACCGCGCGGCGAGCGTGACAGGCAGCAGAACCAGCGGCTTTCCGTAGGCCCGGGCCTGCAAGAAGGTGGCGATGGCCATTTCGCTCACGTCGAACCGGCCTTCCCGCACCATGGGCGCAAAGGCTCGGTTGATCGTGGGCATATCGACGAAACTTAGTTTCAGATTGTCGGAAACGACCTGTCCCGAACGCAAGGCCTTGGTATGCGGGTAGTTGCCGATCGCTGCCTGCCACTCGACAGCCACCGGCTCAGCCCTCCGAACCGAATTCGCGATAGACAAGGCCCTTTTGGGCGAGCTTCTCCCGCATCCCATAAAGGTCGAGACCGACTTCGCCGGCTTGCAGGCGCGCCCGTTTCTCCTCCTCGTTGCGCTCGCGCGCCTCGCTGGCCCGCAATGCGGATTCCGCCGACAGCCGCGGCACCACCACGACCCCATCGTCGTCCGCGACGATCAAGTCGCCCGGTTGCACCAGCTGCCCGGCGCAGACGATCGGCACGTTCACCGACCCGAGCGTCTCTTTGACTGTTCCCTGCGCGGAGATGGCTTTGGACCACACCGGGAAGCGCACCTCGGTCAGTGTCGCGACATCCCGCACGCCCGCCTCGATCACTAGGCCAAGAACGCCTCTGGCCGCGAGCGAGCACCCCAGCAAGTCGCCGAAATAGCCGGCGTCGCTCGGCGACGTCGGGGCCACGACCAGTATGTCTCCAGCCTGACATTGCTCCACGGCGACGTGAATCATCCAGTTGTCCGCGGGCGGGATCGAGACAGTGACCGCGCTGCCGGCGATCTTCGCGCCGGGATAGATCGGCCGCATGTGGGACGCGAGCAGCCCGGTGCGGCCCTGCGCCTCATGAATGGTGGCCACGCCGTAGGGGACGAAAGCTTCCGCCAGCTCGCGCGAGACGCGCGGCGGATTCGTAACAACCACACCCGCCTTCACGATGCGATCCCCTTTTCCGACAGATCGTCCATTCCCCCGGTCGCGTTCGCTTCATCGCCGCCCTTGTTCAGGTCTTCCGGCAATGGTGGCGTGCCATGCGTATGGAAGCTTTCGATGGTTTTGAGACCCCAGGCTTGACCCTTCTTGCGCTCCTCCTCGGTCCAGACGATCGGCTTCCAGTCGGGCGCGAGCACCAGGCGCGCGCCGGCGTTGGCCACCTCGACGCGGTTGCCGCCCGGCTCGTAGACGTAGAGGAAGAAGGTCTGCTGCACCGCGTGCTTATGCGGCCCGGTCTCGATGAAGACGCCATTCTCCAGAAAGACGTCGGCGGCGACGAGAATGGCCTCGCGACTGTCGAGCGCGTAGGTGATGTGGTGGAACCGGCCTCCGATCCCATGTGCCTCGCGCGTGTAGGCGAAGTCGTAGCTCTTATTGGTGCAGGTCAGCCACATGCCTGCCTCGGTGCCGTCATTCAGCACGATGCGTTCGGTGTTACGGAACCCAAGATACTTCTCGAAGAAGATCCGGTTCGCCTCCACGTCCACGGCGAGGCAATTGAAATGGTCCAGCCGGCGGACATTGGCGCCGCGCGCCGGATAACGTTGCGCCTGGTTCTTGAGTGACGGTCGCAGCTCGGGCGGGCGCCTCGTACCACTCGGTTTCGTAATAAATCTCGATCACATGCCCGTCCGGGTCATGGAAGCGAAAGCCCGGCCCGTGCCCGAGCTCATTTTCATGCCAGCCGATCGCGAGGCCGGATTCCTCAACCGCCTTCACCCGCCGCTGGAGCGCCTGCGGGCTGCGCGCTCGAAAGGCCGCGTGGCCGAGGCCCGATGTGTGCGACGCCGTCAATTGCAACGAATAGCGCTCATAATCGTCCCAGGCATGGAGATAGACGGAATCGCCCTGCCGTCCGCTTTCGGTCATGCCCATCACGTCGACGAAAAACCGCAGGCTCTCCTCCGGCTTCGGCGTCAGCAACTCCAGATGGCCGAGATGGGCCAGGTCCGTGATCGGTTCGTCGTGCATCACGTTCTCCTCCATGTGCGATTTGATCTAGCCGCAAGCAGGGTCATGTAGCCTGTAGCCGCGGGGCGCCGGTCTGTTCTGGGGTCTCGGGCGACGCCGAGTGCAGGTCCGCGCCGCTCGTCTCGGGCAAGACGATCGCGGCCCAGAAGGCAAATGGTGCATCGGACGGACTCCCTCGCGAGCATGAGCTCTTTTTCTGCTGGTTTTTTGCGGGCCTCCGGCGCGGCTTGGGCGCAGGACCCGCGGGAGAACTACGCGTTGCGGCGTTCCGCCGTCCTATCGTCCTTTCCGGTCTTCCTATTCCCGTCGGTTATAGGAGCGATGCCGCGCGCCGCGATCTCCGCGACGAAGGCGCGAAGGCAGTCAACGAAGACTTGCCCGGCCGGGGGCAGGACGCGGCCGGGCCGGAGGATCAGACCGGCGGGACGGTCCGGTGCCGGGACCGGCAGCGGCACGACGCTCAGCGTGCCTCGCAACAGGTCGCCCACCATCATCAGGCGCGGCATAATCGATAAGAGGTCGCTGCCAAGCAGCATTTCCCGGATGAAACCATACGAACTGGAGCGGAGCGACGACGTGGGCGTCAGGTCGAGCATGGCTAAGTAAGTGTTCGATCTCCTGACCGACGCGCTGACTCACGGTTGGCAGGACAAGTTCGTAGCGCCGCAGGTCCTCGACCGTCACCTGATCCTGTTTGAACAGTTCGTGTCCGGTGCGGGCGAGAATAGAAATCGGTTCCGTCCATAGGGGCTCTCGCACCAAGCCGTCCGGCACGGCGGGCTGATACAGGCGTCCAACGATGAGGTCGATCTCACCGGAAGCCAACAACGGCAGCAACTCCTCCGTGCGCCCTTGTTGCATGCGGACCGAAATCTCGGGATGCAGAGCGCGGAGCCGCGTCAGCACGCCCGGGAGCACGCCGGCGGCGGCGACGGGTAATGCGCCAAGCGCCGCCGTACCTCCCGTCGGGCCTGCGAGGCGGTCCAGCTCCTCGTCAAGCCGGTTCAATTCGGCCAAGATCCGCCGGGCGGAACGGATGAAGACGATTCCTGCTTCAGTCGGGCGCACGCCGCGCGAATGGCGCTCAAAGAGCCGGAGTTGCAGGATGTCCTCCAGCTCCTGGAGGCTCTTGGTCAGCGCAGGCTGACTGACGCTCAGAAACACGGACGCTTTCAGAAGGCTGCGCTGCGTCTCGATCGCGTCGGCGGCGCGCAGCAGACTCAGTCGCAATTTTTGACTGATATAGCGTCGTGCTGGCAACGGAGCGGGCCGCCTCTACGCCGTCACGCCGGCGGCGGGCCAGGTACACGACATTCGAGTTGGCTGCGTTGAGTCCACACCCTAGTCGAGCAAGGACCGAAGCGCCTCGAGCTCGCGAAGCGTCTTGGTCAGTACGGCGCGGAGCCGTTCGGCTTCGAGATCCGGCTTCCCGCGCGGTCCCGGACGCGCGCCAGCCTGGGGGGACGCGCCCGCCGCGGCGAGCCCGGGCATCGGCAACTCCGGCTCGGTCGGTACCGGGGCCGCGCGTTCCTCGGCGGCCTCTTCCTGCTCATCGGGAGCGGCGGGTGGGATATCGTCGGAGAGCTTGCCTCCCCCTTCCCTAAGCAGACGCTGCACGCCCTTTATCGTATAGCCCTGGATGTAAAGCAGATCGGAGATCCGCCGTAGCAGGGCGATGTCGTCCGGCCGGTAATAGCGTCGCCCCCCGCCCCGCTTGAGCGGCTTCACTTGCTGAAACTTGGTCTCCCAGAAGCGCAACACGTGTTGCGGGATGTGCAACTCGTCGGCGACCTCGCTGATCGTGCGAAATGCGTTAGGCGCCTTCTTGATGCGGGAGCGCCCGCCCTCGACCGACTCGTCGAGTGCCTCGTCGTGTTCCGGGTCGGCGCCGGAGTGGCTCATTCCTCTTCACCGGGCGTGGGCGGCAGCCCGTTCACATGAGCTTTCAGGACGTGGCTCGGCCGGAACACCAGAACGCGGCGCGGCAGGATCGGCACCTCCTCGCCGGTTTTGGGATTGCGTCCCACGCGCCGGCCTTTCTGGCGCACGGAAAAGGTCCCGAAACCACTGATCTTTACAGATTCTCCGCCCTCCAGGGCGGAGCACATGCGCTCCAGCACCGTCTCCAGCAGGTCCGCGGACTCGTTCCGCGACAAGCCGACCTGCGAGTAGATCGTGTCCGAGAGATGGGCACGGGTGATCGTGTTCATCCGCGAACGCTAGGCAGCGAGATCCTCTACGTCAAGGTTCGGGGACCGAAAATGCCGAAGGATCAGCCGCTTGTCGGCGAGCGTCGGCAACTCGCCGGAGGAAGCTCACAACCTGACCAGGGCCGAGCCCCAGGTCAGGCCGCCGCCCAGCGCCTCCAAGACGACGAGATCGCCCCGGCGGATGCGTCCGTCGCCCCACCCTTCCGCGAGCGCCAGCGGCACCGAGGCGGCCGAAGTATTGGCGTGCCGGTCGACCGTGACCACCACGCGCTCAGGCGGGAGGCCGAGCTTGCGCCCGATTGCGTCAATGATACGAAGATTGGCCTGATGCGGGATCAGCCAGTCCACGTCCGAGCGCCCCAGACCGTTCGTGCCTAGCGCTTCGTCGACGCTTTCGGCCAAGCGGGTAACGGCGTGGCGGAACACCTCCCGTCCATTCATGACGAGATGTCCCGGCTTGTCGGGCCGCCCCACGGCGCCGTCCACATAGAGGATGTCGCCCAACGTTCCTTGGGCGTGGAGATGGGTGGACAGCACGCCACGTCCGTCCCGCGCATCCCCGGCCCGGAGGAACACGGCGCCCGCTCCATCGCCGAACAGAACGCAGGTTCCGCGATCCTCCCAATTCATGATCCGCGAGTACACCTCGCTGCCGATGACCAGAACGCCGCGCGCCTGGCCGGTGCGGATCAAGCTGTCGGCCATCGAGATCGCATAGACGAAGCCCGCGCAGGCCGCCGCGAGATCGAACCCGAATCCCCGCGTCACGCCCAGAAGAGCCTGAACCCGCAGCGCGGTCGCCGGGAACGCCTGGTCGGGCGTGCTGGTCGCGAGAATGATGGCATCCACCTCGCTCGGCTCCGCACGCGCGTCCTGGAGAGCAGCACGCGCCGCCGCGGCGCCCATGAACGCGCAGCTTTCGCGTTCATTGGCCACATGACGCTGACGGATGCCTGTCCGCTCGCGAATCCAGGCGTCGGAGGTTTCCACCCTCTGCGCCAATTCGTCATTGGTGACGATGCGCTCAGGCAGATAACCGCCGATCCCGGCGAGGATGGAACGGTTGACCATTTTAGTTCCTATCGGGCCGCGGCGAGGCGAGGACCCTCCTCGCTTCGCTTGTCATTCACGCTGTCCGCGATCTGCGCGAGACCCTCACGGATGCGATCGTTGAAGCGATGCACCACCATGTCCATCCCGACATCGATGGCGTGCGCGAAGCCTTCCGCGTCCGTGCCGCCATGCGATTTCACGACCACGCCGTTCAATCCGAGCATGACGGCGCCGTTGTAGCGACGCGGATCGAGCCATTCGCGCAACCGATCGAGGCTCGGGCGCGCCAACAGATAGGCGAATTTCGCCGTCAGGCTGCTGCTGAACACTTCGCGCAAGAGACCACCGATCAGCTTGAGCGCGCCCTCGGCGGTCTTGAGCGCGACATTGCCGGTGAACCCGTCCGTGACGATCACGTCGGTCGTCCCGGCGGCGATGTCGTGGCCCTCGACGAAGCCGTAGAACTGCGGTCCGATGTGGCTCTCGCGGATGATGTCGGCCGCCTCGCGCACGCGGTCGTCGCCTTTCAGCTCCTCCGAACCGACGTTGAGAAGTCCGATCGTTGGGGCCGGCAAACCGAGCACGGTGCGGGCGAACACGTCGCCCATGACCGCGAACTCGACCAGATTGCGCGCGTCGCATTGCAGGTTCGCGCCCAAGTCGAGCATCACTATGTCGCCCCGCGACGAAGGCCCGATCGCGGCCATGGCCGGGCGATCGATGCCGGGCAGCGTCTTGATGACGATTTTGGCCAGCGCCAGCAACGCTCCGCTGTTTCCGGCCGACACCACGCCCGCCACCTCTCCGCCCGCGACCGCGTCGATGGCGACCCGCATGGAGGCTCCGCGCATACGCAGGGCGGCCGTCGGCTTCAACTCGTTGTCGATGACGTCCGGCGCGTGGCGCACGACGCAGGCTTTGGCGGCGCGCTGGTAGCGGCCGAGAAGAGGAGCGATCCGCGCCTGGTCGCCGACAAGCAGAAAACGGGCCGACGGGTGGCGTTCGGCCGCGATGGAAAGCCCCTCGACCACGATCTCAGGTGCGCGGTCGCCGCCCATCGCGTCGATCGCCAGGCTGAAAGTCGAAATCGCGGAGGGCGCACTCACGGTCGGACTGCCGGCACGCCGTGCGACCGGGTCAGGCGCGAACGACGCCCTTGAGCGCCTTTCCGGCTGCAACCACCTCGCGGCCGTCGTAGTGACCGCAGTGGCTGCACACGTGGTGCGGGCGCTTCAACTCGCCGCAATTCGGGCACTCCGCATGGGCCTCGGCCCTCAACGCCTCGTGACTCCGCCGCATTCCCGCCCGTGAGGGCGAGGTCTTTCTTTTGGGAACGGCCATAGTGGGACTGCGCCCCTCCGGTCTCATTGACGCGCGGCGCCGGAGGATCGTTCCGTGCGGCAGCCGTCACATTCTGGCAACAACGCGAGGCGCGCCCTCTAGCAGAGCAGCGGATGACCCGCAAGGGACGGGGCCGATCCGCGGACATCCTAATGCGGCCGCTTCAGGGCTGCCAGACGCCGCGAAAGGATGCTCGGGCTCTGTTGCATCACCCACCGGCAGCGTCGCCCCGGGTTTGCGCGGGTACGGGTCGAGTGCCAGCGCCAGTTGTTCGGCGGCCGCCTCACCGAGATCGAGGACGCCGCCTTCGTAGGCCACCTCGTCTTCCAATTCGGGGTCTGGGTCGTCGCTCTCGGTCCCCGACGGGACGAAGCGGAGCCGGAATCGCTCCTCCACCTCCGCCTCGAACTCGTCCAAAGTGAGCACGCAGCTACGCACGACTTGCGCCTGGAGGTGGCCGGCCGCCTCGAACGTCGCTCCCGGCCCACTGGTCAGCCAAAAGTGGCAGCGGAGTCGGAGAATAGCCGGAATCCCAAGCCGCTGCGCCAAAGCTGCGCGCTCCGAGGCGCTGGCGTTTACCGTATTTTCCAGACCTTGCGGGCCGATCCGGTCCGTCGGCACGGGCCGGTGCAGCTCGGGGATCACCTTATCCGTCATTGGACCGCCTCCGACGCCGAGAGGAAGGATATACGGCCCGACGCGAGCGGCCCCAAATCCTGCCTGGCGAGGTGCGCATCCTGCGCCAGCGCCAGTCTGGTCATCGCCGCCGCAGCGCCCGCCGGCACGGCGTTTCCCCGCCAGATATTGCGTCCTAGCGCCACCTCGAGCGAGGCAAGGTCGTCCGCCGCGAGCGCCCCTTCATAGGCGGCGGCGCGCCCGTGGAGCGCCTCCCACATTGCCCGGACGCGCTTTCCGACGGACAGATCCCCGACGCCCATCTCCCGAAGGTTGTTGTCCATGTCGCTGAACATGGCGTCGAACACCGCCTGCGCGAGCGCAGGACCCGGGTGCGGGGCGTGGCGCAGCCGGCGGATCACCAGGAAGGCGTGCAGCCCGACCAAGTCGAATCGGCCGTCGAGCGTGTCCGGGACGCCCAGCGAGGTATAGAAAAACGGATCGCGGGCAGCCATGACGGCGGCCTTGTAAAGCATGAAGCCCGGCCGCTCGTGCCGGCTGTGACGCAGGAGACCCAGGAACGCCATCCTCTCCATCCGGTCGTTGGTCCCGCCGCTAATTGACATGGGCCGGCGGTCGTGACACGCCGATTTCGACGCCGTGTAGCAGATGAGTTGTCAAATAGCGTGCCGCCCGTCGCGATCAATCGAGCGGCCTTGGCCGCACATCTTGCTGCGCGCCGCTGATTACGTCGGTTGACGAAGGATCCTTCGCGTGCCCCTGTCTTCGCTTGCTCTCCGATGGCGCTCCGTTCGCCCCCTCCCGTCCCTTGCAGGCCTCCTCCTGCTCGCCGGATGCAGCTTCTTTCAAGCTCAGTCGCAGATCCGCGGCAATAAGGTGGACCCGGACGCTCTCAAAGAGCTGACCCCCGGCACGTCCAGCCGCGCGGACGCCACCGCCCTGCTCGGCTCCCCGACCGCCAAGGCGACCTTCGACGACAACACCTGGATCTACATAAACGAAACGACGCGGCCGCGTATCGGCCGCACCCCGGGGGTTCTGAACCAGCAGGTGGTGGTGCTCACGTTCAACGATCAAGGCGTGCTGCAGAACGTGAAGCGTCTCAATCAGGACAATTCGCTCCCCGTGAACGTGGTCTCCCGCGCGACGCCCTCCCCCGGCAGTGAGGCCTCCATCATGCAGCAATTGCTCGGCAATGTCGGCCGGTTCAACGCGGGATCCGCTGCGGGCGGCGCGCTCGGGCAGAACGAGGCTCCAAGCGGCGGCGCGCCCAGCCCGGGGCAGTAAGCGCACGGCCGGGCCGGCGATGACGCAGGCCCGGCGCGGAGCTCAACCGGTATAGGACAACGCCGCCGTCCTCGGTACCGGCTCGGACGGCGCTGCGGCCTTCACCAGTCCAGCCATGTGCTGAGCGAGGAACTCACATTGCCGCCGGATATCCGGCACGGCCGTCATCTCCCAAAACGCGCCCTTTGTCACCGGGCCGACTGCGAACAGCCGACGCGAAATCTCCCCCGAACGCTTCCTGAGCGCGCACGTGCCGGTGACATCCAGCCCGAGCCGGAGCGGATCGGGGCGCGCCGTGCCCTCGTCCAGCAGGGAGCGGATCAGCCGATCGGAGATCCGGTCGTAATCGGCGGTCGGACCAGAGCAGTTCACCACGCGAGCCACCCGCAGGGTTTCACTCCCGTCGGTCCCGCGCGGGCGAAACAACACCTGGACCGTGTCCCCCGTCGTCTCGTAGCGCCGCACACGGCCGGCGTGAACATGGAGTTGCCCTTCGGCGCGCGCGCGGTCGATCCGGTCCGCAACTTGCCCCGCCATGCGATGACGGTGCACTTCCCACCACGGGCGCAGGTGCCGAAGGAAGCGCGCCTTGTCCCCGGGCGACATCGTTTGCCAAACGTCCTGCATGAAAGGCCGCAACGCGTCGACGACCGGTTGCCAGCTCCCGCCAGCCTGCATCGAGTTGCGTGCTTCGTCGCGCAGGAAGCGGGTCAATTCGGTGAGCACCACCGGGAACGCGTGCGGCTCGGCGAGCGGACGCATTGCTCCGCTCGCGTGCCGGTGCGGCAGCAGGCCGCGGCGCGAAAGCGCGTGGATTGGGCCGGTGTGGCCCTGGTCCAGAAGGGAAATCACTTGGTCCACCATCGTGAGCCCAGTGCCGATCAGCAGCACGGGGCTGGCCGGATCCAGCCCCGCCAAGGCTTCTGGGGCCCAGGGATCGGGCCGGTAAAACGCGGTATCATAGAAAGCGGGGTCGGCGAGCGGCATGGGTGCGGGAGGGAAATTGCCCGTGGCGAGAACCACAAAATCCGCCTCGATCCGACGGTCGCGATCCAGCTGTAACGTGAGCGCCTTGCCGTCGCGGTCGATCCGCAACACATCGCCGCGAACCAGTTCCAGCCGGTGAGCGGGCTCTCGCTTCAGCTCCTCCTTGAGCAGGCTGCGCACATAGGCGCCGAAAGCCCGCCGCGGAACGAAACAGGAAGTGGAAGGGATCGCGCCATCCGACCATTGCCCGGGCTGAGCCTGGAGCCATTCGATAAAATGCGAGGGGCGATCGTGAAATGCACTCATCCGCCCCGCCGGCACGTTCAAAAGATGGCTGGGATTTCCTGTGGAATAGGCTTGCCCGCGGCCGAACTGGCTGTTGCGCTCGATCAGTCTTATGCGTGTGGCGGGTGGACAACGCCGCAAAAGGTGGAGCGAGAGCAAGGTGCCGCTGAAGCCCGCACCCACGATGGCAATGGTGCTACCGATCATTCAGAACTCTCCGCGGATGTGTTCCAGTCAAGTTCGCAATTCTACTACAAACCCGAGGCACACGGAGCCGGCAAATCCTTGCGAAAAGATCCTACACCTGGCCGGACCAGGCGGCCCTCTGAAAACAACGCTCGGCGACTCAGTCGAGCGGCGGCGCGTTGCGCCTCGATCAGGCGTCACAGATGAAGCGTGTTCTTGAAAATCTTTCCGTCTTTCATGATGATCAAGAAATTCCTGTCGGGATCGGCGACGCGCTGAATGTCTTGCAGTGGGTTGCCGTCTACCAGAAGCAGATCGGCCATCGCGCCTTCCTCGATGACACCAAGCTTGCCCGGATAGGGATTACGCGGCCCCGACAAGGCGAGCAGTTCGGCGTTCACCGCGGTTGCCATGCTCAGAATCTCGGCATTGCCGTACCACCGGCTCAGATGTGTCAGCATCGTGCCCTGACGCGCTGTCAAGGGTTCGGAAAATAGCAGGTCCGAGCCGAAAGCTGTCCGAACCCCGTTCGTCTTGGCCAGCGTATACGCCGTATTCGTGCCGGCGAAGACCTCCAGCATCTTGGCCCGGCTCGGTCCGGACAATTCGACCGCGTCATTGTCGTCCAAGAACGGCTGGATGCTTAACCACACGCCGCTCTCCGCCATCAACCGGGCTGTGGCCGCGTCCATCAGATGAGCGTGCTCGATGCATTTAGCCCCGGCGGCAATGGCCCGGCCGATCGACGGCGGTGTGTAGGCATGCACCATCACGTAGGTGTTCCAGTCGCTTGCCGTACCGACCGCGGCGCGCAACTCGGGCTCGCTGAAGGTCACCATGTCCAGCGGGCTGCGTGGTGTTGACACACCGCCGCTGCCCATAAGTTTGATCTGGGACGCGCCTTGCATCAACTGCTCGCGTACCCGTAAGCGGACTTCGTCGGCACTGTCGGCGATCATGCTGCTTCCCATCCGCTCCAGCGCGCTGAGCGGGCCGCCGGGGCGTCTCGGTAGATCGGACAAAAGGCGCAAGTCGCCGTGACCACCGGTCGTCGTAATCATGGCGCCGGACGGATAGATCCGGGGTCCGGTTATCAATCCCGCGTCGATCGCGTGCTTGAGCGGGAAGACGGGACCGCCGGCATCCCGGATCGTCGTAAAGCCCCGCATCAACGTGCGTTTGGCTTCGACGCCGGCCATGAGAAAGATAGTGCCAGCGTCGGCCGTCATCAGCGTCTGCATCGGCATCGCCGCGTACAGAGCGTGCCAGTGCATGTCGATCAGGCCGGGCATCAGGACGCGGCCGCCACAATCGATCACCTGCGCATCATCGGGCGCCGCAGGATTGCCGGCCGCCACGGCCTCGATTCGGTTATCTCGTACCAGCACACGAAGCCCGTCACGCAATCCGGCCGAGTTACCGTCGAACAGACGGAGGTTCGTAAATAGGATCGGCCGCGAAGACGATACGGGCGAGGGTGTCGATTGCGCGTTGGCGAGTTTGGGCAAACCAAGTGAAGCGATCGAGGTTGCAATGCCGGCGACAACGCCGCGTCGAGAAACATCGAGTGCGAGCCGCCGCGTGAGCGATTGGATTTCCGGTCTGTGACAAAGGCAACCGGACAGGCCGCCCAATGTCCCGGCGTCCTCTGACGTGCAAGAGAACATGGCTCGCCTCCAAGCATATCGGATGCTAACGGGTCAGCTCACGTATCACTGTGACGGGCTGTTGAACAACATCAAGGCGAAGTATCCAGGGAACCGGATCATCGCATTGGATTTTGGCCGGGGCGTTGCCGTCGTCCAGCTGCCCAGCGGCGAGACGCGAGCCGTGAACTTCGACACCACCACGCTCGCCGTCAAGAGCTGACGGCGGCCACTGGCCTGATAAGGGGCTTTGGAGGCAAGCAGGCACAAGACACTGTTTCCGGGCGGGCTCACGGCTGAAGCACTGCCTCCGCCGTTGCTCGCTCGATATTCGAGGGATCAGCGCGGGGCTGAAGTCCCCGGTGCCTGAGGCTGAACCATCATGGGCCCTCCGGCCGGTACTGAATTGCCTAAGCTGAACATGCACTGAGCGAAGGCATTGTCATATTGCGCCTGGATGGAACTCTGGGCATTCGAACTTCTCATCGCGCCCAGTCCGGCGCCGCCAAGTGCGCCGGCGCCGGCGCCGATTCCCGCGCCCCGACCACCCCCGACCGCAGCCCCCAGTCCAGCTCCCAGCGCGGTCGTCAGCCCCGCTGTCGCAAGCCCACGCAGATTGGCGCCCTGCGCCTGATCTCTGACGGCCTGCTCGGCGAACTGCCTGCAGACGGCCTGATCGTTCTGGAAGCTCGAAAATGATGTATTGGGGCCCGGCATCACTTGAACGGTCGGGCCCATCGGTGTCTGGGCGCAGGCTCCAAGCAATAGCGCAGCCGCCAGAGCCACGGAGCTGTAAGCATGTCGTGTCATGGCAAATTTGTCCCGATGTCTGCGACGAAGTTGACCTGGAGATGACGTCATCTCCGGCGAGAAAGACAGACGATGCGGGCCACCCCGCAACCTGGTTGTAGGATGCGTTGTGGTTGTTCCGGCGTCAATCGAGCTGTATCGGCCTTACCAGGTCGGTGGCACGCGAGTGACTGATCCAATATTGCGCGCCGTTGCTGGGGCGGATTATGGGCGCGCCATGCACGCGAGGAAAACACAATGACCGACGCCGCGACGGAGTTGCGACGCCTGCTGGAGGTAATGGCCGCTCTCCGCGATCCGGTGCGCGGCTGTCCGTGGGACAGGGAGCAGCGCTTCGAGACGATCGCTCCGTACACGATCGAAGAGGCGTATGAAGTGGCGGACGCGATAGCCCGCGCCGATTACGACGCCTTGCCGGACGAGTTGGGGGACCTCCTGTTCCAGGTGGTCTACCACGCTCGCATCGCAGAGGAAGAGGGTCGCTTCACCTTCGCGGATGTCGCGCGTGCGATCGCCGACAAGATGATTCGCCGCCACCCGCACGTGTTCGGCGAGAGCGCAGCGCTCGGCCACGCCGCGCAGAGCGGGCAATGGGAAGCCCAGAAGGACGCGGAACGAGCGGGCCGCGCCGAGCACGGAACGCTGGCCGGCATTCCCGCCGCGTTGCCTGCTCTCACCCGGGCGAGCAAGCTCACGGCCCGTGCCGCGCGGACCGGCTTCGATTGGCCCGATGCGCTGGCCGTGCTTGAGAAGCTCGACGAGGAGGTCGCGGAACTTCGGGCCGAGCTGTCCGGGGCAAATCCGGACCGGCTGGCGGACGAGGTGGGCGACTTGTTGTTCGTTCTCGCCAATCTGGCGCGGAAGCTCGATCTCGATCCCGAAAACTGTCTTCGCCAGGCAAACGGGAAGTTTACCCGGCGATTTCAGGCGATGGAGGAGCATTTCGAGAGCATGGGGCGTTCCCTCGGCGAGCATAGCCTCGAGCGGATGGAAGCCGCCTGGCAAGCCGTGAAGCAAGCGGGATCGGAGCGAGCCTGAGCAGGTTACTGCAACATGAGCGACTTGCTACGCCGAAACAGGCCCCGGAACGAGACTGCGCCATTCTGTTGACTCCGGATGCGGCGAACGTGATTGTAGTTGCCCGGTTGCGGACGGCTTCTGCAAGCACGCCTTCTCCGGAGCAGTGGCGGCGCCGTCGCGCTCGCGACGCGACGGGAAGCACAGCCACCCCGGATTGAAGCGTATCGAGGCAAGGATGGCCGGATGAGCTTCATCTCATCGATCAACCCGCTGTACTCGTTGTCAGGGCTGGTGGTCGGCTTGCTGGTCGGACAAACCGGCGTGGGCGGCGGATCGCTCATGACGCCGCTGCTGATCTTGCTGTTCGGCATTCATCCCGCGACCGCGGTCGGGACCGATCTGTTGTTCGCGGCCATCACCAAGTCGAGCGGGACCTTGGTGCATGGCCTGAACAAGACGGTGAACTGGCAAGTCACCGGGCGGCTGGCCACCGGCAGCGTTCCCGCGACCGGGGTCACGCTTTTCCTGGTTTCCTATTTCGACGTGCCGACCGGGGAAGCATCGGTCCTGATCTCGACCATTCTTGGCATCGCCCTGATCCTCACGGCGATATCTCTGATCTTCCGAAAGCAGGTGCTCATGCTGGCCGCGAGCGGGCTCGACGCGCTGACACCCGCTCGTGTCAAATGGCTCACGGTGCTGACAGGTGCGGTGCTTGGCGTGTTGGTGTCGCTCTCTTCGGTCGGCGCCGGTGCTCTGGGCGTGACAGCCTTGATTCTGCTTTATCCGCGGATCCCGCTCGCCGAGATCGTCGGGTCCGATATCGCGCACGCCGTCCCATTGACGCTCTGCGCCGGAATCGGCCACTGGCTGATCGGCTCGGTGGATTGGCCGCTGCTCGGATCGCTGCTGCTGGGCTCGATCCCCGGCATCATGTTCGGAAGCTTTCTTTCCTCGCGCGTGCCGGAATGGGTCTTGCGGCCCGTGCTCGCCGTCACGCTCATCGTGGTCGGAGGCAAGCTCGTTCTATAAGCCGAGCAGCGCCGTTGTCACTGCCTCCCAGGACTCCCGATCGGGCGCGCAGATCAGGCCGCCGGTGGTATCGGTGACAGCGTAAGGACTTCCGTCGAAACGCGCCGCGTATCCTCCTGCCTCCCGGTAAAGGAGCCAGCCGGGCGCGTGATCCCACGGCATTAGCCTGTTGAAAAACAGGAAGTGGCAAAACCCGCCGGCGGCGAGACGATAGGCATGTGCCGCGCAGCGGTAATCCCAGCTCGCGGCGATGCGCGGCAGGTTGCGGCAGACGGTGCTTCGGCGCGGCTCCGGCAGATACCGCCAGGACGTCATGCCGGTCATCTTGGCGAGCGGAACCGGCTCGGCCACGCGCAACTCCGTGCGACGGCCATCGGGCGCCTCTAGCCACGCCCCCGCGCCTCGCAGGGCCAGCGCCGTGTCGTCCCCCACTGGATCGTGAATCGCCGACGCGACCACTTCGCCGTGCACGATCGCTGCCGCCATGACGCCGAACAAAGGCAAGCCCGCGGCGAAATTCGCCGTGCCGTCCACCGGGTCCACGACGAAGGCGAGGTCGGCCCCGGCGAGCGCGCTCAGGATCGACGGATCAGCCGCCGCGGCTTCCTCACCGACGACGACGCAACCCGGAAAGCGCTGCCGGAGATGGCTGTCGATCACCCGTTCCGCCGCCTCGTCGGCTTCGGTGACGAGATCGAGCGGCCCGGATTTCATGCGCACGTCGCCTCGGGAGAGATTGCGGAAGCGGGGCATCACCTCCGTGC
The DNA here is from genome assembly GCA_963808965.1 of uncultured Alphaproteobacteria bacterium. Taxonomy (GTDB): domain Bacteria; phylum Pseudomonadota; class Alphaproteobacteria; order Acetobacterales; family Acetobacteraceae; genus CAWEHU01. The sequence continues at coordinate 38,869 of CAWEHU010000005.1, forward strand.
GGGCGGCGGCACGCAGCAACGCTGCAAGCTCGGCGAGGTCCTCGGCTGAAAAGCTCACAGCGGTCCTGAGGCGGCAGGGTGGTGGCGAAAGAAAAGGGCCCCGGCAGCCCGCCGGAGCCCTTCCTATTTCCGTTCGGTCGTCGGTCGCGTCAGCTGTTGCTGTTGCGGTTGCCGAAGAGCTGCAGGAGCAGCATGAACAGGTTGATGAAGTTCAAGTAGAGGCTCAGCGCGTCGTAGACGCTGCGCTTGGCCGCCACATCGGTGCCCTCGGCATACGCGTACTGGATGTAGTCGCCCTTGATCCGCTGCGTGTCGTAGGCGGTCAGTCCGGTGAACACCAACACGCCGATGACACTGATCGCGAATTGCAGCCCGGTGCTGCCGAGGAAGATGTTCACGAGACTCGCCAGCACGATGCCGATCAAGCCCATGAACAGGAAGTTGCCGAACCGCGACAGGTCGGTCTTCGTGGTGTAACCCCAAAGGCTCACCGCCGCGAAGGTGCCGGCCGTGATGAAGAACACCCGTGCAATGGAGTCATGAGCGTAGACCAGGAAGATGTTGGTCATGCTCGCGCCCATAGCGGCGCAGAATGCCCAGTAGAGCGCCTGCGCGGTGCTGTACGAAAGCCGGCTCACGCCGAAGCTGAGCACCATCACGAAGACCAGCGGGGCGAAGATCGACGCCATCGCGAGGATTGTCGGCTGCCAGACGTAGCCAGCCGGCGTCGCAACCTGGTGATAGAACAGGTTGATGAGGCTGGTGTTGGCGACGCCATAGGCGACGATGCCGGTGAGCAGCAGCCCCGAGGTCATCCAGTTGAAGACCCGGAGCATGTAGGCCCGCAGCCCCGCGTCGAGTGCCGCGGTGGCGGCGGTGGCGCCGGACGCGCCTGGGACAGTCCGATAGTCGGGACTATAGGCCATGATGTGAGTTTTCCCCTCTTGGGCAAACATGCCCGTGCCGGCTATGTTGTAGATCGCCCGCTACGGTTCAAGCAAAATCGCGTTAACCTTGGCCGTTGCCGGGTCTTGTTTTGGTCACTCGTTCCGCAGCCAGGGCGCCGCCTTGGCCCTGAGCGCCCCGGCCGTTCCAGCGTAGCCGAACGCTAGCATCAACGCGATGCAGATCAGTATGGTGGCCGCGAGCGTCCCCGGCAAGAAGACCCACTCCGCCTTCATGACGAAGCGGACCACCCCGAAGCTCGCGGCGGTTCCGACCAACGCGGCTATTATCCCCGCGGCCGCGCCCAGGAGGCCGAACTCGACCAGCCACGCCGCCCGGATCTGCCGCCTCGTCGCGCCTAGACTTTTCAAGATTACCGCCTCCTGAGTGCGACGGCGCTGGCCCGCGGCTACGGCCCCGGCCAGGACCAGCGCGCCCGAGGCGAGGGTCAGGGAACCGGTCGCGGCGAGCGCCGCCGCGATCTTGTCGAGCAAGCCCGCGACCGCCTGAAGGATCTCGGAGACCAGGATCCCGGTCACGTTCGGCAACGCGTCAGTGACGGCACGCAGCAAGGGCGCCTGGGCGGCAGGTGCGGCTCGAACCGTGGCGATGTGGGTGTGCGGCGCGTGCTCGAGCAAGCCCGGACTGGCCACCATAACGAAGTTGAGCGCGAGCGAGCGCCACTCGATCTCGCGCAGGCTCGCGACCTGGAGATCGATGTCGCGGCCGAGCACGTTCACCCGGATGGTGTCACCGATCTCCACCCCCCAACCCTTCGCGATGCCGGCATCCAATGAGACGAGCGGCGGGCCTTGGTAATCGGGCGCCCACCAGCTTCCGGCGACGATCCGCGTCCCTTCCGGCGGCGTCGCCGCGTAAGTCAGGCCGCGATCGCCTCGAAGCGCCCATCGTGTTTCCGGCGTGGCCTGCACCTGATCGGCGGGAATCCCCTTCACGGCGACCACGCGTGCCCGAAGGCTCGGCACTTCCTTCAGATCCGCGGTCCCCGGCTGGCCTCGGACCGAGCGCCTCGAACCGGGGCAACTGATCATTCTGAATGTCGACGAAATAGAAGCTCGGCGCATTCGCCGGCATCTGCTCGGCTACCTCCCGGCGCACGTTCCCCTGAATGAGCGCGACCGCCGCGAGAGTGGAGAGGCCGAGACCGACCGATACCAGCAGCAGAGGCGTCGCGGAGCCGGGCCGGTGGAGATTGGCCACCCCGAGCCGTGCCCAGGGTGCGTTGAGCCGAGGGGCGGTACGCGCCGCCGCCATCAACCCGGCGCTTCCGGCGCGGAACAGGGCCAAGGTGCCCAGTGCGGCGGCGCAGAACCAAAGCGCGAAAACCCGATCGGGCGATGCCAGCACGGTCAAACCGGCCAGGAGCAATGCCACCACGGCGTTCGCCGCGATCAGCCACGGCTCCGGCCAGACCCGATCTGGAAGGACGGATTGGCGGAATAATGCAGCGCCGGGGATGCGGGCGGCGCGGCCGAGAGGCCAGAGCACGAAGGCGCCCGCGGTCAGCAGCCCGAACCCGGCGGCCAACGCCAGGGGACCCGCGAACAGCCCGAATTGCGGCGCGACGGGCAGCAGATCCCTCAGCAGATAGCCCGCGATCGGCGGCAGCACCGCTCCGGCGGCGAGGCCGATCACGATTCCCCCCAGCGTCAGCGCCATCACCTGGAGCAGATAGACGGCCAAGACGAGCCGTGCCGACGCGCCCAGGCAACGGAGGGTGGCGATGGTGCCGGCCCTGGCCTCGAGCCAGGCACGCACGCCATTCGCGGCGCCGATGCCGCCGACCAGCAACGCAGTCAGCCCGACCAGCGTCATGAACAGGCCAGTCCGATCGATGAAGCGGGTCACGCCCGGCGCCGCGTTGCGCGAATCGCGAATGCGCCAGCCCTGGTCGGGGAAGGCGGTGCGCAGATCGGCCGCGACCGCCACGGCATCGCTTCCGGGCGGCAGCGCCACCCGCATCGCGTGCTCGACGATCGAGCCGGGCGCGATCAGGCCCGTGGACGGAAGAACGGCCGCGGAAATGATGGCCCGCGGCGCTAGGGCGGCGGCGCCGGCCACGCGATCCGGCTCCAGCGCCAGGACGCCCCGGACGGTCAGCGTCGCGTTGCCGAGCCGAACCTCGCCGCCTTGCTTCAGCCCGAGCCGGTCGAGCACCACGCGCTGCGCCACGAGCCCGTAGCGTCCGCCGCGTAACCCCAAAGCCTCCGACACCGGCTGGGAGGGCTCGAGGCCAGGCTCGCCCACCAGCGGCCAGGCGGGATCGACCGCCTTCAGCTCGATCAATTGCCGCTCGCCCGAGGGGGCCACGAGCATCGACCGCATGAACACGATCTGGGAGAGACGGCCACCCCTCGCCGCGAGCCACGCGCGGACGGTCTCGGGCAAGGCCTGCGCGCCGCTCTCGATCTCCAGATCGCCCCCGAGGAGCTGTCTTCCGTCGGCGGCCAGGCCGCGATCGACCGCCTCGCGCAACGACCCCACGCCCGCGATCACACCGACCCCGAGTGCGAGACAGGCCAGCACGATCCTGAGCCCGCGCACCCCGGTCCGCAGTTCCCGTCCTGCAAGACGGAGGGCGAGGATCACGCGAAGGACCCGGCCGGGATGCCGGGGGCGACCCCGTCATCGAGCACCCGCCCGTCGGCGAGCCGGACCCGCCTTCCGCAGCGGTCCGCGAGCGACGGATCGTGCGTGATGAGGAGCAGCGTGGTCCCGGCGCGTTCGCGCAACCCGAACAGTAGGTCGATGACCGCCTCGCCGGTCGCCTGGTCCAGGTTGCCGGTCGGCTCGTCCGCGAGCAGCAACAGCGGCTCGGAGACGAAGGCGCGCGCCAAGGCGACACGCTGTTGCTCGCCCCCGGAAAGCTGGCCCGGCAGGTGCGTAAGCCGATGGCCGAGCCCGACGGCTCCGAGGATCGAAATCGCGCGATCCGCTGCGTCCGCCACACCCGCGAGTTCCAGCGGCACGGAGACGTTCTCGAGCGCCGTCATGGTGGGAATGAGGTGGAAAGCCTGGAATACGATGCCGATCGCGTCGCGCCTCAGCCGCGCGAGCGCATCCTCATCCATGCCAGCGAGTTCGCGCCCGGCCACGCGCACGCTGCCTCCGCTTGGCCGTTCCAGGCCCGCTAGCACCATGAGGAGGCTCGTCTTGCCCGAGCCGGACGGGCCGACGATGCCGACCGCCTCCCCGCGCTGCACGTCCAAGTCGATGCCGCGCAAAATGTTGACCGGCCCGGCTGCGGAAGGCAGGGTCAAATGCAGGTCGCGGACCTGGACGACCCGTTCGTTCGGGGAGTCGGTGGCCGTTAGCGGTGGCGTCGGAAGAGCATCCATGGCGGCAGGATATGGCCCCCTTCCCCGGCTTCGGAATGCCGGGCTGGCCGCCCTCTGTGCAATACTGCTGGTCGTCGCGGGGCCGGTTCGCGCGGCCGCCGTGCGCATCCTGGTGCTCGGGGATTCGCTCACCGCCGGCTATGGGCTGCCGCACGAGGAGGGCTTCCAAGCTCAGCTCCAGGCGGCGCTGAAGGCGCGGGGCCACGACGTGCAGCTGGTCGACGCCGCGGTCTCCGGGGACACAACCGCGGGGGGAAGGGCGCGGCTCGACTGGGCGCTCGCGGACAAACCGGACGCCGCGATCGTCGAACTCGGCGCGAATGACGGGCTGCGCGGCCTGGACCCGCGGCAGATGGAAACGAATTTGTCGGCGATTCTGGATGCCCTCGCGGCTAGGCACATTCCGGTGCTGCTGTCCGGCATGTACGCGCCACCCAATCTCGGCCCCGAATACGGCCATGCGTTCCGTGCCGTATTTGACCGGCTCAGCCGGCGGCCGGGCATTCTCTACGACCCGTTTTTTCTCGAAGGTGTTGCGGGCGATGCGCGGCTGAACCAGCCTGACGGCATCCACCCCGGCCCGGCGGGCGTGAAGCGCATCGTCGCCCGTCTCGTGCCCGAGGTGGAACGGCTGATCGCGGAGGTCGGGCGGGAATGAGGCTCTTCGTCGGTCTCGAACTGCCTTGGGAGCTCAAGCAGCGGCTCGCGATGCTGGCCGGCGGCCTACCCGGCGCGCGCTGGGTGCCGGTCGAGAACTATCACCTGACGCTGCGGTTCATCGGCGAGACCCCCTCGCACCGGGCGGAGGAGATCGATCACGCCCTCTCCGCCCTGCGCGCCCGAGGCTTTCCGCTCACGCTGGCGGGGGTGGGCACGTTCCATAAGGCCGGGCGCACGACCGCGCTCTGGGCCGGAGTAGAGCGCCATCCCCAACTCGATCTGTTGCAAAGCAAGATCGAAACCGCCTTGCAGCGCGCCGGACTCGAACCCGAGCGGCGGCGCTTCGCCCCGCATGTCACGCTCGCGCGGCTCGACAATGCGCCGGAGGCGAAGCTCGCCGCCTTCGTGCAAGCTCACAACCTGTTTCGCGTGGAGCCCGTCGCCGTGGAGCACTTCACGCTGTTCAGCTCTCGGTTGGGCAAGGAGCAGTCGGTCTATACCGCCGAGGCCGAGTACGAACTCGCATGACGCCGCCCGCGATCGTGGTGCTGACCGGCGCCGGGATAAGCCGCGAATCAGGCCTCTCCACGTTCCGCGACGCGGACGGCATCTGGGCGAAGGTGCGGATCGAGGACGTCGCGACTCCTGATGCGTTCCGGCGCGATCCCGCGCGTGTTCATGCCTTCTACAACGCTCGCCGGCGCCAGCTCGCCGACCCGGAGATCGCGCCCAACGCCGCGCACCACGCGCTCGCCGAACTGGAACGGCGCTGGCCCGGCGATTTTCTCCTCGTCACTCAGAACGTGGACGATCTGCACGAGCGCGCCGGCAGCCGCAAGCTCTTGCACATGCACGGCGCGCTGGGGGACGCACGGTGCCTGTACTGTGACGCCGTGCATCCGTGGAGCGTGGATCTCGACACGCGAACGGCCTGCCCGGCCTGCGCGGCTGCGGGCGGGATGCGTCCCGATGTCGTGTGGTTTGGCGAAATGCCGATGCACATGGAGCGGATCGACGCGACGCTGTCACGCTGCGGCCTGTTCGTTGCGATCGGGACTTCCGGCAGCGTCTATCCGGCTGCCGGGTTCGTGGACCAGGTGCGCGGCCAGGCCGAGACGGTCGAGCTCAATCTCCAGCCTTCCGAGATCGCCGGCCTGTTCGATCGCGGCGAATACGGACCAGCGACTGAGATCGTCCCGGCATTCGTGCGAGGGCTGCTCGCGCGTTGGAATTGAGTGCCGCCTCCGGCCACGGCGTTTCTATCGGCCAGGCGTTTCGCGTCTGGCTGCGCGTGGCGGCGCTTTCGTTCGGCGGGCCGGCGGGACAGATCGCCGTCATGCATCGCATCCTCGTTGAGGAAAAGCGCTGGATCGGCGAAGCGCGGTTCCTGCACGCACTAAGCTACTGCACGCTGCTCCCCGGTCCGGAAGCAACGCAGCTCGCGATTTATATCGGCTGGCTGATGCACCGCACGCGGGGCGGCGTGATGGCGGGCACTCTGTTCGTGCTTCCGGGCATCGTCGCCTTGATGGCCTTGAGCTACCTCTACGCCGGCTGGGGGAAGCTCGGGCCGGTAGCGGCGTTGTTCTTCGGGCTGAAATCGGCGGTCCTCGCCGTGGTGCTCGCGGCGGTGCTCCGCATCGGCTCCAAGGCGCTCCGGAGCCGCGCGCTCGTGATCCTTGCCGCGGCGGCCTTCATCAGCATTTTTTTCGCCAATGTTCCATTTCCGGTAATCGTGCTCGGCGCCGGACTGATCGGCTATCTCGAGACCCGGCGCGGCTCGACTTCGTTCCAGGCGAGCGGTAGCCACACGCTTGGTCCGGGAGGGCTGACACGTCAGGCGGGAAGCCTGCTCGGGGAGGAGTTGCCCGATCACGCCCGCCCGAACGCCGCGCGTGCGCTGCGGGCGGGGAGCGTCTGTCTCGCGCTCTGGCTCGCACCGGTCATCGCCGTGCTCGCGCTGCTCGGGGCGCAAGATACATTCACCAATATCGCGGTGTTCTTCACGAAGATGGCCGTGGTGAGCTTCGGCGGCGCCTATGCCGTGCTGGCCTATGTCGCGCAGCAGGCGGTCGAGCATTACCACTGGCTTCGGCCCGGCGAGATGCTGGATGGGCTCGGTCTGGCCGAAACGACACCGGGACCGCTCATCATGGTCACGCAGTTCGTCGGCTTCATGGCGGCATACCGCGATCCCGGTGAGCTGCGCCCGATGCTGGCGGGGACGCTCGGCGGATTGCTGACCACCTGGGTCACGTTCGCGCCCTGCTTCCTGTGGATTTTTTTGGGTGCTCCGTTCATCGAGCGATTGCGCGGCGACCGCGCGCTCAGCGGCGCGCTATCCGCCGTCACCGCGGCGGTGGTTGGCGTAATTCTCAATCTCGCGGTGTGGTTCGCCCTGCACACTTGGTTCCGCGAACTATATCCGGTCCACGTGGCGATCCTCTCGTTCGACGCGCCCGTGCTCCGGAGCCTCGATCCCTGGGCCCTGGTACTTTCCGCGGCGGCGTTGCTCGCGATCTTCCGCTTCAAGACCGGCATGATTTCCACGCTGCTCGGCTGCTCCGTCATCGGCGTTCTTCTATTTCTGATCGGCGTGGTCCAGTGACGGATCAGGTGCGAGCACGAAACCCGGCATACGCGGCCCGGCTTGAGGAAGAGGCAGCGGCCGCACGGGCCTGCACATTGTGCGCGGAGCATCTGCCGCTCGGCCCCCGGCCCGTGCTGCGAGTCTCGCCAACGGCGCGGCTTCTCATCATGAGCCAGGCGCCCGGTACGAAGGTTCACGAAACCGGATTGTCGTTTAACGATCCCTCGGGCGACCGGCTACGCGGGTGGATGCAGGTCTCGCGGGAGACGTTCTACGACACGAGGCGCATCGCGATCCTGCCTATGGGCCTTTGTTATCCTGGTCGCCTCCCGAATGGTGGCGACGCCCCGCCCCGTCCGGAATGCGCGAAACGGTGGCACCCGCGCCTGTTGCCGCTGATGCCGCAAATCGAACTGACGTTGCTGGTCGGAAGCTACGCGCTCGATTTCGCGCTCGGCCGCGGACCGATGAGCGCCAAGGTGCGCGATTTCCGGCGCTGTCTGCCGCGCTATTTTCCTCTGCCGCATCCGTCATGGCGGACCGTCAGCTGGGAGAAACGCAATCCCTGGTTCGCCGAGGAGGCGTTGCCGGAGCTGCGCGCGCGGGTCGCGGGTGTCCTCGCGGCGTGAGAAATGGAGTCCACGTCTAAAACATCCCGTTCGGGTTAGCCGCGTCATCGGGAATGACCTGAAGAACGTCCCAATGTTCGACGATCTTGCCGTCCGGCGTCAGACGGAAAATGTCGATCCCGGCCCAGTCTCGATCGCCGGGCCAATGCTGGAAACAGTGCAGCACGACGAAATCGGACTCCGCGATAACGCGCCTGAATTCGACGCGCTTGCCCGGATAGTCGCGCGCCGCCTCCTCGAAATAGTCGATAAACCCCTGCTTTCCGTCGGTGACGCCGGGGTTATGCTGAATGTATTCGTCCCCCACGTACCGTTCGATGGCCTCCCGCGGCCGACACTGATTGAACATCAAATCGTAAAAGGCGATCACATTCCGCTTGTTGCGTTCGAGATCGTTCAACGAATGCGCCTCCCATCCCGGAAGCCGCCCCGGTCAATCCATCTCCCGCTCGAGCGCCTCGATGTCGGGGTCGCTGAAGCCGAAATGGTGGGCGATCTCGTGCACGAGCACGTTGCGCACGAGGCGGAACAAATCCTCGCCGGTCTCGATCCACTCCAGCAGGATGGGCTGGCGATACAGGAAGATCATGTCCGGCTGTTGCACGACATCGTTGACGCTACGATGGATCAGCGGAGTGCCCCGATAGAGGCCCGTCAAATCCCACGCGCTCTCGATTTCCATCTCGTCGAGCGTCTCATCGTCGGCCATGTCCTCGACCACGATGCCGACGCCCTGGACATGACGGGACAGGCGCGCGGGAATGGCGGCGAGGGCACGCTCGGCGAGCGCGACCATGTCCTCGGCGCTCGGAGGAGGCCCGAAACGGACCGGTTCGGCTATGGGGTCCCGCTCAGCCATGCCGTATCGGGACAGGCCGCCGCGCGAAGGTCAAGCGCTGACCGCATGCTTCCCCCCGTATCGGGCCAGCGGTATCAAGCTTCGATGCAGTTCACCTGCGTAGAACGAACGCTCTCGATCCGGCGCGCCGCTTCCCGGCTCTGTGGTCAGCTCGCCTGGGCCGCGCTGCACGAGGTTCCGCTGCCGAACGGCCGCCGTGCGGATATCCTCGCGCTTCGTCCGGATGGCGGCTTCACCTGCATCGAGGTGAAGTCGGGCGTGCGGGATTTCATGACCGACGGCAAGTGGCCGGAGTACCGGGATTTCTGCGATGCGCTCTATTTCGCTGTAGACGCCGACTTCCCGCTTCATCTCGTGCCGGCCGACACGGGCCTGATCGTATCCGACGCGATGGAGGCGGAGATCGTCCGCGAGGCTCCGGCGCACGCGCTGGCCTCCGCCCGGCGGCGCGCCCTCCTCCACCGCTTCGCCATACTTGCGGCGGAGCGGCTTGCCGCGCTGGAGGACCCCGCCCGCCTGTCTGCGCTCCGTTCGGCTCTGCGGGTCGAGTGAGACTCAGCCCCGCAGACGTGCGACGGTCGCCGTGGTGGAATGGCCGGGGAGCAGGTCGGCGAGCATGACGCGCCCGCCCCAGCCCCGCACCAGATCGGCGCCAACGACGGTATCGACCGTATAATCGGCGCCCTTCACAAGCAGCTCGGGCCGGATCGCATCAAGCAGCTCGACCGGCGTGTCCTCATCGAACACGCACACCAAATCGACGGATGAAAGACTGGCCAGAACGGCGGCCCGGGCGGCTTCCGGCTGAACCGGACGGTTCGGACCCTTGAGCCGGCGCACGCTCGCGTCGCTGTTCAAGCCCACGACCAGCCGGTCGCACGCTGCGCGCGCCTGCTCCAGCAGGTGCACATGCCCCGGATGCAGCAGATCGAAGCAGCCGTTGGTAAAACCGGTCCGCCAGCCCTTGCGTCGCCAGCGTTCGACCTGCTCGCTCGCCGCCTCGCGCGTCACGATCTTCCGCAAGGTCCCGCCCTGGAGCGTGAGCGCCGCGAGCAGATCGCTCTCACGTGCGACCGCCGTCCCCACTTTGCCGACGACGATGCCGCCCGCGATGTTGGCGAGCCGGACGGCGACGGGCAGATCGAGCCCGGCCGCGATACCCGCCGCCAGGGTGGCGATGGCCGTATCACCCGCGCCGGAGACGTCGTAGACCTCGGCCGCCTCGGCAGGGAAGTGCTGGGCGCCGTTGTCATCGACCAGCGTCATCCCGTCCTCGGAGCGGGTTACCAGCACCGCGCCGAAGCCGTGTCTTTCCCTCAGAAGCCGGGCGGCGGCGTCGATCGCAGCCTCCGTATCGACCGGCATTCCCGTCGCCTCGGCCAGCTCGCGCCGGTTCGGCGTGATGATGTCGGCTCCGGCATAGTGATCGTAGTCGGTACCCTTCGGGTCCACGATGACCTTGCGACTGGTCTGCCGCGCCGCGCCGATCAGCTCCGAGGCGGTGGCGCCGCTCAGGAGTCCCTTGCGGTAGTCGGACAGCACCGTCACGCTCGTCGCCATCATCGCGTCCCGCGCGATACGCAGCATCCGCTCGGCGAGCTTCGGATGGATCGGCGCCGTGTCCTCCTGGTCCGCCCGCATCAGGTGCTGTCCGCTCGCGAAGTAGCGGGTTTTCACCGTGGTCGCCCGCCCGCCCTGCACGAGGAGCCAGGGCTCCACGCCAGGCTGGCCGCCGACCAGGCCGGTGAGGTCGGACCCGGCTTGGTCGTCGCCGACAACGGACACGAAGGCGACCGCCGCGCCCAAGGCGGTGAGATTGCGGACGACGTTGCCGGCGCCGCCCGGCATGGCGACCTCCCGCTCTACCCGGACGATCGGCACCGGAGCCTCGGGGCTGATCCGCTCCACCGTCCCATAGACGTAGCGGTCGAGCATGACGTCGCCTATGACGAGGACGCTGCCGCGAGATAGCCGATGCACCGCCGAAACGAGGTCCGGGGCGGGAGGGGCCTCAGAGGCGAGCTCGACCGGGGTCATGCTGTCCATGAACCGTGCCGTACCCTCAAGGAGCGCGGCTTGCAAGCACAGGTTGCCAGTGGAGCCAGGCAGGTCACGGCCGGGCTCACGCGGCGAGGATCCCGACCCGATCGCCTTCCAGGACCGCGCAGGTCAGCTTGCCGCCGATTACCGCACCCGTGTCGATGCCGATCCAATTCGCCTTGACCACCGGCTCCCTGGACGGCGTGTGACCATGCACGACGACGGCGCCCAGCTCTCCGGGCCAGGAAAGGAACGGCTCCCGGATCCATACCAGATCCTCACGAGACTGCCGGTCCAGCGGCACGCCGGGCCGAATACCCGCATGCACGAACAGGTAGGGGCCCTCGCGGTGGCTGAGCGCCAGCCCGCGCAGGAAAGCAAGATGCGCCTCGGGAATGAAGCCGCACCACTGGGCCGGCCTGCGGCGCTCTGGCACGCACCAGCTGCGCAGCGATTCCGCGCCGCCATTCGCCATCCAGTGGGCAGCCGATTCCGAGCCGCCTTCGGTCAGCGCAGCCAACATCATGTCCTCGTGGTTGCCCATGAGGTTGACCACGCGGGCCGCGGGCACCGCCGGGCCGTGCAGGAGCATGGCCACGACTGCCGCGCTGTCGGGACCACGATCGATGTAGTCCCCGAGATGCACGAGAGTCGCGCCGGCCACCGGCCGTTCCGCAAGATCCCGCGCGATCATGCGGTGCAGGGCCGCGAGCCGGCTGGCGCAGCCGTGCACGTCGCCCACGGCATACACCCGCCGCCCTGCGGCCAGTGCGGCCGGGGCTGACATCCAGGCTGGCATCACGGCAGACTACAGGCCCGGCCGGCCCGGAGCGAGCCTCGCGTGCAGGACCCGGACGCCCGGGGCGGTGCGGCCTCGCGGCCCAGGGGCGTTCACCTTCGCGAAGGCGGACTTGGCGAGAGCGCCGGGCTCCCATATTGCGGGCCGATGCATGCCGTCCGGGTCGAGGAGCTGACGAAACGCTACGGCGACACCCTGGCGGTCGATGGCATCGGCTTCACGGTCGAAACGGGCGAGACCGTTGGTCTGCTTGGCGGCAACGGCGCCGGCAAGACCACGACGCTCGCGATGCTGCTCGGCCTGTTGATCCCGACGGCCGGGACGATCCGGGTGTTCGGCCACGACATGGCCCGTGACCGGTTCGCGGCCCTCGCCCGCATGAATTTCAGCTCTCCCTACATCTCACTCCCGCACCGGCTTTCGGTAGCGGAGAATCTGCGTATCTACGGCCATCTCTATGACGTGCCGCGGCTCGAGCGGCGGATCGGGGAATTGGCCGAGGAGCTTGATTTGGCCGAATTGTTGGACCGGCCCGCCGGGCAGCTCTCGGCTGGCCAAAAGACCCGCGTGGCGCTCGCCAAGGCGCTCATCAACCGGCCCGAATTGCTGCTGCTGGACGAGCCGACCGCAAGCCTCGATCCCGATACCGGCGACTTGGTCCGAACGTGGCTCGAACGCTACCGCGCCGAAAGCCGCTGCACGATCTTGCTCGCCTCCCACAACATGGCGGAGGTCGAACGCCTCTGCACCCATGTTCTCATGATGAAAAAGGGCCGCATCGTCGATCGCGGCAGCCCGCAGGATCTGCTGGATCGATACGGACGCGCGGACATGGAGGAGGTGTTTCTCGACATCGCCCGTGACCGGCGGCGGGCGGCGGAAGGCGCGGACGCGTGAACCGCAGGATCGCTCTCGCCTCGCTGCGCCGGATCTGGGGGCTCATGTACAGGCACCTCGCCCTGTACCGCCGGTCCTGGCCCCGGCTGCTGGAACTGGCCTACTGGCCGGTGCTGCAAATGTGCATCTGGGGCTTCACCGCATCCTTCCTGGCGGCGCGCGCGGGAAGCAGCATCGCCACGGCGGGCGGGCTGCTGCTCGGCGGCGTGCTGCTCTGGGAAGTGGCTCTGCGCAGCCAGATGGGAGTCGCAGTCAGCTTTCTCGAAGAGCTTTGGTCGCGCAATCTCGGGCACGTATTTGTCAGCCCGCTCCGCCCTTGGGAACTGGTCGCCGCTCTGCTCGGCATCTCGCTTCTCCGAATGCTGATCGGCGTCCTGCCAGCGGTGCTGCTGGCTTGGCTGCTCTACGCTTTCAATCTGTTCGCGATGGGACCGATCATCGTGTTGTTCTTCGTCAACCTTGTCATCATGGGATGGTGGGTCGCCTTCGGGGTCGTCTCGCTCATCCTGCGGCACGGCCTCGGCGCGGAAGCCTTGGCGTGGTCGCTGCTGTTCGGGCTCACGCCCTTTTCCGCCGTTTTCTATCCGGTCGCCGTATTGCCGCTTGTGTTGCAGCCGATCGCGCTCGCGCTGCCTTCCGCGCATGTATTCGAGGGTATGCGCGCGGCGATGCTGGATGGCACGATCCGGTGGGATCACATGCTCTGGGCGTTCGGGTTGAACGCCGCTTGGATGATCGCCGCCGTGACGGTGTTCGCACGTCAGTTCCGCCAAGCGCGCGTGCGTGGCGCCTTGCTGAATATCGGCGAATGAGCGCAACGCGCTTCTGGCTGATCCGTCACGCGATCGTCGCGGAAAATGCACGGCTAGTCCTGTATGGGACCATGGATGTTCCACTCTGCGAGGAGAGCCTGGTTGCGCAGGAGCCGATGTATCGCTCACTCGCGGAGCGGCTGCCCCGGCCGGCCGCCTGGAAGGTGACTCCGGCGTCTCGTACCCGGCGCACGGCGGAAGCGTTGTTCGCCGCGGGCTATCCACGCGCCGAACTCGAGACCGAGCCGGATCTTACGGAGCAGGCGCTCGGCTCCTGGCAAGGTCTCGCGCATGCCGCGCTCCCGGCGAAACTGACGCTGCCCGCTCACGCTTTCTGGCCCTTACACGGTGACGAGCGCCCGCCCGGCGGCGAAAGCATCCAGGACGTGATCGAGCGGACGGGCGCGGCACTGGAACGCCTCGCCTCCCGGCATGCCGGCGAGGACGTCGTGATCGTGATGCATGGCGGCACGATCCGCGCGGCTGTCGCCCATGCGCTCGGAATCGGGCCGGACAGCGCGCTACGGTTGTCGGTCCAGAATTTTTCCTTGACGCGACTCGAACGTCATCCCGAGGCATGGCGGGTCGTGTGCGTCAACGAACTGCCTGGTTACTGAGAACCTGAGCGAAGTTCGGTCGCCGCCCACGCGCAAAGGAGATCCCGTGATGATCCGTATGCTTCTGGCCGCTGTCGTCGCCCTGATACCTTTGGCTGCACGGGCGCAGATGGAGCAACAGGCCCTGGTGGACCGAGCCACGCTCACGGTGCAGGACATCATGGCTGGGTCGAACGGGTCGGATCCGCAATCGCTTCTCAAGCGCGCCCGGGCGGTGATGATTTGCCCGCAGGTGTTCCGCGCCGCCTTCATCTTCGGCGGGTCGGGCGGGGATTGCGTGCTGGTTGCGCGGGATGGGGCAGGCTCCTGGTCGTATCCGGCCTTCTACGGACTCGGCAATATCAGCGCCGGCCTTCAGGCGGGAATCCAGGACAGCGAAGTGCTGATGCTGATCCTGACGCAAAGGGGTCTCGGCGCCGTCATGGACAGCCAGTTCAAGTTCGGCGCCGACGCCTCCATCGCGATCGCGACGATCGGCGCCGGAGTGGAAGGGGCGACCACGGCCGATCTTGGCGCGGACATCGTGGTCGCAGCCAAGACGCGGGGCCTGTTCGCGGGCATTTCCCTTCAGGGCAGCCATATGACCACCCGGACGGCGTGGAACCGGGCCTATTACGGCCGCGATTTGGCGGCTCGCCAGATCGTGATGGATATGGAGGTACGGAATCAGGGCGCCGACCCGCTGCGCGAAGTCCTGACCCGGTACGGCAGCAGTAGTGGGCCGGCTATAGCCGCCCAGGTTCCCCCTGGCGGCCCGGTGTCCGGGAGCGGACCGATGCCCGCCGGAGGCCCGGTCTCGCTCGCCCCCGTGCAGCAGCAGTCTCTGCCGCCGCCGCGCCGCTGAGGCGCGGCTCCGGATTGGAACGAAGCTCCGCGAGGGGGTAGTCTCCCTGTTCTATGCCGGTGGAGCTCCCCTTCTGGAAGTCGAAGCGCCTCGAGGAGATGACTCCGGAGGAGTGGGAGTCGCTCTGCGACGGCTGCGGCCGGTGCTGCCTTCATAAGCTGCGCGAGGACGAGACCGGCGCTCTCTCCTTCACCGACGTTTCCTGCCGGCTTCTCGACGGCCACACGTGCCGTTGCCGCGATTACGCGAATCGACACCGGCGAGTCCCGGACTGCGTGAGCCTGACGCCCGCGGCCGTGCGGGAAATCGACTGGTTGCCGCCCTCCTGCGCCTATCGGCGGCTGGCGGAGGGAAAAGACCTGGCTTGGTGGCATCCGCTGGTCTCGGGCGATCCGGATACCGTACATCGGGCCGGCGTCTCGGTACGCGGCCGGGCAACCAACGAGCGGTACGCCGGGCCGCTTGAACATCATCTGGCCGAATGGCCCGGGCGAATGCCGCGGACCCGGAAGCCAGGACCCGGAGTGCCGGAGGGCTGCTCGCCTCGACGGAAGATTTGACGAATCGCGCTCGGGTCCGCTTTGTGCCGTCATGGACGTGCCCCCGCCCGAGGTTCTGTCGCTCCCCGGCGGCCCTGCCCGCATCCAATGGCGCCGAAGCGCCCGGGCACGCCAGGTCAGCCTTCGGATCAATCCTCGCGATGGCGCGGTGGTCGTCACCCTCCCGCCGCGGGCGGGTCGCCCTGCCGGGATGAACCTGCTTATGACCCACGCGGGCTGGGTCGCCGACCGCTTGGCGGCCCTGCCCGACGCGGTGCCGTTCGCCGATGGAGTCCTGGTGCCCTTGGGCGGGGTCGAGCACAGAATCCGGCATCTACCTCGAGTGCGGGGCGGAGCTTGGCTCCAGGATGGGGAAATCCACGTGACCGGAAGACCCGAATTCCTGCGTCGCCGGGTGCTCGATTTTCTCCGCGCCGAGGCCCGGCGCCGCCTTTCCGCTCTGGTGGCCGAGAAGGCCGTTCTAGCACGGGCACACCCTCGCCGGGTCGCCGTGAAGGACACGAGCAGCCGTTGGGGAAGCTGTGCTCCGGACGGGTCGCTTGCCTTCAGCTGGCGGCTGGTGATGGCGCCGGGCTTCGTGCAGGACTACGTGGCGGCCCACGAGGTGGCCCATCTGCGGCACATGAACCACGGCCAGCGATTCTGGGCTCTGGTCGCAACTCTCACCCCGCACACACCCGCCGCCATTCCCTGGTTGCGCACGGAAGGCTCGAAGCTGCTGCGGATCGGCTAATTTCGGGCCGCATAGCAGCGGGCGGGACGCCCATGTTGCCATCCGTCTGCCCTTGACGGTAGGACCCGCCCGTCCTCCGGCTTGAGCCGGTCTACTTAAGTGGTCGCGATGAAACTTGCCTCCTTCGTTCAGTCGTTCCGCCGCGCACCGCCTCGCCCTGGCGCATCCGATGGGCGCTTGCGCGTGATCATCGAGCTTGCGTCCTTCGACAAGGGGGGGCTCGAGAAGGTCGTTCTCAACTCCGCGCTGGCGTTCGACCGTGCGCGGATCGAGGTGACGATCGTGACGCCGGGCACATTGGGACATCTCGCGAGACGCGCGGAACAGGCGGGCATTCGGGTCGTCGGCCTGCCCGGCCCGAACGTGAAACTGTACGAGCGTGAGCTGGACCGGCTTTCACCGGACCTGGCGATCTCGCATTTCTCCGAGCTTGGCTATCGACTCTTCAAACGGCGGGGCATTCCGAACATCACCTTCATCCATAACGTCTATGCCTTCCTCGGCGACAAGGCGCGGCGGGAATTTCGCGCCAATGACCGCTTCGTCGATCGCTATATCTCCGTCTCGAAGAAGGCAACGCAATACGCGGTCAGCAACCTCGGTGTTTCGGGGGATAAGGTCGTCACCATCCCCAATGGGCTCATCATCGCGGAGCACGAGATGCGCGAACGCCGTCCGGTGGCGTTGACCCGGCAGGAGCTGGGCCTCGGCGACCGGGACTACGTCTTCGTGAACGTCGCATCGTACAATCTGCACAAGGGCCACTACCTGATGGCCGACGCGATGCGGCGCGTGCTGCAACGCCGCAGCGACATCAAGATACTCTGCGTCGGCAACGTCATCGTCCCGCAGCACGTCGAGGCGCTGCGCGGCTACCTGCGGGAGCAAGGACTCGCCGATCACATTCTGCTGCCGGGCTATTACGAGAACGTCGAGGACCCGCTGCGCATCGCGGACGCCTTCCTGCTGCCTTCGTTCATAGAGGGCTGGAGCATCGCCATGAACGAAGCGATGTTCTACGGCAAGCCGATGATCCTGAGCGATATCGGGGGTGCGGCCGAGGTGATCGACAACAGCGATATCGGCCTGTTACTGCCCACCGAATACGAGGATTTCACCAAGCTCAATTCCCGAATGCTCGATGCGCTCACTTATACACCGCACTCGTATCGGACGGCGCCGCTGTTAGCCGATGCGATGATGGATTTCGCCAACGACCCGCTTCGCTGGAAAGCGGCTGGACTGCGCGGCCGTGACAAGATCTACCGGCACTACGATTTTCCGATGATCATACGGCAATACGAGGACGTGATCCGCGAAGTCGTCGCCGGCGAGCCCGGACGGCCCCGCATGAAGGCGGCGAGCGTCGTATGAGACATCTCGGACGGCTGCTCTGGCATTGGCGATTCCGATACAGGCCCGCCCTGTGCTTCTTCCTCGGCAATCACCTGTTCATGAACTGGACCCCTTATCGTCTGCGACACTGGTTTCTCAGGCGTTATTGCAATGTCCGGATCGGCGCGAACAGTAGCATCGCGATGGGATGCTTTGTCACCGGGCGCGACATCGAGATCGGATCCAACACGGTGATAAACCGGCACACGTACCTGGATGGACGGGTGCCGCTCCGAATCGGAAACAACGTAAATGTTTCGCATCATACCCTGATCCAGACGCTCACGCATGACCCGCAGGACCCGGATTTCAGGTGCCTCGAAAAGCCGGTTGTGATCGGCGACCATGCCTGGATCGGCGCGCGCGCGATCATCTGCCCCGGAGTCGCTATCGGGGAAGGCGCCGTGATCGGGGCGGGGTCTGTCGTGACGCGTGACGTCGCTCCATACACCATCGTTGGCGGCAACCCGGCGGTGTTCATCAAGGAGCGCAACCGTGATCTGCGCTACCGCACCCGGTATTTCCCGCTGTTCGACACGGACATCCAGTAGAGCGGCGGTGCCAGCGTGGAAAAATGACTGAATGACCCTTCGGCCTGCTCCTACGATCTCCGTTGTCTTGCCGCTCTACAATCATGCGCGCTACATCGAGGCGGCGCTCGCGAGCGTTCTGCGGCAGACATCGCCTGCCGACGAGATCATCCTTATCGACGACGGCTCGACCGACGATGGGATCGCGCGTGGCCGAACGCGTCCTTGCCGGGGCCGCGAACGCCCGCATCTACCGGCAGCCGAACCAGGGCGCGCACGTCACCATCAACCGGCTCGTGGGCTTCTCGCGCGGAGTCTATGTCGCGATACTGAACTCGGACGACCTGTTCGCACCCGACAAGCTCGCGCGTTGCCGCGAGATCCTGGACGCGAGGCCGGGCATCGGTCTGCTCTGTGGCGCACTCGGAGTAATCGACGATGACGGCCGGCGGCTGACGAAGGGAGAGACCGTCGATTGGCTCCGGCGTGCGAAACGCTTCCGTACGGAAAGCGGATTGCTGCAACTTTCTCTATTGAACGAAAATGCGGTCGCCACGACCTCGAACATGGTGTTCTCGCGCAGCCTATGGGCCTCGGTCGGCGGTTTTCAAAACCTCCGCTATTGCCACGATCTGGACTTTCTGATGGCGGCGTTCGCGCGAGGCTCGGTCGTGATCGATGATGATCACGAACACATGCTTTACCGCGTGCATGCGAAAAACACGATAAAGGAGAATCTGGACCGGATCCGGATGGAGATTGCCGCCGTGATCGCCTGCGCTTTGTGCGAGAGTGGCGGCCGGCTGTTCGGCCCGGTCCTCGATCGCGGCAAGATGGACAGCTTCCTCGCTTTCCTGAACAACAAGGGAATGACCGGCCTCATCTGCCTGCTTCAGACGCTCTTTTCCGATTTCCCGAGCCGGGGAGCGTTCTACGATCACGTCGCGGATCCGGCTCGATCCGAGGTTCTGATGCGGGGTCTGCGAACCTGAGATGCCCGATCTCGGCCCATCCGCGTCCCCGCGGCTCGCGCGTGAACTGGTCAGCCGGTCGTCGCGGCTTCGCGAGCATGCGCGACGGTTGAAGCGGCTTCTCTACTGGACCGTTTCGCTGCAACTCCTGGCTCGGCTCAAAGAGCGCCGCTTGGTGCGGCTGATCTACCGCAGCAGCCTCTTCGATGCCGACTACTACCGGCGCCGTTACCCTGATGTCGGCGCGAACGGCATGGACCCGGTTCTGCATTATCTTCGCTTCGGCGCGAGCGAGCAGCGCGATCCGAGCGCCTCTTTCTCTACCGCCACATACCGCACCCGTCATCCGGAGCTGCCGGCCAAGCGCAATCCGCTCGTGGATGCGATCCTGAGCGGGTCCGCCGAGGACGGGGCGCAATTCGTGGCCTGGCCCGAACCGCCGGAACCGGCCTCCCTGTCCGAGATCGTCTTCGCCGGCTCCGCCGCCCCCCTTCTCTCCGTTATCGTCGATGTGCGCGCAGATCGAGCCGGCACTGCCGCGGCGTTGGCCGCGCTGGCCCGCGCGCAAGCCGCGATCGAGCTCGAGGTCATGCTTCTAGTGCCGCCCGGTTCGCCGCTGGCGATCACCGGTGCGCGCCGGATTACCGCGGACCCGGGAGTCGCAGGATGGAACCGGGCCGTTGGGTCGGCGCTCGCGCCCTGCGTCGCGCTGCTCGACGCCGAGACGGAACTCGCACCGGATGCGCTTCCCATTCTGCTCGAAACGTTGGCCAACACAGAGGCGGCGCTTGTGTGCGGCTGCCGGATTTCCCGCGGCGGAACGTTGGTTGATGCGGGCGGAAGCATTGCGGCCGAGTGCAGTCTGCAATGGCGCGGAGCCGGCAAGCCCGCCGGTCACTACCAGTTCGCGTCTCTCGCTCCTGTCGAGTGGTGTCCGCCGCACCTGCTGGTCACGACAAAGGAGGCGTGGCGCGAAACAGGCGGGCTCGACGAAGCGTATGCCAGCATCGTCTATGCGATGGCCGACCTCTCGCTGCGTTTGCGCGCGAAAGATCGGGGCGTGCTCTGCCAGCCGGCGGCCCGAGCTTTGTCGCCGCAGCGCTCTCGTACCGACGCGGAGCACGAGAACGGCGCCGAACGCCGGCTTCTGCTCCAGCGCCGGTCGGGGGACATCGCAAGGGCGCGCGAGCGTGCAAGACCTCGTGCGCTGTTCGTCGATTATCAGACGCCGCAGCCGGACCGGGATTCGGGCTCTGGCGACATCTACTGGTTCATGCGCATTTTCATGCGGCTCGGTTACGAGGTGACGTTGCTCCCGGCGCTCGTGCTGCCTCCAGCCGGGCAATACACCGATGAACTGCGTCGGCTCGGGATCGTCTGCGTCTCCGCCCCGGAGGTCATCTCGCCGGAGGGCTTCATCGCGGGGCAGGCGGCCAGGTTCGACATCGTCCTGCTCTATCGCGCGCCCCTCGCAGCGCGGTTCATCGATCTGGTCCGGCAAAAGGCGCCGCGGGCCAAGGTGATTTTCGATACCGTGGACCTGCATTTCGTGCGGGAGGAGCGCGAGGCGCTGCTCCAACGATCCGCGGCGGGAGCCGCGCGCGCACGTGCCACCAAACAGATGGAGTTGTCGGTCATCCGCAAAGCGGATTGCACCATCGTGCTGAGCAATTCCGAACGAGCATTGCTGAAGTCCACGGTTCCCGGGGCCGACATCCGGCTCATTCCGATCGTCCGAGAGATTCCCGGCTGCGAAGCTCCGTTCGAGGGCCGCAAGGACGTGCTATTCCTGGGCGGCTACGCGCATCAGCCCAACGTCGATGCGATCACCACCTTCGCCGCCGAGACCTGGCCCGCGGTCCGCGCGAAACTTCCCGGGGCGCGATTGATCGTCGCGGGCAGCAATCCAACTCCGGAAGTCTTGCGGCTCAACGATAGCGCAGCCGGAGTCGAGGTTCGCGGTTACGTTCCCGACCTGCACGCCCTCATGCGCGAGGTCCGCCTTACCGTGGCGCCGTTGCGCTATGGCGCGGGCGCCAAGGGCAAGGTCGTCACCAGCCTGGCGCACGGCGTTCCGTGCGTCGCGACTCCCGTCGCCGTCGAGGGCATGGGCCTCACGCCGGGGGTCGACGTGATGGTCGCCGAGGATCCGGAGGCGTTCGCGGCTGGGATCGCGGCCGTGCACGAGGACCCGGTGATCTGGGAACGCCTCTCGAGCAAACGGCGTCGGCTTCGCCGAGCGCACGTTCTCGGTGCAGCGCGTAACGGAGCTGATTCGCGAGATGTTGCAGGCGTTGTCGTTGCCTGCGTGATCCCGAGCGATCCGCTCTATCGCACCCCGAGCGCGATATCGTGGAACAGGCGGGCCGGAAGGCCGCCGCCGATGACACCTTGCATCGGGCGGTTGTCGTCGTTGCCGAGCCAAACGCCGATGATCGCGCCGTTGGTCCAGCCAATGAACCAAGCGTCCCGGTAATCCTGCGTGGTTCCGGTCTTGCCGGCGACGGTCCGCTCGGGAATCGCGGCCGCCCGGCCGCTGCCGCGGTTCACGACGGCGGCCAACATGCGCGCCATCATGCTGGCAAGGTCGGGGTCGATCGCGGACTCCGGCGCGACGTGACCGGCGCCGCTCCGGCGGCCATCCACCTTCGCCGCCTCGATCGCATAGGGCGTGACCCGCTCGCCGCCATTGAAGAATCCCGCATAGGCCGCGGTGAGTTCGAGCAACCCCACCTCGCCGGTGCCGAGCGCGAGCGACGCATTGTCGGGCAACCGATCCGCAATCCCGAGCCGCCGGGCGGCGGCCGCCACCGGCCGCGGGCCGCCGGCGTCTAGCAGCAACCGAACGGCGGCCGTGTTGATGGATTGGGCAAGCGCCTCCTCCACCGTGATCTCGCCGAGATAGCGGCGCTCGAAATTGGAGGGGACTCCAGCCGCCGATCCGAACCGGCGCATCCAGCACCGTGTCGTCCGGCCGCACGCCTTTCTCCAGCGCCGCCAACCAGACGAACGGCTTGAACGACGAGCCTGGCTGCCGCCGAGCGAGCACCGCCCGATTGAAGGAGCTTTGCCGGTAGTCTCTGCCTCCGACCATCGCGCGTACCGCCCCGCTCGCGGCATCCAGCACGACGACCGCCCCCTGCCCTACCCCGGCGGCCGCGCCCGGCCCGTCCAGCAGCGCGGCCAGCTTCGTCTCCGCGAGCATCTGCAACCGGGTATCGAGCGTCGTCCGCAACACGGCGTCCGCGCCGGGGGGCAGCAACGGCTGCGCCTGGTCCGCGGCCCAGTCCGCATACCATCCGGAAGCGACGGCCGGGCGCGGCGGGAATGCGATCTGCGCCGCCGCACGCTCGGCCTCGCGCGCCGTGATTGCGCCCGTGTCCACCATCGCGGCAAGCACGTCCTTCGCGCGGGCGGCGGCGGCGGCGGGATCGACGCGCGGGTTGAAACGCGAAGGCGCGCGGGGCAAGCCGGCAATGACCGCCGCCTGCCAGAGGCTCAGACGTCGGGCCGAGACCCCGAAATACATCCGCGCCGCAGCGTCAACTCCCCACGCGCCGGCGCCGAGATAGACCCGGTTCAGCCAGATCTCGAGAATTTCCCGCTTCGAGAAGCTGCGCTCGAGCCATAGCGTCAGCAGCAACTCCTGCACCTTGCGGCGAAAGGTGCGGGCGTTGGTGAGGAACAGGTTCTTCGCCACCTGCTGGGTGATCGTCGAGCCGCCCTGCACCACGCGTCCGGCTCGCAGGTTCACCAATGCCGCACGGGTCATACCAAGGAAGTCGAGCCCGTGGTGGCGCCAGAAGCGCCGGTCCTCGACGGCGACCGCCGCGGCGGGAAGATACGCCGGCATGTCGGAGAGGCGCAGCGGATCGCCGACCACGTCGCCGAAGGTCGCGAAGACCTGGCCCGTCCGGTCCTCCAAGGTCAGGCTCGGCCGGCGCGCCGCGTCGAGCGCCGCTTCCGGGCGGGGAAGGTCCCAGGTGAACCATAGCAGCAGCGCTCCGAGGCCCAGCGCGGCCCAGATCCCGGCGATGACCGCCCATCGGAGCCAGCGGAACCGGACACGGGACGCGGCCGACGTCCGGGACCGGCCGAGCACGGCGGCGCGCGCCGTCGAAGCCGGCCGGTTCGGGGCGATGCGGGGAGCGCGGGCCATGCGATGCCGGGGAGTGATAGAGGATAGCCTGGTCGTGCCGGAAGGCCGACCGAGGAGTGGCGTGCCCTTGCCGGGTTACGCGGGCTTCCGCAGGATCAGACGCGGAAATTACCGGGGGACTTATGAAGGGGCTGTTTCTCGATGCCAGCGACGCCCTGGCGGATGTGTTCGACCGCATGGTGCGTGCGGACGACCCGCCCGTCACGGTGAGCCAGCAAGCCGACATCGACCCCGCCGAATTGCCAAGGCTCCTCGCCGGCTACGACTTCGTGCTGGACGACCACAGTCCGATGCCGACCGAGATGCTGCGCGCCTGCCCCGGTCTCCGTCACATCATTTTTCTCGGCACCGGCGCCCGAAGCTACATGAACCCCGAGGAGCTGGCCGCGCTCGGTATCACCGTCCATACGATCAAGGGCTACGGCGACACGGCGGTCGCCGAACACACGATCGCCCTGATGTGGGCCGCCGCACGGGATCTTGCACGAATGGACCGCGGAATGCGCGCGGGCCAATGGGTGCGTACGGAAGGCGTGCAACTCACGGGCAAGACGATCGGCCTTGTGGGCTTCGGCGGGATCGCGTCGGAGGTCGCGCGGATCGCCGGCGGTGGTGGGATGCGCGTGCTGGCCTGGAACCGCACGCCTCGAACCGCACCGGGCGTTCGCTTCATCGGCCTCGATGAGCTGCTGGCCGAGAGCCACGTTCTGTCGCTTCACCTGTTGCTGAACGACGAGACGCGCGGTTTCCTCAACGCGGAGCGGCTTGAGCGACTGCGGCCGGGCGCCATTCTCGTGAACACGGCCCGCGCCGCGCTGCTGGACGAGGCGGCAATGATCGCCGCGTTGCGCGAGGGCCGGATCGGGCACGCGGCATTGGACGTGTTCGACACCGAGCCGCTACCGCCTGGTCATCCGCTCACATCGCTCGACAACGTGACGCTCTCCGCACACAGCGCCTTCCGCACCCCCGAGGCCAGCGATACGCTGATCCGCCGCGCTCTGGACATCGCGCGAACGATCGCCCAAGCGTGAGTGTACCCTCGCCTGTCGCCCGCCTGGCGGAACGGTAGACGCAGCGGACTTAAAATCCGCAGCCTGATGGCGTGGGGGTTCGAATCCCCCGGCGGGCAGGCGAGGTTCATAGGCCCACGAAACGGTCCGAGCTTGCTGGAAAACCTGCGCTGGGCGAAGCTAGTCCGGAAGGCGTACGGCGAGAGAAGAAAGGAGAAGCCTCATGTCAGCAGGCCGCAGCGTCGATGTTCAGAGTTTCCTGAACGAGCATCCGTTTTCCGGATTCCAGTGGGTCATCTTCGCCCTCTGTTTCTTCATCGTCCTGCTGGACGGATTCGATACCGCCGCGATCGGTTACATTGCTCCATCGTTGCTGACCGAATGGGGCGTAGCGCGGCCGGATCTCGCCCCCGTCCTCAGCGCGGCGCTGTTCGGTTTGGCGGCTGGGGCCTTGTGCTCCGGACCACTGGCCGATCGGCTTGGCCGAAAAACGGTCCTGGTCGTCGCCGTGCTGATCTTCGGCGCGGCCTGCCTCGCCTCCGCGTTCTCGGGCACCCTGAACCACCTCGTGATATGGCGATTCGTGACCGGATTGGGGCTCGGGGCCGCCATGCCCAACGCGGTGACTTTGATGAGCGAGTATTGCCCTGACGCGCGGCGGGCAACGCTCACCAACATGATGTTCTGCGGCTTTCCGATGGGTGCGGCGTTCGGCGGCTTTCTGGCGGCCTGGATGATACCGCACTGGGGCTGGCGCAGCGTCCTGTTGCTCGGCGGTATTACGCCTCTGGTGCTGGGCTTCTTGATGCTCGTGTTGCTCCCGGAATCGGTACGCTACATGGTTGCCAAAAAGCAGCCGGTCGAGCGCATTCGCGCCGCGCTGCGCCGCATCTCCGCAACGGCGTCCGAAGCAACTGCGTTCGTCATGACCGAAAAGGCGCCCGCGACAACCGCGA
Organism: uncultured Alphaproteobacteria bacterium; assembly: GCA_963808965.1. Classification (GTDB taxonomy): domain Bacteria; phylum Pseudomonadota; class Alphaproteobacteria; order Acetobacterales; family Acetobacteraceae; genus CAWEHU01. The sequence continues at coordinate 64,237 of CAWEHU010000005.1, forward strand.
CGAGCGGCGCGGGCGTCGTGCTCTCGAGAGCCTATTTGGTGGGCTCGGTGATGTTGTGGGTAACCTATTTCATGGGGCTCGTGATTTTCTATGCCCTCATCAACTGGATGCCGATCCTGTTCAAGGATGCGGGAATCGGCCCGAGCACCGCTTCGCTGATAGCCGCCCTCTTCCCGCTCGGCGGCATCGGGGCGATCTTCTTCGGCTGGCTGATGGATCGCTTCAACGGCAATCTGATCATCGCGGCCGGTTTCGCACTGACGGCCGTCGCCATTTATGCGATCGGCCTGACGGCGGGCAATGTCGCCCTGTTGATGCTGCTCGTGTTCGTGGGCGGAACCCTCATGAACACGGCCCAGTCCTCGCTGCCGGCGCTCGCCGCCGCGTTCTATCCGACACAGGGGCGCGCAACGGGTGTGGGCTGGATGTTGGGCCTCGGCCGTTTCGGTGGAATTGCCGGCTCATTTCTGGTGGCGGAACTGACTCGCCGCCAGCTGACGTTCAGCCAGATCTTCATGGTCGTTGCCATTCCGGGACTGATCTCCGCGGCGGCGCTGATCGTGAAGCAACTGGCCCATCCGGAGGACAAATCCGCGCGTGCCGTCGCGGGGGAAGAAGTGCTGGGTCATTGATCGGGGCGACCCGAGCCTTCCAGAAAGGGTCTCATACTGCCAAAATCAAGCTCCGAAGCATGCAAGGAAGATTACTCGCGAACCCTGCCTATCCTGCTCGCGGTTTGCACTACTGCACCTTGGCCCGTGAGGAACGGTTATACACTCCGGGTCTTCAATCAATTGGAACAACTTTCGGCAAGGTGGCGTATAAAGCTCGTAGCTCCTCCGCCTCCCAAGGATACCGACAATTTTTCCGCGGACGATTGCGGAATACATCCCGGTCGATTTGCAAGGACCGGGCGTATCGCTTTCTTGGCGCTTCGACCCAGCAGGGTTGCGCGCCGCCGTGAATGCCGCGGTTCTGAAGCACTCTCCTGACAGGGCTTTGGTCTGGTGTGGTGCCGAGAGGATCTGGTTAAACTCGCCAGACCTTCCGCCGGGCGTCTTAGACTTGATCGATTGTGCGCCACTCTTTTTTTGGCATTCGCTTGCGGTCAAACAGAGTCTGCGCACCCGTATGAGCAACCTGAAAGAGCTGGTTATCTCCTATCGGTTTGCGCGCCGCGCTGTACGGCGGTTCTCAAGCGTCATCTGTGCGGGAGAGACAGATGCGCGATGGCTGCGTTGGATCGGTGGTCGCCCCTCCGTAGAAGTCGTTCCAAACGGGGTTTCACTTCCGGACCTCGGAGTAGGCGAGCAAACAGAAGACAGCGTGCCGGATCGGCTACGCCTTAGTTTCACGGGTACTGTTAAACTTCGGACCAAACGTGGATGCGATTGAGTTTCTCGTCCGTGAGATCTGGCCCCTTGTGCGGTCTGTGTATCCAGACGCGGAACTGCTGATAGCCGGTCGCAACCCGACGCCGGCCGTTATCGCGTATGATGGACGATCCGGAGTTGTGGTCCGGGCTAATGTGCCGAATGTTTTCAGCCTTTTGCGCCAATCCCAAGTTTCGATCGCACCCATGCGGTTCGGCTCGGGCGTAAAAAATAAAGTGCTGGAGGCCTGGGCAAGCGGTATCCCCGTCGTGCTGACACCGCTCGCTGTCAACGGCCTTACGATGCCTCGCGGCCACGAGCGACTGATCCACTCGACCGCACGTGATCTGGCGCAGGCGGTAATCGACATGTTCAGCAATAGTTCTGAGGCGCGCCACCTTGGAGCAAATGCTCGCCAGCATGTGCGCGAACATTACACTTGGAGACTTTGGGCTGATAGGATTGACCAACTGCTTCGCGATGCCGCACCAGACCACCTGCATCGGAGGGTGTTCGAGAACCCGGAGCGCAGGGCTCGGGCGATGCCGGCTAGCACCGCGGTGCGAAGCCCACGACTGTGATCAGGGTTCGGTCCCGCTCAACCGCGACGCCAGTTCCTGGCGAATCGCGTGCAGCCGGCTCGCGTTGGCGCAGGCAACCAGCACGGCTGCGAACTTCCCGTCCGAGCCGGCGATGAACAAAGTCCCTGCGGTTGTTTCGTCGCGAGGAGGCGAGGCCGTCATCTCCACGGCGTCGGGCCGCTCCTGTAGCGCGACGATAAGCCTCGCGATCTCGCCATCTTTCGGTCCGAAATAGAAACGATGGCGCGGCCACTCCTCGCCATCCTTCGTCTCCAGTTCGATGGCGGCCAGTTCGAGCTTGCTCGTGAGGTCATGAAAGAGGCGTAAGCCCGCTTGGCGTGCCTCGTCCGGAAGCTGCGCTTCGTCCGCCTTGGCTTCGATCTCAACCGGTGACGATGCAGCCATCAGCCCGATCATGATCTTCCCCCCGGCTTGGACCCGCCGATGTATAGACCTGGACGGCCCGGCCACGCGGCATTGACGCGGATGTGAACGCCGCTCCCGGCGAGGAGGGCCAGTCTGATAGGCAATTCGGTCAGCCGGGGAGACGACCATGTCACGCATGACCAGGCGAGGGCTTCTGGGCGGCACGGCCGCCGGAGTCGTGACCGTCCCGCTGGCGAGGCACGGTGCGAATGCCGCGGCGGAGCCGCCGACCTTCCCAGCGCCCGCGCGCACGCCGGAGATGCTGGACGTCGTGCTCCAGGTGAACGGCACCCGAGTCCCACTCACGATCGAGCCGCGGACCTCGCTGCTCGACGCGCTCCGCGAGCAGGCGGGGCTGACCGGGACGAAGAAGGGCTGCGATCACGGATCCTGCGGCGCGTGCACGGTCCACGTAAACGGGACGCGGATCCTGTCCTGCCTAACGCTCGCCGCGCGCTGCCAGGGGAAGGCGATCACGACAATCGAGGGCCTGGCACATGGCGACGAGTTACATCCGATGCAGGAAGCCTTCCTGCACCACGACGCCTTCCAGTGCGGCTACTGCACGCCCGGTCAGATCATGTCCGCCGTCGCGCTCGTCGAGGAAGGTCACACCGGCACGGACGCCGAAATTCGCGAGTGGATGAGCGGTAACATTTGCCGTTGCGGCGCCTATCCCAACATCGTCGCCGCGATCCGGGACACGGCGGGAAAGGCCTGAGCCATGCGGTCCTTCAATCTGGTCCGGCCGGAGAGCATGGATGCGGCGCTCGCTGCCGCGCATACGGACGGGGCGGCCTTCATCGCGGGCGGCACCGACCTGATGCAGCTCATGAAGAACGATGTCGCGGCACCGGGGACGCTGGTCGACCTGGAGAAGCTGAACCTGCGCGGGATCGAGACGACGACGCAGGGATTGCGCCTCGGCGCGCTCGCGACCATGAGCGCCGTCGCGGCGCACCCCGCCGTGCGGCAAGGCTGGCCGATGATCAGCCAGGCGCTGCTGCTCTCTGCCTCGCCGCAGGTACGCAATATGGGCACGATGGGCGGCAACCTGCTCCAGCGCACCCGTTGCGGCTACTTCCGGGATACAGGTTTCGCCTGCAACAAGCGCGACCCCGGCTCCGGCTGCCCGGCGATCAAGGGCGAGAACCGGATGCTAGCCGTGCTCGGCGTTTCCGCGCATTGCATCGCGACGCATCCATCCGACATGCCGGTGGCCCTCATGGCGCTCGATGCGTCCGTCGAGCTGCGGGCGGCCGACGGCGGCACGCGCACGCTACCGCTCGCGCAACTCTACCGGCTTCCCGGGGATACGCCTCACATCGAGACCAATCTCCGGCCGGGCGAGCTGATCACCGCGATCGTGGTTCCCGCCTCCGACGCGGCGCGCCGCTCCGCCTATGTCAAGGTGCGCGACCGGGAAAGCTTCGAGTTCGCACTGGTCTCGGCCGCGGTGGGACTCGCGGTTCAGGATGGCGTGATCCAGGACGCGCGGGTCGGGATGGGCGGCGTCGGCACGATCCCCTGGCGTGCCCCGCATGTGGAAGCCGCGCTGCGCGGCCGGAGGTTAGAGAGCAACGTGCTGGAAACTGCGGCGGCACACGCCGCCGACGGTGCGGAGCCCGCTACTCAGAACGGATTCAAGCTCCGGCTCATGCAGCGCACCGTCTTGCGCGCGCTACAGACCGTCGCAGCGTGAGGAGGGGACTATGATCGTCGGACAGCCGATCGACCGCCTGGACGGCAAGTTGAAGGTCACGGGTCGCGCCAAGTACGCGGCCGAATTCGAGGTGCCGGGCCTGGTTCACGGCGTGCTCGTGCAAAGCACCGTTGCGGCAGGCGAGATCGAGGCGTTCGATATAGCCACGGCACAAGGAATGCCGGGTGTGCTCGCCATCATAACGCCGGAAAACGCGCTCCGTCTCCAGCTCAAGCAGGGAGCGCCGCAGACCGTCAAGGGGCCGTTGCTGCAGGACCGAAACGTGCTGTTCAACGGCCAGCACGTCGCCATCGCCGTGGCCGACACGATCGAGCGCGCCATGGCCGCCGCCGCCGCAGTGCGCGTGCGCTACCGGCAAGGCGAAGCGATCACCGTAATGGAATCCGCGCTCGACCAGGCCTATCCGCCAAAGCATTTCCGCAACGGCGAGCGTTCACCCGACAGCAAGCGCGGCGATCCGGACGCGGCGTTCGCCAACGCGCCCGTCCGCATCGAGGCGACGTACACGACGCCTGTCGAGCATCACAATCCGATGGAGCCGCACGCCACCATCGCCCACTGGAGCAAGGACCGGGACGGCGACCACCTCACCGTCTGGACAGCGACGCAGGGCATTCACGGCGCGCAGCAAACGTTCGCGGCATTGTTTGGCCTCGACCCGAAGAGCGTCACCGTGTTGGACCCGTTCGTTGGCGGTGGGTTCGGCTGCAAGGGCAATACTTGGCCGCCAGCCACGCTCGCGGTCATGGCGGCGAAGATCGTTGGTCGCCCGGTGAAGCTGGTCGTGACACGCGCCCAGATGTTCTCCTCCAACGGCTATCGTCCGAAGACGATCCAGAAGATCAAGCTCGGCGCTGACGCGAACGGGCGGCTGCTGGCGGCACGGCATGACGGGTTCTCGCAGATGTCGATGCCTTCACTCGGCGAATTCAGCGAGCCGGTCGGGCTGGCGACGGAGATGCTGTACGATTGCCCCAACCTCGCCGTGACGCATCGCCTGGTCGCTGTCAATCAAAGCCTGCCCACCTACATGCGCGCACCCGGCGAGGCATCCGGGGTGTTCGCCATCGAATCCGCCATGGACGAGCTCGCCGCCACGCTGAAGCTCGATCCGGTCGAGTTTCGGCTGCGCAACTACGCCGAAACAGATCCGAGCAACGGCAAGCCCTTCGCCGCCAAGGAGTTGCGCGCGTGCTACCGTCAGGCGGCGGCCGCGTTCGGCTGGAAGGACCGCAATCCCGCGCCCCGCTCCATGCGCGACGGCAACGTGCTGATCGGGTGGGGCATGGCCACGTCCACCTATCCGACGAATCGCAGGCCGGCGCAGGCAAGCGTGCGGCTCAACGCCGATGGCACGGCGGTGGTGCGTTCGGGCACGCAGGATCTCGGCACCGGCACGTACACGGTCATGACGCAGGTGGCAGCTGACGCGCTCGGTCTGCCCGTTAGCCGCATCCGCTTCGAGCTGGGTGACAGCCGCTTCCCGCCCGCCCCCGTCTCCGGGGGCTCCGCAACGGTCGCGAGCGTAGCGCCGGCCGTGCAGGAGGCGGCGGAGGCGGTGCGGGCGCAGGTGCTGCAACTCGCCATCCAGGACCGCGGCCCGGAATGGCAGGGCGTTGATCCGGGGCAGCTCGCCTTCCAGAATGGCCTTGTCCTGGGGCCACCCGGCCGCGTCAGCCTGGGCGAGCTATTGGCCCATAGGGGGGTCGAGTATCTGGAGGCGGACAGCAAGGCCGAGTTGCCGAAGCTCGCGAACGACTATTCCCGCCGCGCCTTCGGTGCGCAGTTCGCCGAGGTTCGCGTGGACCCCGACCTCGGCACGATCCGCGTCAGCCGCTATGTCGGCGCATTCGACTCGGGCCGGATTCTGAACCCCAAGACGGCGCACAGCCAGTTGAAAGGCGGCATCGTGTTCGGCATCGGCATGGCGCTGCTCGAGGAAACCCGCGTGGACGCCGACACCGGGCGGATCGTTAACACTAATATCAGCGAGTACCTGCTGCCGGTGAACGCCGATGTCCCCGCGATTCAAACCATCATCGTCGACTCGGCCGACCCAATCAGCACGGCCCTCGGTGTGAAGGGCATCGGCGAGCTGCCGATGGTCGGCGTGGCGCCCGCGATCGCGAATGCGGTCTATCACGCGACAGGCGTGCGGGTGCGGGATCTGCCCATCCGGATCGAGAACGTGCTGGCGTAAGGAGGCCGGACGTTCCGCCTATCGCTACGGCGACGGATGGAGTTGCAGTTTCTGCACTCGCCAGTTCAACAGCTCGGCGACATAGAGCGTGTTCTCGGATGGGCAAGCTATTTGATGGATCCAGCCGAACTGCTTGAGCGGACGGCCGCCGCGCCCGAGTACCCCGAGCAGCTTTCCGTCGAGGCTTAGCTTGTAGATCCGTCCGGGATAGGCGTCCGAGGCATAGAGCACCTGATTCGGGCCGGGGGTGATGCAAACGGTCCACGGCGCGCCGGCGACAAAGGTTTGCGCGGTGCCAGGCGGCGGTGTCTGATTTGGCTTGTTGCCGATCACCGGTTTGGTATTCGGGTCGAACGGCACGTCAATCGTAATTTGCCGAAGCAGCTTTCCATTGGTGTCGAATACCTGAATGCGACGATTGCCGCGATCGGCAACGTACACCTGGTTGCGCGCATCCACGGCGATGCTGTGCGGGCGTATTGAGCTGCCCTGGCTGATCCCCGGGGCTTCCCCAGGACGCAAGCCACTCGCCATCAGGGCTCACCTTGGCGATCCGGGCATTGATGTAGCCGTCGCTGATATACCCGTTCCCGTCGCTATCCCAGGCGATGTCCGTCACTTGCCGGAACATTCCGTCGATGGGCGGCAGCGGCGGCTTTGGGTGCTTCAGTGGCCCGGTATCCTCGTCGGACGCTTCCTGCTTGCGGCCGAACACCATCGCCACGCGGCCTTGCGGGTCGAACTTGATGACCATGTCCGAGCCCTTGTCCGTGACCCAGATGTTGTCAGCCGGGTCCACTTTCACGGTGTGGGCGAAGGACCAAGCGTAGAGATTATGGCCGATCTCGCGCACGAAATTGCCGTCGCGGTCGAACTCGAGCAGCTGCGCGGCCGCTGCGGCATAGGCGGGGCCGGTGGTGTTGCCGCGCGAGAAGGCAAAGACGTGGCCTTGGGAGTTGACCGCAACGCCGGAGACCTCGCCGAAATACGTATTGGGCGGCAGTTTCAGGGGATCGGGGACACTATCATAAGCGATCTCGGGAACCTGCGAGCTCGGGGCGGAACCCGCGGGGACTTGCGCGAGGGCGGCTGGGCCGATGAACAAGAGTACACCCGCGAGACAACGCATCATGCCGATTTCCCCCGATAGCTCGTGCGTGAGGCCGCGATGGCCGCCGCCACTTTCCGGCATCAGGCGGCGTGCGGCCGCGTTCTGTCAATCGGCCATCGCGAGCGGGGTGCACATGACATGACTGCCTGGTAGGGGCATCATGCCGGGCTCAGCCATGGTCAGGCTGGTTCGGGGAAGGAAGCATGTCGCGCTGTTGCAAGGTCACGCTCGCGCTATATGCGGCGATGTTCGTCGCGAACGGCATAAGCTTCGCGGCGCCGCCGCCCGAACCGGCGGCCGGCGCGAGCGAGAGCCAACTTGCCGATGCGGTGCGGCTCGGCACGGTGGCGACACTCACGTCGCTCTGCGGGTTGCGCGACCAAAGCTGGGCCGAGGATCTCCGCCGGGCCACCGTGCAATCCACGACCGGAGCGAAGGCGTACGACGATCCGGCGCTCAAAGCCGCTCCCGGCAGCAATCTGGCAATTGGCGCCCTGTCCTTTGCCGAGGCGGAGGCGCTGGAAAATTTCGCTGAGCGACCACCCGCATCGAGCTGCGGCCCGCTTGCCGACGACCCTGACCTTGCGCGGGCGGACGGCATCGTGCGCGCCTTCCGCGGACAATTCGCGCCTGTTCCCGGTTCGTAGCAGCGGTTCTTGCATCGCCAAGAAGCACCATGTCGCTGCTCGAGAACATCCAGACTTTTGTGCGGATGGTCGATCTCGGCGGCATGTCGGCGGCCGCGCGGCAGCTCCGGCTGTCCCCAGCCGTCGTAAGTCACCGGCTCCAGCAGCTCGAGGCCCATCTGGGCGTCCGCTTGCTCAACCGGAATACGCGCAGCCTGCAACTCACCGATCCGGGTAACGCTTTCTACGAGGCCTGTCAGGACGTGCTGCGCGCCGTCGAAGAGGCCGAGGGCGTCGCGTTCGAGGCGGGCGGCATCCCTACGGGAAACATCCGGCTGAGCGCGCCGCTCGGCCTCGGACGGCGCACGCTGGCCCCGCTCGTCGCGCGATTCTGCGAACAGCATCCGCGGCTTTCGATTCGTTTGCGACTATCCGATCACCTGCTCGACTTGATGCGGGAGGCCGTCGATCTGTCGGTCCGTATCGCGGTGCTCGGCGATTCGAGCCTGGTCGCGCGCAAGATCGCCGACTGCCCGCGCGTCCTGTGCGCCGCGCCGTCCTATCTCGACGCGCGCGGGACGCCGCGCACTCCGGACGACCTGTTTCGCCATGAGTGCCTGCTGCTGCGCTATCCGGGTTCGCAACAATATCGCTGGACGCTCCAGCCGCGATCGGGACCGGTGACGTTGCACGTTCGCGGCCGGCTCGACGCCGATGACGGCGATGTGCTTACGCAATGGGCGTTGGAGGGCCTCGGCATCTCCTTGAAGCCGGTGTTCGAGGTCGCCCCGCACCTGCGCTCGGGCGCGCTGCGGCCCGTCCTGCTGGATGCGCCGCCCGCCACCGCGACCCTGGCCGTGGTCTACCCGCACCGCCGGCTGCTGCCCGCGAAGGTCAGGCTGCTCGCCGACTTCCTGATCGGCGAAATCGGCCCGGTCGTGGCCGAGGCGACGGCCGGACTGGATGTGCGGGCGCTCATCTGAAGGCCGCCCGGCGATTTTCAGGAAATATCGAAAGCTGATTGCAATACAATCGCGATGACACGGCCCCTCCGGCCATGTTCCCTTGCGTCCGGACAATCATGAAAAAGCAGGGAGAGCGCGCCATGTCGTCTTCTCTGGCCGATCGGGGATCTCCCCTGGCCAGCCCAGCCGCCGTGCATCCAGTCGACGAGGTGCTGCCCGCGCCCCGGCTGTTCGTCTTGGGCTTGCAACACGTGCTGGCGATGTACGCGGGCGCGGTCGCGGTGCCGCTGCTGGTCGGGAGCGCTCTCAGGCTCACGCCCGATCAGATCATCTATCTCATCAACGCCGACCTGTTCGTGAGCGGCATCGCGAGCTTCATCCAAGCGGTCGGGATCGGGCCCATCGGCGTCCGCTTGCCGCTGATCCAGGGTGTGACCTTCACCGCGGTCACGCCGATGATCCTGATCGGCCAGCAATACGGGGTGACCGCGGTCTACGGCGCGGTGATCGTGTCCGGCATCGTGACGATGATCGCGAGCCCGCTGTTCAGCCGCTTGTTGCGGTTTTTCCCGCCGCTCGTGATGGGCACGGTCATCACCACGATCGGCGTCACCCTGATGCCGGTCGCGGTGCTGTGGGCGGGCGGCGGCAATCCGGCGGCGCCCGATTTCGGCAACCCGGCGTCAATCGCGCTGGCGACCTTCACGCTGCTCGTCGTGCTCGGCCTCGCTTCGTTTGCCAAGGGCTTCGTCCGCAATACGGCGGTGCTGCTCGGCATCATCATCGGCACCGTGGCCGCCATGTTGTTCGGCATGACCAACTTCGCCGAAGTGGGCCAGTCCGAGTGGCTTGGCGTCAGCACGCCGTTCCATTTCGGCGTGCCGACGTTCCACCTCGTGCCGATCCTCGTGATGATCGTCGTGATGCTCGTGACCATGACCGAGACCACGAGCGACATCCTCGCCATCGGCGAGATGGTGGACCGGCCGGCGACGCCCCGGGACATCAAGCGCGGCCTGATGGCGGACGGGTTCTGCACGATGCTTGGCGGCATCTTCAACACCTTCCCCTACACCGCCTTCGCCGAGAATGTCGGCCTGGTCGGCCTGAGCCGGGTGAAGAGCCGCTTCGTCGTGGCCGCCGCGGGCGTGATCCTGGTCCTGCTCGGGCTGTTCCCCAAGGCGGCCGCCATCGTCGCCTCGATCCCGACACCCGTGATCGGCGGCGCGGGCCTGGTGATGTTCGGCATCGTCGCGGCCACCGGCATCCGGATCCTGCACGGCGTGAAGTTCGAGGGCACCAACAGCGGGCTCATCGTCGGCGTGAGCGTCGGCCTCGGCCTGATCCCGGTGACGATGCCGAACTTCTACCAGCACGCCTCGGCGGGCGCCCGCATCCTGCTCGATAGCGGCATCGCGACGGGCGCGCTGGCGGCGGTGATCCTCAACCTGGTGCTCAACTGGCACCATCACACGCCGGAGGACGATCCGCACTACGAGCCGCACCGCGGCGAGCACAGCCACCTCTGAGACCCAACACTTTTTACGAAGACAAGGGCGGCGCGGTCAGCCCGGCGCCGCCCAGTATCGGAGCAGACGGAAATGCGTGAAACGGTTCGGTTCCTGCTCGGCAATGAGCCGAGGGAGATCCGCGCGGTCGACCCGACGATGACCGTGCTTGACTACCTGCGCCTCGTGGAGCGGCGTTGCGGCACGAAGGAGGGGTGTGCGGAGGGCGATTGCGGCGCCTGCACCGTGGTCCTCGGGCGGCTCATGGACGGGCGCCTGCGCTACGAGGCGGTCAACGCCTGCATCCAGTTCGTGCCGACCCTGGACGGCCTCCAGCTCCTCACGGTCGAGGATCTGAAGGGACCGGACGGCGTGCTCCACCCCGTGCAGGAAGCGATGGTGGAGACGCATGGCTCGCAATGCGGCTTCTGCACGCCGGGCTTCGTCATGTCGTTGTTCGCCCTGTTCGAGAACGACCCCAAGGCCGACCACAGCAACACCGAGCTGACGCCCGAACGGGTGAACGACGCACTCGCTGGCAATCTCTGCCGCTGCACAGGTTACCTGCCCATTGTGGACGCGGCGAAGCGAATGATCGAGCTGAGCCGCGGCGAGCCCGGCCGCTTCGCGCAGGAGCGCCCCGATACCCTGGCCCAGCTCGAGGCGTTGCAGGATGACGAGACGGTTTCCGTCGGCGCGGACGGCCGCCGGTTCTACGCTCCGGCCTCGGCAGACGCGTTGGCCGATCTCCTGCTCGAATATCCGCAGGCGACTATCGTCGCGGGTGCGACCGATGTCGGCTTGTGGGTGACGAAGTTCCTGCGCGTGCTCGATCCGGTGATCTGGGTGGGCCGTGTGCGCGAGCTGCGGCGCATCGAGGAGACGGACCAGGAGCTGAGGATCGGCGCCGGCGTCACCTACTCGGACGCCATGGGGAGGCTGGCGGCGTTCTATCCCGACCTCGGCGAAATGATGCGGCGGCTCGGCGCCGAGCAGGTGCGCAACGCGGGCACCATCGGCGGCAATATCGCCAATGGCTCGCCGATCGGCGACAGTCCGCCGTCCCTGATCCCGCTGAACGCGCGCATCGTCCTCCGCCGCGGGGGGGAGCGGCGCGAACTGCCGCTCGAGGACTTCTTCATCGACTACGGCAAGCAGGACCGGCGGCCGTCCGAATTCGTGGAAACGGTCATCGTGCCCAAGCCCGAGCCGGGTTTGCGCTTCCGGGCCTATAAGGTGGCCAAGCGTTTCGACCAGGACATCTCGGCGGTGATGGGCGGCTTCGCGATGCGGCTCGCGGACGGCAAGATCGCCTCGGTGCGGATCGCCTTTGGCGGCATGGCCGCGACCCCGAAACGCGCACGCCAATGCGAGGAGACGCTGTCGGGCAAGGCCTGGGACGAGGCGGCGCTCGCGACCGGCATGGAAGCGCTCGCCCGCGACTTCGCGCCCATCTCCGACTGGCGGGCGTCGGCGGACTACCGGGCCAAGGTGGCCGCGAACCTGTTGCGGCGTTTTTTCATCGAGACCACGGACGAGCAGGCGGAAACGCGGCTCGTCGGCGACCGGAGGCTAGCCCATGTCTGAGCGAATTCGAGGCGGCGCCCACGATCCCCACCGGCACGACAGCGCGATAAGGCACGTCACCGGCGAGGCGACTTATATCGACGACATGCCGGAGCCAGCCGGGCTGCTGCACCTCTATCTCGGGACCAGCGCCAAGGCGCACGCGCGAATCAAAAGCATCGACCTGACACCCGTACGCGAGTCGCCGGGCGTCGTGCTGGTGCTCACGGCCGATGACGTGCCTGGCGCGAACGACGTGAGCCCGACCCATCGGCACGACGAGCCGCTGTTCGCCACCAAGCTCGTCGAGTACGTCGGCCAGCCGCTATTCGCGGTGGCGGCGCGCACCCGCGATCACGCCCGGCGCGCGGCCATGCGGGCGAACGTCGTGTACCGAGGAGCTGGAGCCGGTTCTCGATGTCGAAACCGCGCGCCAGAATCCGCGCCTGGTCACCGAGCCGCTGACGCTCCAGCGCGGCGATGCGCCGGGCGCGATCGCCGCGGCGCCGCGGCGGCTCAAGGGCGAGATCAGCATGGGCGGGCAGGACCATTTCTATCTCGAAGGCCAGATCGCGATGGCGGTTCCGGGCGAGGAGGATGAGGTCCTGATATATTCCTCGACCCAGCACCCGAGCGAAATCCAGCACATGGTCGCGATCGTGCTGGGCGTGCCGAACAATGCCGTCAACGTCGAGTGCCGGCGCATGGGGGGCGGATTCGGCGGCAAGGAAACGCAGGGCAATCTGTTCGCCTGCGTCGCCGCGATCGCCGCCAAGCGCACTGGGCGCGCCGCCAAGATCCGCCCCGACCGCGACGACGACATGACGATCACCGGCAAGCGGCACGATTTCCTCGTGGACTACGAGGCCGGTTTCGACGAGGAGGGCCGCATCCAGGGCGTTGACATGATCTATGCCGCGCGCTGCGGCTTCTCGGCCGACCTGTCCGGCCCGGTCACGGACCGCGCGTTGTTCCATGCCGATAACGCCTATTACTTCCCTGATGTCCGGCTGCGCTCGCTGCCACTTAAGACGAATACCTGCTCCAATACGGCGTTTCGCGGTTTTGGTGGCCCGCAAGGGATGGTCGCGGGCGAGCGCGTGATCGAAGAGATCGCCTACGCGGTCGGCAAGGACCCGCTCGAGATCCGCAAGCTGAATTTCTATGGCGAGAACGAGCGCAACGTCACGCCTTATCACCAGACCGTCGAGGACAACATCATCGGCCGCATCGTCGGAGAGTTGGAGACGAGCGCCGACTACTGGGGACGCAAGCGGGCGATTCGCGAGGCCAACACGAAGAGCCGCGTCATCAAGCGGGGACTGGCGCTCACCCCCGTCAAATTCGGGATCTCGTTCACCGCGACGCAGTACAATCAAGCGGGCGCCTTGGTCCACATCTACACGGACGGCAGCATCCATCTGAACCACGGCGGCACCGAGATGGGCCAGGGACTCTACATCAAGGTGGCGCAGGTCGTCGCCGAAGAGTTCCAGGTCGATGTCGGCACCGTGCGCATCACCGCGACGACGACGGGGAAGGTGCCCAATACGGCGGCCACTGCCGCCTCCTCCGGCGCCGACATGAATGGCATGGCGGCGCAGGCGGCATCCCGCACGATCAAAAACCGTCTGGTCGCTTTCGCCGCCGAGCATTGGGGTGTGCCGAAGGAGCAGGTGACGTTTCTCCCCGGACGGGTGCGGGTCGGCAATCAGGAGATCCTGTTCAAGGAGCTGATCTGGCAAGCCTACGTGAACCGGGTTTCGCTTTCGGCGACAGGCCATTACCGCACGCCCAAAATCCATTGGGACCGGAGCACCGGCCGCGGGCGGCCCTTCTATTACTTCGCCTACGGCGCTGCGTGCAGCGAGGTCGCGGTCGATACTCTCACCGGCGAGTACACGGTGGAGCGGGTGGACATCCTGCACGATGTCGGGAACTCGCTGAACCCGGCGATCGATACCGGGCAGATCGTGGGCGGTTTCGTGCAAGGCACGGGCTGGCTCACCACCGAGGAGCTGTGGTGGGACAAGCAGGGCAGGCTCCGCACGCACGCGCCCTCGACCTACAAGATCCCGGCCTGCTCCGACCGGCCGCGCGTGTTCAACGTGCGCCTGCTCGAAGGCGCGGAGAATCGCGAGCCCACGATCTTCCGCAGCAAGGCCGTCGGCGAGCCGCCGCTGATGCTCGCGATCTCGGTTCTGCACGCGATATCCGACGCGATCGCGAGCGTCGCGGACTACACGCTGTGCCCGCGGCTCGACCCGCCGGCGACGCCCGAGAAGGTGCTCAAGACGCTCGACGCATTGCGGTCGCGGCATCGTGCATCCGGGGCGCGGGAGGCAGCGTGACCGAGTTCCTCACCCGCGTTTGCGAGGACTGGCTGGCGGCGGGGGAGCCCGTGGCCCTGGTCAGCGTGGCGGTCGCCAAAGGCTCGACGCCACGCGAGAGCGGGGCCCGGATGCTCGTCACCGAGCGGGCCAGCGCCGGGACCATCGGCGGCGGGCGGCTCGAATACGAGGCGATCGGCCGGGCGCGGGCGCTGCTCGCGGCTGGCGAGGTGCGTGCGGAACTCCTCATGCCGCTCGGCCCCGAAATCGGCCAATGCTGCGGCGGCCACGTCACCTTGCGCTTGCGCCGCATGGACCCGCCCGGCTTGGCGGAGCTGGCAACCGCCGAGGCCGCGGAGGCCCGGAAGCTGCCGAGCGTGCTCTTGTTCGGTGCCGGCCATGTCGGCCAGGCGCTGGCCTCCTCGCTCGCTCCGCTGCCGGTGCAGGCTGTCCTGGATCGACGAGCGGGCCGAGGTGTTTCCGGCACGGACGCCCGAAGGCGTGCGGGCGGTTGCGACCGATCACCTTCTCGACGAGGTCGCGGCCGCACCGAGTGGGGCTTCGTATCTCGTCCTGACACACAGCCACGCGCTCGACTTCATGCTCTGCGAGGCGGTGCTGCGCCGGGGCGACTTCGCGCTATCTCGGCCTGATCGGCTCCAAAACGAAGCGCCGCCGTTTCGAGCGCGGGTTCCGCGAACTCGGGATCGCCCCGGACATGATCGCACGCCTCACTTGCCCGATCGGCGGCAAGGAGGTGCGGGACAAACGGCCTGCCGTGATCGCCGCCCTGACCGCGGCAGAGTTGCTGACGACCCTACTGGCCCCGAAGCGCTCGCAGGGACTCCGGGAGCGGGACGCCAGCGGCGCATCGAATACCCGCGCGTTGTCCGACGCTTAAGCAATGGAGAACCGGATGCCGGGTTCGAGTAACAGGGCGCTGCGCGGACGCCTCCTGACCTTCACCGAAGGCGGCGGCCACCGCTACGAGCCGGACGGCGTGATCCTTATTCGGGATGGCGTGATCCAGGCCGTCGGTTCCGCGCCCGAGCTTCTGGCGAGGCTGCCGCCCGGCACGGTCCTCGACCGCTATCCGGATAGCCTGATCCTGCCCGGCCTGATCGACACCCACCTCCACTATCCGCAGACACAGGTGATCGCCTCCTACGGCGCGCAACTGCTGGACTGGCTGCAAAAATATACCTTCGTCGAAGAGCAGAAATACGCTCGCCCGGAGCACGCGGAGGCCGGCGCGCGCTTCTTCCTGGACGAGCTTCTGCGCAACGGGACCACGACCGCCGCGGTCTACTGCACCGTCCGCCCCGAATCCGTGGACGCCTTCTTCGCCGAGGCGGAGCGTCGCCGTATGCGGATGATCGCGGGCAAGGTGATGATGGACCGTGGCGCGCCCGATTACCTGCGCGACACGCCCGAGCAGGGCTATCGCGAGAGCCGGGACCTGCTCGCCCGCTGGCATGGGCGCGGCCGCGCGCTCTACGCCATCACGCCCCGCTTCGCCATCACCTCGACGGACGCCCAGCTCGAGGCCGCGGGCGCGCTCGTCCGCGAATTCCCGGAGTGCCACGTCCAGACCCATCTTTGCGAGAACCGGCGCGAGATCGAGACGGTGAAGGCCCTGTTCCCGTGGACCCGGACGTATACCGAGGTGTACGAGCGCTTCGGCCTGCTGACGCCGCGCACCCTGCTCGGCCACTGCATCCACCTGGAAGACAGCGAGGTCGAGGCGCTCGCCGCGACGGGCTCGGTCGCCGTGTTCTGCCCGACATCCAACCTGTTCATCGGCTCCGGGCTGTTTGACCTTGCGCGCCTACGCGGCTGGTCCCCTCCGGTCCGGAGCGCACTCGCGACCGATGTGGGCGCCGGGACGAGCTACTCGATGCTGCGAACCGCGGCCGAAGCCTACAAGGTCTTGCAGCTCCAAGGCCAGAACCTGCCCGCCCTCGATGCCTTCCGCATGATGACGCGCGGCAACGCCGAGGCGCTTGGGCTCGAGCGGCAAATTGGCAGCATCGAGCCGGGCTTCGAGGCCGACCTCGTGGTGCTCGACGCCCGCGCCACCCCGGCGATGGCGCACCGGATGGAGACGATCGAGGGGGATCTCGCGGAGGAGCTGTTCGTCCTCATGACCCTCGGCGACGATCGCGCGGTGCGGGCGACGTACGTCATGGGCGAGCGCCTTCACGCGGCCTGAAACGGTTTTGGTCCGGGCGGGGGAGGAAACGATGAGCACGCTATGGATCAAGGACCCGCTCGCGATCCTGGCGGAAGGGGCGGAGCGCGGCATCGTCGTGCGCGGCGCGGAGATCGTGGAGCGGATCGGCAAGGGACGCGAGCCGGCGACGCCGCTCGATGCGACGTTCGAGGCGGGCGAACACGTCGTGCTGCCGGGGCTCATCAACACCCACCACCACTTCTACCAGACGCTCACCCGTGCCTTCCCGCCCGCCTTGGACCGCGAGCTGTTTCCCTGGCTCCAGGCACTTTACCCGGTGTGGCAGCGCCTCACGCCGGAGGCGCTCCGTGCTGCGGCCCAGCTCGCCTTCGCGGAGCTGCTGCTGTCCGGATGCACGACCACGACCGACCACCACTATGTCTTTCCGGCGGGGCTCGACCAGGCGATCGACATCGAGGTGGAGGAGGCGCGCCGGCTCGGCATCCGCGTCGTCCTGACGCGCGGGTCGATGAACCTGTCGGTCGAGGACGGCGGGCTACCGCCAAAGGGCGTGGTCCAGACAGAGGACCGTATCCTCGCCGACAGCGAACGGCTGATCCGGGCCTACCACCAGCCCGGCCCCGGAGCGATGGTGCAGATCGCGCTCGCTCCGTGCTCGCCGTTCTCGGTCACACGCTCGCTCATGGCCGACACCGCCTCGCTCGCTCGCCGCCACGACGTGCGGCTGCACACGCATCTCGCCGAGACCAGGGACGAGACTGCGTTCTGCGAGGCCCGCTTCGGCTGTCGCCCGCTCGACTACCTGGAGAGCGCCGGCTGGCTCGACGAGCGGGTGTGGCTCGCACACGGCATCTATTTCGATGACGCCGAATTGCCGCGCCTCGCCCGCGCCGGGGTCTCGATCACGCACTGTCCGGCTTCGAACATGGTCCTGGCTTCGGGCTTCTGCCGGGTGCCCGATCTGGAGGGGGCGGGCTGCGCGGTCGGGCTCGGCGTGGACGGCTCGGCCTCCAACGACGCCTCGAACCTGATCGAGGAGGTCCGCCACGCCTTCCTCTTGCAGCGGGTCGCGCACGGCATCGAGCGGGTCAGCCATCTCGACGCGTTGCGCTGGGCGACCGAGGGTTCGGCGGCTTGTGTCGGCCGCCCCGATCTCGGCAGGATCGCCGAGGGCAAGCAAGCCGATCTCGCCCTGTTCAGGTTGGACGAGCTGCGCTTTTCCGGTTGCGGCGACCCGCTCGCCGCCCTGGTGCTGTGCGGCGCGCACCGCGCCGACCGGGTGATGGTCGCCGGGCGCTGGGCGGTGATCGACGGCGCCGTGCCGGGGCTCGACCTCGCCGCCCTGCGCCAGCGGCATCAAGCGGCCGCCCGCCGGCTTCAGGCACGTTGAGGACTGGATTTACCGACGTGTAGGGACCCAGTTGTGCGGGTCAAGCTCTGCGCCGTGTGGATCGTTAGTGCGTTGCCATAATCCAAGGGCACGCCGGCAATCGGCCCTCCCGTGCCGGTTATCGCCCTGAAGAAATGCTGCGGCCACCAAACGATGATGCGGCTGCTGTGAACCGTCTCACATCGTTTTGTCGCCATTCCGATTAGCGTGGGTTGGCGGTGCGGTGGTGCGTCAACCCGACCACGATGCGGCGAACAGTTCTCGCACCTTCGTGACGATCAAGCACGTTCGTTGAAGTGGGAACCAAATCGTTTCATGGACCGGGCTGCCGCACATCACTGTATTCGCGCAGTCAAAAGTAGTAAAAGCACCCCGAGCTTGTCAGGTTGGGACTTCACTCCCAATAATCTGGCCCGCGAGCCGAGGCAGAGAGAAACCCGCAACCAAGCGCACCCTACGCAAGGTGTTTTGCTTGCGCGATCGGGCCATCTGCGATCTGTCAGCAATCATGCGCAGAACGAACAAAGGGAGGAATTCGATGCGAGCATTCTATGCGAGCAAGGCCGGCGAACGACTCCCGCTGTTGAAATACAAAGGTAGTCGTTTGTGGGCGTTCCGCGGAATTGAGGCTCTATCTCTTGCGATGCTGGTGGCAGGAATGCCGGGCAGTTCGCGAGCGCGAGACAACGATGTCCCCATCGGAGCGTCGGGGCAGCCGACTTGGGCGGAGCATGCCGAGCGACAAGCGCATCGTACGCGGAAAATGCCTGATCCCACCGCCGAAGCCACGCCTTCGGTAATTCCCGCATTCAAGATCTTCCGTAATCAGGATGGCCTGAGTGCAAATTTCCAGCCCGAGGGCGAGACGGAGACAGCGCAGCAGGCGTTCTTCTCACCGCTTGGAACCAACGCTCGCACTTGCCAGACTTGTCACCAACCGGCAGCCGGTTGGACCATCACACCGAGACAAGTCCAGAGCACGTTCAGGAGGACCGGCGGAAAGGCCCCTCTGTTCAGCCCTGTCGACGGCGCGGTCTGCCCGGATGCTGACGTCTCCACGGATGACAACCGCCTCCGAGCGTACAGCCTTGTGCTACAGAAAGGCTTGATCCGCGTTTTTATCGAGCTCCCGGCTGTTCCGACGCTGGAATTCAGCATCATCAACGTCCAGGACCCTTACGGTTGCAACACCGGCTCGACATTTGGATTATCGAGCTTCGGGCCGTCGGCTCCCACGCAGGGCACCGTATCGGTCTACCGGCGCCCCTTGCCTTCCACCAACCTTCCTTTTCTCACCACCTTCATGTGGGACGGCCGTGAGCCCTCGCTTCAGTCCCAGGTAATCGACGCAGCCCTGATTTATATGCAGGCTGACAGGCCTCCAACTTCGGCACAGGTCGACCAGATAGTAGCTTTCGAAACTGGGCTCTACTCGGCGCAATATAGTAGCCCCGAGATTGGTCCGCTAAGCGACTTCGGCGCGCATGGCGGGCCGCAGGCTTTGTCCGAGCAACCGTTTCACGTCGGCATCAACGATCCTCTTGGCGGCGACCCGACGGGCGCAGGATTCGATCAGGATGCGATGACCCTATACTCCGCCCTGGAGGGCCAAGCCGTTGCGCGCGGAGAGAAGCTGTTCAACGAAAAGCCGATCAAGATCACCGGCGTCAGCGGTCTGAACGATAACCCGGGATTAGCCACAGTGAACGGCTTCTGCACAACATGTCACGACACGCCGAATGTGGGCAATCACAGCGTTGCGCTGCCGCTCAATATCGGTGTCGTGGCCCCGTCCGCGGCCGGCCTGGACACCACGGGCCTCCCTGTCTTCGATATCCGCTGCGATTCCGGTCCGCTTGCCGGACAGACCTTCCAGGTCACCGATCCAGGGAAAGCTTTGATCAGCGGTCGATGCGCGGATGTTGGCAAGACCAAAGGTCCGATCCTGCGGAACCTCGCGTCCAGAGCCCCCTATTTCCACAACGGGGCCGCGCCCGATCTGGGGCACGTCGTCGAATTCTACGATACCCGATTCGGAATCGGCTTCACCGATAGCGAGAAGAGCGACCTGATCGCCTTTCTCAAATCGCTTTGAAGAAGCGTTCCGTCCCACGAACATCGGCATCGTCCAGACGACGCGAGGTCGCACAAAACGAGGCCTTCAGTCAGAAGGAGGGCGCAGCGACGACTCCCGAGCCAGTAAGCGAGGCAGCGGCCCCAAGCAGGAGCGCGGCGGCCTGCCCTCAATCTGCTCCAGCATAAGACCCACCGCGAGGGACGCGATCTCTTCCAGATGGAGGTCCACCGCCGTGAGCGGCGGGGTGCAGTTCCGCGCGCGCAGGCCGTCATAGCGCGTGACCACGGCAACGTCTTCGGGCACGCGCCGCCCGAGTTTCTGAGCCGCCCGGACAGCGCCTACGGCAAAGGCGTCCACCGGCGCGCAGATGGCGTCGATATCGGGGTGCTCGGTCAGCAGGCGCTGGGTTTCCAGATCGCCGGACTCCTCGCCCCCGCGCTCGTCGAGACGGCGGACGAGCGGCGCCATCCCGTGCGCCTGTGCGAACGCCCGGTAGGCGTATTCGGTCTCCTGATAGGAGTTGCGCGCCTGAGCGCCGATAAGCAGCACGACGCGGCGGCTGCCCTGATCCTTTAGATGGTCGAGAAGCAACTGAGCCGTGGCCGCCGAGCGGAGGTCGACATAGGGCGGCGCATCGTCCGTCCGGGCCTGCCGCCCGATCGTCACGACCGGAACGCCGCGGTCGCGCAGGTGCGCCACGCCCGCGTCCTCCGCTGTCGGCTCCAGCACCAGTGCGCCGTCGATGCCCAAACGGTCGAGCACCGGCCGCGCCTTCTCAAGCGGCGGCACCAGGACGAGAGCCAGCCCATTCTCGATGGCGCTAGCGGCGGCGACCGCGGCGACCTCCATGAGGAAGCCGAGGCGCGACGGACCCGCCGCCACCGCGAACGGCATGGATGACAACAGGGCGATCGTATCGGCCTGCCCGGTGCGCAATCGTTGCGCACGCAGATTCGGCGTGTACCCCAGATGACGTGCCGCCTTTTTGACGGCGTCGCGGGTCTTCGCGTCGACATGCCGGCGGCCGTTCAGTGCATTTGAGACCGTGGCAGGCGAGACGCCCGCGGCCTCGGCTACGTCGATGATCGTGGCCCTGCGGCCCGATTGGGGTCGCGTGCGGTTCGACACAACTCCTCCTTCTCGGCCGTGCAATGGCCCGGTTGCAGCTATATCCCATGTTCACCAGCAAAAAAACGTTTTACTGGCCCAGTAAAACGTTTTATGCTCTCCTAGACCTAGCGGAAATCGCTCTGCCCAGCCCTGGGAGGCCCGATGTCGAAGACCGTACACGCCGTCGACGAAATCCTGCCGGGGCGCAAGCTCCTCCTGTTCGGCCTCCAGCACGTCCTGGTGATGGCGGCGTCCCCGATCACGGCGGCTTTCCTGGTCAGCCGCGCGCTCGACCTGCCGGCCGACCTCACGGTCGGCCTCATCAGCGCTACCTTCCTGGTCTGCGGCATCGGAACGCTGCTGCAGTCTTTCGGCCCGTTCGGAATCGGCGCGAAGCTACCCTTCATCATGGTCCCGGGCGGCGCGCCCATCGTGATCTTCCTCACCATCGCCCAGCAAACCAGCTTGCAGACGGCGGCGGGTGCCGTGCTTCTCACAGCACTTTTCTACTTCGTGGCGCTGCCGCTGTTCGCCCGCTGCCTCCGCTTCTTCCCCCATATCGTAATCGGAACGATGCTGCTGCTGGTCGCGGTCAACCTCGTCAGCATCTACGGCGCGGTCATTACGGGACGGCCAGGCACCCCGGGCTTCGGCGACCCCGGTTCCCTCGGTCTCGCGCTTGGTACGATCACCGTTACGGTCCTGTTCGTGCGACTCCTACCCGGCACGCTGGGCCAGCTCTCGGTGCTGCTCGGCCTCCTGACCGGCGCGGCGCTGGCCTGGGCGATGGGCGCCATGCATCTCGACGGCGTTCTCGATGGCCCGGTGGTCAGCATTCCCACGCCGTTTCCCTTTGGCTGGCCAAAATTCGACCTGATCGCCGCACTGCCGCTGATGCTTTTCAGCGCGATTTCGATGGCTGAGGCGACCAGTCAGACGGTCGTGATTTCTGAGGTGGTCGGCCGCGAAGGGGACGCCAGACGCACCGTCCCGCGCACGATCCTGGGCGATGGCGTGGCCTCTCTGCTCGGCGGCTGCTTCGGCACTTCGCTCATCATCACAAGCGGCGAGAACATCGGGATCGTACAGGCGACGCGGGTCCGCTCCCGCTACGTCACGGCGGCGGCCGGGGTGCTGCTGATCGTGGTCGCCTTCTTCGCGCCGCTCGGCCGTTTGGCCAACGCGATCCCTGCTCCGGTGGTCGGCGGCACCGCGATCATCATTTTCAGCATCATCGCGGGCATGGGCGTCGACATGCTGCGCAGGGTCGAGCTGAAGGACAATCGCAACCTGTTCACTTTTGCCGTCGCGCTCTCCTTCGGCCTGCTGCCGATCCTAGTGCCCGGCATCTACGGCAAGTTCCCGCCGACGCTGCAGATCCTGCTCGGTAACGGACTCGCTATGGGCACGCTCATGGCGGTTCTGGCTAATATCGTTTTCAACCATCTGGGGCGGCGGTCCATCGCCGGCCCGCTTGCGCTCGGCACGAATGGCGCGGAGGCTCCCCATGCACACTGACACCCTGAAACGCTCCGCGCAGGACGCATCTCCCGCGGCGTTCGCCGCCGCCGAACTGCTCCTGGTGCCCGAACAGGTGCTGCTGCGCGACGGTCCGCGCCGTGGATTGGGCGTGGTGGTAGGGAACGGCCGCTTCCGTGAGATCGGCCCGGCCGAGGCGGTGATGGCGCGAAACCCGCAGCTGACCGCGCACCAACTGCCCGATACGTTGTTGATGCCGGGCTTCGTCGACGCGCATCATCATCTGAGTCAGGCTTTCGGCAAGGCGGTTGCCTTCGGCGAGCCCTCCGAGATTTTTCGCCGCATCTGGGTTCCGCTAGAGCAGAGCATGGATGCCGAGTTGGTGCATCTCGCGGCGAAGCTCGCCGCCTTGGAGTCGCTGCGCGGCGGCTTCACCACCGTGGTCGACGCCGGCACCCGGGCCGAGGGTCACACCGATGCGATCGCCGAGGCCGCCCGCGCCGTCGGGCTGCGCTGCGTGCTCGCGCAGATCTGCAACGACCTAGGAGGCGAGCGCGATCCCGTGCGGATCCGCCGAGATGCCGAGGCGCATCTCGCGCGCTGGCAGGGGGACGGGCTGATCCATCCCTCGCTCGCCATCTCCATTCCCGAGGCGGCAAGCGACCGCATGCTGCGCGACATCTCCGGTCTCTGTGCCGAAGCCGGCGCGCTGTTCCAGACACATGCGAACGAGCATCTGGTCGCGGTCGAACGGTCGCTGGTGCAGTGCGGGCTGCGCCCGATCGAACATCTGCATCGCCTCGGCGCGCTCGGGCCGCAGGCGCTGCTCGCGCACGCCACGCTCGTCACGCCGACCGAGCTCTCCATGCTGCGCGACACCGGCACCGCCGTCGCCTACAACCCGGTCGCGACGCAGTGGAAGGGCAACGCCGCCGCGCCGGCAGAGATGATGGCGACGCTCGGTATCCGCTTCGGCATCGGCACCGACGCAACGCGCGCGGACGCCTTTCGCTTGGTCGATGCGGCCGAGGCGACCCAGCGGCTCGCCTTCGGCCTGGCCTCCGGCGACTTCTCCTGCGGCGGCGGATGGCTTTGGCTCGATCACGCGACCGCCGCTGGCGCCGAGGCGGTGGGACTTGGCGCCGTTACCGGCGAGATCGCACCGGGCAAGGCCGCCGACTTCCTGCTCGTCGATCTAGCCGTGCCGGAGATGCTCCCTTCCTGGGATCTGACCTGGGAGCTTGTCCGCTTCGCCGGACGAAGCCAGATCGCGGCCGTTTTCGTCGCCGGCCGGCTGCGGCTCTGGCAAGGCTGGCCCATCGGTTGGGATGGGCGCGCGCTCATGCGGCAAGTCGCAGAGCGCGTCACCGCCGCGATGGAGACGGCCCCGATCCAGCGTATCCATCCGCGCGCGGACGAGCACCGCGCTATGACGCAGCAGCGAGCGGGCTTAGCGCGCCAGGCGGATGCGCGATGACGGGCGCTGCGACCCTCACCCTGCTGGCCGCCGCAGTGGTTATAGCGTCCTTCGTGCAGGGCACGATCGGCGTCGGTTTCGCGCTGATCCTCGCGCCCATCCTCGGTCTGCTCGCGCCCGCGCTGCTGCCCGGGCGCGCTGTTGCTCGTGATGCTGCCGCTCAACGCCTGGGTCGCATGGCGTGAGCGCTCCGCGCTGGACTGGCCGGGTGCGGGCCGGATCACCGTCGGCCGGGTCTTCGGCGGGGTGGCCGGGCTGCTCGTGCTGATGGCTTTGCCGGCCGGCGGCTTGCAGGTTTTCGTCGGCGTGGCGACGATCCTCACCGCGCTGGTCACGCTGCTTGCGCCGCGCTTCGAGCCGGGGCGGGTGACGTTTCTCCTAGCCGGTGCCGTGACGGGCGTCACCGAGACGGCGACCGGCATCGGCGGGCCGCCGCTGGCGCTGGCCTACCAGCACAGGCCGGCGCCGGTGCTGCGCGCGACGGTCGCCGCCTGCTTCCTGGTGGGCGAGCTGATCTCGCTCGGCCTCCTGCTCATGGCCGGGCGCATGAGCACGGCGCAGGTCGAGGCCGCCACGTTGCTGGTCCTGCCGCTCGGCCTCGGCCTATTTCTCAGCCATGCCGCGCATCACCGCGTAGGCGGCAGGCCCTTTCGGGTGCTCGTCCTTGGCTTCGCGATCGTCTCTGGCGTCATTTGCCTCTTCCCGACGTAGGCCGCGTTGGTCGCGCGAGCTTCCCACCCGATGCTGAAGGGCAGCGAGCGGGCCCGACAGCGTCCGCATCAGACCAGTCCGGCGTAGAGCTGAGCCAACGGGACGGAAAGCCCAAGTTCCGGAAAATCCAAGGTGTCGCGGACCGCGCGCTCCTCGAAGCCATGCGCCCGGTCGCAGACCAACGCCAAAGGCTCGTCCTGCGCCAGCATCACATAACGCCGCAGGGATGGGAGGGCCGCGTACTCGGCACGTTTCGCCCCGCGGTCGGTGGCAGCCGTGGTCTCGGACATCACCTCGACGATGAGCAGTGGCTCCGGAAGCTCCGCGTCGGCGGCACGGATCGGCGCACAGGTGACCGCCAGGTCCGGGTAGCGGGCGCGGGTCCCCCGCTCGGTCAGTACCTTGAGATCGGCGCGGACCACAGTGCAAGGGCCGCCCCGCAGCGCCGGGCGAAGGACGTCAGAGAGCCGCGAAGCGAGCTCCGTATGGGCGAAGCTGCCGCCGACCATGGCGACCGGCTGCACGCCGTCCCATTCGTAACGGACCGCCTGGCACCGCTCCCACTCCAGGAACTCGGCGAGCGAGGCCGGCGGACGGATCTGGAGCGCTGCGCTCATGAGTAACAAATTACGCTCGGGTGGCGGATGACGCCAGCTGGGCGTTATCCCGCGCCGGCATGGGATGGCCTTATGGCGCCGGACCGACGAACCCCGGTACGATCATCCCGCCGATCACGGCGACGAGTATCGCGACCAGCAAGTAACAGAGCACGATCGCGCCGACGAACCAGACGCTCTCGTCCGGCGGGCAGCCTGTGACGATCGGGAGCCCGATCGCCAGCGTGTAGACGCTGTACAGCCCCAGTAGCGTCAGAATGCCGATCGGTGGGATCAGTGCGAAGATTCCGGCGATCCAGACCGCCGTGGGCGCATGAACCGCGACCTTTAGGCCGGTCACGAGATCCGATCGTCCCTCGAATCGCGGCGCGATCGCGCGCACGAGCAGGGCCGCCACGTACACCCCCGCCACCCACAGGACGTAAACGACGACAGCGCGCTCGATCCCCGGCCCGATCGGCATCCGCAGCCGCGCGGCGTGGATGCCGAGCGACACGCCGACCACCGAATAACCTATGAACCCGGCGATAGCGGGGATGGCGGCGAGCACGGTGGCATAGCCGAGCAACTCGGAGACCGTTGCAGGCTCGGCGGCGATTGAACGCCACTCCGCCGCCGGGTGGAGAAGCAGCCTGAAGGCCCGGGACAGAATCCGCACGCGGGTCTCACCCTCTAGCTGAACAGCGTAGCGCTTCCAAAGGATAGCATCGTCGCTCCGAACCCGCCCATTGCCAAATCACGCCGTCCCGCGCAGGAAGACGCGATGGCCGAACTCGCCGCGGACCGTCTCGCCCCACCCCCAGCCCGCCGGCGTCTTGCTGATTCCCGGCTGTGGCTCATGGCGGCATACGGCTTCGTGGCCGGGCTGCCGCTCCCGCTTTCCGGCTTCACCTTCCGGCTGTGGATGTCGGAATCCCACCTGTCCCTGGCGGCGATCGGGCTGACCGCGAATATCGGCCTCGCCTACACGCTCAAATTCCTCTGGGCGCCGCTGCTCGATCAAGTATCGCCGCCCGGGCCACTCAAGCGCATGGGACGCCGCCGCGGCTGGCTGCTCGCGATCCAGCCAGCGCTCGTCGCGAGCTGCGTGCTGCTCGCCCTCTCGGACCCCGCGGCCGCTCCGGCCGGCGCGGTGGCCGCCGCCGCGCTCGTCGCCTTTCTCTCGGCGAGCCAGGACATCGCCATAGATGCGTGGCGGATCGAGATCTTCCCCGCCCGGCTGCAGGGGGCGGCGATGGCGGCCTATGTCTGGGGCTACCGCACGGCGCTGCTGATTTCGGGTGCGGGCGCGATCAAGTCGGCGGACATCGTGGGCTGGCATGGCGCGCTGCTCGGCGTGGCGGCGCTGGTGGCGCTCGGACCGATCGTCTCGCTGCTCGCGCCGGAACCGCGTGGAATCCGCCCGTCCCGCCCCGTCGCCGGTTTCGTCAACCGGCTTAGCGGCGCCGTGGTCGAGCCGTTGCGCGAGTTCCTGACCCGGCCCGGCGCAGCCACCATCCTCGCCTTCGTGGCGCTGTTCAAGCTGGGTGAGGCGATGGCGGGCGTCATGACCGCGCCGTTCTACCGCTCCCTCGGCTTCGACCGTGCGGCGATCGCCGTGGCGACGGGACCATTCTCGCTGACCGCTACCTTCGCCGGCACCGCGATCGGCGGCTGGCTTGTGGCGAAGCTCGGCGTCGGCCGGGCTCTGCTCTGGACCGGCTGGGTACAAACGCTGGCGATGGCGATGTATGTGGTGCTGGCCTATTCCGCAGGCGAGCACCACGTCCTCTACGCGACCGTCGTGGTGGAGGCGTTCGCCGAGGGCATGGCGGACGCGGCGTTCATCACGTACTTGTCGAGTCTCTGCTCCGTCGCCTTCACCGCGACCCAGTACGCCCTGCTCTCCTCGCTTGCCGCGATCGCGCTGCGCACGGTCGGCGGTCTCTCGGGTTTTCTGGCCGAGGCCGTCGGCTGGAAGCTTTTCTACACGGCGAGCCTGTTCGCGGCCTTGCCAGCCATGCTCATCATGCTCCGGCTCCTGCGGCGGTTTCCGCCGGTCGAGCGAATGCCGGCCGTGGCTTCGGCCGCGGAATAGAATACCGCTTCGGCGCGTCTCTCCTTGCGATGGAGAAACAGAGAACGTCCTCGGACGAGGATCTGCGGTCGTGGCGGGATGGCGCCTACACCTACGTCGTCGTGGGCGAGCTCGCGAAACGGCCTTGGGAGACCTCGCCCAGACGGTGGCCGAGCAGCTCAGGGCGTGACGGGCACGCATCGGCCGGATCACCTTCGCGCAGGCAGCGAGCTGTCGGACTCGGCCGGGTCGCGGGGCGGGGCGGCATCCCGTTGCGCCTCGATTGTTGCAATCGGCAGCCATACGCTAACCGTGGTCCCGACCGCTTCCTCGCTCTCGATCAGTAACTGGCCGCCATGGCGGTTCACGATGTGCTTGACGATCGCGAGACCGAGCCCGGTCCCCCCGACCGCACGCGACCGGCCTTTATCCACGCGATAGAATCGTTCCGTGAGGCGCGGAAGGTGCTCGCGCGCGACCCCCTGCCCGTCATCGGCGACCGCGAAAAACACGCCCGCTCGCGCCGGCCAGCGCCCTCCCGCGGGCACGAGGCCGGCCGTCAGCCGCACCGTGCCGCGCGGACATCCGTATTTCACGGCGTTGTCGAGTAGGTTCTGCGCCACCTGAGCGAGCTGGTCGGCGTCGCCGCTCACCGGTGGCAGGGAAACCGGCACACTCACGTCCAACGTTACCCCGTCTTCCCTCACTCTGGGCTCGAACGCGGCGGCGGTGGCGGGAAGAAGTGCCGCGAGATCGACCAGACCGCGAGGCGGTTGATGCTCGGTCAACTCGATGCGCGAAAGGCTGAGCAGATCATCGATCAGCCGGTTCATGCGCGAGGCCTGCTCGGCCATGATCGCTAGAAAACGGCGTTGCGCCGGCGCATCGTCCGAAGCGGGGCCGCGCAACGTCTCGATGAAGCCGATCAGACTGGCGAGCGGAGTACGCAGCTCGTGGCTTGCATTGGCTACGAAATCGGCTCGCATTCGCTCGACCGCACGCTCGCGGGTGCGGTCGGACAACACGATGAGCGCCTGCCCGCCGTCCCATAGCGGTGTGTCGAGCAGGATCACCGTCGCATGCACTTCGCGTATCACCGGCACCGGAAGGGTTAGTTCCGCGGTTTGCACAGCACCGTCGGCAAAGGCCCGGTCGATGGCCTCGCGCAGGCCCGGATGTCTGAGGGCAGCCGGCAGGACCGTCCCGTACAACTCGCGAGCGGCCGCATTGGCCCGACGCACGGCGCGATCCGCCCCGAGGACGATCAGCGGGTCGGGCAGACGATCCACGATGGCTTCATTCGCCCGTCGCATACGGTCCAGCAGGTCTTGCCCCGCGCCGGTGGTCCGCGCCAGCCGCTCGACCTCTCGCCCGAGTCGCTCCAAGGGCGGCAACACCGGAAGGCTGCTAGTCCGCTGACCGGCTAGCTCCTCCCCGGTCTGGCCCAGCATCCGTGCGAGCCGATCGAGATCACGCGCCCAGAGCAGCGCGAGAACCACCGCCGCAATCGCGACCGCCACGATCGTCGCGATCGCCGGGATGGCGCCGAGCATCCCGGATAACGCGAGGGCGGCCAAGGCGAGAACCGGAACGGCACCGATCGCCGCCGCGCCCAGCGGTACTGCGCGCGGCCGCATGACGGGTTGCTTCAGACGCCCGGCTGGGTGAGCGTCGGCGGGGCCGGTTCGACGATCACCGGTGCGCCGGGCTGGACCTGAAAGATGGCCAGCGCCCGTTTCACCTGTCCGTCCGGCTGCAATGCGAATAGCCCGTCCGCTCCAGCGAATCCCTCGGGTTGCGTGAGCGCCGCAGCCGAGTAACCGCCCTGCGCGGCAAGCACGCGGGCCAAGGAGGCCGCATCGAAGGCAAGGTCCGCGAGCGCGGGCGCGGGCGAGCCGTATCTCGCCGTGTAGTTCTGGTCGAAGCTCGCGCGGGCGGCGGGATCGGGGGCGGCGTACCAAGCGCCCGGGAAATGGCCGGATCCGCTGGACGGCAACGCCCAGAGGGCGGGGCCCATGATGCGCACGACCGATGGGCTCACGTCATAATAGGGAAGGAGGTTCGCGATTTCCTCCAGAGCCTCGCCGGTATCCGCTAGCAGCAGCGCGTCGAAAGGCGGGGGCGCGATGTTCCGGCCCCGCTGCAAGTCGGCCGCCTCGCGACGGCCTTCGGCGTCGCCCCGTGCGCGCGCGGCGCGGATTTGCGCGTCAACCGAGCCGCCTCGATTGGTGTAGTCCGAGAGGTCGCGGGTGGCAGCGTTGATGGAAGCCATGCCCTTCGCGTATTGCCGGATCGATGGCGGAGGCAGGCCAGCCGAAGCCGTCGCCTGCTGCAGGGCCTCGGACATCGCCCGGCCGAAATCATTCTCCGGCATCAAGCCTGCAAAGCGTGACTTGCCCTCCTGCTGGGCCGCACCCACCAGTCGCCGGACCTGCTGGCCAGGCGTTATTCCCAGCGTCCACACACCGGGCCTGGCTTGGGCCGCGTCATTGGTGAAGGCCAGCACGGGGATGCCCGCCTGGTTCGCGAGCGGGGCGACCGCGGCGGTTTCGGCGGAGGTGAGCGGGCCAAGGATGAGCGCGGCTCCCTCGGAGATCGCCTCCTTCGCCGCTTTTGCCGCACCGTCTGGGCTGCCTGTCGTATCCTTGGCGTTGAGTTGCGGCGACCCGGGCGCGTCCAGGGCGAGCCGCGCCGCCTTGAGCAAGGACTGCCCAATCTCGGCGCGAGGCCCGGAGAGCGGTAGCAGGATCGCGACCCGATTGGCCGCTTCGGCTGCAACAGCCGAAGGTGCGGCACCGGGTGACGTGTTGGGGCCGAGCGCAAGGGGAGAACGGTAGTAGCCACCCGGCTGGACAACGCCCGTACAGCCGGCGAGTGCTACGCTCCCCAGCAGGAGCATGAATGCCCGACGAAGCAGCATACGATCCCTCCCCCGAAGACCGAGGCGCTGACGCCGCGCCCGCTCCTCCCGGTCTTGTGCTGGTTTCAACGCCGATCGGCAACCTCGGCGACATGACGCCCCGAGGGCGGGAGGCCTTGCGGTCCGCCGACCTCATCCTCTGCGAGGACACGCGCCACACCGGCCGGCTGCTCTCGGCCTTCGGCATCCGCAAGAAGCTGCAATCGCTGCACGACTACAACGAGGAGACGCAGATCGCGCCGGTCCTGGCCCTGCTTGGCGCCGGCAAGCGCGTCGCCCTCGTTTCGGACGCAGGGACGCCGGTGGTGTCGGACCCGGGTTTCCGGCTGGTACGGGCCGCAATCGAGGCCGGGGTCGAAGTGAGCGCGATTCCAGGCGCGAACGCAGCAGTAACGGCGCTGATATTGTCAGGTCTGCCGCCCCTGCCCTTCCTGTTCCTCGGCTTTCCGCCCGCGCGCCGAGCCGCCCGCCGCGCCGCCTTCGCACGGCTGCGCGCGGCGGAACACGCGGGATTGCAGGCCACCCTGATCTGGTACGAGGCGCCGCATCGGTTGGCGGAGACGCTGGCCGACATGGAGGAGGCGTTCGGCGAGCGCCCGGCCGCGGTGGCGCGGGAGCTGACCAAACGTTTCGAGGAGGTGCGGCGCGGGTCGCTAACGGAGGTGGCCGCCCATTACGGTGTGGCAGGCGCGCGTGGCGAGATCACGGTCTTGCTCGGGCCGGCTGGCGAGAGCGTGCCGGAGGAGCAGGATTTGGATGCGCAGCTGAACGCAGCGATGGCGTGCAACACGCTGAAGGACGCGGCCGCATTTGTAGCTACCGCCACGGGACTGCCTCGGAAAGTAGTGTACGCGCGGGCGCTCGCGCTTAGCGCGGCCCGGAAGTGACGGTATTCTACACCATCGGCCATTCCACCCGGACCGTTCCGGAACTGACCAGATTGTTGCGCGAAGCCGGCGCGGATTTCGTGGTGGACGTGCGCACGGTCCCTCGTTCCCGCGCCAATCCGCAGTTCAACGCGGATACATTACCGGGCGTGCTCGCGGATGCCCGCATCGGCTATTGCCATATCCCCGAGCTTGGCGGCCTGCGCGGGCGGCGCAAGGGAGGTCCCTCCCCCAACACGTTTTGGGAAAATGCAAGTTTTCGCAACTACGCCGACCACGCGATGACCTCGGCATTCCGGGCGGGTCTGGCCCGCCTGCGGCAGCTTGGGAACGACCACGCCTGCGCGATCATGTGCGCCGAGGCGGTATGGTGGCGGTGCCACCGCCGCATCATCGCTGATTACCTGATCGCGTCCGGTGAGACGGTCATGCACGTTATGGGTCCCGGGGTGATCGTTCCCGCAAGCATGACGCAAGCCGCGATTCCGGCCGAGAACGGTGCGCTTCTTTATCCGGCGAACACGTCGCAAAGCAAAAGCTTAGAATAGCTGAAAGGCCTTTCGGATATCGCCCTGAGCAGAATCTCCGTAGGCGAATGCTTGTTCACACGTAAGCATAATATCCGTTAGTTTCCGTGAAAAACACACCTTCACTCTGCCATTTAAGCTTTGTTTAAGCCGCCAATGTTCATTTGCCGTCACAGCACGGCCGCACTCCGCGGCATTACGTTCACTATTCTTCGAAAATAAGAGGAAGTATCACATTGGCTACTCTCACCGTTGGCGCCGGACAGCAATACAGCTCCATTTCCGCAGCAGTCGCCGCAGCATCGAGCGGCGATGACATCCAGGTTCTCGCTGGAACCTATACGAACGACTTTCCTCCGAACGTGAACAATCTCACGATCGAGGGTGTAGGTGGCATGGTCCACATCGTCGCGACCAATCCGCCCGACAACGACAAGGCGGTGTTCGTGACAAGCGGTACGGTGACGCTGAAGAACATCGAGGTTTCCGGCGTTGCGGTGGACGACCTGAACGGCGCCGCCGTGCGGTACCAGGGTGGCAACCTGACTCTGGAGAACGTCTACTTCCATGACAATCAGGAAGGCCTCCTGGCGGCCGACGACCCGAACGGCACCATTGCCATAAAGAACTCAGAGTTCAGCAACAACGGCAGCGACGGCTACTCGCATAACATCTACATCAACAACGTCGGCACCACGACGGTCGACAACAGCTACATCCACGATGTCCTCGGAAACGGCTCCGAGTTCCGCAGCCGCGGCGCCAACACGACGATCACAAACACCCGTATCGTCGATGGTTCGAACGGCAACGCCGACAATTATACCGTCGATCTTCCCGCGGGCGGCAATGCCGTTTTGCAGAACGACGTGTTCGAAAAAGCGGCCGGGGCGAGCAACCCCATCATGATCCATTACAGCCCAGACTCGATCCAGCCCTGGCATGAGCCATCCAGCCTCACCATCACGGGTTCGACCTTCATCAACGATGACGGGGCGGGCGACTACGGCATCGCGAATCTGAATGGTCCGACCGTATCGAACGGCGGAACAACGCCGATCACGGCTCAGCTCAGCAACAACACGGTCTACGGCCTGAGCGCCAGTCACTTCATCCTAGGGAACGTTAATCAGACCGGCACCACTTTCGTCACCAGCGAGCCGACGATCAGCACGGCGCACCCTTGGCAGACGGCAACGCCGACTCCGACGCCCACTCCAACGCCTACACCCACGCCTACGCCTACCCCGACCCCAACTCCTACTCCCACCCCGACACCTACGCCCACTTCGAGCTCAACCACGGACACCCTGGTGCTCAACGTGAGCGGGGACATGTGGAGAGGCGGCCCGCAGTTCATCGTGAAGGTCGACGGCAAGCAGCAGGGCGGGATCAACACCGTGACCGCGGTTCAAAGCGCCGGACAGAGCCAAGCTTTCACGTTTACGGGAAGCTTCGGACCGGGGCTGCACGATATCGCGGTGTCGTTCCTAAACGACGCCTATGGCGGCCGGGGGAATGACCGCAACCTCTACGTAAAGTCGATCGATTACGACGGCACGCATTACGGCTCAGCGTCGGCATCCTTGTTCTGGAACAGGACCGTGGACTTCACGGTTGGAACACCGGTTCACGCGACGAACTGAACCGGCCAGAGCCGCCGGGTCTCCCCTCGCAGCGGGTTCTGCGGGGCGACCGGCGGCTCGTTTCCGGCGCAACAGAATCCGGCCAGGCGTGGCCGGAGCCTCTACGGCTAAGCCAAGATCGCCGGCAGCAGCGCGTCGAGCCTTAGCCGCCCCTCTTGCGTCGCGCTTAGCCGGCCATCCGTCCACCGAACGTATCCCTCCTCCTCGGCCCGGCGCAGCATCACCGGATCGAGCGCATCGTGCAGCCCGATCCCGGCGCGCGAGAGGAACCGCATCTCTTCCACCCCCTCGCTGAGCCGCAGCCCCATCAGCAGCATCTCGCGCGCGCGATCTAGGGAAGCGACGGGCGCTTCGTCCGTCGTCCCGTGGCCGTCGCGCTCCACCTGCTCCGCCCACGGCTCCGGTGCGCGATGCCGCCGCGTCGCCAGCAGGACACCATCCACGGTGATGCGGCCATGCGCACCGGGACCGATCCCGGCGTAGTCGCCGTAACGCCAGTAAGCCAGATTGTGCCGGCTCTCGGCGCCGGGGATCGCATAATTGGAAACCTCGTAGCTGCGCAGGCCGAAACGGGCGGCCTCCTCGCCGGTGGTCTCATAGAGCGCCGCCGCTTCGTCCGGACCGGGGAGCACGA
This sequence comes from uncultured Alphaproteobacteria bacterium, assembly GCA_963808965.1. GTDB lineage: Bacteria > Pseudomonadota > Alphaproteobacteria > Acetobacterales > Acetobacteraceae > CAWEHU01. The sequence continues at coordinate 98,371 of CAWEHU010000005.1, forward strand.
TGGCCCCACGCCGATGCAAGGCCTCGAAAGCGGTGCCGGGCTCGATCGTAAGTTGATAAAGCGAGAGGTGATCGGCGACGAGCGCGAGCGCATCCCGCAACTCGGCCCGCCAGGCCGCGACCGTCTGCCCCGGACGCGCATAGATCATGTCGAACGAGATGCGCGGAAACAGCGCCCGCGCGGTCTCTAGCGCCGCGACGGCCTGCTCCGCCGAGTGCTGGCGGCCCAAGAGCCGGAGCGCCGCCGGATCGAGACTCTGCACACCGAGAGACACCCGGTTCACCCCGGCCTCCCGGAAGCCCGCGAAGCGCCCAGCCTCGACACTGGTGGGGTTGGCCTCGAGCGTGATCTCGATGTCCTCCGCCGGCTCGAACAGCCGCCGCGCCTCCGCGATCAGCGCCGCCACGGTGTCCGGCTCCATCAGGCTCGGCGTGCCGCCGCCGAAGAAGATGGAGGTGAGGCGGCGCTGGCCGAGGCGCGCAGCCTCCCACGCGAGCTCCGTCCTCAACGCCGCGGCGAAACGCGCCTGCGGGATGCGTTCCCGCACATGCGAGTTGAAGTCGCAATACGGGCACTTGGCCAGGCAGAACGGCCAGTGAATATAGAGGGCGAGCGGTTCCATGCTGGGAGACATATAGGCGATGGCGGATGTCGAATCCTCCGGCTCGGCCGAGCGGGTGCGGGCCGCTCTGGCCGTTTTCGGCCACCCCGAAACCATCATCGAGGTTCCCGCGACGGCGCGTACCGGCCAAGGGAGCCGCGGAAGCGGTCGGTTGCACGGTCGCCCAGATCGCCAAATCCATCGTGTTCCGCACCGAGGATGAGCATCAGGCCCGGCCGGTGCTCGTCATCACCTCGGGCGCCAACCGGGTGGACCCGGCGAAGGTGGAGGCGGCACTCGGGGTGCGGCTGGCCCAGGCCGACGCGGGCTGGGTGCGTGAAGTGACCGGTTTCGCGATCGGCGGGGTGGCGCCGATCGGCCATCTCACGCCTCCGCTCACGCTCGTTGACGAGGACCTTTGCAAACTCGACCCCATTTGGGCCGCGGCCGGCGCGCCAAGCCTCGTGTTCCGCACCAGCGCGGCAGAGCTTCGGCGCATGAGCGGCGGAAGAGTGGCCGCGGTCCGTCAAAGTCAATGCTGAGATTGACCCCCTCCCGCTCCCCGCGCAGGATGCCCGCGCCATGATCCTGCTCATCGACAACTACGACAGCTTCACCTTTAATCTCGTCCATTTCCTGGGCGATCTTGGGGCGCGGTGCGAGGTGCGCCGTAACGACGCTCTCACCCCCGCCGAAGCCCTGGCGCTGAACCCGGAGGCCATCGTTCTTTCTCCCGGCCCGTGCACGCCGAAGGAGGCCGGAATCTGCATCGACCTCATCACAGCAGCGGCCGGCCGGGTCCCGATCCTTGGTGTCTGTCTCGGCCATCAGGCTATCGGCCAGGCGTTCGGCGGCATCGTGAACCGAGCGCCGGCGCCGATACACGGAAAGCTGAGCCGCATCTTCCATGACGGCACGGACGTATTTCTGGGCCTGCCGAGTCCGTTCGAGGCCACGCGATACCACTCGCTGGTGGTCGATCGCGACACGCTTCCCGATTGTCTGGCCGTGACCGCGCGTACGGAGGACGGGCTCGTCATGGGCCTGCGTCACCGCACGCTGCCCCTGTTCGGGGTACAGTTCCATCCTGAGAGTATCGCGAGCCAGAACGGCCACGATCTGCTCGCCAATTTCCTCGCGATCTCCCGCGGCTCCAACCTCCCCGCCCGCGCTGCCTGATCGGGCTTTTCCCGCGTGTCCAGCAATCTGAAACCAGTCCTGGCGCGGCTAGCGATCGGGGAAACGCTCTCCGAGGAGGAGTCTGAGGAAGCTTTCGGCATCATCATGTCGGGCGAGGCGACACCTGCGCAGATCGCGGGCCTCTTGATGGCGATGCGGGTGCGCGGGGAGACGGTGCCCGAGCTGACCGGCGCCGTCCGCGCCATGCGCGCCCGCATGACGGCGATCGCCGCGCCGGATGATGCGATCGACGTGGTCGGCACGGGCGGCGATAATGCCGGGACACTGAACATCTCGACGGGCGTCACCTTCGTGCTGGCCGGCTGCGGCGTGCCGGTGGCCAAGCACGGGAACCGCGCGCTGAGCTCCCGCACGGGCGCGGCTGACGTTTTGGCGGCGCTCGGCGTGGATGTCGACGTGAAGCTCGAACGTCTGCCCGAGATTCTGCGCGCCGCGAATTGCGTGTTCCTGTTCGCGCCCCGGCACCACGCGGCGCTGCGCCATGCCGCGGGCCCACGCGTCGAACTCGGCACGCGCACCATCTTCAACCTGCTCGGCCCGCTCGCGAATCCAGCCAATGTGCGCCGGCAGCTCACCGGCGTATTCGCACCCGAGTGGGCGCGCCCCATGGCCGAGACCCTGGGTCGGCTGGGCACCGAGCGCGCCTGGATCGTGCACGGCCAGGGCCTGGACGAGCTGACGGTCGCCGGCGAAAACCAGGTTGTCGCGCTCCAGGATGGGGCGGTGCGCCAGTTCAGTGTGGCCCCCGAGGACGCCGGGCTTCCACGATCCCCAGTCACGGCGGTGAAAGGCGGCGACGCCGCGCTGAACGCCGCCGCCTTGGCCGCGTTGCTGCAGGGTGCGGCGGGTCCGTATCGTGACACCGTGCTACTCAACGCCGCTGCGGCGATGATCGTGGCGGGCCGGGCGGAGGATCTGCGCGAAGGAGCAGCGGCGGCGGCCCGATCGCTCGATTCCGGCGCGGCCTTGGCGGCCCTGGAGATGATGCGTCGGGAAACCAGTGCGGAGACAGCGCCCCTCGCGGCAGGATAGGCCGCGCGCGGCAAGGAGATCACATGGATCGCGTCATCGACGGCGCACCGTCAGACATCCTCGGCCACATCTGCGCGGACACCAAGGCGGAGGTTCAGCGGCGGAAAGCCGCGACCCCCCTGGAGACGATACGGTCCCGGGCGCGGGAGGCGAGCCCTCCCCGCGGCTTCGGCCGGTGCCTCAAGGAAGAGATCGCGCGGGGACGCTACGCGCTGGTCGCGGAAATCAAGAAGGCTTCGCCGTCCGGCGGCCTCATCCGCCCGGATTTCGATCCGGCGGTATTGGCGCGGGCCTATGCCGAGGGGGGTGCGACCTGCATATCGGTCCTGACCGACGAGCCGCACTTCCAGGGCAGCCCGGCCCATCTGAAGGCCGCGCGCGCTGCCGTCACCCTCCCCGTTCTGCGCAAGGACTTCATTCTCGACCAGTGGCAGGTCTACGAGAGCCGCGCGATGGGCGCCGATTGCATTCTGCTCATCATGGCGGCGCTCACCGACGCGCAGGCGCGCGAGTTGGAATCGCTTGCCCGCTCGATGGACATGGACGTGCTCGCAGAGGTTCACGACCGCCGCGAACTGGATCGCGCACTCGGACTCGAGACACCGCTTATCGGCATCAACAATCGCAATCTCAAGACGTTGAAGACTGACCTTGGGAACACGATCGAGCTGGCGCCGTATGTCCCGCCCGACCGTTTCTTCATTGCCGAGAGCGGGATCAAGACCCACGCGGACGTGCGCCGCATCGCCGCGGCGGGCGCGCATTGTTTCCTCGTGGGCGAGAGCCTGATGCGCGAGCCGGACGTCGCGGCCGCGGCCCGCGTGCTTCTCGGGGAGGAGCATCTCGCCCCGGAGCGGCGCATCGCGTGAACGGGCTCACGCATTTCGACGCGGGCGGCCGGGCCGCGATGGTTGACGTGTCGGGGAAGGACGTGACCGTCCGCTCCGCCACGGCCCGCGCCCGCGTGGTCATGCAGGCCTCGACTCTGGCCTTGATCTCACGGGGCGAGAGCAAGAAGGGCGACGTGCTCGCGGTCGCGCGGCTCGCCGGCATCATGGCGGCGAAGCGCACGTCCGACCTGATTCCGCTCTGCCATCCGCTGCCGATCGACTCCGTCGCGGTCGATCTCACGCCGGATGAAGTGGCAGGCGCGGTCGAGATCGCCGCCACGGTGCGGACCACCGCCCGAACCGGCGTCGAGATGGAGGCGCTGACGGCCGCCAGCGTCGCCGCGCTCACCGTTTACGACATGTGCAAGTCGGTGGACCGCGGCATGCAAATCGAGGCGATCCGGGTCACGCGGAAGGAAGGCGGGAAGTCGGGCGTGTTCGAGCAGGGGTGAGGCCGGACTGGACAATTCAAAGCCGGTTCTTCGATCGGCCGCATCCGCTTGTAGCGTTAGGGGCTTAACCCGTCTTAGCGGGCTTCCGGAGCATTCTGCCCCTGTTGCTGCGCACTAGTTGCATCCGAGCCGGGATCACTCTGGACGGCGCTGGTTTCCGCAACCGTCCAGGCAGCAGGGTCAATGAATAGCTGAGTTTGTGGCGTCTGCATCTGGGCGTGAGCCGAAACAACTGCGGCCGCCAGCAGTAAAAGCAGAAAGGCAGTTTTCATCGGCTTCGCTCCGTCGTTAATACGATGTGCAGTTCGTGAATTGGCCCATTCGGTTGCAGCTCGTATTGACGATTCGCGGGCCGGGGCGAGGTGGGCTGCTCGGCTGCTGAAGCGCCGCGAGCCCCGTCAACAAGTTCCCGATCGCGAGGGACTGCTGCGCCTCCTGCTGCCGAACTGCTCGCAGAGATCCTCAATTCAGTTGCGAGAGGAGGTTGTGATGCCGCCAGGTTGAGATCGCATTAATGCTGGAAAGCTTACAAGAAGCTCTTTCCGTACAATTCGATCGAGAGGACGCTCTCCAACGAGTCCATCTATCCGGCGATATTTCCGATACCGGGAACCGATCAGGTAGGGTGAAACCGAGAACTTCAGGAAATGCATATCATGGCTTTGCGAGGCACAGTCGAGAAAGTCCATGTGGCAAACGGAAAGGCTCCCCGGCTTGTCTGGCGGCAGCCCGCTCTCGTAGGCTGTGGCGATGACCGACGAATCGCCAGGTACGGTGCGCGAGCGCCCGAGCGGTATTCCGCAGGCACAGCATTTCGAAATCACCGAGGAACCGCTCGGTCCGCTGCCGGACGGCAGGTTCCGCGTCCGCAATCTCTATCTCTCGGTTGACCCGGCCATGCGAGGCTGGGTGTCAGCGGTGGCCAACTATTCGGAGCCGGTCGCGATCGGGGCGGTGATGCGCTCCTCGCCGTCGGCGAAGTGGTCGAGAGCCGTCACCCGGACTACGCGGCGGGCGAACATCTCGTGGGCATGTTCGGCTGGCAGCGCTTTGCCGATTCCGACGGAAGCGACGTGATCCGCCGCGTGCGCGAGCACGATCTGCCCCTCTCGGCCCAACTCGGCGTGCTCGGTCTGAACGGCGTCACAGCGCTTCTCGCGCTCACGCTGATCGGCGAGCCGAAGTCCGGCGAAACGGTCGTGGTTTCGACGGCCGCGGGCTCGGTGGGCGCGACCGTCGGCCAGATCGCGAAGATCCTTGGCTGCCGCGCCGTTGGTATCGCGGGCGGGGCCGAAAAGGTCCGGCTGTGCCGCGAAGAGTTCGGCTACGACGCCGCCTTCGATTACAAGACAACAAGCGAGCTCTCGACCGCCATCGTCGGCGCCTGCCCGGACGGCGTTCACGTCTATTTCGACAACACGGCCGGCCCCGTCAGCGACGCGGTGCTGCCACACCTCGCGCACGGTGGCCGAGTCGTCATCTGCGGTACCGCCTCCATCCCGAGTTGGGACCCTCCGCCGCTCGGGCCGCGGGTGGAACGGCACCTCCTGGTGAAACGCGCCCGCATGCAAGGTTTTATCTACTTCGACCACACCGCCCGGCTCGAAGAGGCCGTCGCGCGATTGGCTGGCTGGATACGCAAGGGAAAGCTGCGCCATCGGGAGGACATTCTGGAAGGGTTGGACCAAGCACCCGGAGCGATCGCCGGTCTTTACCGCGGCGAAAATCTGGGCAAGCGGCTGATCCGGGTCGGCCCGCGCTGAGCCCGCCGCGAAACAGATGATCAGCGTCGATGAAGCCCGTGCCCGCATCCTCGCCGGACTGCGGTCCACGGCGGCGGAGGTGGTCGGACTCGCGGAGGCATGGGGCCGCGTCGTCGCCGCTCCGGTTGTCGCCCGGCTCACGCAACCACCCGCCGACGTTTCCGCCATGGACGGCTACGCGCTGCGAGCCGAGGACGGGGCGGAAGGCGCCGTGCTGCGGCTCATCGGAACCGCCCCCGCCGGCCATCCTTTCGCCGGCCGGATCGGGGCGAACGAAACGGTCCGCATCTTCACCGGCAGCATCGTCCCCGCAGGCGCGGACGCGATCCTGTTGCAGGAAGATGCGGCACGGGAAGGCGAGTCCGTCACCGTGCAAGAGGCCGTTATCGAGGGCCGTCACATCCGCCGCGCGGGACAGGACTTCGCCGCGGGAGACGAGCTGATCGCGGCCGGACGGCGACTGACACCGCGCGATGTCGGGCTCGCGGCCGCGGGCAATCACCCTTGGATCGCGGTCCATCGCCGGCCGCGAATCGCCATCCTCGCAACCGGCGACGAGATCGCGCTTCCCGGCGAGCCGATCCCACCCGGCGGGATCGTCAGTTCCAACGCCCACGCACTCGCCGCCTTCGTTCGCGCGGCTGGAGGCGAGCCCCTCGTGTTGCCAATCGCACAGGACGACCGCGCCGCCATCGCGACCGTGGCGGACGCGGCGGATCGGATGGATATGCTCGTCACCACCGGAGGCGCGAGCGTCGGCGAGCACGACCTCGTGGTGGAAAGCCTCGCCGGCGCGCGGGCTGCGCGTCGATTTCTGGAAAGTCGCGATGCGGCCGGGTAAGCCGCTGATGCATGGCCAACTCGGCTCGGTGCCAGTGCTCGGTCTGCCGGGCAACCCGGTCTCGGCCCTCATCTGCGCCGCACTTTTCCTGCTGCCCGCGATTCGCAAGCTTAGCGGCGACTCGGAAGCCTCGCTGTCCCCAACGGACGCCGTTCTCGGCGCGCCTCTGAAAGCGAACGATCATCGTGCCGATCATTTGCGGGCCACACTCGCCGTGAGCGAATCGGGAGCCCTGATCGCGACCCCCTTCCCGGTGCAGGATTCCGCGATGCTCGGGCAACTCGCGCGCGCCGACGCGCTCATCCTGCGTCCGCCGCATGCCCCAGCGTTAGCAGGCCGGGGCGACCGTTCCGATCTTGCGGCTAGACGCGATTTGTCTCTGAGTTCGCGATCGGGGCAGCAGCGTTTCGCTTGACGGTTGCAGGCGAACCAATGTAGAACGAGATGTCGGTTGCCGGTTTGTTCCGGGCGCGGGTTGTGCGCGCGCCGGCATCGCGGAGGGGGTGCGAAGATCCATATGCTGACTCGCAAGCAGCACGAATTGCTGGTTTTCATCGACCAGTACCTGAAGCGGACCGGGTGCTCGCCGAGCTTCGAGGAGATGAAGGAGGCGCTGCAGCTGCGGTCCAAGTCGGGGATTCACCGGCTCATTTCGGCGCTGGAGGAGCGCGGCTTTCTGAGCCGCCGGCACCACCGCGCGCGTGCTCTGGAAGTGGTCCGGCGCCCGGGAGTGCTCACCGGCCCCTTCGCTCCCGACGAACCCGAGGAGGCGCCGAACGCCACGCAGGCGTTCAGGCCGAACGTGATCCGCGGCGATTTCACCGCGCGGCTGCAAGGCGCGCGCGCCGCCAATGAAGCCGCCGCCGTGCAGCTTCCGCTGTATGGCCGCATTGCCGCCGGTCTGCCGATCGAGGCGATGCAGGACCAGGAAACCTCGATCGAGGTGCCGGTCGCGCTGCTCGGCAACGGCGAGCATTTCGCGCTCGAAGTGGCCGGCGACTCGATGATCGATGCTGGCATTCTCGATGGCGACACGGTGATTATCCGCCGCGGTGAGACCGCCGAAAACGGGCAGATCGTCGTCGCCCTCGTGGACGAGAACGAGGTCACGCTGAAGCGCCTACGCCGGCGGTCTAACTCGATCGCCCTCGAGCCGGCAAACGCCCGTCACGAGACCCGCATCTTTCCGGCCGACCGGGTGAAGGTACAGGGCAAGCTGGTCGCATTGCTGCGACAGGTCCTGATCATGGCGAGGCAGGCCACGCCTTCGACCAGTGGTCAGCGTGGGCTACCTCGTTGACCGGGCGCCGTGTCAGCGGTCCGAACTTACCGACAGGATAGCCGATCGGCATCAGCGCGAAGGTCTCGACGTCGTCGGGCAAACCCAGCACGGATTTGACCTCGCTTTCGCATCGGAGGTGGTTGGTGGTGATCACGGTGCCCAATCCCAGTGCGCGGCAGGCGAGTATGATGTTCTGCACGGCGGGATAGATGCTGGCGCCCCGGATCCGATCCAGGTATTCGAGCTCCTCTTGATAACGGGCCTGGACCTCGCGCGGGAGCGCGCTCGCCGGCGGCATGTCACGCCGCTTCAGGCACGGCACGAGCAACACCGGCGCATCTCCCATGTGATCCCAGAGATGCGCCCCGGCAGACAAGAGCTGCTGCCACTGCTGTTCGGTCAAGTGTACGGGGCGTTGACGCGCTTGATAGACAAGCGAGGCGATGTCGGAGGCCTTACGATAGATCGCTCCCAGCTTGCGCCGCTGTTCGGCATCACGAATAACCACGAAGGCCCAGTTCTGCGCGTTACCTGCGGAAGGCGCACGGATCGCTGCATCCAGAATCCTGGTTATCAGCTCTTCCGGAATTGGATCGGGCTTGAGCCGCCGCAGGGAACGCGCCGAGTAGATCGCCTCGAACAGTCCGATATCCACCATGGCAGGGGCTCCGAGTGGTCACAGGCGTTCTGCTCGGCGATGATCGCGCCGCGCTCGGCACCGCATCGACAGCGAATCGGTATTCTGAGTCAGGACGAACTCAATCGCCAGAGCTAAACCGGGCGCCACGTTCTACGTCATGACCCCGCAAGCGTCCCGGCTCGCTCTCCGCACCCCGGCAAGCTGACCCTGAGATTACTCCCTCGATCAGCCCCTCATACGCCGCGAGATAGTCGGGCATGGCGAGATGCGCCTCCGCGTACCGGCGCGCGTTGCGGCGGAGCCGGCGCGAAAGCGCCAGGTCCTCGATCACTTCCAGGATCGCATCGGCTAGCCCCCGCTGATCGAAGAACGAGGTGAGCAGCCCGTTGCGACGGTGGGTGATGAATTCGCGGACCGGCGCGGTGTCGCTGCCGACCACGGCGCACCCGACCGCGAGCGCCTCCCGCAACGACCAGGAGGCGACGAACGGATAGGTCAGATAGACATGCGCATCCGATCTTTGGAGCATTCGCAGATAGGTTGCATACTCGATTCGGCCTGGAAATGAGACCCAACTCAGATCCAGATCGCCGTTGAGCTGCGCCAGCATGATCTGCCGCCAGGTGCCCTGGGACGGCGTTGCGCCGTAGCTCACGCCGTCGCCGCCCACCATCACGACGCGGATGTCGTCGCGTGCCCGCAACAAATGCGGCAGCGCCCGCATCATGACGTGAAAGCCCCGGTACGGCTCGAGATCGCGCGCCACATAGGTGACGAGCTTGTGCTCCGGCGCGATCTCAATGTCGCCGATGCGCATCGGAGCTTGGCGGACCGACGGATCGGGCCGGCACCGGTCGAGGTCGACGCCCTCGCGCAGTAGCGCGATTTTGGGTCGCGCCCACGCGGGATAGGTCGAGAGTTGCCAGTCCGTCGGCGTCTGCCCCTGTCCGCCGAGCTGAAGAGCGAGCAGATTGGTCGCGTTCTTCGCCCTGATCCGGGGAAAATCGGCGGGGTTGGCCGGGAATTCCGGATCGAAGCCGACATCGGCTCCTTGCGCGTGATAGAAGAACTCCAGGTAGCCGAGCAGCGGGGCCCTTGGCCACACGTCCGGGATGTTCAGCAGCTCGCCCCAACCGTGGTGGCCGATCACGATGTCGGGCTCAAAGCCAAGTTGTTTGAGCCCGGCCGCCGCATTGCCGACGATTTCGGCCCGACGCGCCGCGCTCTCGAATTCCCTCACCACCCAATGCGTGCCGTCGGGCGCGGCGTCGGGCTTCCGGTACGGCAGCTTACGGACCCCCGCGATGCTGTTGGCGTTGGGCTCCGTCAGAAAGACGATATCGTGCTTCTTCGCCGCGACGAGATGGCGGACGATGTGCAGGAACTGGCCGGGGAAGTTCTGGTGAACGAAAAGGAATTTCACGCGAGAGGTCTCGTTCGGAACAAACCGGCCGCTCAGTTATCCGCGAGAAATCAGGAATATCCGGGCAGCAGAGGTCAGCGGCGCTTGGATGAGGCTGATTTGCGCGTGGCGGCGACGGGCTGCTTGGACGGCTTGGCGGCCGAGGGTCGCGCCGGGGCGGACGGCTGCAACAAGACGGGTTACGGTGGATGCCGGCTCCACACCGAGGCGCGCCTTCGATGCAATGACGATCCTGAATGCCTCGAGCGGCGCCAGAACTCTCCGCTTCCACCGCTTGGCCGGCGGGCACCGGACCGACGCTCGAACCATCGACGAAGCTCGCCTCGTAGCTGCACGCATACGCCTCAGCCGCCGCGCCCCGAAGCCGGAGCTTCAGCCCGAGCAAGGGCAGCGCCATACCCCGGCTCCCGCAGAACTTGCCGCCCTCAACCCAAGGCGACAGCCAGCCCCGGCCTAGAACCGCTTGATACTCGATATCGGCCGGAGCCAGTCCGGATTTCGGAGCAATGCCGAAGCCCTCGATCCAGGACCGGCTTCCGCGCGTACCGATCCAATCCCCCAATTTCCCCGCGACGTCGCCGGCCCGCTGCACATGGGCCACCATGTCCGCCTCGCCGGGAAGCGCCGGTTGCTGCGCCGGAGGGACCGCCATAGGCGCGGCAGACGGCGCGGGTGCCCGGACTTGCGGGAGCAAAGCGGGAGACTGGCTATCCGGGCTCAGCCGCAGCACCTGCAAACGCGGCGCGGTCTCGGTGGCATGCGCCGGCGATTGGTAGATCGTCACCAGGATCTGGGCCGGACCCGACCCGATGCGGACCAGTGCGGCATCATCCCGCGTGCCGAGCCAGCCATCCTCACGAAACGTGCTGATCGCGACCGCGTCCTTGCGGCCGTTCCCGGTCGGCGGCAGCGAGATGCGCACACCGGGCAGGCCCGATCCGTCCCTCGTGCCCCCATCCGGGGGTGACTGGAACAAGCAGAACAGGCCCGTATCCAACGTCATCAGGTGGCCCGAGACCTTGAGCTCCGTAATCCGGTTCTGGACTCTCGTTTCCGCGGAAGCAGGAACCGCGCTGGCGGCTTCGGACATGAGGAGGCTCGCTCTCTTACAAGGATGGTTTCGGCTCACCGGCCCCGGCCGGGCCGGCGATCATGCCGCGCTGACTGCGGCAGAGCATTCATGGCAAATCTGCGTCGCTTCTGCAAGCAACGCGTTACTCACAGCGGCTATCGACAACCCTAGGGGGAGCAGAAATCCCCGGCCTGCGCGGCGAATGCGCTCGGCCTGCGCGCCGATGTCGAAGGCCACGACATCGAGCCCGGCCCGCCACGCCTCGGAGAGCGTGAAGCACCAGGTCTCCGGCACGATCGAAGGAAGGAACACGAGATCGGCGCATTGCGCGCGAATGAGGGACACCGCCTCGACGCTTTCGTAGCGGCCGGTCACGAACACCCGCCCCGTCGACATCAGTTGGGCGTCGTCGACCGTATGGCCCACGACGACGAACTCGAGCGGTAGGGCGCGCATCGCGACATCGCGCGCACAGGCGAGCAGGACCTCGTACCCTTTCTCGATCCCGATACCGCCTACCACACAGATACGCCGGACCCCGCTCCGCGCCGGGAACACGGGCTTCGGGCATTGGCCGGTCCCGTCCGTCTCCGGCGCGATCACTTCCGGCCGGACGCGCGGGAAATGCCTGTGTATCCGTCCGGCGCAGTCTGCGGAGGGCGTCACCACCCGCCGCGCCCCGCTGAGCAACGCGGCCGAGCGCTGGCGCAAGGCACTCACCGGGATCTCCTCCTCCACGATCCGCCCGGCCTCAGCGACGCAAGCGTCGCAATGAGCGGCGTCCGGCTCGCCGCAATACCGCCGCTCCAGGCCAGCCAGCGATACGCGGGGGCAGAACCAGGCGTAGTCATGCACCTGCACCTCGTACGGCACGCCCAGCCGTTCTGCGATTTGCATAACCGCCGGATGATGCCCGAGCAGGTGATGCAAAACGACAAAGCCCGGCCGCTCGGCTTTCAGCAATCGCAGCAATTCCCGCATTTCGTCGGGCAGCGTGAAGCGCAGGTTCGGAAAGCGGCCCGCGACCCCATCGGACAGCAACACAGCCCGCGTCCTCGCGGCGCCGGCGACCGGCCGCAGCACGATGGGCCGGATCCCCGCATCTCGCAGCCGCTCGCACTGCGCGGCTACCGCGCGTTCGACGCCGCCGCCCTGGTCATGGGTGATGAGGATCGCGGCCCGTGGCACCGGCCGAACGCGAGCCGCGCGCCAGTCGAGGAGGTCGAGCCGGCGGCGCGCATTCGCGAGAGGATCGGCGGCGATGAAAGCGGCGACGCGCCGCTCGATATCCCGGATGCAGCCGCTCCAGTACGGCGGCGTTCCGCGCCATGAGATGGGCGCGGCCGCCGCCGAAGGATTGGCCGCCTACATGGGCGACGAACACGCCCGGCACGGCGACATGGCGCCAGCCGAGACGCCGGCCGCGCAGGCAAAAATCATTCTCTTCGCCGTAGCCCTGGGCGAACGAATCCTCGCGGAGCAGTCCGACCGCATCCAGGCAGTCCCGCCGAATATACATGCAGAAACCGACCGTGGTGGGAACATCCACCACCACGCCGGCATTCGCCCGATGGGCCAGCGAAGCAAGGCGCGCGGTACCTGCCAGGTCCGGTACGGCGTTGCCGCCCGAGGCATCGGGATAGCTCAGGATAGCGGCATCATTCGAAAGCGGGCTAGCCGTGCCAATCTCGGCCGCGCTGTACGCGGCCTCGCGCAACCGCGCCAGCCAGTGAGGCGGAACCAGCGTGTCGCTGTTGAGCAGCACCGCGTCCCGACGCCCGGCGGCACGCAGGCCGGCATTGGCGCTGGCCGGAAATCCGCGGTTGGCTCCATGGCGGATCAACCGGATACGCCCGACCTTCACGAGGTCGTCCAAGGCCGCTCTTAGAGTGCGATCGGGCGAACAGTCGTCCACGACGATCACGCGGGCGCCGGCTGGAACCGTCGTGAACACGCTATCGAGGCAGGCGAGGGTTTTCTCCCGATTGCCGTGCACCGGGACCACCACGTCCGTCTCACGCCGGCGCCGGACAATAGGGGCCGGGGTGGCCCTGATCGCCGGCACCGCGACCGGGGCGGCGGACCGCCGTTGCTTGCAGACTGGATGAATTGGGCTTCCAAGCAGATCCCGCCCATCTTCCCCGCAAACACGGACTTCTCCGGAGATGCGCGCCAGGGCCTCCCGCGGAACCTGGAAAGCGCGCGGACGAGCGAGCAATCCCCGCCCTGCGCTCTCCGTCTCCGTATCGGTTGCGGTCCACCGGAACCGGACCCGTCCCGATGAGGACACGCTCAGGACGGGGTCTCGCTCCGGGTCCCCTGGGTGCCAGGCCCAGCCCCGTAGTCCCCCCGCGTGCGCCTCGACCACACCTTCGACGCGCGCTATCGCCCCTAGCCGGACGGGACTGCCGATCAGGTCCCTCCCCCGGAGGCGAATGCTCACCTCTTCCGCGCATCTCCATTCCGCCGGAAGCGGAAGAGAAGCGGAATGCGGCTGGGGTGAAACCGGCAACGCGCGGCCGTCCAAGGCGACCTCGGGCAGGACTTCCTGATTCGACAGTCCCCATCGAAGGACCCCATCGGAGGAGAACTCCGCACCATCCGGGCATTCCGGCCTCGCGGGCGATCGCCTCCGCGACTGCGGCAGCGTCCGGCATCATCACGTTTCTCGTCAGCGCCTCTCCGAGCGCCGCAGCAGCGCCGGCCGCATCCCGCGATAACCGCCGGGCGGCGGCGAGTCCCATCCAGGCTTCCCGGACATCGTTCCGGGCCACGACTTCCTCGAGCAGCCGAACCGCCCTCGGCTCCTGCCGGGCGAGACAGACCATCGCGAGGGTGAGTTTGACGGTGTCATCAGTGGGCGCGAGACGGGACGCACGGTCCAGCCAACGAAGCGCCTCGTCCAGCCTGCCCGCGCCGGCTTCCGCCCGCCCACGTTCCCAGGCCTCCTCGGCGAGCCGCGTCCACTCTCGGAGGGAAGTACCCTCCGTCGTGGCCGGTTCGCTTCGATTCACGCCAAGGCCTCGGTTAGCGTCCGACGGCGTGCTGTTCAGGCTTCTCCGTCGCAGGCGGAGACGGCAGGCCGGCCAAATCGGAGCGCGCCTCCACGAGGCCTTGCGCAACGGCGCGCTCCAGCCAGAGCCGTGCTTCGACCGGGTCGCGGGGACCGCCCAAGCCGCGGGCGAGATAGCGGCCCAGCATCATCTGCGCGTGGCCGTGGCCACCTTCAGCGGCGGCGCGGAACCAGCGTTTAGCGGTCGCGCGATCCTGCGGCACGTCGTGTCCGCCGCCGTGCAACGCTCCCATTGCGAACATCGCCCCGACATGGCCCTTGTTGGCCGCCTTCTCGTACCAGGAGAGTGCCGCCGCGTGGTCGCGCGGTCCGCCCTGTCCCGTCACCATCATGTGCCCGAGCACCGCCTGCGCGTCGATCATGCCTGCCTCGGCGGCGCGCGCCATCCAGGCCCGCCCCTCCTCTGGATCGGCCTCGACGCCGCGGCCCTCGATCAGCATCCGCCCATACCAATACTGTGCGTTGACGACCCCGTCGGCGGCCTTGCGCAACCACTGCGCGGCCAGTCTCTCGTCCCGCTCGAAACCGACTCCCTCCGCGAGCGAGACGCCGAAGGTGAAGGCGGCGAAAAGGTCACCGGACGCGGCGGCGTCCTCGAACCAGCGCCGGGTCTTGACGAGGTCCTCGGGCGCACCCACGCCTTGCAAAACGAGATTGGCGAGATCCGCCTGCGCCTCGCGATTTCCGCCGTCCGCGGCGGCGCGGAACCAACGCGCCGCCTCTTCCGGGTCGCGGGCCACTCCCGCGCCGGTCAGATGCAAGAGGCCGAGTGCACGAGCGGCGCCGGCGTGCCCTGCCTCCCCCGACCGCCTGTACCACATCGCGGCTTCCGCATAGTTGGGCGGCAACTTCCCGCCCTTCGAATAGAGGTCGCCGACCACGGCCGCTGCCTCATGATCACCGGCCAGCGCCGCCCGTCTCAACCATAACTCGCCTTCGGACGGATTCTGCGGCACGCCCACTCCTTCGGTGAGCGCCAATCCCCAGCGCGCCTGTCCGTTGCGATACCCCGTCTCGGCGGATTGACGGTACAACTGCGCGGCCGCGGCCGGATCGCGCTCGGTGCCCACCCCCCGCTCGGTGAGCACGCCGAGCAGATAGAACGCCATGCCCAGCCCGGCATCGGCCGCGCGGCGAAGCAGAGCCACGACCTCGCGTTGTTCGGCCTCGGTCCCGGCTCGGCGTGCCAGCGAGAGAGCATAGCCGAGGGCCCCTCGCGGCGAGCCGCCCGCAGCGGATCTCTCGTACCAGCGATGCGCCTCTTCCGGATCGCGCATCGTTTCGGGGCCGGAGGTCAAGATGTAGGCGAGCACCGACTGCCCGTCGGCGGAACCTCCCTCGGCCGCCTTGCGCGCCCATGCCGCCGCGGTTGCGAAATCGGGCTCGTGCGGTTCCACGGCCGAGAACAGCGAACCGCCCGGACGCAATTCGGCCGCGGCGGCCGTTCCCGCGCCTTGTACGTAGAGGCCTGCGAGTTGGGCTTGCGCCTCGACGAAGCCCTGCTTGGCGGCGCGCTCCAGCCAGCGCGTCCCTTCGGCAGGGCTGGCGGGAACGCCGCTCCCTTCGAGATAGCAACGGCCAACATGGAATTGCGCTTCGGCGAGCCCGGCAGCCGCCGCCCGGGCGTAAGAGCGGAACGCCTGTGCCATGCGGCCCCTTTCCGCGAGGCGCGTGGCACGCCGCAGCGACGCACCGGGCGACACAAGCGCCAGCATGGAGTCGAGCCAACGCATTTGTTCTCAGGCCACCAAGAGGTTCGCGTGCTTCCTAGGCGCCTCTATCAAGGCTCGCGCATTCCCTCGGAAGCGACCGGCAGCACCCGACCCAAGAGATAGGCCAGCACGGTGCGCTTGCCCACCTTGATGTCGGCCGTGACCGGCATACCCGGCGCGATGTGAAAGCCCGGCGCCACATCGTGCAGATCGACGGAGTTGATCGCGATGCGCGCCCGGTAGAACGGCTCGGTGCTGCTCTGGGGGACGGGGACCGCGCCAATACCGGTGCGGCTGCGCGCCTCATCCGCGCCCGTGAAACTGTCCGCGCTGATGGTGCGCACCGTTCCCGTAGCCATGCCGTACTGGTGGTAGGGAAATGTGTCGAACTTGACCGCGACCGGATCGCCGAGATGCACGAAACCGTCGTCGCGGCCGGAGATGTTCGCCTCGACTTCCAGCGGAACGTCGGTCGGCACGAGGGTGATGAATTGATCCCCCGACTGCAGCACCGATCCGACCGAAACCTTGGCTATCGTCAGCACCGTCGAGTCCCGCTCCGCCCGCAATTCGACCAGCTGTCGGCGAAGCTGCGCCTTGTTCAGGTTCTCCCGCGCATCGCTCAGTGTCCGGGTCTGCTCGGCGAGCTTCTGGGAAACTTCGGCACGCCAGTTCTGTTGATACGCGTCGCGTTCGGCGACCAAAGCCGCGATATCGCGCTTGGCGCTTTCCGCGGTTTCGGTTGCGTTCTCGAGTCCGCGCGTCATCTCGAGGCGGCTATCGGTCGCCGCGAGGGAGTTGAGGCGACTGCCGACCTGCAGGCGCTCCAATTCCTTCCGCATTACTTCGACGTTCCGCGCAACGTCCAGCCGCTGGCGATAAGCATTCGTGTCCGCCTGGTTGCGGGCGACCGTCGCCATCAGGCCGCTGATCTTCTGCTGGTAGTTCTCCAGCCGGAAACTGCGCTCCGACTCGCGCTGCGCGTAGATCGCCGCCTGGAGTGAGAGCGCCGGATCGAGCCCCGTGTAGGTGAACGGCTTGCCCTCGGCCTCTGCCTGAAGGCGCGACACCTCGGCCTGGAGGCTGGCAACCTGCGCCTGCAACGCGCCCACGTCCGCCGCCGCGAAGGTGGGATCGAGCCGGGCGAGAAGATCGCCGGCCTTCACCATCTGCCCTTCCCGGACGTTGATGGAACGGACGATGGCCGTCTCGAGCGGTTGCACGACCGTGGTCGGAGCCTCGGACACGACCTTTCCCTGCGCGGTCACGACCTTGTCGATCGGGATCAGCCCCATCGGGAGCAGGCACACGAAGAACAGGCTCGTGATCAGCCAGACGGTGCCGCGCGCGACACGGGGTACCGGCGTCGTGAGAATCGCGGCCGAGGGCGACTGGAATTCGAGGATCGCGGGAAGCGTGGCGTCGTTCCGGTCCTCCATCGGCTCAATCCCCTTGGGCGAATGCTGGAGCAAGAGCTGCATGGCGTGGACCTTGAGTGTCGAGGTGGCGGTTCTGCTGCGCCCAGAGCTGGCGATAAAGGGAGCAGCGCTCGAGCAGAGTCCGGTGCGGTGCGATGTCGACCGCCTGGCCCTTTTCGAGAACGAGGATTCTGATCGCACTCCGTCAATGACGAGAGGCGATGCGAGACGATCACCATCGTCCGTCCGCGCGCGATGCGGAGCAGGTTGGCGTTGACCAGCGCTTCGCTCTCCGGGTCGAGCGCGCTCGTGGCTTCGTCCAAAAGCAGGATGCGCGGGTCGGTAATGAGGGCGCGGGCGATCGCGAGACGCTGCCGCTGGCCGCCGGACAGATTGGGCGAGCCCTCCTCGATGAAGGTCTCGTACCCGTTCGGCATTCGCTCGATGAATTCTTCTGCGCCGGCGAGCCGCGCGGCGCGGACCGCGTCCTCGAGCGTCAGCCCCGGCCGGCCCGCGATGATGTTGTCGCGAATCGAGCCGCGAAACAGGAAATTGTCCTGTAGCACCACGCCGAAGCTCTGGCGCAGATGCCGCAGATTGATCTCCCGCAAATCGGAGCCGTCGATCTTTACGAAGCCGCTATATTCGCGATTGATGCCTTGGAGCAGCCGCGTCAGGGTCGATTTGCCCGAGCCGCTGCGCCCCACGACACCGAGCATCGTGCCGGCGGGGATCGAGAACGAGAATCCGGTCCAGCGCAGGGACCTTGGTGCCCCCGTACGTGAAGGTCACGTCGTCGAAGCTGATGCCGCCGGCGAATCGCGGCCGCAGCCCCCCGGAAGCCACATCGGATTCGAGCGGACGGTTCAGGACGGAGGCCGCCTCGCTGATCGACGAGCCGACTTCCTCGTAGTCCTCGATCAGCTTGGCCAGCCCGACGAGAGGCTGCGCGACCCGCATGCTCAACATCATGAAGGCGAACAGCGCGCCGACCGCGTAGCCGGTCTGGTCCTGCAAGGCGAGATACGCGCCCACCAACACGACACCGATCGACATGAAGCGTTCGATCGGCGTGACCAAGGTTTGCGGCCAGTTGCTCAGCTTGCCGAAAGCGAGCCGCCATCTGCCGGCCTCGGCCACCCTTGCGTCCCACAGGGATTTGCGCTGGGCCTCGATCGCGAGCGACTTCACGGTGCGAATGCCGAATATCGTCTCGCCGAGCGCCGACGCCTTTTCGGTCTCCGCCGCTACGACTTTCTGGAACACCGTCCTCAGCGGCCGCAGAAAGGCGAGGATGATGAGCATGATCAGGCCCGAACCCGCGAGCACGATCCAGGCGAGCGAGGGGTTCAAATAGAAGAGAAACGGCACCAGGACCACGAGCGTCATGAGATCGAGGAACGTGGTCAGCAGCTTGCCGGTCAGGAAGTCGCGGACTTTGTACACCTGACCGATCTTGTGCATCGACTCGCCGGCCGGGTGCCGCTCGAAGTAGTCGAGCGGTAGACGCAGCAGGCGGTTGAAGATGTGCAGGTTGAGCCGGGCGTCCAGCCGAGTGCCGACCACGACAACGATCAGCCGGCGCGCGTGGCCCAGCACGCCCTCATAAATCACCCCGATCAGCAGAATGGCGCCGAGCAAGGCCAATGTCGCGGTGCTGTGATGGGTGAGAACCTTGTCCACGACCGTCATCACCAGCAGCGGCGGGAAGATGGTCAGAAAACTCAGCGTCAGCGAAGCGAATGCGATATCGCGCAGCGAACGTCGCTCCCGCATGACGAGGGAGCCGAGCCAGCCAAGCGTGAACGGAGCGTCGGCTTCGGGGGCGCCACGCTCGGCCCGCAGCAGCACCGCTTCCCCGGACCATACCTGGCTCAACCGCAGCTCATCGACCGCTATGGCCGGTTTGGAGGACGGCGCGGCCGGGTCCTTTATTAGAACGACATTCTGTTCGGCGTTTACGCCGGTCAGCAAGCCCGCGCCGCCGTCGGTGAATAGCAGGACAACCGGGCCGCTATCCTGCAAGCGCATCAGGTTACGCCACTTAAGACGTACGGCCCGAGCCCACATGCCTGAGCCCTGCACCCATTTCGACAGTGCGGCCGCGCCCGGCGACCTCTCTCCAGGCTCCCCGCGGAACTCGGCTGGGTCCAGTTCGATCCCACAAAACCGTGCGGCGACCGCGATCGCTTGCAAGCGAGGATCGACATCCGGCGCGATCGGGCCGAGTGTCACGGCCGCGATCGGAATCGCGCCAATACCCTCGTCGGAAACCGCCTCGGGTCCCGCATGGGTCACATCGCCAGTGCGTCCGGCAGCTGCACCGGATCGGTGTGCTTCAGGTCTATCCACGTATTGGTTCCCTTGCGAGGCGCTCGGTACGAGGCCTCCCGGTGGTGGTACGGAGCAAAAACAGGTTCTTAGGGGTCGGGCCCCGCGTTTCTGCGGCGCAGTATGCCTACGCGCGTAGCGCGAATCAACAACCAATGGTTGCTCGCGTCCCGTGAAAGAGCGGCGCACTTTACCATTAGCCGGAAGCGCCGCAGGCTGCGACCCGCAGGCTGGGGTCCTGAGACGGATGGGGAAGGCCAAATGGTGGCGCTTGACGACACGGTCGAGGCATTCGTTCCCGGGGGCCGTGCAGAACAGATGCCGCTGGCGGAGGGACGCCTCTCGGGCCTCACCTTCGCCGCGAAGGATCTCTACGATGTAGCGGGCGTCTTGACGACGTACGGCAATCCCGATTGGGCGCGTACCCATCCGCCCGCCATCGCGACGGCCCCGGTCATTCTTTCACTGCTGCAAGCCGGGGCCTGGCTGATCGGCAAGACCAAGACAGTCGAGCTGGCCTACGGGTTGACCGGGGAGAATGTCTGGCACGGCACCCCGCTAAACCCCCGTGCGCCGGAGCGTTTTCCAGGCGGTTCGAGCTGCGGCTCCGCGGCGGCGGTCGCTGCGGGACTGGTCGATTTCGCTCTCGGATCGGATACCGGCGGCTCGGTCCGCATTCCGGCAAGTTATTGCGGCCTGTTCGGTATTCGCCCGAGTTTCGGGGCGATCAGCATGGCCGGGGCGTGCTCGCTCGCACCGAGCTTTGATACGTGCGGCTGGTTCGCCGCTACCGCAGGAGTCCTGGCTCGGGTTGGCGAGGCGCTCCTTCCCGGCGGCGGCGAAGCCGTCGACGGCCCCTTGCTGCGCGTCGAGGAAGCCTGGATCAACGCCGACCCGGAGGTCGCCCGGGTGCTCCATCCGGCGCTCGCCAAGATCGGCCAGCTCCTGGGACGTCCGCTTCCGCTGCACCTCGCGCCCGAGGGCTTGGACACGTTCTATGACCATTTTCGGAGTGCACAGGCCGAGGAGGTCTGGGCGACGCTCGGCCAGTGGGTGTCCACCCATCGGCCCCGGTTCGGCCCAGGTGTTGCCCAGCGGTTCGCCGCGGCCGAGACTCTGGACCCTGCTCTCCCAGTCGCCGGACGGGCGTTCCGGCGGATGCTCCAGGCCCGTATCCGCCCTCTCCTCGCGGGCGGGGCCGTCCTGGTATACCCGACCAGCCCCTGCCCGGCCCCGCTGCTCACCGCAAGCCTCTCCGAGCAGGACGCGGTCAGGGAGGCCACCATCGGCGTGACCGCGATCGCGGGTTTCTGCGGGCTTCCGGAAGTGACGCTCCCGGCCGGAACGGTTGGAGGAGCACCGGTCGGCTTGTCGCTGACCGCGGCGCCCGGTCGCGACCACGCTCTGCTCGCGCTGGCGCAGGAAGTCGCCGGCACTCTCGGGCTGCCAGTCTGATTCCATGCCCGAGACCTCTGGCATGCTGATCCGGAATGCCGTCGATGCGGACGTAGCGGAGATTCAGTCGATTTACGCCCATCACGTCCTGCACGGCACCGGCACATTCGAGGAAGCGCCTCCCTCGGTGGAAGAGATGATGGAGCGTTTCCATACGGGCCGGGCGCGCCGCTGGGCTTGGCTGGTCGCCGTGGACGCGACCGGCGTCCTTGGCTTCGCCTATTTCAGCCAGTTCCGGCAGCGCGCCGCATATCGTTTCACTGCCGAGAACAGCATTTACGTCCGCGACGATGTACGCGGTCAGGGGGTCGGCAAGGCGCTTGTCGCCCGGCTTCTCGCGGATGCCACGGCACGCGGGTTCCGCCAAATGATCGCGGTAATCGGCGATTCCGAGAATGTCGGCTCGATCGGCGTGCATGCGAGCCTCGGCTTCCACCGCATCGGAATCCTGCGCGCCGCCGGGTTTAAGTTCGGACGGTGGCTGGACGTGGTGTACATGCAGCGCGCACTCGGCGAAGGCGAGGCCAGCATCCCGCGCCAGTCGGACAGGGGCGGCACGGACTAGCAAACTCACGTTCGACTCGGGTCAACAACCGGCTGTTATAAGGGGCCTCGGACCCAGGGAGGCTCGGCTCCATGCCTCACGACACGCCGCTGATCGCGACCCTCGTGGCCGGCATCGGACTCGCCTTCGTGTTCGGCGCGCTCGCTCACCGGCTGCGCATTTCGCCGCTGGTCGGGTATCTGGTCGCGGGCATAGTCGTTGGCCCCCTTACGCCAGGCTTCGCGGCCGACCAGCACATGGCCAACGAGCTGGCAGAGATCGGCATCATCCTGCTGATGTTCGGCGTCGGTCTGCACTTTTCGCTCGAGGACCTGCTCGCGGTGCGCTCGATCGTGGTGCCCGGCGCCTTCGGGCGCATGGTGCTGGTCACGCTCCTCGGCATCGGGCTCGGAGAGTTGGTGAGTTGGCCGATCGGGGGAAGCTTCCTGTTCGGTCTCGCGCTGTCAGTCGCCAGTACCGTCGTGGCATTGCGCGCCTTGCAGGAACGCCACCTACTCGAGAGCGAGCGTGGGCGCATCGCGATCGCCTGGCTCGTGGTCGAGGATCTCGCAATGGTGCTGGCGCTCGTGCTCGCCCCGGCGATCGCTCGCATTTTGAACGAGAGCTTCGAGGAAGGCGCCAGCGCTGCGCCGGTCACGATGGGGCCAATGCTGGCGACCATCGGCATCACACTGTTGAAGGTCGCAGCCTTCGTCGCGCTGATGCTCGTGGTCGGACGCCGCGCCATTCCCTGGCTGCTCCACGCGATCGCACATACGGGCTCGCGGGAACTGTTCCGTCTTGCCGTGCTGGCCATCGCCCTTTCCGTCGCTTACGGAGCCGCGATGCTGTTCGGGATATCGTTCGCGCTGGGCGCGTTCTTCGCCGGAATGGTGCTGTCCGAATCGCAGCTGAGCCAGCGCGCGGCACAAGAGACGCTGCCTCTCCGGGACGCGTTCGCGGTGCTGTTCTTCGTTTCGGTCGGCATGCTATTCAATCCGCGGGTCCTGGTCGAACATCCCGGGCCGCTGGTCGCGACAATTCTCATCATCACGCTAGGAAAGGCGGTGCTTGCGTTCGGGATCGTGCGCGGATTGCGCCATCCCGTCTCAACCGCCTTGACGATCTCCGCAAGTCTCGCGCAGATCGGCGAGTTCTCATTCATTCTGGCCGGACTTGGCGTCAGCGTCGGGCTGATGCCGCCCGAGGCCCGTGACCTGATACTTGCGGGAGCGATCTTCTCCATTCTCGCCAACCCGATCCTGTTCGCTGCGGCCGACCGCCTGAAACCCTGGCTGGAACGCCGCGAGACCGTCGCCCACCCAGAGATCCAGCCGGAGCCCGAACCAGAGCCGCTGCCGACGACGGCTCTCCGAGAGCATTCCGTGCTCGTCGGTTATGGGCGCGTAGGCAGTGTCGTGGGCGAGGCGTTGCGCCGCTCGCATCGGCCGCTGCTGGTGATAGAGGATCGCCACGACCTCGTGGATCGGCTGCACGCAGAGAATGTCGAGGCGATCGCGGGCAACGCGGCCGACCCCCGCCTTCTCGCGGCGGCGAATATCGGCGAAGCGCGCACGCTTTTCATCGCGATTCCTGAAGCCTTCGAGGCGGGTCAGATCGTGCAGCAGGCGCGCCACACCAATCCCGCAATCGAGATCCTTGCCCGCGCGCATTCTGACGCGGAGGTCGAGCATTTGACCAAGCTCGGCGCGGACCTGGTCATTCTTGGCGAGCGCGAGATCGCGCATAGCATGCTCGCCCACAGCCTCGGTCCGGCCGCCTTCGGGGCGGAGAACCGGTGAACAGGTGGGAAGCGGTGTCGTCCGAGACTTCGATTAATTCAGCGCGTCCCGAAGTTGCCGCTCGTAGTGACGGTAGTATTTGTCGGTTATCAGATCCGTCTTCACGACGATGGCGACGTCGGTCGTGTTGAATTGGTGGTCGATCACGGCTCCGTCGCCGACGAAGCCGCCGAGACGCAAATAACCCTTGACGAGAGGGGGTAGCGCGACGAGCGCCCGCCGACGGTCGAGGCGATCGGGATCCATCCTGCGCATTTCCACGTAGCGTTCCGGGAGAGCACGCAGCCGAAGCGCGGGCGGCGCCAAGTGGTTGAAATACAGATAGGTCAGCTCCGGCGCGAGCGTGTCCGGGTCCGTTCCCGGCAGGCTGGCGCAGCCGAACATGAGGTCGATCTCATGGCGGAACACATAGGCTGCAATGCCGCGCCAAAGAAGCTGCAGTACGGCGCGACTCCGGTGCGCTGCGTCGACGCAGGAGCGCCCGAGTTCGAGCACGCGCCCGGGAAACTGCTCCATGGCGCTGATGTCGTACTCATCGGACGAATAGAAGCGCCCCGCCTGTCGCGCGCCTTCGCGCTGGAGCAGCCGATACGTGCCGATGATGCCTTCCGGCCCTGGCCCGATCGCGTAGTCGACGACGATAAGATGATCGGCCACCCGGTCGAAGGCGTCGCGGTCCCGCCGCGAAGCAGCCGCGCCCGGGTCGGGCGAGGCGCCCATTTCCTCGTAGAACACGCGGAAGCGCAGCGACTGGACAGCGTCGATCTCGCCGGCTGCCGTCGCGATCCGGACACCGAGATTGCCGGCCCGGAGTTCACCAAACCCCGGACCGTCCCGCGGCACGGCGCCGGTGGGTTTTTCGGCCGTCACCGTGGCGCTCTTCCCTGCTGCGGAGCGGACTCCGCCGGATCGCGCGAACGGGACGAGGCCGGGCGCTGGCCGGGCACCTCGGAGACCGTGTCGGCCTTGTCACGCTGCGTTTCCCGTCGGCGGCCGAACAACTCCAACCTCAACGAAACGAGGTCGAAGCCGAGCCGAGCCGCGATCGCCTGCATCACTTGCTCATGCTCCGCGTCCTCAAACTCGATCACCTTACCGGTTTCGATGTCGATCAGGTGATAGTGGTGGCCGTGCTCCGTCGGCTCGTAGCGCGCCCTCCCACCCCCGAAATCCCGGCGTTCCAGAATTCCCTTCTCTTCAAGCAGGCGAACGGTGCGGTAGACTGTGGCGATGGAAATCCGCGGGTCCAGCGCACCGGCTCTGCGATAGAGTTCCTCGACGTCCGGATGGTCACTCGATTCGGACAGCACCCGGGCGATGACCCGGCGCTGTCCTGTCATTTTCAGGCCCCGTTCGACGCACAGGCGCTCGATGCGCGATTCCATGAGTTCCCTGGCATTCCCTTGGCGGCCGATCCGGACCAAGCAGGCCGCCTGGCAACCGCCTCAGACCCGAGCGGCGTAGCCGATCCGGGCACGCCCTGTCCAATGCGGACCCCCGGCCAACCCCGGCCAGGGCGCCCGGCTACTTCCGTCCGCTGCGCGGCTTGGTTCCGAGCCCGATCTTCTTGGCGAGCGAAGAGCGGTGCCGGGCGTAGTTCGGCGCGACCATGGGATAATCGGGCGGCAGACCCCAACGCTCCCGATACTGCTCCGGAGTCATGTTATAGGCCGTTTTAAGATGCCGCTTCAGCATCTTGAGTTTCTTCCCATCCTCAAGACAGACGATGTGGTCGGGAAAAACAGATTTTTTGACGGGAACAGCCGGCTGGGGCCTCTCGGCGGAAATCGGCTCCTTACCAACCCCCGCCAGTGTCTTGTATACCTCCTGAATTAAGGAGGGGAGTGCATCCGGAGAGACCGAATTGTTGGAAACATGGGCCGACACGATTTGGGCGGTCAGTCCGAGCACGTTCTGGTTGGCCGGATGATCGACCATTGCTGCTCCCTTCCAAGATAGAAGACTTGCTGCATATATAGCCGGATTGAGCTATTTCGCAATGGATATTTGCGGGGCAAAGAAGCAGGCCAATCATGACACAGACGAAGGCCAACGAGAGCCATGACTGGAACTGCGAGCTGGACATCACGGGGGAGACCTGCCCCATGACGTTCGTTCGCACCCGGCTGGCTCTGGACCGCATGGCCCCCGGGCAGGTTCTGCTCGTGCGCCTTCGCGGACAGGAGCCATTGAGCAACGTGCCGCGCACAGCTCGCGAGCAGGGTCACGAGGTGCTTTCTCTGGAAACGGATCCGGATGGCGTTACCCATCTGCGCCTGCGGCGTGGGGAGTGAGCCTGGCCCGCATGAGCAGCGCATCCGCGCCGTCCAGGTAATAACGCGGACGGCGGCCGACCTCGACGAACCCGGTGCCGGCATAAAGCGCCTGCGCCGGGAGGTTCGCCGTCGAGACTTCGAGAAAGATCGCGCGGGCACCACCCGCGGCCGCCTCCTCCTTCGCGGCGGTAACCAGCGCCCGCCCCAGGCCTCGGCGTCGGCCGGTTGGCATGACGGCCAAGGTGACGATTTCCGCCTCATCCCCGGCGATGCGGGCCAGAATCATGCCGCCCGCGTGAGAGATCAGGCCGAAGGTGCCGGGCAAGCCGAGTTGCAGCCCGATCGCGTCGGACCCCCAAGCCTCCGGCGCCGGAAACGCCGCTGCATGGATGGCCGCCATCGCCGGCGCGTGCGATGGCGCCGCTCGGGCTATCGCGAAACTGACGCTCACCCCGATTCAGGCGGCGGGCGGAGGCCGACCGACGGAGCGGCTTCCGGCGCGTCCACATACAGCGGCTGCGCCGGGAGCGGCGGCACGGCGCCCTCGAGCCGCAGCCTTGCAACCCGTGCTACGTGCCGCGGCGAGGGCCATCGGGCGTCCGTGAGCATGACGTCCGCCCCTTGGGCGGCGAGCCGGGCCGCGACTTCGATTGCGGCGTTGCCGGCGATCGCGACCGGGCCATCGGGCCAGGGCAAGCCATCGAGCTCGAAGGCCGCAATCATGGCGGCGCATTCCAGGAACACGCGCCCGCGCCGGCTGTCGATGACGGACCAGAAGCGCCGCCCGCCGAGATCGGGAAGCGAATCCGCCAGCAACTCGCCGACGGTCACGCCGACAACGGAAACCCCGGCCGCAAGCCCGATCCCGTGGGCGAGAGAAAGAGCGGCCCGAATTCCCGTGAAGCTGCCAGGTCCAACCGTGACGGCCACGAGCCCGAGTGATTCGGGCCGCCAGCCCGCATCGGAGAGAACCGCCGCCGCCATCGCAGGCAGTCTCGCGGCTTGGCCCCGATCCCCTTCCCTCGACTGCGTCGCCAACACTCGCTCACCCTCCACCGCCGCCGCCAAGCAGCGCGGGAGGGCCGAATCCAGAACCAGAATGCGCATCAGGTGCTGCCCCTGACGGCCGGAATTCGACCGAGACGGGAGGAAGGAGCACTGGCAAGCCTCGGCTGCCATCCGGATAAGAGCCAGTTCATGAGCCCGACGGAACTATACTGAATAGGACGCTTTTCTCCGATACCGCGATTTGCCGGGTTCGAGCAGGCGCCTGAGCCAACCGAGATCGGCGCGGCATGCCGTTTCCTGTCAGGCGGGAAACGCTTTACCCTGTGGTGATGCTCGTGCCGCTGCGCAGGAAGGACGAGGTCGTCCTCGACTTACGGTACGCCACTCCCGACAACATCACGGGCCGGCCGATCCCGCATGCCGCCACTGTCGACGTGACGCTCGACGA
The DNA here is from genome assembly GCA_963808965.1 of uncultured Alphaproteobacteria bacterium. Classification (GTDB taxonomy): domain Bacteria; phylum Pseudomonadota; class Alphaproteobacteria; order Acetobacterales; family Acetobacteraceae; genus CAWEHU01. The sequence continues at coordinate 125,634 of CAWEHU010000005.1, forward strand.
CGCCCTGTCCGGGAGGAGCCTCGACCCGTGCGAGTGATGGCGCTTTCAGCTGTTCGACGCCCGCCGCTATCCGCCGTTTCATGCCAGCGCCGTGAGAGGAGGGCCGACGTGAGAGGCCAGGTTTTCGGCGGGAAGACAGCGGACCCGGTCGTCGTTACGTGGAGGCGTGCATGAGCGAGAGCGGGGCGGTCGAGGGCTATGGCGCGCAGGACGAGATCATGCGAACGGACGCGGCACGCGACGAGCTCAGGCGCAACGTCCCGGACACACGCACGATTGCGCTCCTCATCCTGGCGGTGCTCGCGACCTTCTACACGCTCTATCTCGCCTCCGATATCATCGTCCCGTTCGTACTGGCGATCGTCCTGAACCTGCTGCTGCAGCCCGCGAGGCGGTTTCTGTCAGACAAGCTGCGGCTTCCCGCCACTCTCTCATCGCTGCTGCTCATCGTGGCATTGTTCGGTGTCATCGGTGCGATTGGGGCCGCCATTTCCGTACCTGCCTCGGGCTGGATCGCTAAAGCGCCCCAGACTCTGCCGACGCTCGAGCAGAAGCTCAGCATCATGCGCAAGCCGATCGAGTATATGCACGAGGGAATGCAGAAGATCGACCAATTGTTGCAGCAGCAACAGCCGAGCGGCAACGCCGGGCAGACCGTGAATGTGCAGCAGCCGTCCACACTGGGCAGAAGCGTCGGGCTATCAGTCCTGGCCGGCACACGGGCCTTCGTGGGCGAGCTGTTCACGTTGCTCGTGGTGCTATTTTTCATGCTGTCATCCGGCGACAGTCTGCTGCGCCGATTGGTGGAGATCCTGCCGCGATTTCGGGATAAGAAGCGCGTGGTAGAGATTAGCGACGAGATCGAGCGCAACATCTCGGGTTATCTCGCCACGATCACCATGATGAACGCCCTGGTCGGGATCGCGAACGGGGTCTCCACATGGCTATGCGGCCTGCCGGACCCGCTGCTCTGGGGAACGCTCGCGTTTTTGCTGAACTACGTTCCAATTCTTGGGCCGTTCTGCGGCATGGTGATCTTCTTTTTCGTCGGACTGTTCACGTACAGCAACTTCTGGCCCGCACTGCTTCCAGCCGGCATCTATCTCGTCGTTCACGTGCTGGAAGGAGAGACGATTACCCCAATGCTGCTCGCCAGTCGGTTCACCTTGAATCCGGTTCTGGTTATCGTCTCCCTGTTCTTCTGGGATTGGATGTGGGGCGTGCTCGGCGCTTTGCTGGCCGTGCCGCTGCTCGCAATGCTGAAGATCGTCTGCGACCGGATCCCTCCACTCATGTCGATCGGCCATATGATCGGCGGTTCGCCGAAGCGCGGCATTTCGCCCGAGGGATCCGGAGGCGCGCATCATCCGGCATCGTGATCGAGGCCGGGTTAACCGCTCTTTCAGACTGCGCGCGCAGCATGGAATCTCGAGGAGGCACGAGATCAGCCATGGGCGATCGTTGCGGGATCGGTATTAGCGCCGCACAGCACGACCCCGACCTTAGCGCCGGACGGCGGAACGAAGGCGCCCGAGAGCATGGCGGCCAACGCGGTTGCGCCTCCCGGCTCGGTGATCAGCCGGAGTCTGTTCCAGAGCAGGCGCTGGGCGGCGCGGATCGCCGCGTCCGGGACGAGCACAGCACGCCTTACATGCGCGCTGGCGATCGGGAACATGAACGCCCCGACCTGCTGCGCGCCCAAGCTGTCGGACGCGATCCCGCCAACAGGGGCGGGCACCGGGCGGCCGGCCGCCAGCGCATCGTGCAGGGCCGGGCAGCCTTCCGGTTCCACGCTCACGACCTCGACCCTGCCCGCGTACCAAGCGGCGATGCCGCCGATGAGACCACCGCCGCCCGTCGCCACCAGCACATGGGTCAGCTCCGGCGCGGCGCGCTCGAACTCGCGGGCGACCGTTCCCTGTCCCGCCAGGACCTCGGGCTGATCGTAGGCGTGGACTTCCAGCGCCCCGGTCTCCGCTCGCCGCCCCTCACTGGCCCGAAGCGCGTCGGCGTAGGTGCTACCGGTTCGCACGATCGCCGCACCGTATTCGGCGATGCGGGCGAGCTTCGCCGAGGGCGTGGGTTCCGGGACGAAGATTTCCGCGCGGAGCCCGAGGGAGCGGGCGGCATAAGCGACTGCGGCTCCGTGATTGCCGCCCGAAGCGGCGATTACGCCGGAAGCCGGCAGATCGGCCGACAATATTCGGTTGAAAGCACCGCGCGGCTTGAAGCTCCCAGTGCGCTGGAGCAGCTCGAGCTTCAGCGAAACAGGGCAGTCGACGCCGAACTCCCCAGCTTCGAGATGCATCACCGGCGTTACGCGTACGTGGGGACGGATGCGGTCTGCGGCGGCTTCGATGTCGCTACGTGAGATCATCGCCCTCATGCGGAAACGGTTTGACGCCGACCCGGAGCAAAAAAAGCGACAACCCGCTTTCTTTCCAGACCGCATCGGACCACATTGCCGCTTTATGCAGATCCATGCGAGCTGCGCTGCGCGCGAGGGTGCGGGCGTGCTGCTGATGGGGCCGCCGGGCTCGGGCAAATCCGATCTCCTGCTGCGTTTGCTCGATCGCGGATTCGTCCTCGTGGCCGACGACCGGGTGGAGGTCGAAGACGGCTGCGCCAGTTCTCCGGCGAGGCTCGCGGGCCTTTTGGAAGTGCGCGGGCTCGGCATCGTGCGCCTGCCGTATCTCGAATCGGCGCGGCTGGCTCTGGTGGCACAACTCGCGCCGAACGCGCCGCGGCTTCCGGAGCCGTCCCGGCATCACGCGCTCGACCTGCCGCTTGTCGTCGTGGACGCGGCAGCCCCGTCCGCCGCCGCCCGGGTCGCCTTGGCGCTGGATTGCGCGCTCGGACGCGCGAGCCAGCGCGTGGGAGCCTTCTCCCTGTGAGCGGCGCCCTCTCCGTGAGCGGCAGCGGCCAGACCACGCCCGGCCGCACTCGCTTGGTGCTCGTCACCGGCCTCTCCGGGGCGGGCAAATCCTCGGTTCTCCGAGCGCTCGAGGATCTCGGCTACGAGGCCGTCGATAATCCCCCCTTGGGACTCCTCGACCGCCTCATAGGCCGCAGCGAGCGGCCGCTGGCCGTAGGCGTGGACGTGCGCACCAGCGGCTTCGACGCAGGCACCGTGCTCGACATGATCGGCCGGTTGCGGGCCGGCGGGCTGCGGCCCGAGCTCGTCTATGCCTGGGCGGACGAGACCGCCCTCCTTCGCCGGTATACGGAAACCCGCCGGCGCCATCCGCTGGCCCCGCTGGGGCGAGTGACGGACGGAATCGCGGCCGAGGAGCGGCTCACCGCCGAGTTGAAAGAGGCAGCCGATCTCGTCGTGGATACTTCCGAGCTGGCTCCGGTCGCTCTGCGACGGCTCATCGAGCGGCATTTTGGGGCGGGCAGCGCGGTGCAAGGCCAGACGGGTCTCAATCTCGGGCTCGTTTCCTTTGCCTTTCCCGCGGGCTTGCCGCGGGAAGCGGATCTGGTATTCGACGCACGCTTTTTGCGGAACCCGCACTACGATCCCATATTGCGGCCGCTGACCGGTCTCAACTCCGAGGTTGGCGCCTATGTTGAAGTCCGACCCGGACTACGCGGCGTTTTTCGGGATGATCACGAGGCTGCTGTCCCTGGTCTTGCCGAGGTTCGTCGACGAGGGCAAGAAATACTCGACCATTGCCGTCGGCTGCACCGGAGGGCGTCACCGATCCGTGCACATGGTCGAGAGGCTCGCCGCCTTCCTGGCCGAAGCCGGGTGGCGGCCGAATGTGACGCATCGGGAACTCGCCCGCGAGAGCGGTGCTGCTACGACAGACCGTCCGGTTCGCCGCGACGGATCAGCGGAACGAGCCGAGGGCGGGGAAGTACGGCCCCCGCCCTTCAGGCACAGGAGGCCTGAGACGACGACATGATCCAAAAAGAAGAACAAGGGTCCGGTGGCGATTGTTCGTGCCGTGTAGCGAGCGGCGCATGATCGGCATGGTCCTGGTCACCCACGGCCGCTTGGCCGAGGAGCTTCGCCATGCGCTGGAGCACGTCGTGGGCTCCCAGCGCAACGTGGACACGGTCTGTATCGGCCCGGACGATGACATTGACGGCCGGCGGGCCGAAATCGCCGGTTGTATCAACCGGTGTGATACCGGTGATGGGGTGGTGCTGCTCACCGACATGTTCGGTGGCACCCCCAGCAATCTCGCCATTTCCATGATGGATCGCAAAGGGGTGGAGGTGATCGCCGGGGTGAACCTGCCGATGCTCGTGAAACTGGCAAAGGTGCGATCGAACCAGCCGCTTGCCGCCGCGGTCGATTGCGCGCAGGAGGCGGGAAAGAAATACATCGCCGCCGCCTCCCACGTGCTGCACGGCTGCAAGATGAACGGCACCTGCGGATGACCTGGCCGGCCGACGGCTCCCGCGACGGGGCCGCCGGTGGTGGTGCGCCCGTCATCTCCCGGATTGTGGTCATTCCCAACCGTCGCGGACTGCACGCCCGCGCGGCCGCCAAGTTCGTGACCATGGCCGAACGCTTCGGCGCGTCGGTTGATGTCGTGAAGGACGGGCAGAGCGTGCCGGCACGCTCGATCATGGGGCTCATGATGCTGGGCGCCGGTCAGGGATCGAGAGTGGAGCTCCGCGCAGAGGGCTGGGACGCCAAGGAGGCGCTGGACGCGTTGACCGCGCTGGTCGAGGCCGGCTTCCATGAACAGGATTGAGAAGGACGCCCAGGACCAAGCGGCACCGGGACCCCCCGTCCCGCAGCACAAACGTCTGCCTCGCGTTCTCGAAGCCGGGGTGGCGCGACCCGAACAGTCCTTCATCGGCATTCCCGTCTCCGCCGGTATCGGCATCGGCCCCGTCTTTGGAACCACCGAGCCGCCCGCCGAGATCGTACACCACAAGATCCAAGCAGCCGACATCGAGGCGGAACGCGCTCGGTTGGAGGACGCGATCCTGCAATCGCGCAAGCAGCTGCAAAAGCTGCGGGCTCGCCTCGGCGTATTGCCGGAGGAGAGCCAGGCGGAAATCGCGCCGCTGATGGACGCCTATATCCATATGCTGGGGCCGTCGCGCCTGATCCGGGGTGCGCGACGGCGCATCAGCGAGATGCTCCTCTCGGCTGAGAGCGCGGTCGTGGACGAGGCGGAACACATCGCGAGCACCATCCTCGGTCAGGCCGCGCCCGAAACCTCCGATGACGGGCGCCTCGGCCTGGAGCGCCACGCCGAGGAAGTGCGGGAGATCGCGCGCCGCCTGGTGCGCAACTTGACGCGGCAGCCGTTCCGCAGCTTCCGCGGCTTGCCGGACGGCGCGGTGCTGGTGAGCGAGGGGCTGCGGCCAGCCGACGCCGCGCTGCTCGATCCGGCGCGCCTCGCCGGAGTCGCCACGGAGGAGGGCGGCGCGGACGGCCATACCGCGGTCATGCTGCGGGCGCTCGGGGTTCCGGCGGTGCTCGGCGCGCCGGGGCTCGCGCACGCGATCCAGCCCGGCGACCTCGCGGTCGTGGACGGTTCGAAGGGCTTGGTGGTGTTGAACCCCTCGCCCGCCAGCCTCACCAACGCGCGCCGCGCGCTCACCGCCTTCGTCCGCGAGCGGCAGAAATACGCCCGCCTCCGCCGTCTCCCCGCGGTGACGCAGGACGGCCATGCGATCGAGCTGCAGGCCAATCTGGAGCTGCCGATCGAGCTGCCGCTCGTCGCGCAGTCCGGCGCGCACGGCATTGGCCTGCTGCGGACCGAGTTCCTCTTCATGAACCGGGAGAGCGTGCCGGACGAGGACACGCAAACCGAGACCTATCGCACGATCATCGAGGCCATGAACGGCGATCCGGTCAGCATCCGCGTGCTGGACTGGGGCGGCGAGAAGGACATCGAGGCGCTGAGCAGCGAAGGGATCGTGCCCGACGTAGTGGATACCAACCCGGCTCTGAGCGTCCGCGGGATCCGGCTTCTGCTCCGCAGGCCGAGGCTGTTCGAAACGCAACTCGCCGCCATCCTGCGCGCTTCGGCGGCCGGCCCGACGCGCGTGATGCTGCCGATGATCACCAACGTCATGGAAGTACGACTGGCGCGCGAGATCTACGCGCGCGTCATTCGCCGGCTCCGCGCAGAGGGCAGGCGCCTGCCGGATCCGCCGCCGCCGCTCGGAATCATGATCGAAACGCCGGGGGCGGCGTTATCCGCCGATGCGCTGGCGCTGGAGGCGGATTTCTTCGCGATCGGCACCAACGACCTGACGATGTACACCGTGGCGGTGGACCGCGGCGAAACCGACGTCTCTCATCTCTACGATCCGCTGCATCCCGCCGTGCTGCGGCTTGTGCAGTTCTCCGTTGAGGCGGCGCGCCGGATGAACATGCCGGTTTCCGTCTGCGGAGAAATGGCCGCCAATCCGAAATTCACGCCCCTGCTCCTCGGGCTCGGGCTGCGCAACTTCAGCATGAACGCCTCGGCCGTGCCGCGGGTGAAGCAGGCCGTCCGCGCGGTCGAAATCGACGCCTGTGTCCGCCTCGCGCAACGCGTCATGGACCAGTCCGACGTGGAGCAGATCCGAGACCTGATCGCCGCCTTCGGCCGGGACAACGATACAGGCGGATAAAGCCGACGAAGGCCGTCTCCGCTTCGGTCAGTTCATCGCCTGTGCGCACTTGGACGCGATCATCTCACCGATCGGGATCGCGGAGGTCGCCGCGGGAGATGGCGCATTACAGACATGCAGCATCCGATCCGTCTCGATGAACAAGAAGTCGTGCACCAGCGTCCCGTCACGCATCACCGCCTGCGCGCGGATTCCGGCCTCCATCGGCAGGAGGTCGGCGAGCGTGAGGCTTGGACAATATTTGCGGCATTGCGCGAGATAACCCGGTTTCCAGAGCGAATTCCGCATCTCGGTCATCGCTGAGCCGCGGTTATTCAGGATCGTCTTCCAGAACCCCGGGAAACGCGCGTACTCGATCACGTCTCTGGGAGCGAGCGAGAATTTGCGGTAGCCCTCCCGAGCGAACCCGAGCACGGCGTTCGGGCCGACCGTCACGCTGCCGTCGATCATGCGCGTGAGATGCACGCCGAGAAACGGCAGGTCGGGATCGGGAATCGGGTAGATCAGATGGCGTACGATATCGTTCTTGCTCGGTGGCAGCCGGTAGTACTCGCCCCGGAACGGGATGATCTGGTGCTCGACCTTCAGTCCGGCGATCTTGGCGAGACGGTCCGATTGCAGCCCCGCGCAGGCGATCAGGCGCCGCGCCGTCCAGCTCCGGCCGCCCGCGCGGACGATCACGCCCGAAGGCGTCTCCTCGATCGCCCCCACGGCGACCCCGAACTCGATCGCCGCGCCGCGCGACCGTATCACCTGGCCCATCGCGTCGCAGACCCGCCGGTAGTCGACGATTCCGGTCGCGTGGACAAACAAGGCGCCGACCCCCGTGATGTTCGGCTCCTCGCGCCTCAGCGCGTCGCGCGTCCAGGCGGTCGACCTCGATCCGGTTCTGTTTCGCGCGCTCGAATAGCGCGTCCATCCTTTGGGCTTCGGTCGCGTCGGTCGCGACCAGCAGCTTGCCGCAGACCTCGAACGGAATGTTGTGCTCGGTGCAGAATGCCTTGGTAGCCTCGGCGCCCTGCCGGCATAGTTCCGCCTTGAGACTGCCGGGCGCGTAATAGATCCCGGAATGGATCACCCCGCTATTGTGGCCGGTTTGATGCAATCCGAGCCGCTTCTCCTTCTCCAAGAGGACGAGGCTCGCGCCGGGGCGCATCTCGAGCAGCTTCATCGCCGTCGCCAGACCCACGATGCCGCCGCCGATTACGCAGTAATCGTAGATCATCGGATCCTCCCCGTCCATGCCGTCCCTACTTGTCCGCTGGATTTCGCCCCCTGCTGCCGTCGAGAGCAAGCCGTCCACCTCGCACCCATTGATATCCGGTCGGGCGGACCGCACAGTCCTCGCAAGCGGGCGTGGCCTGCGTCAGTCCGGGAGAGCCTATGAACAGGTCGATGACCACGCGGAGCTGGCGGCCTGGTGGCCTCCATTTTCTTCGGGCCGGGCTTAGCGCACCGGCCCACGCTCAGGGTTCTGGCTCGGCCACGCTGGATGCCGTGCGGGCGCGAGGTCAGCTGCTATGCGGCACTGCGACCGACGAGCCGGGCTTCGCACTGGCTGACAGCCAGGGGGTCATTCGCGGCATGGATGCGGATTCCTGCCGGGCGGTGGCCGCGGTGGCGCTCGGAGATGCGACCAAGGTGAAGTTCGTCCCGACCACGCCCAGAGCCGTTTTACTGCCTTGCAGTCGGGCGAGGTGGACATCCTCGCCCGCCGGACAACCTGGACCCTCGAACGGGAGGCCAATCGCGGCCTCGAATTCGCGTGGGTCAATTACTACGATGGCACCGGCTTCCTGGTGAAGAAATCCGCCGGGGTGAAGTCACTGAAGGAAATGGAAGGTAAGACGATTTGCGTTCAGCCCGGGCACCAGCACGGAGTTTGCCATCGCCGATTACTTTCAGCAGCACAAGATGAAGTGGCAGCCGATCCTGATCGCGGACGTCAATGAGATCGCGAGCGCGTTTCTATCCGGCAGGTGCGACGGTTACTCGAGCGAACTCCTCCGCGCTCGCAAGCTTTCGCTCCACGCAGGGCGCAAAAGCCGACGACCTCGTGCTCCTGCCGGAGATCATCAGCAAGGAGCCGCTCGGCGTCATGGTGCGCAAGGGCGACGACAAATGGCTTGATCTGGTACGCTGGACGTTCATCGCCTGGCTGACCGCGGAAGAACAGGGCGTCACGACCGCAGAACGCGGACGACATGCTGAAGAGCGACAACCCCGACATCCGCCGCTTACTTGGTGTCGAGGGCGATATGGGTAAGGCGCTCGGCGTAGACGACAAATGGGCCTACAACCTCGGTGAAGCAGGTCGGGAATTTCGGCGAAATGTGGGATCGCGACATCGCCCCGATGGGCGTGCAGCGCGGGATCAACAATCTTTGGACCAAGGGAGGCCTGCAGTACCCCCCGCCGATCCGGTGAAAACCATGGATCGCCTCCCCGGCCCTACGCGACGAAGCCCCTTTCCGATGTGGGAAATGCGTGCGCAGGCCCGCGGTCCCTGGCCCGTTCGGGCCACACTTCTGTTTTCAGCTTGTGGCTCCAAGGGGTGAAGCGGAGCTGCGAGCCCGGGTCTATCAGCCTTCCCGGACAACACACTCCGGGGGATATCGGTCATGAGCTCGATCACGCGCCGGCACGCGTTGCAGGCAATCGCGGCTGGCTTCGTCGCCGTCGCAGGCCCAGCCCGCCTCGCCAGGGCTGACGCTTCAGCCTCCACGAAGGCGGTCGAGCCGGTCGCGCGGATGCAGGAAGGCTTGCTCGCTATCATGCGGGCGGGCCGGAGCACATCCTTCGCGCAGCGCTTCAACATGCTTGCGCCCGTGGTGGATCGGTGTTTCGACCTGTCCGCGATGCTTGCCATGGTCGTCGGGCCTCGCTGGGAGACGCTCGATGCGGCTCAACGCGAGCAATTGCAGGGTTCATTCAGGCGCTACACCGTCGCGAGCTGGGTCGCGAACTTCGACTGCCGACGGCGGCCAGACATTCCAGAACCTCCCCGAGCTGCGCCCGGCCGGGAGCGGCCAGCAGATCGTCCAGAGCCGTCTGCTTCGCCCATCCGGAGACCCGGTGAAACTGGATTTCGTCGTGCGTCCCGGCGGCGACGGCTGGCGCATCCTCGACGTGCTCGCGGACGGCAGCATCAGCCGCCTCGCGGTGCTCCGCTCGGATTTTCGGCGCCTGCTCTCGGATGGCACCGGAGCGCAGCTGACCGCGACCTTGGACCGGAAAGTCGCGGACCTCTCACGCGGCGCACTGGCCTGAGAATTACAGTCTGCCGCTCCTCAAAGGTGGCGGTATCGGGCGCGCACGCCGCGCTCGATCGCCGCCGCCACCAGTGGATCGAGACGCAGCTCGTTCTGCACGAATTCCAGCATTTCGAGCGACTGCTGACCGCAAACCTGGTCCGCGGCCACGACCTCGCACGCGAGCGCGTATGCCGTCTCCCGCAGCCGCGGCTCGAGCGCGTCCCGGATCAGGCGGGCCGCGTGATTCAATCCGTCATCCTCGTTCAGCAGGTTGACCACGGCGTCGGTCGCGTTTTCGAGCTGGTCGGTCGAGAAGTCATGGAACATCGGAAGGGTCTGCACTTGCCCGGCCATCACGCCGATCTCGCGATCCGTCATACCGCCGTCCGCGGCCGCAACGAGGACCATCGTGCAGACCAGCGCCTCTTGCGCGTTCAAGCCGGTGCGGGCAAGCATCGTCGTGATTCCCTCCTGACGCGGCGGACCCTGCGCGAAGCATGGCCGGAAGGCAAGCCGCCCCCGCTCACGGTTGGGAGAACGTCCTGATAATCGCCGCCCTCACGTTCTGCGCATGAGGCAGAAATGACGGACTTGCTGACACACTTCCGAACGATGGCCGACTACAACCGCTGGGCCAATTCCCGGCTCTACGCCGCTGCCGCCGCTCTTCCGGACGCAAGCTACCGCCAACAGGCCGGGGCCTTCTTCGGAAGCCTGCACGGCACGCTCAATCACCTCCTCGTCGGCGACCGCATCTGGATGCGACGCCTCACTGGAACGGGGGAAGCGCCCACCCGGCTGGACGCGATCCTTTTCGAACGGCTCGAGGAGCTGCGGGCTGCGCGAGCATCCGAAGACGAGCGCATCTGCAACTATGTCGGCCGGGTTGTCAGCCTCCGACCTGGACGAGAGCTTCGCCTATGCGACCACCAGTGGCCAGCCGTATCGCCAACACCGTTGGGAAGTGCTGGCCCATCTGTTCAATCACCAAACGCACCACCGGGGGCAGGCGCATGCGATCCTGACTCGTCTCGGTGTCGCCGAACCGCCGCCGCTCGACCTTCTCATCATGCAACGCCAGCGGAGTGCTTCGGCGCCCGCTTAACCCGACCGTGACGACACGGATTTCTCTCCCTCACGCCGGCGATCCGGTCGCATCGGCGCCAACGGGACCCAAGAAGGCGCGTGTCTCGGTCACGGCCTGCGCGAGTCCGACCCGACGCACCGACACGCCTGCTGGAAAGGCGGAAAGCAGCCGGCTCGGTGTTTGGCGGTCGAGCAGCACGAACACACCCCGGTCGGTCGCGCGCCGGATGAGCCGTCCGAACGCCTGGCGCAACCTGAGCCGGGCGATACGGTCGTCGAATCCCTTCGGGTCGCCACCGGAAAGATGGATCCGGCGTTCCCGGTGCAGGATGTCGGGCCGCGGCCAGGGCACCTTTTCGAACACGACCAGCCGGAGCGCACGGCCGGGCACGTCCACGCCGTCGCGCATCGCGTCGGTGCCGAGCAAGCAGCTCTCCTCCTCGGTGCGGAAAACATCGACCAGCGTGGCGTTGTCCATCGCGTCGACATGCTGCGCGAGCAGCGGAATGCCGGCCGCCTCCAGCTCCGGTGCGATCCTCGCATGCACGAGTTGCAGCCGACGGATGGCGGTAAACAAGCCGAGCCCGCCGCCTCCGGATGCCAGAAACATTGCGCGGTAGGCGGCGGCCAGCGAAGCCAGATCGCCCGCCATCACGTCCGTGACGATGAAGGCGCGCGTCTGGGCCGCGTAGTCGAACGGGCTCGCGACGGCGGCGCGGATTGCCGGCGATGGCAGGTGTGGCGCGCCCACCCGGGCCTCCGCCGCCGCCCACGCCGATTCCGGGTCGGCGTCGCCGCAATCGCGGAGGGTCGCGGAGGTGACGAGCAAGCCTTGCGCGGGTGAAGCGAGGGTGACTGCGAACGGGAGTGTCGGATCGAGCCAGTGCCGCAGCAGGCCGACATCCCGGTCGCCCGCTTCCCGGCGATCAAGCCGCAAGAAGAGCACATGATCGGGCCGCTCTCCGGGCTCCCGCGGGGTCTCGGCGACCGCCCTGAGCATCGCCTGCCAAGCGCTCAAGGGATCGAGTGCTCGCCGCCCAAGGGAGCGGCAGACCGCCTCGACCCTGTTGCGGGTCGCTTCGTCGAGATCCTCGGCCTCATCGTCGAGCCGGGCGGCGAGCCGCTTCCGCAGCGTGGCCAAGGGTTCCGCGATGCGAGCGAGCGCCCGGCCAAGCCTCTCAGCGGCTTGCGCAAGCTCGGGAGCGGCCGGAAACAAATCGCACTCGAGCATGCCGCGAGCAGAAGGCTCGCCAGCTCCCGGCAGGCGCGCCAGAACCTGCCGGCGGGCGAAGCGCAGGAACGCCTCGGTCGGATTCGATCGGCCGGCGTCGAGGCCGCCCAGTTCCGGCGCATTCGCCGGGTCCTCGGCGAGGCGGACCGACCAGCCGGGCGGAGGCAAAGCCCGCGCCGCCTGTAACGCCGCATCCAGCGGCGCCTCCAACTCCGTCGCGTCCCGCTATAAGTTCCTCGATGCGGCGCCGCAGCCCGCGCGCTCGCGACCGCCCGCCCTCCGCGCCCAGCAGCCAGCGCCGCAACTCCGCGGTCTCGATGCCCGACAACTCGGCCGAGAAGGCACTGTCGGCCGCGTCGAACAGATGATGGCCTTCGTCGAAAACATAGCGGACCGGCACCGTCGCGTCGTCCAGGCCGCCGCCCCAGTTGTAACCATGGGCCGCCTGAGCCATGACCAGCGCGTGATTGCCGATGACCAGATCGGCGTCCCGAGCGCGGCGGATCGTGTGCTCGACGAAGCAGCGGCGCCAGTGGGGGCACGCCGCATGGATGCACTCGCCCCGCCGGTCCGCGAGGCCCATTATAGTCGCGTTGCCGAACAGCTCCGCCATCCAGCCTGGCAAGTCGCCGCCCTGGATGTCCCCGTCATTCGTGGCCAGCGCCCAGCGCGCGAGAAGCCCGAGCGGAATCACCGACACAGGCGGTGGTCCCCGGCCGAGCGAGGACGTCACCGCTTCCTCGAAGTTCAACAGGCATAGGTAGTTTTCCCGTCCTTTGCGCACCACCACGCGGCGGCGGCGCTCGGAAGGCTCCGGAAAGAGGCGAGCTAGCTCGCCGTCGATCTGACGTTGCAGGTGGCGGGTGAAGGTGCTGATCCAGACCGCTCCCCCGTTCTTCTCGGCCCACAGGCTCGCCGGGGCGACGTAGCCGAGCGTCTTGCCGGTACCGGTCCCCGCCTCGGCGAGAACGAGGTGGGGATCGCCTCGATGTTCGCGGGGGGCGAAGGCGGCCGTGACCGCGCCCGCGTAATCCGCCTGCCCCGGCCGTTGCTCGGCCTGTGGTCCCAGGATCACGGCCAACCGCGCCCGCGCCTCCGCCTCGTCGATGGTCCGCGAGGCAGCCGTCGGAGGGGGCGCGACCTCCTCCCATTCGGGCAGCCGCTTCCACACTTTCAGCGCCTCCCCGGCCGATACTGAGCGGCCGCCCCGCTCGAGGCCGAGCGCGGCCTGAACGAACGGCGCCCAGCTCCAGCCGGCCTCGCCCATGCGGGCGGCGAGGCTCGCGGCGTCCCGATTGAGCGCCGTGTCCCGCCCCGCCGCCAGGATGCCTAGCAGCGTCGAGGCAATGCCGGGCAAGGCGGCTGCCTCCGACTCCATGCCCTGCCCTGGGGTGTCGAGGTCGAGCGCGAGGCACAATCCCCGTGTCGTCGGCGTCGCCGGCCGGGCCGGCAGCACGAAGGCAAACAACTCGAGCAAGTCGAACGTCGCGAGCGCCCGGATTCCGAGCCGTCGCAGCGTCGCCGGCGCATGGATCAGGAGCGGCGGCGGCAGTCCGCGAAGATGTCGCGCCGCCTCTTCGGCGCCGAGCACAAGGAGTTCGCCGTCCGGCGTCAGGATGCAGGCGCGATCGTGGCCTGCGACGAGTGCCGGCGCCTCGGGCAGCGCGGGACGGATCATCGACCGCTCACAAGCAAGGCCTCATTGACCAGGACACCCCCGCTTTCTAGCCTGCACCCGATGGCCGATACATCGCGTAACACGCCAACGACCGCGCTCCCGAAAGCGTGGCCCTTCGAGGAAGCCGCCAAGGTCCGTGATCGCCTTGCCGCCTCGGGCAAGGGATCGGCGCTGTTCGAGACAGGGTACGGACCCTCGGGTCTGCCGCATATCGGCACCTTCGGCGAAGTGGCGCGCACCAGTTGGGTACGGCACGCCTTCACCGTCCTGACCGGCCTGCCCTCCCGCCTCATCGCGTTCAGCGACGACATGGACGGGCTGCGTAAGGTGCCGGAGAACGTGCCGAACCGCGAGATGCTAGCCGAACATCTGGGCAAGCCGCTGACCAGCATTCCCGACCCGTTCGGAACCCATGAAAGCTTCGGCGCGCACAACAATGCCCGGCTGCGCGCGTTCCTCGATTCGTTTGCGTTCGAGTACCAATTCGCCTCCTCGACGGAATACTACCGCACCGGCCGTTTCGATACGGCGCTCGTGCGCGTGCTGGAGGAATACCAGAAGATCCTCGCTGTGATTCTGCCGACCTTGGGTCCGGAGCGGCGGGAGACGTATTCGCCTATCCTGCCCCTGCATCCCCACACCGGCCGAGTGATGCAAGTCCGACTTGACGGGTGGGATGCCGCCGCTGCAACGGTCGCCTGGCGCGATCCGGAGAGCGGCGAGGCTTTCGAGACTTCCGTCAAGGGCGGCGGCTGCAAGCTCCAATGGAAGGCCGACTGGGCAATGCGCTGGTACGCGCTCGGCGTCGATTACGAGATGTCCGGCAAGGATCTGATCGACAGCGTGCGGCTCTCCGGCCGGATCTGCCGCCTCTTAGGGGCCAAGCCGCCCGAGGGCTTCACCTACGAGCTGTTCCTGGACGAGCAGGGGCAGAAGATCAGCAAGTCGAGGGGAAACGGCCTGTCGGTCGAGGAATGGCTGCGCTACGCACCGCCCGAGTCGCTCGGACAGTTCATGTATAACGCGCCGCACCGGGCGAAGCGGCTCTATTTCGACGTGATCCCGAGGGCGGTGGACGAATACCTCGCCAACGCGGCGCGATGGTGCGCGCAGCCGGAGCCCGAGTGCCTGGCCAACCCGGCTTGGCATGTCCACGGCGGGACCATGCCCAACGATGCGGCGAGCCCTGTGTCCTTCGCCATGCTGCTCAACCTCGCGAGTGTCGTGAACGCCGAGACCCCGGAGATTCTTTGGGGCTTCATCCGGCGTTACAGCCCCGGTGCCTCGCCGGAAACGATGCCCTTCCTCGATGAGCTGGTGAACCATGCCATCGCCTACTACCGGGATTTCGTACGCCCGGCGAAGCACTACCGCGAGCCGACCGAAGCCGAACGCGCGGCGCTCGCCGATCTGGCCGAGACCCTGCGCGGGATGGACCCGGGCGCCGACGGAGAGGTGATCCAGAACACGATCTACGAGGTCGGCAAGCGGCACGGCTTCGCCGAACTGCGCGCCTGGTTCGGCTGTCTCTATGAAGTGCTGCTCGGCCAACAGGAAGGTCCCCGATTTGGAGGTTTCGTCGCGCTCTATGGCATCGCCGAGACGATCGCCCTGATCGAGGCCGCTCTCACGCGGTCCCACGCAGGGCCGGCAACGGCTCGACCCGCGAATGCGGCCTGAAATCGGAGAAGCAGCCGGAAAGGTTGAGGGGCTGAAGCGCTATTTGCGCCACTTGCCTGCCCTGCTCGGCGTCGGGCTGCTGATAGGCGCGATCTATGTCGTACAGAGGGAGTTCCGTCACCTCAAGCTCGAGGACATCTCCGCCGCCCTGGAGGCGATTCCGGGCCACGCGCTCGTCCTCGCCGCGATCTGGACGTTCTTATCCTACTTCGTGCTGACCTTCTACGACCGGCTCGGCACCATCTACGCGGGGCACAAAGTCTCCTATGCCCGCGTCGCGTTCGCGTCGTTCTGCGCTTACGCGCTGTCGCACAATCTCGGCTTCGCCGCCGTGTCCGGCGCGGCGGTGCGCTATCGGCTCTACGCGCATTGGGGTTTGACGCCGGTGCAGATCGCCAAGACGGTCGCTTTTTGCAGCCTCACCTTCGGCCTGGGCGGGATGGTGCTCGGCGGCATCATCCTGTTCGTCGAGCCGGAGTCCATTCCCTTCTTCGGCGAGCGGGTCCCGCATTGGGTCATGTATGCGATCGGCGCCGCGCTGTGGGCGGTCGTCGCCGGCTATGTGACGCTCTCGCGCGCGCTCGGCACGGTGCGGATGTTCGGCCACGAATTCGAGTTGCCGGGCTGGCGCATGGCGATCGTGCAGGTCGTGCTCGCGACGGCCGATGTGGCCGTGACCGCCTGCATCTTCTTCTTCCTGTTGCCGGCGGCGCCCGGCCTGACATGGGTGCGCTTTCTCGGGGTGTATGTCGCCTCCTACACCGCCGGACTTGCCGCGCATGTTCCGGGCGGCATCGGCGTCTTCGACACGGCGATGCTGCTTGGCCTGTCGCCCTGGCTCGATGCGCCGCAGATCCTCGGCGCGATCGTCGTGTTCCGCCTCTATTACTACATCCTCCCGCTGTTCCTGGCCGGATCGCTGTTCGCCGGCAACGAGATTCTGCTCCGCGGCGGCACCCTGATCCGGCGTGCGCCGGGGCTCGGCCGGGTGCACGCGGTCGGACGCTGGAGCGAGCCGGACTTCGCCGTGGCAGCCGCCACCGGGGCGGTCGCGCTGTGCGGGGCGATGCTGCTCGCCGTGGGCGTGCTGGTGTCGCAATCGGAGGCCGCCTGGGTCGACCCCGATCTGGCCGACGTGGCGACGCAGGCGGGGCAGTTCGTGCCCTCGCTGATCGGCGCGGGGCTGCTGGTGCTGGCGATCGGCCTGTCGCAGCGAGTCACGTTGGCCTGGGGCGCGACGATCCTGTTGCTGATGGCCGGGGCCGGCTACACCATCGCCCAGGGTCCGTGGCCCTGGATGGCCGGCGTGCTCATCCTCGCCACGATGCTGGTCGCCCCGTTCCGGAGTGCTTTCTACCGGCACGCCCGCCTGCTCAGCGGGCCATTGCAGGCCTCGACCGCGCTGCCGCTGTTCGCGCTGGTCGCGTGCGTTCTGGCCTTGGCCGTATTCGAGCGGCACGTACGATTCCTGGAGGACAACAGCTGGTGGGAAATCGTGCTATCGCCGCAGGTGCCGAATTCGCTGCGCTTCACGGTCGCCGTCGCGGTGGTTCTGGCCTTGGTGGCGATCTGGCGCCTGATCCGCCCCGGCCATGTCACATGGACGCCGTGGGGTCCGGAAGCCCGGCTGCAGCTCACGGGCCTCGGCGCGGAGCCGCCGGAGCGGGCCGACGGTATCGTGTGGGGCGAGGCGGAGCGCGCCGGTATCGCCTTCCGCCGCTGCGGCCGCATGCTCATGGCCTTGGGCGATCCGGTCGGTGCGGAAAGCGATAAGGTCTCGGCGATCTGGCGGTTACGCGATCTGGCGCAGCAGGAGGGGCTGGACCCGGCCGTCTGGCGCGCCGGCCCTGGGCTGCTGAAGGTCTATGCCGATCTCGGCCTCACCGCTTTGCCGCTCGGCCCCGATGGGCTGCCGTTGCCGGAATCGCCGGACGAAACGCCGGAATCCGATCAGTACCTGGTCTGTGTGGCGGAACGCGACCTGACCACGCTTTTGCCCATGCTGCCGGATCTCGCGGCGAAGGACCAAATTACGGTGCCGGCGGCGGTGGCGTGATTGAGCATCGGCCCGTGGCGTCCCTGCGGTGCCTCCGCTTGCAGTCTTGAGCACATGTGGGCGGTAAAGTTTCGATTGCGGAACGTTATGGCCGTGCGTCCGTGACCCGGTTCAGGCCGGCGCCGGCAGGCCAAGCGGTTGATCAGCGAGCAGGTCGGAGTCCACGAGGGCCAGCGCCAGGACCGCGGCAACGATCGGCGGCAGACCCGGCGGCAGCCGGACCAGAGGAGCAAAGGGACGGGAAGCAGCAACGGGAGGGGAAGCGGCGCCGCCCGGGTCGGCGGCGGGGCTGGGGTCGGCGGCGGGGCTGGCGATGGCGGGCGCGGCCGGCCGCTTCCCACGCCGTGGGATGGCGAGCGCCGGCACGGTGTCGATCTTCAGCATATGGCAGAGCGGGCGAAGGATGCGTCGCGCTTGCGGCGATGCCGCGAGCAGCGCCGCCATGTCCGGCTTGGCCAGCAAATACTCGACCTGCCCGCGAGACGCGATCGTCTCCGGCGACAGCCGGATCAGCCAGCCGAACCCGCGCGGCAGCTCGAAGCGCCGGATGGGGCTGCGGCGAGCCCGGCGGGCGGGACCGCTGCGGCGAAGACCGCTCCCGAACCCGCGCCACCCGGAGCCGGAGCCGGCCGGCGTCGATCTTGGCCATCAGCGCCTCGAACCGGGCGGACAAGCGGCGCAGCCGCGTCCAGGCCAGAATAATCAGCGCCGGCGGGATCGAGCGGTCCTTGGCGCCGCGCGCCGCCACCGCCCCGCACAGCGACTCGACGATGAGCGCCAGGTGCTGGGAGAGGCTGGTCGGTGCGGGGGGCGGGGTCCAGGGCATCGAACAAAAGAAGAACATAAATCGGCGGGCGTTGCAAGCGGTAATTCAACCTTGGGTGATAGTGGCGGCCAAGCTGCATCCGCTCGGCTCCGCGTAAATCTGCGCGATCGTCGCTCGAACCCGCCGCCTCCCCGCCGGAACGCCTCACCGACCTCGGCGTGATCTCCTTGTAGCCAAGAGCAAGCAGGCGTAGGTACATGTAACGATGTGAACGTTGGTTTGGCATGACTAAAGCAGTCGTTGAGCGTCACGGGACAAGGTCAGAGCACATCGCGAGCGCCTGCGCCGCCAAGGCCTATGGCCTATTCAGATTTGGGTCCCGGACGTGCGTTCACCGTCATTCGCGGCCGAAGCGCACCGGCAATCCCTCGCAGCTGCAAACAGCTCAAGTGCGAAGGACGATCAGGAGTTCATCGACGTGATGCCAAGCGAAATTCGATTGTCGAAGGCAAAGAGCCTCACTTCCAGTGAGCCGCAACGCGGTGCCTTCCTGACGACGAGCACGCCTTTCCAGCTTTGGAACATGTGGCGCCAGTGAGCAAGAGGCAAAGGCCGTCCCGGCAATCCCCGAAACGAAAGCCCGACGAGCAACAGTCGGATTACAAAGCGGGGCGAGCATGGGTATTCGATGACTCCTTGGAAATGGATGATGAGGGCGAGTACGTCGTCGAGGCGCACACGGACTTCATCCCCGGGCAGAACGCCGTTACCTTCATCAACAGCACCTACGATGGCGTGCTCACGGCGGAGCTTAAGGTCGGGAAGGTCAATCGGCCCTACATTCTGGTCAGGCGCGCCACGGCCGGTGAGGAGGCAGTTCTCCTAGGTGAAGAACCTCCGCCAAGCCGCCGCGGCGAATCTCGCGTGCGTAGATACCCGAGCGAGGACAACCCGAACGGGATTACGCCTGGAAGGCTAAAGCGACTCCCCAGACCCCGGCAGATCGAAACAATGAGGGCATGGTTTGAAGCCCACTTCGAGGAGCCTAGCGTCTCAATGCCCAGGGATGATGGCGAGTTTGTCTACATTCGCGGGGGGCCATATGACGCGATTAATCTCCTGTGGAGCGAATTCGGAGGAGTTGTTCCGGAACATATCATTACGAAACTGGCCAACGAGCTTAACCAGAGCTCCGGCGAATGGGTGCCCATCAACTGGCCAGAGAGTGAAGACGATATCGAAGAGCAGTCGAGCAGGAGCGCGGCCGAGACCCGATCGTCCGCCGAACTCCGCCAGAAGCTTTTAACACGGATCGAGGAGGGCAGGGCCGAGGTCGAACGCTACGGCGGCCTTGGCCACAACAACTCTCCCGAGGAGGAGCGGCTAGTCCCGCTCAGCCCGGAGGATCGCGGCCAAGTCCTCAGCATGCTTGATGAGCTGAAGCAACAGGCCGCGTCAGCCGCGCCCGATCAAGCCCGCGTCAAGGTGCTCAGCTCCGCACTGCGATCGGCAGCGTCACGGGTCTGGACCGAGGCCAAGCGCAAGATCGACAAGGGAACCGATAAGCTTGCCGAAAACGCGATCGTTGGATTGGCGGCGTCTGGGAAGTTACCTGACTTGTATCATTGGGCGATGAGTGCGGCGGTCTCCCTCTATCACACGCTAATCGCGGTAGCCCACGCCGCCGACCTCTGGCTAGGTTCCATCCATCTCCCCCATTCTGATAATTCAGGGCAGTCGGATTTGACAGAATTCGTCGGCGGCGAACCAGTCACTCCGGCGCTCGCCGGCATTATAAGCCGCGCCGCGCCAGCAACAACATATGAGCCTCCCAGCACGGGACTATAAGAGGGGAGACCGGATCGTGTGTCGTATCAATCTATGGCCGGTTATCGCGGACCCGACCGCCAGAATAACGCTCTGCATTTTTTGCTGGCCGCCTTCATCGGCATACACGAGCTTCTCTTGTCGTTTCCGAAGCTGACCGAACTTCGCGTTTGACGTGTTATAGGAGCCATCACCCTCTATTTCCAACCTTGCGTCTGGCCGTCCTCGAGTAGATGCATCCTCGCACCGAAAGCTGATTGCGAACTCGATATAGAGTTGACTAGATAGCTCGGTGGCAAAGAGCTTTACACCTATTTCGGAAGGCTCCGCCAGAACAAAGCCGGCTTGGTCGAGCAGCGATTGGCTGCTGTTCATTCTTCTAGCAGAAAGGCCTTTACAAGGTGGTCCTTGTCAACGTTCAGTTCGATTCGAATTTCGGCCAACAGGCCGGCTATATCGGGGAACAATCTGAGCTGATACTTGTACGTCTCTGCTTCAGCCTGAAGAGTTTTTGCCAAACCGCTGGAATAGTTTCTGCCTTCGTAAAAGGCTTTGTCCGCAGTGACGAATACATTTGCGTCTGCCAGTAGAGCCACGCAATTTGCCCATATCACGCCGTCTTTGAACTCCTGACTTCTTATCTGACGGAGCCATTTTGTCGATCGTTTTGAGAAAGGACGATCTCGCTGCATCCACGGAAAACGGAATGTCCCTCATTGGTACATCGAGGCGCGGAGAATCTCCGCCACCTTATCGCGGATCTGGTCCGAAGTGGACAGTACGACCTCTTTGAGGGAACCAAATATCGAAAGCAGTTCTCTGTGATCCCTGGCTATGCGCTCCGCTTGTTCACACAACTTACGAGTCAGATTTCGCTCCACTCAAGGCGGACAACTTCAGGCACAACTACGGTTGCACCACGCTGCTGCACATAGAGAAATAACCGCTGCGCCGGCAGCGGAATTCAGCGCCAGTTCAAGTCTGCCACACATTTGTCTCCAAAAACTATAAACATAGGGAAATATCAGCCTAGCCCACTCCTGCATAGAAAGGCATCGGTTCAAGCGCATCGTTTTGCCTCGGGGTAAATCGGCATGGCGACCAATCGCTCCAAATGGTGTTTTGCCACTCACTATCTAGGCTAGAAACTCGCCCCCAGTATTGGCGTCCCGTACGGGATTCGAACCCGTGTTACCAACGTGAAAGGCTGGTGTCCTAGGCCTCTAGACGAACGGGACGCGAGGCGCGGGCCGGGGTAGCGGACGCGCCCCACAGGGTCAAGCCGGAGCGGCGTCGGAGATCGACGAAGCCGGCACTGACCGAGCCGTTCCATTCCTCGGCCCGCAAATGGCCCGCCAGATGCAGCGGCAGCCCGGACCTACTCAGCAGCACCTCCGGCCAAAGCGCCGTCGCGCGCGCGGAACAGCATCGCCTTCAGACGCGGATGCCGCCGCCCTCGCCCTCGATGAACGCGCGGATCGTCGTGCCCTCCCGCCCGACGCGATCGGCCCGCACCACGCGCGCCCGCTGCAACACGAGAATCGGCTCCTCGTTGCCGTTGCCGAACGGCGCGAGCCGCGCGAGATGCTGCGCCAGTTCGGTCGTCGCGCCCGGCCACCGCCAGCGTGCCCTCGATCGCCAGATCGGCCGCGCCGGGCAGCAGACGCGGCGGCGGCCAGGCGATCGTTCAGGAAGGCGTGGAACTCGCGCTGCGCGATCCGGCCCGAGCGAAAACCCCGCCGCCATCGGATGGCCGCCGCCGGTCGTCAGAATGCCGGCCTGCCGCGCCGCGATCACCGCCGCGCCGAGGTCGAGCCCCGGCAGCGAGCGGCCCGAACCCTTCGCCAGCCCGTCGGCGATGCCGGCGACGCAGGCCGGCCGGTTGAAGCGCTCCTTGATCCGGCCGGCGACGATGCCGACCACGCCGGGATGCCAGGCGGGGCCGCAGACCAGCAGCGCCGCGTGTCCGGCCGCCGCCTGCGCCTCGGCGGCCACGCAACGCGGCGTCCAGCATCGACGCCTCCACCTCCTGTCGCTGCCGGTTCACCGCATCGAGCGTGGCGGCGAGCGACGCGGGCCTCGACCGGGTCCTCGCACAGCAGCAGGCGCACACCGAGATCGGCCTCGCTGATCCGTCCGGCGGCGTTGATGCGCGGCCCGAGCCCGAAGCCGCAGGTCGCGGCATTGAGCCGCTCCCGCGTCTGCGCCACTTCCAGCAGCGCCGCGATGCCGGGCCGGGCGCGACGCGCCATCACCTTGAGCCCCTGGCAGACCAGCGCGCGATTCACCCCGATCAGCGGCATCACGTCGCAGACCGTCGCGAGCGCGACCAGGTCGAGCAGACCGAGCAGGTCGGGCTCCGCCCTGCCCGCGAAAAAACCGCGTCGCCGCAACGCGCGCACCGACCGCGACGGCGGTGAGGAACGCGACCGCCGCCGCGCAGAGCATCGAGAGACCGGAGCCGCAATCCAGCCGGTTCGGGTTCACCGTGGCCGCGATGGGTGGCGGCGGCCCTTCCGCCTTGTGGTGATCCAGCACCACGACGTCGGCCTGCCGATGCACCGCCGCCAACGCAACTTCGGCCGCGGTGCCGCAATCGACGCAGACGATCAGCGTGGCGCCGCGTGCGACGAGCGAGACGAGCGCCGGCGCGTTCGGGCCGTAACCTTCGGCCATCCGGTCCGGCACATGGTAGAGCACCGGACAGCCCAGCTCGCGCAACAACGTGAGCATCAGCGCGCTGCTGCACGCGCCGTCCACATCGTAGTCGCCGAACACCGCGACGGTCTCGGACCGCAGCGCTGCCTCCGCGATGCGCTCGGCTGCCGGATCCATGTCGCGCAGCACGGAAGGGTTCGGGCAGCAGCACGCGCAACGTGGGCTCCAGATAATCCTGCGCGGCTTCCACGCCGACCCCGCGCGCCGCGAGCAGGCGGCCGACGATCTCCGGAACCGCGAGGCGCTGCGCGATGCCGAGGCCGACGCGGTCCTCCGCCTCGCGCCAGATCCAGCGCCGCCCGCTGAGGCTGCGCCCGACGCCGAGGACGGGTTCGCTCATGGAACGGCCCCGGTCAGGCCGGCGACCAGGTCTTGGTCTCGAAGTTGTGGTGCGCCTCGATGTAGCGGACCGTGCCGGACTTGCTGCGCATCACCATCGAGTGCGTGATCGCGCCGGTGCCGAAACGGCGCACGCCGCGCAGCATAGGCCCGCCGGTCACGCCCGTCGCTGCGAACATCACATCGCCGTTCGCCATGTCCGTGATGCCGTATTTCCGCTTCGGGTCGGTAATGCCCATGCCGCGCGCACGCTCGATCTGCTCGTCGTCCTCGTAGAGCAGCCGGCCCTGCATCTGCCCGCCGATGCAGCGCAGCGCCGCCGCAGCGAGCACGCCTTCCGGCGCACCGCCAGAGCCCATGTAGATATCGACGCCGCTCTGCGGCAGCGCGGTCGCGATCGCGCCGGCCACGTCGCCGTCGCTTATCAGCATGATGCGCGCGCCCGACTTCGCGGCAATGCGTGACCAGTTCGTTGTGCCGGTCGCGTTCGAGGATGCAGACGACCAGATCCGAAATGTCGCACCGCTTCGCCTGAGCGAGATTCCGCAGATTCTCCCCAACGGACGCGTCGAGATCGACGACGTGATCGGGGAGGCCGCCGCCGACCGCGATCTTGTCCATGTAGATGTCGGGCGCGTGCAGAAAATTGCCGCGCTCGGCAAGCGCCACCACGGCGAGCGCGTTCGGCCCCCCCTTCGCGGTCAGCGTGGTCCCTTCCAGCGGATCGACGGCGATGTCCATCGCGGGTCCGCCGTGCCCGACCTTCTCGCCGATATAGAGCATCGGCGCCTCGTCCATCTCGCCCTCGCCGATCACCACCGTCCCGTCGATCGCGACATAATCGAAGGCGTGGCGCATGGCCTCGACGGCGGCGCCGTCCGCCTCGTTCTTCTTACCCCGCCCCATCCACTTCGAGGCGGCGAGCGCCGCCGCCTCGGTGACGCGCACCAGCTCAAGCGCCAGATTGCGGTCCGTTACCTCGCCGGGAGCCGGGGCTGTGTTGCTGCTCATCTCGTGCGGTCCTCGATGGGATCAAGCCGGCTCGATGCGGATCAGCGTCGGTGCTTCCAGCACGGCATCCATCTCCGCGATCCGGTCCAGCGCGGCGCGCATCGCGGCCTCGCTCGTCTCGTGCGTGACAAGCACGACGGGGACGGCCTCGCCCGGGCTGCGGCCACGTTGCAGCATCGATTCGAGCGACACGCCCACGTCGCGCAATGCTCCGGTCACATCGGCGATCACGCCCGGACGGTCCACCACCATCAGCCGCAAGTAATAGCAGCCGACGAGCGCCGAGATCGGGACTGAAGGCGCATTGGAGAGCGAACCGGAGGCGGCGCCCCATACGGGCGTCGTGCGGCCGCGCGCCAGATCGATCAGATCCGCGACCACCGCGGAGGCCGTCGGACCGGCGCCCGCCCCCCTTCCCTCCAGCATCAACCGGCCAACGAAGTCGCCCTCGACGGCCACCGCGTTGAAAACGCCGTCGACGGTCGCAAGCGGCGAGGCTTCCGGCACCATGCAGGGATGCACGCGCGCCTCGATCCCCTCGGAGGTCTGGCGCGCGATGCCGAGCAGCTTGATGCGGTAGCCGAACTCGTGGGCGAAGGCGATGTCGAGCGCGGAGATGCAGCGGATACCCTCCACATGCACCGCATCGAACGAAACCGGCCGGCCGAAAGCGAGCGCCACGAGGATCGCGAGCTTGTGCGCGGCGTCGATCCCGTCGATGTCGAAAGAGGGGTCGGCTTCCGCGTAACCGAGCTTCTGCGCGTCCGCCAATACTTCGGTGAACTCGCGCCCGCGCTCGCGCATGACCGTCAGGATATAGTTGCAAGTGCCATTGAGAATGCCGGAGATGCGGATGATCCGGTTGCCCGCCAATCCCTCGCGCACGGCCTTGATGACGGGGATGCCGCCCGCGACCGCCGCCTCGAAGGCGAGCGGGACGCTTCTCTGCTCGGCCCACGCCGCGAGCTCCGCGCCATGGATCGCGAGCAACGCCTTGTTCGCCGTGACGACCGGCTTGCCGGCGCCGATCGCCGCCTCGACGAGATCGCGCGCGGGTCCATCCGCGCCGCCGATCAGCTCCACGACCGCATCCACCCCCGGATCGGCGGCGAGCGCGACTGGATCGTCGTACCATCGCAGTCCGGTGAGCGGCACGCCGCGGTCGCGGGTGCGGTCCCGCGCGGAGACGGCGGTGACGGCGATGGGACGTCCGGCGCGCGCCGCGACAACATCCGCGTTGTCGCGCAGCAGCTTCAGCACGCCGCCGCCGACCGTGCCGAGGCCGGCGACGGCAACCGATAACGGGCGGGTCATGCGTGGACGGGGGCGAGCGCCGGCGAGGCGACGTTCGATTCGGCGTGCATGAAAGCGCGAATATTGCGCACGGCCTGGCGCAGCCGTTGCGTGTTCTCGACGAGCGCGATCCGTACGTGCCCATCCCCGTGTTCGCCGAAGCCGATACCGGGCGCGACCGCGACCTTGGCCCGATCGAGCAGCAGCTTGCTGAACTCGACACTGCCGAGATGCGCGAAACGGGGCGGTATCGGCGCCCAGGCGAACATGGAGCCTTCCGGGCTGGGCACGTCCCAGCCGGCCGCCGCGAGACCGCGGATCAGCACATCGCGCCGCTCGCGGTAGAGATCGCGCATGTGCTGCACGCAATCCTGCGGCCCGTTCAGCGCGGCCACGGCGGCCACCTGGATCGGCGTGAACGCGCCGTAGTCGAGATACGACTTCATGCGCGTGAGCGCGGTGATGAGCCGCTGGTTACCGGCCGCGAAGCCCATGCGCCAGCCCGGCATCGAATACGTCTTGGAAAGGCTCGTGAACTCCACCGCGATGTCTTTCGCGCCGGGCACCTGCAGGATGGAGGGCGGCACGCGCGATCCGAAATAGATCTCCGCGTAGGCCAGATCCGAGAGGATCCAGACTTCGTGCTGACGCGCGAAGGCGACGATCTCCCGGTAGAAATCGAGATCCGCCAGATAGGCGGTTGGGTTCGAGGGAAAGTTGACGATCAGCGCCGTCGGCTTCGGCACCGAGTGCCGCACCGCGCGGTCCAGCGCACGCAACATCTCCTCGTCCGGGCAGGCCGGCAGGCTACGGACCGACGCACCCGCGATGATGAAGCCGAATTGGTGAATCGGATAGGACGGGTTCGGGACGAGGATCGTGTCGCCCGGGCTGGTGATCGCCGCGGCAAGATTGGCGAGCCCCTCCTTGGAGCCGAGCGTCGCGACCACCTCGGTATCGGGATCGAGCGCCACGTCGAAACGGCGGCGATAATACGCGGCGAGCGCGCGCCGCAGGCCGGGGATGCCCCGGCTGACCGAGTACCGATGCGTGCGCGGGTCCTGCACCGCCTCGACGAGCTTGGCCACGATGTGTGGCGGCGTGGCGCTATCCGGATTGCCCATGCCGAGGTCGATGATGTCCTCGCCGGCCGCACGGGAGCGCGCCTTGGCCTGATTGACCTCGGCGAACACGTAGGGCGGCAGGCGGCGGATGCGGTGGAATTCGTCGGTCATCGGGAATCCTGGGGCAGCGAATCGCTAGTCTAGCAGACGTGCCGCGCCGCCGCGACCGGACGCCTCGGCATCGACCCGTACGGCGGAGGCAGGCACGCCCGCCGCGGTCAGCACAGTCGCCATCGCCTGCGCCCGGCTCATGCCGAGAGCGAGCGCTTCGGACTGCGCCCCCGGATCGCTCGATGCCGCCTCTCCGTATCCAATGACAGCGATCCCGGCGCTGCCCCGCTTGGCGGCGAGCTGGCGCAGCGAAGCCGAGCCAGCGCTCGGCAGAACGGCCGA
This sequence comes from uncultured Alphaproteobacteria bacterium, assembly GCA_963808965.1. GTDB lineage: Bacteria > Pseudomonadota > Alphaproteobacteria > Acetobacterales > Acetobacteraceae > CAWEHU01. The sequence goes on from CAWEHU010000005.1 coordinate 152,681, forward strand.
CCCGGGCGAAAAGGCGACCGCCACGGGCTCGGCAGGCTTGGATTGCGCGGCCGTGGTTGGCGGCGCGGGGGCGGGTTGAGGCGCGACGGCCGGCGCGGGCTGTCTTGTGGGCGACGCGGGCTGAGAGGCCGGGACGCCGGAAAGGCTTGGTGGCGGCGGGGCCGCCGTGGGCAGGGCCGGACCCGGGCCGAAGTCTTGGGCCGGCGGCTCGGCGTTCTCCGCTCCGGGCGGAGGGGCGAGGGGCGCGCTCTGCACCGCCGCGACCGGCGCCCGGGCAGGCGGCGTCGAGGCGGGCGGCGCCGGCGGGGGTGTTGCCGCTTCCAGCGACGCCGTGGCCGCCCCGGAATCCGGCTTCGGTGGCGATGGAGGAGCCGCGGAGCCGCGGCCAAAGAGGGCCGGGGATGCAGCCTCGGATGACGGGTCGGCCAAGGGTGCGGCCGCGGCCGCATGCTGTGCGTTCGTGCGATCGGCGATCAGCGACTGCGCGATCCGCTCCCGCGCGGCGGCATCCATCGCCGCCGGCTTCTCGGGCACGGTGGCCAGATTGGGATAGGGCTCGTTCGCGCCGGGCGGGGGCGGCCGCTGCTCGGCGATCGCTCCGCCTTCCAGTCCGTGCCACCACTCCACCGGATTGATCGAGGAGGGAAGCGACGAACAGCCAGCGAGCAAGGAGCCAGACAGCGACAAGAGCAGTGCCGCACGCGGGAGATAGCATCGCTCCGTTGCTTCCCACGCCCGTCCCAGTAGTGCCTGAGATGGCTGTTCCGATCCCCGACCGGGTTGCGCCCTGCTTCCGCTTGTCATACGTCCAACCTATTCCACGCTCATACGACCGGTTTAGCGGGCGGGAATGCCGACGGAAAGGACGCGCGTCTATGGCCGACATCGAAAAGCCCGAGGGGCCCGCCTTCAGGATACCCGACCCCACGGTGATCGGCCGCTCGATGGCGGACATCGCCGAGCGTTCACAGCGTATCGTCGCCGATTGGCTGAAGCGGCAGCCGCGCGAGGGGCACAGGACCGATCCGCTGAATGTCGGGACGGCATTCATGGAGATGACGGCCAAGCTGATGGCCAACCCGGCCAAGCTGGTGCAAGCCCAGATCGGCTTCTGGCAGGACTACATGACGCTCTGGCAGAATACCGCCCGGCGGATGATGGGAATGGAAGCCGACCCGGTCATCGATGTGCCCGCCGGAGACCGACGCTTCAAGGACGACGCCTGGAAGGAAAACGAGGTCTTCGACTTTATCAAGCAGTCCTATCTGTTGTCGGCGCGCTTCGTGCAGGATGTCGTGAAGCAGGTGGACGGGCTGGAACCCAGAACGGCCCAGAAGATCGACTTCTATGCGCGCCAGTTCGTGGATGCGATGAGCCCGAGCAACTTCCTGCTCACCAATCCCGAGGTCCTGCGCAAGACCGCGGAAACCGGCGGGGAGAATCTGCTCAAGGGCCTGAATAACCTCCTCACCGACCTCGAGCGGGGTCGCGGCAAGCTCCGTATCAAGATGACCGATACGGACGCATTCAAGCTCGGCGAGAACATCGCCATCTCGCCCGGCAAAGTGGTCTACCAGACCGACCTGATGCAGCTGATCCAGTACGCGCCGGCCACCGATACAGTGCTGAAGCGCCCTCTGCTGATCGTTCCGCCATGGATCAACAAATTCTACATCCTCGACCTCAGGCCGAAGAATAGCCTCGTACGCTGGGCGGTTTCGCAGGGCCACACGGTCTTCGTCATCAGCTGGGTGAACCCGGACGCGAAGCTCGCCGAGAAGGGGTTCGAAAACTACATGACCGAGGGCACGCTCGCCGCGCTGGACGCGATCGAGCAGGCGACCGGCGAGCGGGAAGTGAACGCCATCGGCTACTGCCTAGGCGGCACGCTGTTAGCCAGCACGCTCGCGTACCTGGCTGCCAAGGGCGACGAGCGTATCAAATCCGCCACCTTCTTCGTGACACTGCTGGACTTCGCGGAATCGGGCGAGCTCGCGGTGTTCATCGACGAGGAGCAACTGAGGGCACTCGAGGAGAGGATGAACCGTCGCGGCTTCCTGGAAGGGAGCGAGATGGCCACGACGTTCAACATGCTGCGGGCCAACGACCTGATCTGGTCGTTCGTGGTGAACAACTATCTCCTTGGCAACGAGCCCTTCCCGTTCGATCTGCTGTATTGGAACAGCGATTCGACCCGGATGCCGGCGCGGATGCATAGCTTCTATCTGCGCAAGATGTACCAGGAGAACCAGCTCGCCCAGCCGAACGGGATCAGCCTCGCCGGTGTGCCGATCGACTTCAGCAAGATCACCACACCGGCCTATTTTCTCTCGACACGCGAAGATCATATCACCCCGTGGAAATCCACGTACCGCGGTACGCAGTTGCTGAGCGGGCCGAAGCGGTTTGTGCTGGCTGCATCGGGCCACATCGCCGGTGTGGTCAATCCGCCCGAGGGGGGGAAATACAGCCACTGGATCAACCCCGACCTGCCGCCCGATCCCGAGGCGTGGTTTCTCGGCGCGACCGAGATCGCGGGCTCCTGGTGGCCGGATTGGCATCGCTGGGTCACGGGTTTGTCGCACGAGCAGGTTCCGGCGCGCGAACCTGGAGCCGGCAAGCTCCCCGCGATCGAGCAAGCGCCCGGAAGCTACGTCAAGGTGCGGATCACCTGACCAGCGCTTGTCCTAATCTGCGGAGTGCTCGCCCGTAAGGCCTTCAGCGGTCGAAGTCGGAGCCCATGCCGTTCGGCTGTTCCTGCGCGGCGGCGTGCTGCGTCGCGATGTTGGCCTCTCGCAGGAACGGCATCGCGGACAGGACCGCCAAGGTCCGTTCCGGCCCCAAGCCGAACACGGGAGGCTGAAAAGCCGCCCGCGCGGCGTCATGATTGCCGGCGACCAGCGCGTCGGCCGCAAAGAGCGTGCGATTGACGACCTCCTGGGAGGGCGCCGCGGGCGCGATCCCTAACGCGCTCCGCACCTCTCTCCTGGCCTGAAGCATCTCGAGCTTGGTCAGGGGCGACATGAAGTCCCAGCGGGGATTCGTCCACAGCGCGCCTGCGAGGTAATCCACCGCCGCCACGGCTCGCGCCGAATCGACGGGATCGTTCTGCGTCCGCGCGGGGTTGGCGAATGCCCAGGCGGCTTGGTTGATCGCACCGATATCGCCATCCGCGTAGGTGCCGAACGCATTCGGAGGCAGGCGCGCCGTATCGGGCGGCGGTGTGACGGCGGCGCACCCGGACACGATCAGGGTCGCGAGCAGGAGAATCCACCTCCGGGGCATGGAAACCACTCCTTCTCCGGTGCTTCGGCACATAGATGGGGAGGACCGGCACTTATTCCCGCCTTGCGCGCCGATCCCGTTAAGCGGAGGCGGGCGCTGTTTCCGCCTTCGGCCGGCCGACCCGCGCGTGAAGCCCCAGCATCAGGCCAATGTTCTGCACCGCCGCGCCGGACGCTCCCTTTCCGAGATTGTCGAGCCGCGCCACCAAGACCGCTTGCCGGTAGGTCTCGTTGGCGTAGACGCTGAGTTCCATCACGTCGGTATGGTTGAGCGCTTCCGGCTCCAAGCGGCCGGACGGGTCCGGTTCGGTGACTTGCACAAGAGGCGAGCCTCTGTAGTGCGTCCCCAGTGCCGCCCTCAAATCCGCGGCCGAAGGCCGGGCCGGCAGAACGTCGAGATGGAGCGGGATGCAGACCAGCATTCCTTGCCGGAAATGCCCGACCGAAGGGACGAAGATCGGCCGTCGCGTCAGCCCGGCGTAAGTCTGGGTTTCGGGCAAGTGCTTGTGTTCGAGACCCAGCCCGTAAAGCTCGAAGGCCGGACCGCCCGCTTGCTCGTGCGCCTCGATCATCGACTTGCCGCCGCCGCTGTATCCGCTGACCGCGTTGATGCTCACGGGATAGTTCCGCGGCAGCAACCCGGCATCTACGAGAGGGCGCAGGAGCGCGATCGCGCCGGTGGGGTAGCAGCCAGGATTGGAGACGCGAGGCGCGTCCGCGATGCGCGCCGCCTGCCCGGCGTCGAGTTCCGGGAAGCCGTAGACCCAACCTGGCGCGACCCGATGCGCCGTGCTGGCATCGAGGATCTTCGGCGCGTCCCGGCCAAGCTCCGCTGCCAGCGCCACGGATTCCCTCGCCGCCGCATCAGGAAGGCAGAGCACGACCAGGTCGACTTCCGCCATGATAGTGCGGCGCGCTTCCGGGTCCTTGCGATGCTCGGCGGCAAGACTGCGGAGCGCGATATCCGGCAGATCACGGAGACGCTCGCGGATGCCGAGCCCCGTGGTGCCGGCCTCTCCGTCGATGAATATGGATGCTTTTGCGCCGCCGGTCATGCCGTCCGCTCCTTTCAGCCGGCGCGGATCGTTCGCCGATGCGGGCCGTGGCGCAAGAGGCCCGGATCGCTACCAGCCTTGCGCCGGCACCCCGTATCGCCGTCCGCGGCGTCGCGCTTAGCGCTTGCTGAACTGGAAGCTGCGGCGGGCTTTCATGCGGCCGTATTTTTTCCGCTCGACCACGCGGGGGTCACGCGTGAGGAACCCGGCCACCTTCAGAATCGCCCGCAATTCCGGCTCATAGTAGGTGAGCGCGCGGCTGATGCCGTGACGTACCGCGCCGGCCTGACCCGAGAGACCGCCGCCCGAGACGGTGCAGACCACGTCGAATTGGTTATAACGATCCGCCACCAGAAAGGGCTGGGTCAGCAACATCCGCAGCACGGGACGCGCGAAATACTGCCCGACCCGCTTGCCGTTCACCGTGATCTCGCCCTTGCCCGGTCTGATCCAGACACGAGCGACGGCGTCCTTGCGCCGGCCTGTCGCATAGCTGCGGCCGAGCGCGTCCCGCTTCGGCTCGCGCTTTGGCTGCTCGGGTGCCTGCGTCGCCGCGCTCGCGATCGCAAGGTCTTTGAGGTCCGCGAGGGTGCGGGTTTGCGTCCCGGACATGTGCGTCAGGCCCTCTTGTTCTTCGGGTTCAGGGCGGCGACATCGAGCGGCTGCGGCTGTTGACCGTCATGCGGATGCTCGGCGCCTGCATAAATGTAGAGATGCTTCATCTGCGCGCGTTGCAGCGGTCCGCGCGTGATCATGCGCTCGACGGCCTTTTCAAGCACCCGCTCGGGATGGCGCGAGTCGAGGATCTGCCGGATCGACCGGCCCTTGATGCCGCCCGGATAGCCCGTGTGGTAATAGAAAATGGACTGTTCCGGCTTGTTGCCGGTCACGCGCACCTTGCGGGCGTTCACCACGACAACGTTGTCGCCGCAATCGACATGCGGGGTGAACTGGGGCTTGTGCTTGCCGCGCAAGCGGGTCGCGATGACCGCTGCGAGCCGCCCCAAGACGAGGCCGTCCGCGTCGATCAGCACCCAGTCGCGTTTCGCCTCCGCGGTCTTGAGGGAGGGGGTCGTTTTCATTCGAGAAGTCCTGGCGATTTGGCGGCGGGATATGCGG
>CAWEHU010000006.1:0-233985 GCA_963808965.1 uncultured Alphaproteobacteria bacterium
CGCCTCACAGACGGCTTCGGTGACCTGCTTCGTGGTCGCGTTGCCGCCGAGGTCTGGCGTATGCAGCGCCGGATCCGCCGTCACGCGCTCGACCGCCTTCATCAGCCGATCGGCCGCCGGCTTCTCGCCCAGGTGCTCCAGCATCATGGCGGCGGTCCAGAACGTCGCCACCGGATTGGCGACGCCTTTGCCGGTGATGTCGAACGCCGAGCCGTGGATCGGCTCGAACATGGACGGCGCGTCCCGCTCCGGGTTGATGTTCGCGGTTGGCGCGATGCCGAGCGAACCGGCCAGCGCGGCGGCGAGGTCGGACAGGATGTCCGCATGGAGGTTCGTGGCGACGATCGTGTCGAGCGTCTGTGGCTTCATCACCATCCGCATGGTCATCGCGTCGACCAGCATCTTGTCCCAAGTCACGTCCGGGAATTCCTTCGCGACCTCGGCCGCGATCTCGTCCCACATCACCATGGCGTGGCGCTGCGCGTTGCTCTTCGTCACGACCGTCAAGAGCTTCCGCGGCCGGGACTGGGCCAGCTTGAACGCGTAGCGGAGGATCCGCTGCACGCCAGGACGCGTCATCACCGACACGTCCTGGGCCACCTCGATCGGCAGCCCTCTATGGGCGCGGCCACCTACGCCGGAATACTCGCCCTCAGAATTCTCCCGCACGATCACCCAGTCCAGCTCGGGGCCAGATACGTGCCGCAGCGGGCTGGTGATCCCGGGCAGGATCCGGGTCGGGCGCACGTTGGCGTATTGGTCGAGCGGCTGACAGATCGCCAGGCGCAGGCCCCACAGGGTGATGTGGTCGGGGATGTCAGGCGCGCCGACCGCGCCGAACAGGATCGCGTCGAACTTGCGGAGTTGGTCCGCGCCGCCTTCCGGCATCATGACGCCGTGCTTCTTGTAGTAGTCGGAGCCCCAGTCGAAGTCCTGGAATTCGAGCTTGAAGCCGCCATCCCGCTCGGCGCAGACCTTCAGGGCCTCCACCGCGGCGTCCACGACCTCCGGACCAATCCCGTCGCCGCCCATTGCGGCAATCTTGTAGTTACGCATCTGTATTCCTCCTGAGTGATGAAGAGTGTTTAGAAACCTGCATCCCTCGGCCGAGGGATGCCTCCGGCTCCGCCTTAGGCGACCGCGGATGCGGGCGCCCGGCGGCGAAGCGAGAGCGTGAACAGGGTCGAGGCGAGCAGCGTGACCGCCGACACCATCAATCCAAGCGTGAAGCTGCCCGATAGCTCCCGGGCGTAGCCGATCAGCGTCGGGCCGAAGAACCCGCCGAGATTGCCGATCGAGTTGATCGCGGCGATACCGGCAGCCGCTTTGCGGCCGGAAAGGAACTCGGTCGGCAAGGTCCAGAAGGGAGGGCGGGCGGCCATGACGCCGGCGATAGCCATGGAAAGGAAGATCATCGTCCACACCGGATGACCGGCGACGGCCGCGGCGAGGCCCATCCCGACGCATCCCATGCCGGTCGCCAGGGCGACATGGTTCAGGCGCTGACCGGAGCGGTCGGAATAGCTAGCCCATAGCATCATCGTGGCGATGGCGGCGGCGTAGGGGATGGCCGCGACGAGCCCGACCTCGACGTTAGAGAGGCCGAAAGACTTGACGATTTGCGGCAGCCACAACTCGATGCCGTACAGGCCGGTCGTCAACCCGAAGTAGACGAGCGCGAGCCGCAGCACGTTCCAGCTCAGGAGCGAGCGCAGGACCTCGCCAAGACCGTGGTCGTGTGCGCCTGTGGTCTGGGCAGCGGCGGCGCGCTCGGCTTCCATTTCATTCGCAAGCCACTCCCGCTGTTCCTGCGTCAGCCAGCGGGCCTGCGAGGGACGGTCGGTCAGGAACCGAAGGACGACGATGCCGAGCAGCACCGACGGGATCCCCTCCAGGATGAACATCCATTGCCAGTTCTTCAGGCCAAGGCCTTGCAACTCCAGCATGAAGCCGGACAGCGGGGCGGCGATGAAGCTCGCGATCGGGATAGCCGTCATGAACCCGGCCGTGACACGGCCGCGATAGCGCTTCGGGAACCAGTAGGTCAGGTAGAGGATCACGCCGGGGAAGAAGCCGGCCTCGGCCACGCCGAGCAGAAAGCGCAGGGCATAGAAGCTGTTCTGGCCGGCTACGAAGGCGAAGCACGCCGACAGGATGCCCCAGGTGATCATGACCCGGGCGATCCAGAGGCGTGCTCCGACACGGTCGAGGATGAGGTTGCTCGGAACCTCGAACAGAAAGTAACCGATAAAGAACAGGCCGGCGCCAAGACCAAAAGCCGCCGGCGACAGGCCAAGATCGGCACTCATCGACAAGGCAGCGAAGCCTACATTGATACGGTCGATGAAGGCGACTGTGTAGAGCACGCACAAGAACGGCACGAGCCGTATCGCGACTTTGCGCATGGTCATTTGTTCGAGCGTCTTGTCCGCCATTCTCTCCATCCCTGGCCAGTTGTTTGCGCCGGCTTTACCGGGCTCCGATGCAGCCTTGAAGCATGCACGCCTTTTGGAGCGCCATCTTCCATACAAGATGGCGTGGATATGGTAGCAAGCGAGGGAGGATGTCAACCCAGAAAAATGCCATCTTGCATGGAAGATTTCAGGAGCAGAGAATTAGGCCCATGACGCTCGACATGCGCAGCGGGACCGAACGCTCGGCGAAATCCTCTCTCGTCGGCGGGGCTTACGAGGCCTTGAAGGAGGCCATCCGCAATAACGTCTTCGCGCCGGGCTACCAGGGTTCCGAACAGGAGATCGCGTCCCAACTCGGCATGAGTCGGACCCCGGTGCACGAGGCAATCATCCGGCTTCAGGAAGAGGGCTTGGTCCGCGTGCTGCCGCGCCGCGGAGTTGTCGTATGTGCGATCTCTCCCGACGACATGCGCGAGATCTACGAGGTCATTATCGCCCTCGAGACCGCCTCGGCGGAGCTGCTGGCGGAGAAGCCCGCGGATGAACGAGGTCCTGTCGCGGAAGAGCTCGAGGCGGTGAACGCTGAGATGCAGGCCGCCCTCAAGGCCGATAATCTGCCCGTTTGGGCCAAGGCGGACGAGGATTCCACCAGCTCTTGGTGGAGCGAAGCGGCAATGGACGGCTGGCGCGTATGTTCCACACGGTCATGGACCAATCGCACCGCGCCCGCATGCTGACGCTGCGGCTGCGCCCGAAGCCGACCGCCTCGGTCCGCGAGCACCGGGCCATCGTCGATGCAATTCAGGAAGGCAACCCCGAGGCGGCCCGCGAAGCAGCAAAGCGGCACCGCGTGGCCGCCCGCGACCAACTTCTCCCGTTATTGGGCGAGTTCGGGATGAAGCATCTCTAGCGGAAGCTAGTTCCGGGCGGAGATCGCCTCCGCTTCCATCGGTCCGCCCCTGCTCCGGCCGGAACAGGTGTCCTGGATGCCACACTGCCGCAATTTCACCTCACCTCGGGTTTTTCGTCCGGAACGGATACCCATTGGTAAGCTTCAACTGCGAACCTATCACCGACCCGCGGACCGGACCGGAACCAGATGCAGCACTCGATGCACTACGAGCTTTACGACCTGTTCCGCCAAAATCTCCTGCAACCACTGAACTTCACCGGCCGCGTCGGCCAACTCGCCCTCGAGCCCTTCCGTCCGTTCCTGCCGACGCCCGTCCGCGGCCATCTCGACGCCGCCTACGCGAGTCTACATGCGCTCGAGCGCCTCACGCGCATGTACCCCAAGCAGCCCTTCAATCTCGGAGTGGAAGAGGAGGTCGTCTGGTCGCGCCCTTTCTGCGAGCTGATCCGGTTTCCGGCGGAGCGGGAGAATGCGCCGCGCGTGCTCATCATCGCGCCGATGTCGGGCCATCATGCGACGCTTTTGCGGGGGACGGTCAAGTCACTGGTCCGCACGCATGAGGTATTCATCACGGACTGGGCCGATGCGAAGTTCGTCCCACTCGGCAAGGGGCGGTTCGACCTCGACGCCTATGTCGCCTACGTCATGGAAATCTTCCGTTTCCTCGCACGCGGCGGCCCGTTTCATGTGCTCGCGGTGTGTCAGCCGTGCGTTCCGGCGTTCGCCGCCACCGCGATTCTGAGCGAGGACCGCTCGCACGCGCTGCCGCAATCGCTCGTGCTGATGTCCGGGCCGATGGACCCCGGCGCGAACGAGACGGAAGTCACGCGCTTGGCACTCAAGCACGACCTCGACTGGTTCGAGCAGCAGGTTATTCACACCGTCCCGCGCCGCTATCCCGGGCGCAACCGGCGCGTCTATCCCGGCTTGATCCAGCTCGGCGCCTTCATGTCGACGCAGTTCACCCGCCACATCAACCAGCACATGGATCTGTTCTGGGCGGTGATGCGGATGCGGGAGGAGGACGCGCAGAAGATCACGGAATTCTACGACGAATACTTGGCCGTGCAGGATCTCTCGGCCGATTTCTACCTGGACACGCTGCACCGGGTGTTTCAGCGACGCGATCTGCCAAGAGGGGAACTCGACTGGCACGGTAGGCCGATCGACCCGGGCGCGATCGAGACGGTGCGGCTGGTCACGATCGAGGGCGAGAAGGACGACATCTGCGCGCCTGGTCAAACCTCTGCGACACACGCGCTCTGCCGGCACTTGCCCGACCGCCTCAAAACGCATCACCTGCAACAGGGCGTGGGCCATTTCGGGACGTTCAGCGGCTCGAAATACCGCGCCGGCATTCTGCCGTTGCTCAAGCGGGTGTTCGCGGAACCCCGACCGGTCGCCGGCCATCCGGTGCAGGTGGGCATACCGGTCGCGACGCAGGGAGGGGACGAGCTGGCCAGGGCAAACGCGGCCGCCTAAGCCGTCCTCCTCGCGCCGGCGATCATTGCCCGTGCTTGCCTCCGCCGGCCGGCGATCCCAGCTTTGGGTGCAAGGCAGGGAGGGTCGGGATGCAATACGTGTGCGACGCACCGGGCGGCAAGACGTGGTTCCGGATCGAGACGGAAGCCGAGGCACTCCGGGAATCCGAGATGATGCGTCACGCGGTCGAGAAGTACTACCGGCGGGAGCGGGAGAAGGCCGCCCAGAGCTTTAGGCCGCGCTCCAACGTGTTCTTCGAGCAGGAGATCGGCCTCCGGGAGCACATCCACCGGGAGATGCCTCTCTTCCTGACCCTCCGCGATGCGGACGGCAACGGCCTCGCGACCGCCATGCTGCCGCCCCGCGGCCGCGAGGACCGGAGCTTCCGCACCATCATCGTGGGCCGGGAAAACAATGATCCCTATCTGCAATGCGCGGACGCGATCAAAACGCTGGCCCGGCATTACGGCATCGCGCTGGAACGGTCCCGTTGCTACCCGTATCGGCGTGATTAAAGCCGCGGAGCTGAGGAGGGACCGTCGATGAGCTACGATTTGCGCGCCTTCGCCTCCGCCGCCCACGACATCCTCGCCGGCGCTCCCGGGCCGGAAGGCCGGCAGCGGGTTTGCGATCTGATGCGGGATGCGCTGCGAGACCCGGGTTTCGTCGCAAGCGTGCTCGGAGACGCGACGCCGGAGCGCCAAATTCTTTACGAGGACCCAGAACTCGGCTTCTGCATTCTCGCCCACAACTACAAGGGCGCGAAACAGAGCCCGCCGCACGATCACGGCCCGAGCTGGGCGATCTACGGCCAGGCGCGCGGGGAGACGCTGATGAGCGACTGGGCGCTGGTCGAGCCCGCGACCGAGGACCGGCCCGGCAGGGTGCGCCACGTACGTGACTACGCGCTCACGCCGGGCATGGCGTACCTCTACAACGAGGGCGACCTGCACTCTCCCCGTCGCGACGGCCCAACACAACTCATCCGCATCGAAGGGATGAACATGGACGGGGTGCGGCGGGCAAATTACCAGCCGGTGTAGATCGGCCCGAGCAGCCGACACCGCTCACCGCTGGCTCGCAGCGAGGTGTGAACAGCCTCACAGTCCAATCACTCCGTTTCGGTCATCATCGCTCCGCTAACGCAAAGGGAGCGAGTCATGGGACGGATCATCCTGCTTCTCGGACTTGGCGTAACCGCGTGCGCGGCACCAAGCCAGGGATTACTCAACGCCACGACGGCGGCTTGCAGCCAAGGCGACCGGAGCGCCTGCTCGCAACTGCCAAGCATCAACGCTCAGGTCCAAGCCGAGAACCAGAATAACCAGGTCATGACGGGCGTCGCCGCCGGCGCCGGCGGTCTAGTCGGCGGGGCAGTGCTGGGCGGCGCATTCGGTCCCCATTATGGCTACGGGTACCCGTACGGCTACTACCATCGCTGCTGGGGCTGTTGGTAAGCGATCGTCCCTCCAGCCAACGACTATCGGCAGCCGAGGTCTTGGTCAGGCCGCCTGTTGTAGGGTAGGCGCGATGTCGGCAACCGTCGTCCGCCGCATGTCGCGCACTTCCTGAGCGTTGTAGCGCCGCGCACGGTGCATCGCCACGCGGTTGTCCCACATGACCAAATCGTACTGCCGCCAACGGTGGGCATAAACGAACTCGCGCTGCGTCGCGTGCTCGGTCAGGTCGCGCAGCAGGGCACGCGCTTCCGGCACCGGCCAACCGACAATCGTACCGGCGTGGGAGGAGAGGAATAGCGAGCGCCTTCCCGTAACGGGGTGCCGGCGCACAAGCCGCTGCGGCACCGGCGCATTCTTGCGCCGCTCCTCCTCGGTGAACTCGGTGAAACCCAGCACACCACGCGAATAGATTTGGCTGTGCTCACAGACCAGATCCCGCACCAGCGCCTTCGATCTCCTCGTCCAGAGCGTCATAGCCCGCCCGCATGTCGGCGAACTCGGTGTTGCCGCCCGCTTCCGGTATGATCCGGGCCGATAGCAGCGAATACTTGGCGGGGGTCGGCTTGAACGAGCTATCGGAATGCCAGAGCATATTACCGAGGCCGAACAGCCGCCGCCGGTCGTCGCGCTCCAGCACGCGGTTGCTTTGGTCGAGATTGGAGATGTCGTTCACCTCCATGCTCAGCCGCCGCTGTTCGCCTTGCTGAATGTCGCCCGTTGCCTGCTCCAGCGGGCCGAAATGGCGGCTGAACGCGACCTGCTGCGCGTCATCCAGTTTCTGGTCGTGGAACACCAGCACGGCGTAGCGGTCCATTCCCGCCTCGATGGCGCCGACCTCCTCCGGGCCGATCGGTTGCGTGAGATCGATGCCGGAGACTTCGGCGGCGAAATGCGGACGGGCCGGATCGACCGGCCGGATCGAGATTGCCATCGGTCATTCCTCCTTCGGTCAAGCTAGATCCGGCACGCCCTCCTGTCATCGACCCCCAAGCGGGCTTGTGGCTAAATCAGGCCGGGAACCGCCCGAAACGAGGCGGCCGAGAGGGAGAGGTGCATGGAAGCTCTGGTGCAGCGCCAGCCGCTCATGATTTCGTCGCTCCTGACCCATGCGGCGCGGCATCACGGCAAAGCCGAGATCGTGTCGAAGACGGTCGAGGGCGCAATCCACCGCTACACCTACGCGGACGCCGAACGCCGGGCGCGGCGGCTCGTGCGCGTGTTGCATCGCCTTGGGGTGAAACCGCAGGACCGCGTCGGAACGCTCGCCTGGAACGGACACCGGCATCTCGAAATTTACTACGCCGTCTCCGGCATGGAGGCGATCGTCCATACCGTAAACCCGCGCCTGCACCCGGGCGACGTCACCTATATCATCAACCACGCGGGCGACCGGCTGGTGTTCGCGGATACCAGTTTCGCCGCCCTGATCGCCGAGATCGCGCCCGCCATTCGCGAGACGGTGCGCGCGGTGGTCATGATGACCGAGGCCGCGCACATGCCCACGCTCGCGTTGCCCGACGGCATGGATCTCCTTTGTTACGAAATGTTGATGGCGGAGTCCGATGAGGACTACGCCTGGCCGAGCTTCGACGAGAACACGGCAAGCGCGCTCTGCTACACATCGGGCACGACCGGGCGGCCGAAGGGCGTGCTTTACAGCCATCGCTCGACCTGGCTGCACGCCTATTCGCTCAACACCGCCGATGCGCTCGGGCTTCGGGCGGTGGATCAATTCCTGCCGGTCGTGCCGATGTTCCACGTCAACGCCTGGGGTGCGCCGTACACCGCACCGATGGTGGGTGCGAGTTTGGTGCTGCCGGGGCGGCACCTGGACGGAGCGAGCCTCGAATCCCTCATGAACACCGAGCGCGTCACCGTGTCCGCGGGCGTGCCGACCGTCTGGATGGGGCTGCTACACCATCTGCGCGCGACCGGCACGCGCCTCCATACGCTCAAGCGTCTCCTGACGGGCGGCTCGGCGTGCCCGCCGCTGCTGATCGAGGCGTTCGAGGGCGAATACGGCATCCATGTCGAGCACGCCTGGGGCATGACCGAGACCAGCCCGGTCGCTACCTACAACGCGCCAAGCCGGCGCACACCGGCTTGGATGAAGCGGCGTCGATGCGGCTCAGGCTCAAGCAGGGCCGCATCCTGCCGGGACTCGACATGAAGATCGTCAACGATGCGGGCGAGGAATTGCCGTGGGACGGCGTGCAGTTCGGGAATTTGCTGGTGCGCGGGCCGTGGGTGTGCAGCGCCTATTTCGGCGAGCCGCCCGGCGGCGCCTGCGACGCGGACGGCTGGTTCACAACCGGCGACGTGTCGACCATCGACCCCGAAGGATTCATGGAGATCACCGACCGCTCGAAGGACGTCATCAAGTCGGGCGGCGAGTGGATCAGTTCCATCGCTCTTGAAAACATCGCTGTCTCGCACCCCGATGTCGCGGAAGCGGCGGTGGTCGCGGCGCGGCATCCAAAATGGGACGAGCGGCCGCTGCTGATCGTCGTGCCGAAGCAGGGGCGGAGTTTGAACGAGGATTCCCTGCTCGCGGTCTACGAAGGCAAAGTGCCGAAATGGTGGCTGCCGGACGCGGTGGTGGTGGTCGATGCCCTGCCGCACACCGCGACCGGCAAGCTGCAAAAGAACGCGCTCCGGTGCATGTATCAGGATTACCTGTTGACGGGGATAGCTTCGGCGCGGACGTAACCCCGCCATCTGACCGGGGCTATTCCCGGCCATTCGTCCGATGCACAAGCGGCACGCCCGCTCGCATTCTCGCCGCCTCAACCCCAGGCGGAAGCACACGCATGACTGACGACATCCTGACCCAACTTTCCGACGCACTCGCGAACCGGGTCGCCGCAGCCTCCCCGATGCTTGCAGCGATCGGCGGTTGTCGCGGGCGAACGCTCAGCGGCATTCTGTGGCGGGCGGACGCGGTGGTTACCTCCGAGCAGGCCCTCGCCGACCAGGAAAGCTATCCCGTGACGTTGCACGGCGGCGTCGAGAGCACGGCGCGTCTCGCTGGCCGCGACACGGGCACGAATGTCGCCGTGCTCCGGCTGGAAACGCCGGCGTCCGCACAACCCGGCCTCACACTGGCGGGCGAGCCGCGCACGGGCGCGCTGGTGCTGGCGATCGGCGCGCATCCGGATGCTGCGGCGCGACTCGCGTTGATCCGCTCCGTCGGATCTGCGTGGCACAGCATGGCGGGCGGGCTCATCGACAGAACGATCCGCCTGGACATGCGCGCGAGCCGGGCCGAAGAGGGCGGGCCGGTGCTCGATGCGACGGGCGGCTTGCTCGGCATGGCGACGGCTGGGCCGCGCGGGCGGGCTCTGGTGATCCCGCACCAGACGATCGCCCGCGTGCTCGACCCTCTGCTCGCGGAGGGACGCATCCCGCGCGGCTGGCTCGGTGTCGCGTTGCAGCCGGTCTCGATCCCGGATTCGCTGCGCGCCGCGGCCGGACAGGAGTCCGGGCTTATGGTGGTGAGCCTCGCGTCGGGCGGGCCGGCCGAGGGAGGCGGCATCCTGCCGGGCGACATTCTTCTCGCGATCGATGGCGAGCCGCTGCGCCGTCCCCGCGCGATCCGTCACGTGCTCGGCCCCGAGCGCGTCGGCAAGGAATCGGAGATCAGGTTGCTACGTGCCGGTGCGGCGCAAACTTTGCGGCTGGTGGTCGCGGCGCGCCCGGCAAGATGATGCGTTCGACCGCTCCGCTCCGGATTGCGCTTCGCGTGCGCGATCCGGAGTGGCGCGAGGCGCTCGCACGGATGCTGCGCGAAGCGGGGCATAGCGTCGCGGAGACGGCTGGAGCCGCGGATGTCGCGCTTGCCGATTTCGCCCCGGATGAAGGCGACCGGCTGCCCTGCGTCATCCTGTCCAACTCGCCGCTCCTCGCCCGCGACGCCGACCAGCAAGCCGTGCTGCCTTTATCGTCGGACCCACGCCAGATCGACGCCGCCTTGCGCGCGGTTGTTGCGGGCCTGTTTGTGCGCGCCTGCGACCCCGGCGCGCGCGCGGGCTTCGGCCAGGCGGAAGAACCGGGCGCGCTCCTCACGCCGCGCGAAATCGAGATCCTCGCCGCGATCGGTGACGGGCTCAGCAACAAGGAGGTCGCCCGTCGGCTCGGGATCTCGGCGCACACAGTGAAGTTTCACCTGGAAGCGGTATTCGCCAAACTCGACGCGACCACACGCGCGGAAGCGGTCGCAAAGGGGCTGCGGCGAGGGTTGATCGAGGCCTGACGCACAACGGCTGCATTGTGCTCGCGTGCAAAATTCACGGCCGCAACGACGTCTGCGGTCTTCCGGGCCGCGACGGCATAGGCGCTTGGAGTTGAGGTCCACGCATCTGCCCAGCCGCAAGTCTGCGTCAGACCGGGACTCGGATTGATGGAGTACGGGTTCTTCAGTTCCTTGAAGACGTCGGCGCAAGCAGTCGTATCGCTCCCGCTCATACACACAGCGGGCGGCCACTGCACCTTCGTCAACTGTCCGCCCACCGCCCGGCTCAGTGTCGCCCACGCCGCGGCGGAGGGCCAAGCCGCATCTCCGGGGCGTACCCGTCGCATCCGCACGCTTCCCTGAGCCTGGCTAGCGGACACGAGCGCCAAAGCCCCCGCACTCTGCAATATATCGCGTCGCTTCATCGCAAGCGTTCCGTTTCGCCGAGGATTCGCGAGGGACTCTACAGGGGCGCTCACGCGAGATCGAGGCCGCAAACCGGACTGGATGGAGTCTATCGAAGCGATGTTCGCAGCCTTAGCTCCGGCGCGCCGTCCAGAATCTTCTCCGCGCGGAAATCGGCCTCCTCCGGGGAGAGTTCCGCGTCAAGCGCGAGCAAGGCGAGCGCGATGGTCGCGCAGCATACGCTCGGGGCGGGTGCTTCGCCGCGCCACACCGCCGCCAAGTCTTGCGAGCCGGCCGCGACCGGTTGCGCGATAGCGGGCAATGCGAGTTCGGACCGGCCCCGCCCGGCGAGCCACCGATGCGCGACAGCGGGCTTCGTCCCGCTCCGCTCCGCTTCTCCGCCGCCGCCCTTCACCACGAGCAGCCCCGGCCGGCCGAGCCGCTCGCTGGCGCCGAGATGCACGTCGATATAGGCCGGATGGAACACGCCCGCGACGCTGGCCGGGGCGGAACCCGGATCGAGCAGACGCGCGACCGTGTTCACCGGCGAGCGCAATCCGAACAGGCGACGGAGCCCGAGCAGCTTCTCGATGCCGGGCGCGAACGCGCCAAGCGGGCAGATAGGCGAAGTTCGTCGCGGCAAGCGATCGCTCCGCATCGTGTATATTCGCGCACGGCACGAGTTCCAGCGCGGCCAATCCTTCGCCGACGCTCATGCCGGATGAATGGGCGTTGGTCCCGTGCATCAGCACGCGCACTCCGGCGCGCGCTAGCGCCAGAGCCGAAAGCAGGAACCACGGCGCACCGCGCGTGCGGCCGGCGCCGTACCGAGGGCCAGTCAAGATCGATGGGAAGCCCGCCGCCCAGCCCCGCATGCTCGCGGGCGGCTTCCACCAGCCCGGCGATCTCGTCCGGGTCCTCCCCGCGATACCGCAGCAGCATGAGAAACGCGCCGACCTGATGCGGATCGGCCTCGCCAGCGAGCACCATGGCGAACGCCTCCCGCGCCTCCTCGCGTGTCAAGGCGCGGCTGCGGCCTGGCCCGCGGCCTAGCGTGGCAACGAACGATGCGAAACGGTCCGGTCCGCTCTCGGTCGTCATGCCGCAGCGCGCACCTCCGCTGGTACAGCCAGCGCCGCCACCGCGCCAATGAGAACGAGCGTCGGCCCGGTAAACCCCTCAGCGGCGAGTCGCGCCGGAAGCTCTCCGAGCGTGCCCGAGAGATGGCGCTGGTCCGGGCGGCTCGCGTTCTCCACCGCGATCGCAGGTGTCGCGGGCGACATCCCCGCCGCCAGCAGCCGCGCGGCGACCGTGGGCAGCGTGCGGCTCGCCATATAGGCCGCGATCGTGCCGCGCCCGCGGGCGAGCAGCGACCAATCGAGGTCGGGAACCTCACCGTCGCTGCCATGCCCCGTGATGAGATGCAGCGAACGGGCAACGTCGCGATGCGTGAGCGGGATCGCGAGTTGCGCGGCGGCCGCGCAGGCAGCCGTGACGCCGGGGACGATTTCCACCGGCAGACCGGCGGTGCGCAGGCTTTCGATCTCCTCCCCGCCACGGCCGAACACCAGCGGATCGCCGCCCTTGAGCCGCACGACATGCGCCCCCGCGCGCGCGTGCTTCAGGATCAGCTGATTGATCGCCGCTTGGCTCATGGCGTGACGCCCGCAGCGCTTGCCCACATCGATGCGCCGGGCCGTCTTGGGTGCGAGATCGAGGATCGCCGGTTCCACGAGGGCATCATACAGCACCACGTCGGCGCTCCCGAGCGCCCGCACGGCGCGCAACGTCAGCAGTTCCGGATCGCCCGGCCCCGCGCCGACCAACGTGGCCCGCCCGCCTTGGCTCGGTGCGCAGGCGCGCGGGGGCTCGCCCGGATCAGTAGGCTGGCGCGCGGACATCGCGAAGGATCTCCTCGAGTTCGGGAATGCAGGAGCCGCAATTGGTCCCGGCACGAAGCGCGGTGCCGATCTCGGCGGTGGTGCGAAGCCGGTGCGTGACGATGGCGTGGCGGACCGCATCCCGGCCGACGCCGAAGCAGGCGCAGACCCGCGGCCCTTCCTCAGCCGTGCCGGCCGGTGGCAGCCCGGAGAGCAGCCGATAGCGCAAGGCGTCCGGGACCGGAGCGCCGAGCAAGGGTGCGACCGCATCCTGTTTGGGCAGCGCGGCCCGGTCCCGCGCGAGAAAGAGGCAGGCCTCCAGCTTCCCATCGGTGAGCGCCGCCGCACGCAGCACGCCGCGCTTCGGATCGGCGACCTCCAGCCATTCCGTGTCCGCCGGAGCGGCGATGAGGTCCGCGACCAAACGATCGAGTTCCTCGCCGTCCGGCATCGGGCGGAGCCCGGCCAGCCGATAAAGCTGCCCGGCGGAGACCGGAATGCGCGTCCAGTGGAGTCCCCCTCTCCCCTGGCGGGAGGGGGAGAGCTTTGCGCCGAAACAGGAGCCCGTGAAAATGAACCGGCACCGGCGCGAGGCGAGCGGGGGTCGCCTTCAGTTCGGGCTGACCGGAATGCGGGTCGCGCGCCGCCGTGACGAGTTTTCCGACCGGACCGTCTGATACGAACTCATCGCGTCCAGTGCATCGGCGCGAACAGCTCGCCGTGCCGCTGCGCATGGCGCAGATCGACCCGTAGCATCACGCTGCCATCCGCCGTTTCGATGCGGGCAAGGTCGTCGTGACGCAGGCCCGCGCGGGTGGCGTCCGAAGGATTGATAGCTAGCAGCGGCTCCGGTGTGTGCGCGATCAGCGAGGGAACCCGGCCCGTGCGCGTCATCGTGTGCCACTGATCCCGCGTGCGGCCGGTGTTCAGCAGGAACGGCATCCCGCGAAGGCTCGGCCGCCCCCGGTACGGTGTGGCCACGAGTCGGGCGCGCCCATCCATCGTCGGGAAGCCGCCTGTCGCGAACAGCCGCCCCGCCGATCCAGCCGCGCCCGCCGGCAGCGGCCAGCGCACCGGATGTAGTGCGTCGTACCCGGCCTCGTCCAAACCAGCGAGCCCGGAGATGTCGAAGACGCGCCGCCCGTCATTCTCGAACCCGGAGAGTGCGGCGTGCTCGCGAAAGATCGCGGCCGGGCCGCTCCAAGCGAAATCCTCGGCCCAGCCCATCCGGCGAGCAACCTCGGCGAACATCCACCAATCCGGCCTCGCTTGCCCAGGCGCGCGCCGGAACGGGCGCTGGCGCGAGATGCGCCGCTCGGAGTTGGTCACGGTGCCGCTCTTCTCGCCCCAGCCGCTCGCGGGGAGCAGAACGTGCGCGTAGCGAAGTCGTATCGGTCGGCCAGCAATCGGAAACGACGACGAAGGGGCATTTCGCGAGAGCTTCACGCACGCGATCAGCGCGGGGCATCGAGGCCGCGGGGTTGGTCGCGACAATCCAGAGCGCGCGGACGCGCCCTTCCAGCACCGCGTCGAACAGCTCGACGGCTTTCAGGCCGGGCTTCGTCGCGAGATTGGGCGCGCGCCAGAACCGGCGCAGCGCGTCCAGATCCTCCGCCCGGTCGAAACGCATGTGCGCGGCAAGCTGGTTGGCGAGCCCGCCGACCTCGCGCCCGCCCATCGCGTTCGGCTGGCCGGTGACGGAGAACGGCCCCATGCCGGGACGGCCGATCCGGCCCGTCGCGAGATGGCAGTTGATGATCGCATTGACCTTGTCGGTCCCGGCCGAGGACTGGTTCACGCCTTGCGAATAGACGGTGAGCACGCGCTCGGTGCGCGCGAACCACTCGTAGAATGTCTCCAGCGCCTCCGGATCAACGCCGCACTCGGCCGCGACCGCCTCGAAATCGGACGGCCTCCTCGCGCGCGACCGCGAGCGCATCTTCGAGCCCCGCTGCGTGGTGCGTAAGCCATGCCTGATCGAGCGCGTCCGAATCGGCGAGATGCGCGAGCAAGCCGTTGAACAACATGACGTCGGAGCCGGGTGCCAACGGCAGATGCAGATCCGCCGCCTCGGCCGTCGCGGTGCGGCGCGGGTCCAGCACCACGATCCGCGTCCCGCGTGCGGCGCGCGCCGCGAGCAAGCGTTGGTGCAGCACGGGATGGCACCAGGCGGCGTTGCTGCCGACGAGCACGACGAGATCGGCTTCCTCCCAATCCTCGTACACGCCCGGCACCACATCCTCGCCGAAGGCGCGGACATGGCCCGCGACCGAGGACGCCATGCAGAGCCGGGAGTTGGTGTCGATATTGGCCGAGCCGATGAAGCCCTTCATCAGCTTATTGGCGACGTAGTAATCCTCGGTCAGACATTGGCCGGAGACGTAGAACGCGACGCTGTCCGGCCCGTGCGCCGCGATCGTCTCGGCGAAACGCCGCGCGACCGTCTGGAGCGCTTCGTCCCAACTCGCCGCGCGCCCATCGAGCATGCGGCGTGGTCAGCCGCTCCTTATCCTCAAGGGTCTCTGCCAAAGCCGCGCCTTTGGAGCAGAGCCGTCCGCTATTGGACGGATGAGCGGCGTCACCGGCGACAGTGCCATCGGGGCGCGCGACCACACCGCAGCCGACGCCGCAATACGGACAGGTCGTATGCGTCATCGCGCGCATCAGCCCGACACCGACAACAGGATACGCCGCCCGTCGAGCCGTACCGGGATCGTGCGCGTGCAGCCCTCGTCCGGCGCCTGCGCCCGCCCGTCCGCCAGCCCGATCACCCAGCTGTGCAGCGGGCAGGTGACGGAGTGACCATGCACGATACCCTGCGACAGCTTGCCCGCCTTGTGTGGGCAGCGATCATCCAGCGCGAACACGCGCGTCGTCCGCGGTGCGGAACACCGCGACATCCCCGTGCGGCGTCGCGACCGTCCTCGCGCCGAGGCGCGGGATGTCGTCGAGCAGCCCGATCTCGCGCCAGGCCGCTTGCGTGAATCCCCCGTCCATGTTGGCTACTCCACTTCCGCCAGCGCACGGAACTCGTGCGCCTCGGCGCCGGCGGCGCGCTCCGCCCACGGATCGGTCTGCGTGAAGCGCTGACTTTCGAGGAATCGCGCGTGCAGCGCGGCCCGGTTCGCGGCGTCGCCTACCACGCGCTCGCGCACATAGCCGATGCCGACGCGCTCGACCCAATGCGCGGTGCGCTCAAGATACCACGCCTCCTCGCGATAGAGCTGCAGGAAGGCGCCGCAATATTCCAGCACCTCGTCCGAGGTCGTCACTTTGCACAGCAGATCGGTGACGCGCACCTTGATGCCGCCATTGCCGGCGACGTGCAGCTCCCACCCGCTATCCACAGCGACGACGCCGAAATCCTTGATCGTCGCTTCGGCGCAGTTGCGCGGACAGCCAGACACCGCGAGTTTGACCTTGTGCGGCGTCCAGGTACCCCAAGTCATCCGTTCGAGCGCGATGCCCATGCCGGTCGAATCCTGTGTGCCGAACCGGCACCATTCGGAACCGACGCAGGTTTTCACCGTGCGCAGCGCCTTGCCGTAGGCATGACCCGAGACCATGCCCGCCGCGTTCAGGTCGCGCCACACTTCGGGAAGCTGCTCCTTGCGCACGCCGAGCAGGTCGATGCGCTGGCCGCCGGTCACCTTCACCGTGGGGATCTCGTATTTCTCCACCACGTCGGCGATGGCGCGCAGTTCGCGGGCGCTGGTCACGCCGCCCCACATGCGCGGCACGACCGAATAGGTGCCGTCCTTCTGAATGTTGGCGTGCGCGCGCTCGTTGATGAAGCGGGACTGCGAGTCGTCGCGATACTCGGCCGGCCAGGCGCACAGCAGATAAAAATTCAGCGCCGGACGGCAGCTCGCACAGCCGTCCGGGGTGGTCCAGCCGAGCGCTTGCCGAACCGCCGGGATCGACTTCAGATCTTGATCGCCGAATCGCCGCGCGGACCGCGTCGTGCCCAAGCCGCGTGCATTTGCACATCGCCTTGACCTTCGGCGCGGCGTCGTATTCCGCACCGGCGGCCTTGGCCAGCAACGCTTCGACCTGGCAACTGCAACTGCCGCAGGAGGCGGAGGCTTTCGTCCGCGCGCGCACCTCATCAAGCGTGGTCGAGCTTGTGCTCGGCGATGGCGGCAAGGATGCGGCCCTTGCTGACTCCATTGCAGCCGCAAATTTCGGCGCTGTCCGGCAGCGCATCCACCCCGGATTCCGTGGCAACGCCCGCGACCGCCGGGCCGAAGACGAGCGCATCGCGCATCGCCGCGATATCCGTCTCCTGCCGGATGAGGTCGAAATACCAAGGCGCGTCGCGTGCCTCGCCGTAGAGCACCGCACCGATCAGCTTCTCCCCGCGGAGCACGAGCCGCTTGTGGACGCCGCGAGCGGCGTCGCGGAACACGATCTCCTCCGTCGTCTCGTCGCCCAGGAAGTCGCCCGCCGAGAACATGTCGATGCCGGTCACCTTCAGCCGCGTGCCGGTGATGGCCGGGACGTAGTCGGTGTCCGCCGCGTCCGTGATGCGGTCGGCGCAGACCTTCGCCATGTCCCACAACGGCGCGACTAGTCCGAATACCTGCCCGCGATGCTCGACGCACTCGCCGACCGCGTAGATACGCTCGTCGCTGGTGCGCATCGCGTCATCGACTTTGATCCCGCGTCCGCAATCGAGGCCTGCATCGCGCGCCAGTGCCGTGTTCGGTCGGATGCCAACCGCCATCACGACGAGGTCGGCGGGAAGCTCGCGCCCGTCCTTCAGGGCGACCGCACGCACCCGGTTCTCGCCCAGAATGGCGGCCGTGTTCGCTTCCGTGAGCACCTGAATGCCGCGTGCTTCAAGATCCGCCGCGAGCAAGCGCGGCGGAGACCGGATCGAGCTGGCGCTCCATCAGCGTCGGCATGAGGTGCAGGACGGTTACGTCCATGCCGTTCCGGCGCAGGCCGTGGGCAGCTTCGAGACCGAGCAGGCCGCCGCCGATCACCACCGCGTTGGCTGCCCGTCCGGCAAGCCTCCATCATGCGGCCGACATCACCGATGTCGCGGAAGCCGATCACGCCTTCGCAGGCTTGCGCCGGGAAGCGGCAACACGACGGGATTGGAGCCGGTGGCGAGCAGCAGCACGTCGTAACGCCGCTCCGTTCCGTTCGCGCCGCGCACGGTGCGGCACGCGCGGTCGATCTCCACCGCCGCCTCGCCGGCGATCAGCTCGATCTGCCGTTCCTCGTACCAGTCGCGGTCGTGAGTGACGATCTCCTCGAAGCGCTTCTCGCCCGCCAGCACCGGCGAGAGCATGATGCGGTTGTAGTTGCCGTGCGGCTCGGCGCCGAACACGGTGATGTCGAAGTCGTGCGGCGCGCGGGCGAGGATCTCCTCCAAGGTCCGCACACCGGCCATGCCGTTGCCGACCAGAACCAGGCGGCGCCGACGGGGAGCGAGCATGTTCATGTTCGTGCTCCTCAGACCCGCGCCGCGCCATAGAGCTCGGCCCAGGTCGTGCGCCAGCGGCGGCGGACGCCGCTGATGCACGACCAAGGCCAATGCGGCGAGCAGAGCGAACAGCAGGAAGCCTGCGCCGTAGCCGCCGGTGAGCTGCTTCGAGTAGCCGAGGCTGGAGGCGAGATAGAACCCGCCTAGGCCGCCGGTCATGCCGACGAGACCGGTCATCAACCCGATCTCGTTGCGGAAACGCTGCGGCACGAGCTGGAACACCGCGCCATTGCCCATGCCGAGCGCGAGCATCCCGACCAGGAACACCGGCACCGCGAGCCAGATCGAGGACAGGCCGGAAGCAATCGTCGCAAACGCGCAGGCGGCGACCGCATAAAGCGCGGTCAGCGCGCGCACGCCGCCAACCCGGTCCGCGACCGCGCCGCCCATCGGCCGCACCAGGGAGCCGACGAACACGATGCCGGCGGTGCAGTACCCGGCGGTGACGGGCGGCAGTCCGTACTGGTCGTTGAAGTAGATCGTCAGCGACGAGGCGAGCCCGACGAAGCCGCCGAATGTCACGCTGTAGAAGAACATGAACCACCAGGCGTCGCGAACGCGGAGCAGGCGCAGATAGTCGGCCAGCGGCTTCGGCGGCGGAGCGTTCGGACTGTCCTTCGCGAGCGCGATGAAAACCGCGAGCGCGACCGCAAGCGGGATCGCGGCCAGACCGATCACGTTCTGCCAGCCGAAGGCGAGAGCCAGCCCAGGTGCGAACAGCGCCGCCAGCACCGTGCCGGAATTGCCCGCGCCCGCGATCCCGAGCGCCTTGCCTTGGTGCTCGGGCGGATACCAAGAGGAGGCGAGCGGGAGGGCTACGGCGAAAGAGGCTCCGGCGAGGCCAAGCACCACGCCCACAAGCAGCGTGCCCCCAAAGCTCCCGATCCCGAGCACCCAGGCGGTCAAGAGCCCGGCGATCACCAGCATTTGCGCGGCGATCCCGACGCGCCTGGCGCGGAACCGGTCCACCAACACGCCGAGCACCACCCGTAAGATCGCACCCGCCAGGACCGGGGTCGCCACCATCAGGCCCTTGTGCGCCGGGTCGAGGTGCAGCTCCGCCGCGATCGCGACCCCGAGCGGGCCGAGCAACACCCAAACCATGAAACTCAGGTCGAAGTAGAGGAAGGAAGCAAAGAGGGTCGGCAGGTGCCCTGCCTGGAGGAAGCCCTTGCTCATCGTCTGCTCCATCCCGGACATCTCTGCCGGGGGGCACTTGGCCCGGGGCGGGGCGCCGTTGCCCCGCCGGACAAGATCGGGAGCGTTTCCGCTCCGATATGACAGAGCGCCCGCCGTTGGGCGCCAGCCCCTGGCCACCACGAGTAGCCAGCTCCCGCAGTGCAGCAAAACCCGTGCCAGGGTAGGAGCACCGGATTTGGGCTGCTTTCGGTGAAGCAGCCCTAACAAGCCTGCTTTTTGTGCTGTTATGGATGCAGAAAGGCTATTTTGTGTGCTGGAGATTGGTCGCTCGATCAGATGGCGGGCTCGATGCCGGATTTTCGATCAGAAACTCCGGCCGATATAACTCCTGAGCAACCCGCTCCAAGTCGAGATTCCGCGGTAGCCATGCCCAGCGGCGCATCTCGGCAAGGAACCATCTCGCGTGTGAGCGATGCAACTCTGGATGGAAGCGAACGCGCTCGATGCCCGATCCGCCCGGCAACGCATCCAGGCTCGCCTCGTAGGGCAAACTCAGTCCTGCATCGGAGGCGAGCAATCGCGCGATCTCGGGCCGATTCGTTGTTTCGTTGCAGAGATGCTCGGCGCGCACGAGGGCGCGCACGAGCGCCCGGGAGGCGGGCGGGTCCGTCTCGGCCCAGCTGCGCGCCACAGCTAAACACTTCTCGGGATGCCCGGGCCAGATTACCGAAGTCCCGAACAGGATTCTTCCAACTCCTTCCCGCTCCGCCAAATCGCCCCAGGGCGCGCCCGCGCAGAACCCGGCGATTCGCTTGGCGGCAAGGGCTTCCACGACCCGTTCCGGCGGGAGGGCGACTATGTCCAGCTCGCGGTCCGGGTCGATCCCAGCCTCCGACAGCCAGCGGCGAAAGAGCAGGTGATGGGTCGAAAATACGTGCACGACGGCGAGGCGTGGGGGCGCGGGCTGCGCGCGCACCCAGGCAGCGAAGCACCTACCCGCCGCCGCCGATCCGGCCGGCGCCGCTGACACCGCGGCCGCGGCTTCTTCGGCGACGACCACGGTGTTCCCGCCGAGACTGATTCCCGCCGGCACGATCAGTCGGGTTCGCGGACCGCGCAGCCCCAAAGCGGCGGCGATCGCGAGCGGCGGTAGCATGATCGCCGCATCCAGCAGCCCGTAAGCGAGCTTGTCGGCGACATTGGCCCACGACGGCTCGATGCAGAGCCGAACATGGAGGCCTTCCCGCGCGAAGAGCTCGCGGTGGGCAGCGACGAGCGCGGGCGCGCTGTCCACCAAGCGGAGAATGCCGAGACGAATGGTCCGCGTCATGGGCGCCCGCCTTCCTGTTGCTCGACGATGTCGCGCGCGATGTCTGCGATCCGGCGCCCGCGCGTCATCGCCTGACGCCGTAGCCAGCGATACGCTTCCGGCTCGGCCACGCGCCGTTGCCGCATCAGGATCGCCTTCGCCCGGTCGATCGTGAAACGCTCGAGCAGCCGGGTCTCGGCCTGCCGCAGCTCCTGACGGACCTGCTGGTGCTCCCGGAACAGCGCCACGGCTGCTCGCAGGATCGGCTTCACGTCAGGCGGCAGCATCGAGGCTATGTTGTACGAGCAAACTCCCGCCCGGATCGCTTCGTCCATGAAACCCGGGTCGTCCTCATCCACGAACAGCACGACTGGACGCGGATCGCGCGCCGAAACCTCCCTCACGCCTTCCAGCGCATCCCGGTCGGGCCGGGTTATGTCCACGAGCACGACGTCGGGCGCGTGGGCCGCCACGGCATCCACCAGGAACTCGCCTGCCTCCAAACGCAGCACTTCGACGCCCGAATCGGCGGCAAGGGCGTGCACGAGCCGCTGCGCACGGTCCGTATCGTCATCGGCAAGGAGAACTTTCACGTGCGCCCATCAGCCCTCTGCAACCGCACGGGGCGGAGCAAAATAGGGGCCACGCCGCCCTCGCGCGTGGGTCTCCCGCCGCCGCGAGTGTTTTTCTCCTACCCATCCCCCTTGAGGAGCCGCCCCAAGAGGGATGGCACGCGCCTTGCGAACCCTCGTCAGGAACAAGCCAATCGAGGGGGACCACATGGCATCCGACAGCACGTCTCTAACCCGCCGGGCACTCGGCGGGCTCGGCCTCGCCGCCTTGGCTGCCGCGAGCATCGGCGCAGCGCCTCGGAGCGCCCGGGCGCAGGGAGCCGGTGGAGGGCCGATTAGGATCGGCATCCTGCACTCGCTGTCCGGCACGATGGCGATCAGCGAGACGACGCTGAAAGACGTGATGCTCATGCTCATCGACGAGCAGAACAAGCAAGGCGGCGTGCTCGGCCGGAAGCTCGAAGCCGTCGTCGTCGATCCCGCTTCCAACTGGCCTCTGTTCGCTGAGAAGGCGCGCCAGCTCATTTCAGTGGATAAGGTCGCCGCCACGTTCGGCTGCTGGACGTCGGTGTCGCGCAAATCCGTGCTGCCGGTGTTCGAGGAGCTGAACGGCATCCTGTTCTACCCGGTGCAGTACGAGGGTGAGGAGAGCAGCCGCAACGTCTTCTATACCGGCGCCGCGCCGAACCAGCAGGCGATTCCTGCGGTCGATTACCTGATGAATGAGGAAGGCGTGCAGCGCTGGGTGCTGGCCGGCACCGATTACGTTTATCCGCGTACGACGAACAAGATTCTTGAGGCGTACCTGAAGCAGAAGGGTGTGAAGGACGCCGACATCCTGATCAACTACACGCCGTTCGGCCACAGCGACTGGCAGAACATCGTAAGCCAGATCAAATCCTTCGGCTCGTCGGGGAAGAAGACGGCTGTCGTATCCACGATCAACGGCGACGCCAATGTGCCGTTCTACAAGGAGCTGGGCAATCAGGGCATCAAGGCGACCGATATTCCCGTGGTCGCGTTTAGCGTCGGCGAGGAGGAGCTTGCAGGAACTCGACGCCGCGCCGCTGGTCGGACATCTGGCCGCGTGGAACTACTTCATGTCGGTCGACAATCCGGACAACAAGGCATTCATCCAGAAGTGGCAAAGCTTCATCAAGAACCCGAAGCGCACGACCAATGACCCGATGGAGGCGCACTATATCGGGTTCAACATGTGGGTGAAAGCCGTGGAGAAGGCCGGCACCACCGACCCCGATCCGGTGATTGACGCGCTGATCGGCGTCTCCGTGCCAAACCTCTCCGGCGGCTACGCGACCATGATGCCGAATCACCACATCACGAAGCCGGTGCTGATCGGCGAGATCCAGGCTGACGGCCAATTCAGCATCGTGTCGCAGACGCCCGGCTTGATCGTCGCTCAGGAATGGTCGCCGTATCTCGAAGGCTCCCGCGACCTGATCGCCGATTGGCGCAAGCCGCTCTCCTGCGGGAACTTCAACGTGAAAACCGGCAAGTGCGCCGGCGCGGCGAAATCGTGAAGGTGTGACCGTGCTGATCGTGTGGGCGCGCGCTTTCGCCCTCTTGCTGGCTCTGCTCGCGCTCGCGCCCATCTCGGGACGAGCGCAGCCGGCGGGCGCCGACCTTCTCGCCTCGACGTCGTACGACGACATTCGGCGGGGAGTGGAGGCGCTCGCCGCGTCCGGCGAGCCGCGTGCCGCGCCGATTCTCGCCGCGCTGCAAGAGGGACGGTTGTTCGCGCGCACCGACCGTACACTGCTCATCAAGTCAGCCGCCGGCTGGACGGACGCACGCACGGGAGAAGCTGTGCCGGATCCGGGCAGCCCGCGGCCGGTGCATTTGAATAATGCCGTTCGCCGAGCGCTGGAAGCCGGGCTCGGCAGCCTCCGCTTGTTCGCGCCCGAGCCGGCAGCGCGGCAAGCGGCGGCGGAAGCCGTGTTCAAAGCACGGGATGCTGGCGCGCTCTCCGCACTGAACCGCGCCATTGCGGGCGAGCAAAACGCGACGGTGCGCCGGACGATGGAGCAGGCGCGCGCCGCTACGCTGCTCGCATCCCCGGAGGCATCCGAGTCTGATCGCCTGGCCGCGATCTCCGTCCTGCGCGCACGCGGTGATATCGACGCGCGTGCGCTGCTCTCTACCCTTTCCGGTCAGAGTCAGCCGGTGACGGACGCGGCCGCGAGCGCGGTCATCGCGATCGACTGGAACTTGCAGCTCTGGGGATTGCTGCAAAACGCCTATTACGGACTGAGTCTCGGCTCCGTCCTATTGCTCGCCGCGACCGGTCTCGCGATCACGTTCGGGGTCATGGGCGTCATCAACATGGCGCACGGCGAGCTTGTCATGCTCGGCGCCTATACGACTTTTCTCGTGCAAGAGGCAATTAGGGCGCATGCGCCGTTCCTGTTCGGTGCGAGCCTGTTCATCGCCATCCCGCTCGCTTTCCTGGTCGCGGGCCTGGCGGGTGTCGCGATAGAACGCGGACTGATCCGCTTCCTCTACGGCCGGCCGCTCGAGACGCTGCTGGCCACTTTCGGACTCTCGCTCGTGCTTCAGCAAGCGGTGCGCAGCCTCTTCGGTCCGACGAATCGCGCGGTCGGAACGCCGGAATGGATGAGTGGCGCGACGCAATTCGGCGGGCTCACGCTGACCTGGAACCGGCTCTGTATCATCGTGTTTGCGATCGGTGTGCTTGCGGCGCTGATGGCGGTACTGCGCTTCACGGCGCTCGGCCTCAGGATGCGCGCCGTGACGCAGAACCGGCGCATGGCGGCGGCGATGGGCATTCGGACGCCCTGGATCGATGCGCTGACCTTTGGCCTCGGCTCCGGCGTCGCAGGCATGGCGGGCGTGGCACTGAGCCAGATCGACAACGTGAGTCCCAATCTCGGCCAGGGCTACATCATCGATAGTTTCATGGTCGTGGTGTTCGGCGGCGTCGGCAATCTCTGGGGCACCGCGCTCGGTGCCTTGACGCTTGGTGTCGTCAACAAGTTTCTCGAGCCCGTCGCCGGCGCCGTGCTGGGCAAGATCGTGGTCCTCGTTCTGCTTATCCTGTTCATCCAGCGGCGGCCCCGCGGCATGTTCCCGGTGAAAGGCCGGGCGGTGGAAGCGTAAGTCGTCCCATCGCCTACCTAACGCTCGCGCTGGTATTGGGCGGGTCGCTACTGCTCGCGATGCTAAACCTCGCGACCGCTCCCGAGGCGACGCTGCATGTGCCGACCTACGTTGTCTCACTGGCGGGCAAGTATTTGTGTTTCGGGATTCTGGCGCTGGCGCTCGATTTGGTTTGGGGCTTCGCCGGCATCTTGAGTCTCGGGCACGCGGCATTCTTCGCGCTCGGCGGGTACGCGATGGGCATGTATCTCATGCGTCAGATCGGCACGCGCGGCGTCTATGGCAACCCGGTGCTGCCCGATTTCATGGTGTTCCTGAACTGGAGATCGCTGCCTTGGTATTGGCACGGCTTCGAGTGGTTTCCGTTCGCCGTACTCATGGCGGCGATCGTTCCCGGCGCACTGGCGCTGGTTTTTGGGTGGCTCGCGTTCCGCAGCCGCGTCACGGGTGTCTATCTCTCGATCATGACTCAGGCGCTGACCTACGCGCTGCTGCTCGCCTTCTTCCGCAATGACATGGGGTTCGGCGGCAACAATGGTCTCACCGATTTCAAGGACATGCTCGGGCTCGATCTGCACGCGGATTCGATGCGATGCGGCCTACTGCTTGCGAGCGCCGTGACGCTCTCGCTCTGCTTCCTGCTCGCCCGCGCCATCGTCCGGTCACGCTTCGGTCTGGTACTGATAGCGATGCGCGATGCCGAGAGCCGCACGCGCTTCCTCGGCTACCGGCCCGAAAGCTACAAGCTCGTCGTTTGGGTCATCTCCGCCCTGATGGCAGGTATCGGCGGTGCCCTCTACGTCCCTCAGGTCGGGATCATCAACCCAAGCGAGTTCTCGCCCGCGAACTCCATCGAAGCCGTGATCTGGGTGGCGATCGGAGGCCGCGGCACGCTCGCGGGCGCGATCCTCGGCGCGATGCTGGTAAATCTTGCCAAGACGGTCTTGACCGGAACATTGCCGGAAGCGTGGCTGTTCGCGCTCGGCGGACTGTTCATCCTGGTCACGCTCTTTCTGCCGCGCGGCATTCTCGGCTCGCTCCCCCGACGCGAAGCACCTGACGCGCCCGCCCTGCCCGCGGCGCTCACACCGGCGGAGTCCGCAGCACGCGAGGTGGCGTCATGACTGCGGTCGGCCCGGTCTCCGAGACGCTTCTGTATCTCAACGGTGTCACCGTCTCGTTCGACGGTTTCCGCGCGCTGAACAATCTCTCGCTCGTGCTCGAACCGGGCGAGATGCGCGCCGTGATCGGTCCGAACGGCGCCGGCAAGACCACGATGATGGACGTGATCACCGGGAAAACACGGCCGGACGAGGGACAAGTCGTGTTCGGCCCCGATACGGACCTCACCCGGCTCGACGAGCCCTCCATTGCGCGCCTCGGCATCGGACGGAAGTTCCAGAAACCGACCGTATTCGAGCAGCACACGGTTTGGGACAATCTGCTGCTATCGCTTTCCGGCGACCGTGGCACCCGGTTTACGATATTCGCGCGGCAGACCGCATCGGAACGGGAACGGATCGAGGAGATTCTTGCGATCATTCGCCTCGGCGAGCATCGCCGCCGCCGCGCCGGAGAGCTCAGTCACGGCCAGAAACAATGGCTTGAGATCGGCATGCTGCTTGCCCAGGAGCCGCGCCTGTTGCTCGTGGACGAACCGGTCGCGGGCATGACGGATGCCGAGACCGCTCAGACGGCGGACCTCCTGCGCGAGATCAACCGCACTCGCAGCGTCGTGGTCGTCGAGCACGACATGGATTTCGTTCGCGCCCTGAATGTGAAAGTGACCGTGCTCCACGAGGGTAGCACGCTCTCGGAAGGCACGATCGACCACGTCAGCGCCGACCCGAAGGTGGTGGAGGTCTATCTTGGCCGGTGACGCGCTCTCAGTCGAGAACGTGGACTTGCATTACGGCGCGGCGATCGCGCTCCGTCGCGTTTCGATTGTCGCGCGACGCGGTGAAGTAACCTGCCTCATCGGGCGCAACGGCGTGGGCAAGACATCGCTCCTGCGCGCCATCATCGGTGCGCACCCGATCACCGCCGGCGCGATCCGGTGGGAGGGGGAGGACATCACCCGCCTGCCCATCTACGAGCGGGCGCGGCGCGGCATCGCGTGGGTGCCGCAGGGACGCGACATCTTCCCGCTGCTGACCGTGCGCGAGAATCTGGAGACCGGATTCTCCGTGTTGCCACGCCGGAGACGTGGGATTCCGGACGAGGTGTTCGACCTCTTTCCCGTGCTGAAGACGATGCTCTGGCGGCGCGGCGGCGACCTCTCGGGCGGGCAACAGCAGCAACTCGCGATTGCCCGGGCGCTGGTGATGCGCCCTCGCCTGCTCGTGCTGGACGAACCGACCGAGGGAATCCAGCCCAGCATCATCAAGGACATCGGCCGCGTAATCGCCCTGTTGCGCGATCGCGGTGATATGGCGATCCTTCTCGTCGAGCAGTATTTCGACTTCGTCCGGGGCCTCGCCCAGCGCATCGCCGTGATGGAACGCGGCGATATCGTGCTCTCCGGAAGCCAGGAGGAACTTGACGAAGAGGATGTCCGGCGCCGGCTCTCGGTCTGAGGAGGAGAACAGGTGGCAGGCGCCGTCGAGCCGGCGGCTCTTCTCGCGCGCTGCCGTCATTTCGGTTGCCGCCATCTTCGGGCTCACCTACAGCCTCGGCTGGAGCGAGCAGCAAGGAGTGCAACTTGTCTCTGCGCTGATGGTGGGTGCGATCATACTGCAACTACCGATCGGATGGCTCGCGGACCGTATGGACCGGAGGCGGTTAATTCTGCTCCTCTCGGTGCTGTCGGCAGTAGGAGCGCTGACCTGGCCATATATGCTGGCCGAGCCCCGGATTGCGTACACCGCCGTGTTCCTATGGGCGGCCTGTTCGTGGGCATCTACACAGTCATGATCGCGGAGGTAGGAAGCCGGTTCTCCGGGGGCGATCTGGTCGGCATCTACGCGGTGATGGGCTTCGGATGGGGCGGGGGCGCGCTGATCGGTCCGATCGCGGCGGGTCCGGCGATGGATGCCAGCCGCGTTTTTTGGACTTCCATTGGTCATCGCCTTCGGCTGCGCTGCGTTCGCCGTGTTCGTGCTGCTTCGGCGCGGCCGGGCCTGATAGGGATGCACGATGCGGGCGTGCGTTCCGAATTGCAACGCGCCCGGGGCGAGCTGGTGATCGGATGGAAGCGGCGCGATGGGCGGACGGTGCTCGCCGGGCTGCGGCAGGTTGGCTGCCTGAAGGCGCGCTTTCCCGGCGCTGTCTCGGAGGATCGCGCGGAAGCCGTGATGCTCAATATTTCCGGCGGAATCGCCGCCGGGGACACTCTCTCGACGCGGGTGGAGGCGGGGGAGGAGGCATCGGTCACGCTCGCGTCGCAAGCTGCGGAGCGGCTCTATCGCGCGCTGCCCGGCTCGCCCCCTGCCTGCGTCCGAAACAAATTGCGGGCGGCACATGGGGCTCGATTGGAGTGGCTGCCGCAGGAAACGATTCTGTTCGATGGCTGTGCGCTGGACCGCGAGTTGGATATTGAGATAGCCGGGAATGCGGCGATCTTGTGCGTCGAGGGACTGGTGTTCGGCCGCACGGCAATGGGCGAGGAGGTCGAGCGCGCGCAGGTGCGCGACGTGATCCGGCTTTGGCGCGAGGGCAGGCTCGTGCTGCACGACGCGATCCGCTTCCGCGGTGGAGCGCGGTGCGTGCTCGATCGGCGTGCGACCGGTCACGGCGCGCGCGCGGTAGCAACGATCGTGCACGCGGCGCCGGACGCCGGGGCACGATTGGACGCGATGCGGGCGGCGCTCGCCGGCGCACCGGCCGAGAGTGGCGCGTCGGCCTGGGACGGGATTCTCGTGGCGCGGATCGTCGCGAAGGATGGCGCGGGTTTGCGAAAGGCGCTGGTCGCGGGGTTGGGTGCGCTGCGCGAAGGCCGGACGTTGCCGCGCGTATGGATGTGCTAAGGATCTTCGCATGAATCTGACCCCGCGCGAGAAGGATAAGCTGCTCGTATCAATGGCTGCGATGGTGGCCCGCCGCCGACTGGAACGCGGCGTCAAATTGAACCACCCGGAGGCGGTCGCGCTCATCAGCGATTTCGTCCTCGAAGGCGCACGGGACGGGCGTTCGGTTGCCGATCTGATGGAGCAAGGCGCGCAAGTGCTAACGCGCGCGCAGGTCATGGAAGGCGTACCCGAGATGATCCATGACGTGCAAGTGGAGGCGACATTCCCGGACGGCACCAAGCTCGTGACCGTGCACGAGCCTATCCGGTGAGTTGCGCCCGTACGCCCGTTCCGCGGCCCCGCTTGCACGACACGAGGGGAGGTCGAACGTCTAATCCCCCTCCCCTTGCGGGAGGGGTTTGGGGGAGGGGTATGCGTCCATGATACCAGGAGAAATCATCACCCCTGACGACGAAATAGAGCTGAACCAAGGCCTTCCGCGGACCGTGCTTACAGTCGCAAACACGGGCGACCGGCCGATCCAGGTCGGCAGTCACTACCATTTCGCTGAGACCAACCCGGCGCTCTCTTTCGATCGTGAACAAGCGCGCGGCAAGCGTCTCGATATTGCCGCCGGAACCGCCGTGCGCTTCGAGCCGGGACAGACTCGCGAGGTGATCTTGATCCCATTCCGGGGCGCGCGGATCGTGCAGGGCTTTCGCGGTGCCGTCATGGGGGCGCTCCCCTGATGGCGCGCATCGCACGTCGTGCTTATGCACACATGTTTGGACCCACGACCGGCGATCGGGTACGGCTCGCCGACACCGAACTCTTCATCGAAGTGGAGCGCGATCTCACGACTTATGGCGAAGAGGTGAAGTTCGGCGGCGGCAAGGTGATTCGCGACGGCATGGGTCAGTCGCAGGCGGCGCAATCCGAAGGGGCCGCCGACACCGTTATCACCAACGCGCTGATCCTCGATCATTGGGGCGTCGTGAAGGCCGACATTGCCATCACGGGCGGCCGTATCACCGGCATCGGCAAAGCCGGCAATCCCGACGTCCAGCCGGACGTCAGCATCGTCATCGGCCCGGGAACGGAGATCATCGCGGGAGAAGGCAAGATCCTGACGGCGGGCGGGGTCGATGCGCATATCCATTTTATCTGTCCGCAACAGGCCGAAGAAGCCATCGCATCGGGCGTTACCACGATGATCGGCGGCGGCACAGGCCCGGCGACGGGAACGTCGGCCACGACCTGCACGCCCGGTCCGTTTCACCTCGCGCGGATGCTGCAAGCCGCCGAGGGATTGCCGGTAAACCTCGCCTTCGCCGGCAAAGGCAATGCGTCGCGGCCGGCCGCACTCGAAGAGATGATCCGCGCCGGCGCATCCTGCCTCAAGCTGCATGAAGACTGGGGCACGACGCCCGCCGCCATCGATTGCTGTCTCTCTGTCGCCGACCGGTTCGACGTGCAGGTCATGATCCACACCGACACGCTGAACGAGTCGGGTTTCGTCGAGGACACGATCGCCGCCTTCAAGGGCCGCACCATTCACGCCTTCCACACCGAGGGCGCGGGCGGCGGGCACGCGCCAGACATCATCAAGGTTGCGGGCCTCGCCAATGTTCTGCCGAGTTCCACGAACCCGACCCGGCCTTATACGGCGAACACGCTCGACGAGCATCTCGACATGCTCATGGTGTGTCATCATCTCGACCCGACGATCCCCGAGGACGTGGCCTTCGCTGAAAGCCGCATTCGTCAGGAGACCATCGCCGCCGAGGACATTCTGCACGATCTCGGTGCGCTCTCCATGATCTCGTCCGACAGTCAGGCGATGGGGCGGGTGGGCGAGGTAATCACGCGCACGTGGCAGACCGCGCACAAGATGAAGCTGCAACGGGGTTCCTTGCCGGGCGACGACGCAGCCGACAACGCACGGGCAAAGCGGTATGTTGCCAAATACACGATCAATCCGGCGGTCGCACAGGGGATCGCGCATGAGGTCGGCTCCGTCGAGGTTGGCAAGCTCGCGGACCTCGTGCTGTGGTCGCCCGCATTTTTCGGCGTGAAACCTGACCTGGTCCTGAAGGGCGGCAGCATCGCCCATGCGATGATGGGCGATCCCAATGCATCGATTCCGACGCCTCAGCCGGTGCATGCGCGACCGATGTTCGCAGAGTCTCGGGCGTGCACTCGCCGAAAGCTGTGTCACCTTCGTCTCGGCGGCTTCCCTGGAGGCGGATATCGGCCAGCGGCTGGGTTTGTCGCGCCGGGTGGCGGCGGTTCGCGATACGCGCGGCGGCATCTCGAAGCGCAGCATGATCCACAACGATGCGTTGCCGGTGATCGAGGTGGATCCGGAGACCTACGAAGTGCGTGCTGATGGCGTGCTGCTTACTTGCAAACCCGCGCACGTGCTGCCCATGGCGCAGCGCTATTTCCTGTTCTGATGCGCGCGCGCGAATATCTCGCAGCCGGGCGCTGGGACGAGGGCCGGCAGGTTGATCGCGTGCTCATCGACTACGATCTGCGCCATCGGCGCCGCATCGTGCTCCGTACTGAATCCGGGTACGAATTGCTGGTCGATTTGCCGCACGCGGTCAGGCTCAAGGATGGCGACGGCCTACGCCTCGAGGATGGACGCGTCGTACGCGTTTGCGCCCGGCCCGAGCCGCTGCTGGAGATCCATTCCCACGAGGACAGCGCGCTGGTGCGCATCGCGTGGCATCTCGGCAACCGCCATCTCCCCATGCAACTCGCCGGCAATCGCATCCGCATTCGCGCGGACCACGTGATCGAGGCGATGATTGAGGGCCTTGGCGGGCACGCGGAGCAAATCGACGCGCCATTCGATCCCGAGGCGGGCGCCTATGCCGAGCGGCCATCATCACCATCACGACCACGATGACGATTGCTGATCCGGCGCTGATCCGGCTGTTGACATGGCTCTCTCCCACGTTCCCGACTGGCGGTTTCGCCTACAGTCACGGTCTTGAATGGGCAATCGAGGCCGAGGATCTGCGCCACGAGAGAGACTTGGCCGAATGGGTTGCCGACATCCTGGCGCACGGCGCGGGACGAACCGACGCTATCCTGCTGCGCCATGCTTATCGCGCCCTTGACACCACGACGTTCGCGAGCGTCGCCGAGCTTGCGGCGGCTGCGGCGACCTGCCGGGAACGGCAGACGGAAACGCTCGGCCAGGGCGGCGCCTTCGCCGCTGCCGCACATGTCTGGGGTTGCCCGCGCCTGGATGCCCTCCCGCCGGGCCGGGTGTCCTATCCGGTCGCGGTCGGAGCTTTAGCCTCAGCGCACGGCATCGGGGAGGACGCGGCTTGCCTCGCCTTTCTGCAGGGTTTCAGCGCCAATCTGGTCTCGGCCGGTGTGCGTCTCGTGCCGCTCGGGCAAACAGCCGGGCTGCGCGCGCTTGCGGCGCTGGAAGCGACGGTTCTTGCGGTTGCGGAGGAGACCCGCGCGGCGACGCTGGACGATATCGGCGGCTGCGTGTTCCGCGCCGATATCGCCGCGATGCGTCATGAGACGCAATACACGCGGCTGTTCCGATCGTGACACTCGGGTGAGCGCGACATCAAGATAATCAGAATTCAGCGGCTTCTTCGGTCTCCTCGAAAGCGATCCCTTCGTAGATCTCAGACAACGGCAGCTCGATCCCGATCTCGGTCATAGAAAGCGTGGCGCTTCCCTCAACGATGCGGCCAATCCACTCGGTTCCTTCACGCGAGAACACCGTCGCCATCGCGCGATCCTGTTCCAGCATGACATAACGTTGAATACTGCGCGTGTCGCGGTACTCAATGTTCTTGATAGACCTGTCGATGTGCTCAGTGCTGGGGCTCAGAATTTCAAAGACCACGACAGGATCCTGCACCACGGTCGATGCGTTGGCTCCCGGCGTGCAGGTGACGAAGGCGTCGGGGTAGCGAATCCTGCCGACAACCTCGATCTTCAGATTGGCCCCATAGGGTCGGCATGAACTGCCCCGAAGGCGCATGGTCAGGGCCGCCGCGAGGTTCATTTCGATCGCAGCGTGAACTCGTGTCCCGCCCGGCATGGCGACCGGCTGGAAGCCATCGAACTCGTAGCGTAGCTCCTGCCTCTCCTCCCAGGCCAGGAACTCGGGGACGGTCATCCGCTTACGTAGAGCAACGTTCATGCTCGGTCCTCCGGGCGGCTACACTACACCATCGCTCGTCTCAGGAGAACGCAGCCATGCCCTCGTCCCCTCACGGCCCGCTCCGGATCGGCATTGGCGGGCCGGTCGGCAGCGGTAAGACGGCGCTCATGGACGCGCTCTGTAAGCAGATGCGCGATCGCTACGACATCGCCGCGATCACCAACGACATCTACACGAAGGAAGACGCGGAATTCCTGACGCGCGCCGGTTCCCTGCCGCCAGAGCGCATCCTCGGAATCGAGACCGGCGGCTGTCCGCACACCGCGATCCGCGAGGATGCGAGCATCAATCTGGCCGGGGTCGCGGAAATGCGCCGGCGTTTCCCGGCGCTCGACGTCATCCTGATCGAAAGCGGCGGCGACAATCTCGCCGCGACCTTCAGCCCGGAGCTCGCCGATCTGACGATCTACGTCATCGACGTCTCCGCAGGCGACAAGATCCCGCGCAAGGGGGGGCCGGGCATCACCCGTAGTGACCTGCTGGTCATCAACAAGATTGACCTCGCTCCCTTTGTGGGCGCCGATCTCTCGGTGATGGAGCGCGACGCGCGCCGGATGCGCGGCGAGCGCCCGTTCGCGTTTACCAACATCCGCGCAGGCGAGGGCGTGGCCGAGGTGGCCGCCTTCATCGAAAGAGCAGGTGGCTTGCTCCCGCCGCCCTAAAGCCCTTGCCGGATCAGGTCGCCGTAAAGACGGGTGGCGTAGAGGTCGATGCAGGCGGCCTCGCCGCTTGCTTGCTCGCGTGGAATAACCAGGCCCGAGGCGTACTGCTGCTGTCCCGAGATATACACCGTGTAGCTCGCACGCAGACAAAACGGACCGAACTCGACCACGGAGAAGAGACGGAGCTTGTTCGCTTGTAAGCTCGCGAAATCCCATCCATTGCGCGGCACACCGATATCCACGACCCTCACGTTCGGCATGGCCGAGAGATCGGCCAGTAGCCGGGCACTGAGATCGGGACGAAGTGGACCGGCATTCGCGACCGGCTCGATTCCGATGAACAGCGGTTCCCGCAACCTGGGCTGTGCCGCGCAGCTCGCGGCAAGCAGCGCAAGAACGGGCCATCTCATCGCAGAAAGCTGCATCACGCCCTGGGCGTTTAGGGGGATGGCCGCACCAGCCGATGCTGCTTCCGTCCGGCCGAGAGCTTGATCGCGTCGCCGCGTAAATGGGCCGATGTGATGAGCCCTGACTCGTCCGCGACCGGCACGTCATTCACGCGCGCGCCACCGGCCCGGATGAGACGGCGTGCATCGCTGTTGCTGGCCGCGAGTCCGGCGAGGACAAACAGCCGAAAAGCGGGAATGCCATCTTGCAGCTCCGCTGCCTGAACCTCGACGCCGGGCAGGGTCTCCGCTGCCTCGCCCTCCTCAAAGGTGCGTCGCGCCGTCTGCGCCGCCTGGAGCGCTGCTTCATGTCCGTGCGCGAGCGCGGTCGCAGCGCTCGCGAGCACTTTCTTCGCCTCGTTGATCTCGGCACCCCCGAGCTTCTCCAGGCGCGCAATCTCGTCAAGTGGGAGATCGGTGAACAGGCGCAAGAAGCGGCCGACATCCGCATCCTCCGTGTTGCGCCAGAACTGCCAATAATCGAATGACGAGATCCGGTCCGCGGTCAGCCACACCGCGCCCTGCGCCGTCTTGCCCATCTTGGCGCCCGAAGCCGTGGTGATGAGCGGCGTCGTGAGCCCGAATACCTGCTTGCCTTCGGTTCGTCGCACGAGCTCCACGCCGGAGACGATGTTGCCCCACTGGTCCGATCCGCCCATCTGCAACGAAACTCCATAGCGCCGGAACAGTTCGCGGAAGTCGTAGCTCTGCAGGATCATGTAGTTGAATTCGAGAAAGGTGAGCGGCTGCTCGCGCTCCAGGCGTAGCCGTACGCTATCGAAGGTCAGCATCCGATTGATCGTGAAGTGCATACCGACATCGCGCAGGAGCGGAATGTAGCCGAGCGCATCCAGCCAGTCGGCGTTGTTGGCGAGAAGCGCCCCGGACGGACCTTCCCCGAACCGGAGAAACGGCTCGAACACACGCCAAATTCCGCGCATATTCGCGGCAATCTGCGAAGTCGGTCAGCAACTGTCGGCTCTCGTCCTTGCCCGATGGGTCGCCGATGCGGGTCGTGCCGCCACCCAGCAGGACCACGGGGCGATGACCGTGCTTCTGCAGGAGACGCAGAATCATGATCTGCACCAGGCTGCCGACGTGAAGGCTGTCGGCGGTGCAATCGAACCCGATATAGGCAGAGACGGGACTCGTATGCAGCGCCGCGTCCAGCGCCTCGGCATCCGTACACTGGTGCACGAAGCCGCGTTCGATTGCTTCTTGCAGAAAATCGCTTTTCGGCATCGCGGCAGGTCCGTTATCTGGGCGAGCGTCGGGCTAGCACGGACGGGAGCGGTAGGAAAATGCTGCGTGTCATCGGGCTGATGAGCGGCACGTCCCTGGACGGTGTCGATGCGGCGTGGCTGGAGACGGACGGGCGCAGCGTGCGCCGCTTCGGCAACGCGCTGACCCTCCCGTATGACGAGGCGTTGCGTTCGGACCTGCGAGGCATTCTCGACGTCGCGGACGGGCTTTCACCCGACGATCCGCTCCTGCTTAGCGTCACTGAACGGCTCACGGATCGCCACGCGGAGGCAGTCGCAGAAATCGGTGCAGCGGCCGACCTGATCGGGTTTCACGGTCAGACCATCCTGCACCGGCCCAACCAGGGCCGGACTTGGCAGGTGGGCGACGCGGTCCGGCTTGCGCGTCGTACCGGCCTGCCCGTGGCGCACGACTTCCGCTCGGCCGACATGGCGGCGGGCGGAGAGGGAGCGCCGCTGGCCCCTGTCTTCCACCAGGCTCTCGCGCGCGACCTGGACCTGCCCTTGGCCGTGCTGAACATCGGGGGAGTGGCCAACGTCACCTGGGTGGGACCGCACGGGCAGCTGCTGGCCTGGGATACCGGGCCCGGCAACGGCCCGCTCGACGATTGGGTGTTCCGGCATACCGGGGCGGCCTGCGACTGGAACGGCGCGATCGCCGCGCGGGGAAAAGCGGACCGCGAGATCGTGGCGGCGCTGCTCGAGGCGCCGTACTTTGCGCGGTCTCCGCCGAAGTCGCTGGACCGGCAGGATTTTGCCACGGTCCTGGCCAGCAGCGGACTGTACGCGTTACCCCCGGAGGACGGGGCCGCAACCCTTGTCGCCTTCATTGCCGCCGGAGTCACAGCGACCCCCCCACCCGGACCGCCGAAACGTTGGCTGATCTGCGGTGGCGGACGGCGGAATCCGGAGATCATGCGGGCGCTGGGCGCTGCGCTGCCCGCCCCCGTCGAGCCCGTCGAGACGGTCGGCTGGAACGGTGACGCCCTGGAGGCGCAGTGCTTCGCGTTCCTGGCGGCGCGGGTCTCGGCGGGACTACCGCTCACCTTTCCGGAAACGACCGGAGCACCTGCTCCGATCTTGGGCGGTGCGATTGCTCGACCCTGACCGCCGGTCCGTCCCGGTCCGCTGGGTAGCCACGTTCGGCCAAGACCCGCCGGAACAGCGCGAGTTGGCCCGCCGTCGTTTCGTCCCAGCTAAAGCGCTCGGCATAGGCGCGGGTCGCGCTCCGTTCGGGAAGGTGCTCGAACAGACGACGCACGCCGGCGGCGACGCCTTCGGGCGTGTTGGGCCGGAAGATCAGCCCGGCCTCGGGCGATTGGACGACCTCCGGATTGCCCCAGATGTCGCTCGCGACGACCGGGGTGCTGCACGCCATCGATTCGAGCAGAACATTGGCCCAGCCCTCTCGGCTGGAGGCGAGCACCATCGCATCCGCCGCCGAGTAGAGTGAGGGCAGCTCCCGATGCGGCCGCGCGCCCAGCAATCTAACGCGATCGGCAAGACCTAGGCGCGCAATCAAGGCTTCGAGCCGCTTGCGGTCGGGACCCTCGCCCGCGATGAGCAGATCGAACTCGGGAAGCAGGCGCATCGCCTCGATCGTACGATGATGCCCCTTCCGCTCGATCAGCAGTCCGACGGAAAGCAAGGTGGGTCGCGTCAGCCCAAGGTTGCGCCGCGCGGTCTCGCGGTCGAGAGGCCGAAAAGCCCCGGTGTCGACGCCGTTGCGCAGAACCGTCACCTTCTCCGGCGAAGCCCCGAGCTCCAGCATCGCCTCTCTCAAAGCGGAACTCACGGCGATCAGCCCGTCCGCCTCTGCCATCGCCCAACGGATCAGCCGGCGGGGAATGGCGTAACCGGGCAGCTGACTTACATCCGATCCGCGCGCGGTCAGAACCACCGGACGGTTGAACCGCTTGCCGAGCAGCACCGCAGCGACCCCGTCGGGATAGAGATAGTGCGCGTCGATCGCGTCGAATTGCAGCCCCGATGCGATCAGCCGTTCGACGAAACGAACGCTCGCGCGGTAGAGCAGCAAGGGCGCCAAGGACATCCCGAGCTTCGGGATGACCACATATCGGGGATGGTGGACCGCGAGGCCGTCCCAATTCTCCCCCGCTCCACCGAACCGAACCGGCGCCAGCGGCTGAAACGACGTGCGAAGGAAGGGAGATAGGGCACCGGCGCGACGACCGTGCTTTCAGCTTCCCCGCTCGCGACCAAATGCGCGAGCCGGTTCGCGACGAAAACCCCGTGATTGGGATTGCCGCCATTCGGAAACAGGGTCGTGAAGGTGAGAAGCCGGATTGGTTGCATAGAGGGAGAGCTTCGGTCGGGCTTGGCGGAGGGCCGGATCGCTCGTCCGGCCACCTCCGACGTCCCGCCCAGTCGCCAGTCGGTCGGCCGCTTCAGCCGTCAGCTCTTCGACAACTCGTCAAGCAGACGCTGGGCGTCCGCCTTCTCGGTGAAGTTTCCATTCGACGCAACAAGCGGCGTCAGGAGTTTGACCGCTTCCTGGCGTTGCCCGTTTTTGTTCAACGCGACGGCCAAGTGATAGAGGATGTTCGGATCGACCGCCGAACCCTGCGTCGTGGCCTGCCTCAGAAGCATCAGACCGGTTTCCGGTGATCCCTGGGACGTGAGAATCCACCCCAAAGTATCGGCGGTCTGCGGGTTGGGAAGCAGAAGGTAGGCTTCCTGGGCAAGCTGACGCGCGCGCGGATCCCCTTTCTGCTGATAGACCCAGGCGAGATTATTCAGCGCGACCGGGTCACGCGGCCGTTTGTTAAGCACGAATTCCAGGTTCGCGGCCGCGTCGTCCAGCTTGTTCGCTCCGATGTCCAGCGACGCGAGAGACTGCGCCACGTTGACGTCGTCCGGGTGTTTGCCCATCCAGTCCTTGAGTGCATCAGTCGCCTTGTCGAGCTTGCCGGCGCTCGCAAGCGCCGAAGCCAGCCGCATTGCGAGCAACGAATCGGGTGCGGCTTTCAGTTCTGCGGCATAGGCATTCGCCGCGTCGTCGAATCGGCGGGCCGCCATGTAGACGTCCCCTTTGAGGGCCCTGGCCGGCGCGAAATCCTGGTTCTGTTTCTGCAAACGATCCGCCGTCGCCAGCGCCGCGTCGATGCCGCCAGCCTTGAGATCCACGCCGAGATAGGCTGCCAGGAGCTGGTAGTTTCTTGGCGATAGCCGCAATCCCTCTTGAATAAGGTTTCGCGCCGCCTCGTAGTCTTTTGCTTCGATCGCGAATCCAACCAGGCGGAGACGCGCCTCAAGCGATTTCGGATTAATCGCGAGCAGCTGCCGATAGCTGTCGCGCGCTTGCTCGGTCATTCCCTGGGCGGCTTGGAGCTGGGCGCGAGCGGCGATTAGCGGCGCGGCCGAAGCGCTCGGGGCCTGATCAGCGGGCGTGAGAAGCGCGAGCGCCTTCTTTGTGTCACCGGAGCGGGCGTAGAGATCGGCTAAGCCGATGGTGATCCGAACGTCGGCGGGGGCGGCGTCATGGGCGCGTTGAAGCGCCGCTATGGCGTCGGCGGTCTTCCCATCTCGGAGAAGCTGCCCGACATAGACGGACAGTCCGGGCTCGTTGGTGGGGTCCTTAGCTAAAATCTCGGCGAGCAGCTTCGTCGCCTCGTCGGACTTGCCCTGCATGATGGCGACCCGCGCGAGATTCACCTTCGCCACCGTGAACTCGGGGTCGTCCTTCACAATGCCCTGAAAAACTGCGCGCGCTCCGTCCGGATCGAGCTGCGCCATTTTCAGCAGGCCTTCGAGATTGCGCACCACCGGCGTGTTGCCCTGAGCGGCGCGAATCTTGTCGATGCTGGCTGCCGCACGCTTCAAATCACCCGTCGCCAGCTCCGCGAAGAACAACGCAGCGCCGACGCCGGGCTGCGCGGGGGCCATGGTCAATGATTTCTCGAGATCGCTGACCGCCGCATTCGGGTCGCCCGCGCTTAGCCGGGCGGCCGCCAGACTGGTACGGACACGCACGTCCGCCGGCGCCAAGGCTGCCGCTTTTTCCAGGCTCTGCACCGCCTGGTCTCGCCTGCCGGCCTGCGTCTCGGCCTGCGCCAGCAACTCGAAAGTCTGCGCATCGGCGCGGCCGGTCTGGGCTGCCCGATTCAGCGTCTCGGCAGCCCGGTCGGCCTCGCCCTTCTGCAACTGGATACCCGCGAGAAGCTTCAGACCCT
This sequence comes from uncultured Alphaproteobacteria bacterium, assembly GCA_963808965.1. Classification (GTDB taxonomy): domain Bacteria; phylum Pseudomonadota; class Alphaproteobacteria; order Acetobacterales; family Acetobacteraceae; genus CAWEHU01. The sequence goes on from CAWEHU010000006.1 coordinate 39,150, forward strand.
GCAAGTCGTCCGGCGCCCGGGCGACATAGCGCGTCGCCAGGTCTTCGGCTTGCTCCAGTTCCTGGTTGTGCTGCTTGGCTATCGCTTGCAGGAGATAGGCACGCGGGAAGTTGGCCATGACCGGAGCGATCTTGCTCAGCGTCGCATCGGCCGCCTTGAAGTCTTTGCCAATGATCTGCAAGAGAGCCTGCAGGTAAAGTCCCTGGACACTCCCAGGCGTTGCCCCCAGGACGAAGTTGACGTCCTCCTTGGCCTTGTCCAGCTTCCCGGTGGCAATCAAAAGCGAAGCTCGCTCGAGCCTCCCGGGCAGATAGGAAGGCGTGTGTTCGAGAGCGTCATCGGTCAGAGCCAGAGCGCCGTTAACGTCTCCCTTCGAGCGAAGGACCTGGGCCTTCTGAACCAGGATTTCGGCAGAATGCGGCTCGATCGCGAGGGCGCGGTCGAGTTGCTCGATCGCCTTCGGTAAATCGTTGCGGGCCGCCGCAATCCGGGCCAAGCCCATAAGGGGCCGCGTCGATTTCGGCGCCAGCTTGGCTGCCTGCTCGAATGAAGCTTGCGCTTCGTCGAGATTGCGCAGCCCGGCCTGGGCATAGCCGCGCACGACCAGAACGGTCGCATCCAGGTTCGGATCCTTGTTGCCGACCGTGAAATCCCTGAGCACCTCAGCGAACTTGCCCTGAGACATGTAGGCTTGAGCGAGAAGGGGCAGCGCCAAATGCGGGTCGTATCCACGATCGCGGGCGGCTGCGGCCTCTCGCTCGGCTGCTACTGCGTCGCCAAGCTCAAGGCTTACCCGTGCGAGCTGGAAATGGGCCTCGGCGTTCTGCGGGTCCGATTTTACCGCATTACGCAGTTGGATCTGCGCAGCCCGTATATCGCCTTTCTGCAGCAATCGCTTCGCGTCATCGAGATAGTCGGCGGCTTGCACCAGCGATGGCCACAGCGCCGCCCAGCCCGCGAGCAGGGTCCAGCCGAGGTATTTGTGCCGCATAAGCTTCTTCTCACTCTAGATTATCGTTTTGTGTCCGCCGCTTCGCTCTCGGAAGAAGCTTCCAGAGACCGCAAGGGCTCGGCGTCGATCCCGTGGACTTCCATTAGCCCGTAAAGTGTGGGGCGGCTTATGCCGAGCAGCTTGGCCGCTGCCGAGAGTGTTCCGTTGCTCCGGGCGAGAGCGATCTGAATAACCTCCCGCTCAGCCCTCAGTCGGGCAGCCCGCAGGTCGAGATCAAGCACATTACCAGAGACGGGACTCAACTCCAAGTCGCTCGCGTCGATCATGCGACCTTCCGCCATGACGACGGCACGTTTCACCCGGTTCTCCAACTCGCGCACGTTGCCGGGCCACCTGTGCCCCGAGATGGCCCCCGCCGCCTGCTCGGTGAAGCCTTTGAGGGAACGGTTGAACTCCCGATTGAACCGGTTGAGGAAGTAATTGGCGAGCAGCATCACGTCTCCGCCCCGTTCCCGGAGCGGCGGGATTCGGACCGTGACTGCGTTCATGCGGTAGAACAGGTCGTTCCTGAACGTGCCTTCCGCGACCCTATCCTCGAGGCTGGCATTGGTCGCCGAGACGATACGCACATCGACCTGAATCCGTTGGCGGCCGCCGATCCGTTCGATCACCTGATCCTGCAGGAAGCGAAGGAGTTTGACCTGAAGGGGTTGCGGCAGATCGCCGATCTCGTCGAGAAACAGGGTTCCGCGGTTGGCGCTCTCGATCTTGCCGATGGTCTGCTTGATGGCTCCGGTGAATGCGCCGCGCTCGTGTCCGAACAGCTCGCTTTCCAGCAACGTCTCCGGGATAGCCCCGCAGTTGATCGCGACGAACGGCTGCTTGGCTCGCGGACCAAGCTGGTGAAGCGCCTCGGCAAGAGCCTCCTTCCCCGTCCCGCTTTCACCGAGCAGAAGCACGGTCACGTTGGCGGTCGCGAGTTTCTCTATACTGCGACACACTTTCAGCATCGCGTCGTTCGCCGTGACGATGCGGTCGATCGGCGAACGGGACGGAGCCGCCGCGAGGCGCCGATTCTCTTCCTCTAGCTGATGCAGACGAAGGCCACGTTCCACGATCGTTCGCAGCACATCGAGCTCGACCGGCTTTTCGCAGAAATCGTAGGCCCCGCTCGCGATTGCCTTAAGCGCGTTGCTCTTTTCCCCGTTGCCGGTCGCGACGATCGCCTTCATGTCGGGGGCCATACGCTGCATGGCCTCAAGGGTGGCGAAGCCCTCCGTCACGCCATCGGCATCCGGCGGAAGTCCAAGATCCAGGATCGCGATCTGCGGGCGGTCGGTCTGGACGGCCGCCAGGGCGGCCGCCCGGTTGTGCGTGATGACCACCTCACAGGCCGGAAAGGCCCAGCGATACTGCGAGCAAATCCCCTCGTCGTCCTCCACGATCAACAGCTTCGGCTTGGCCATTTTCGATGTCCCGCTCAGGCCGACAAAGGCGACGCTTCCTCGACGGCCGCGCCGACCGAGGGCAGCAATATCCGCATCATCGTCCCGGAATTCGGCTTGCTGAAGACCAGCAAGTCCCCTCCGGCTTCCCGAAGCAGCTCGCGCGACTGATAGACCCCGATGCCGTGCCCGCTGCGCTTCGTCGAGGCGAAAGGGCGGAACAGCTGATCACGGATGAACTCCGGCGTCATCCCAGGACCTTCATCCATGATGTCAACGAGCACGCTCAGCGCCTCATGACGAACGCGAATCCGCACCGCGCCGCCCTCGCACGCTTCAATGGCATTGTCGAGCAGATGCGACACGACAGCCTCGAAGGTCCCCGGATCCATGGCCACCCCGGCGCTGCGGCCATCGTGGTCGACACTGACTGTGATCCGCCGCGTTCGCAAGTAGCCGGCCGCCAGCTCCGTCAGACGTTCCATCGGCACCATCATGGTCTGTCCGTGCTCGCGTTCCCGCGTTTGCAGTCTGGTCAGCATACGGGTGATTTTGTCGACGGAAGACCGGACCGTGTTCAGCATATCTCGCTGGAACTCGGGATTATCGGCATGCACCTCGGCATTCGATAGCAGCATCGAGAGCTGGCTCGATACGTTCTTGATGTCGTGGATCACGAAAGCAAATCGCTTGCTGTATTCCTGGAGCTGTCGCGTGTCGGTCAGCACCTGCGTGGCGCGCTGCTCCGCGACGTGGCTGGCCACCTCGTGGCCGACAATGCGCAGCAGATCGTAGACTTCCCGCTTCAACTTGAAGTTCGCGCGCGAACGGGCGAGCACGACGAAGCCAATCAACTGGCCGAGGTGGCTTAACGGAACCGCAAGCCACCTTCTGGGTAGATCCGCGGCCAAATCAGCCAGCGAACCTGATTTGTCAAGCTCGACAATCCAGTCCCCATCTCGGAACTGTCCGACCAGCGCGTGGTCCCTCGGAACCGGCATGGTTACGGCCGGCATGTTCCAAGACCCAGCCCACTGGAAAGCCACATCTTCGGGATCGCGCACGAACAACGCCCCCCCGGGACTATCCACCACTTCGGCGATGGCCCTAATCGCTCGCGTTTGCAGGCCGACGTAATTCTCCGGGGCAGAGAGCGTGGTGATACAACGCATCCACTCTTGCCGGTAGTCATACCGGTGGGTAAAGAAGTTGTCGACCACCAGGGCACGCAAGCGGGACCGTGCCGAACCCGATGTCACCAGCATCGCAATCACGAGGACGCCGCCGGAAATCAGACTCACCTCGGCGACATAGCCCCACTCCGCCCCTCCCCGGCGGAAGATTTCTCCGGCTGCCGCCAGGCCGAGCAGGAAGATGCCGCTCGCGACCAAGGTGGCGCTGTGGAAGACGACGGTGCGGGAGACGTGGATGTCGATCGCCCAGCTCCGGTTGCGCGCCGCCGCGATGGCCAGCAGCGGCGCGACGATCGCGGTCACGCTTGCCCGTCCCTCGAATAGCAGCCACGAAATCCGGCGGAAGAGAACGGCGTCCGAGTAGAGTACGAGGTCGTATAGAAACAGTCCGCTCAGGGCGATGCACAGGAGATTGATGTGCCACCGCAGGTCCGGGGGAGTGTTGAAGTAGCAGATTCTCGATTAACAGAAGATTGCAAACGGCGATCCCGAGCCTCGCCGCGGTGCCAACCGACCAAAGGGAAATGCTGTGCCGGGCCGAGATGATGTCGATCAACGGCATCATCCCGATCAGGAGCACGGCCAAAAGGCCCATGGTCGCGAAAGCCTGGCCGAGCTGCTTCCGGCGCGAGATGGAGCGGCGATAAAGATGCAGGATGAAGCCGTACCAAGCAACCGAGCGCGCGAGTTCCAGCCAGCCGGCTACACCATCGAACGCCCGCTCGACATCCAGCGCCACCGCCGCGGCCCAGGCGGCAGTCACGAAGCACGCGCCCGCCAGCCACAGGCCGGTGCGGCTCCAGGAGGAGCGGATCAGGATCAGAGCGACCAGGACCGCGTAGATTGCCGCGCAGCCCGCGTGTAACAGGACGAGGCCGTAAAGATCGGCGGTCATATCCCGAGATCCGCCCGGACCGCCTGCCGGTGAGCCCGGCTCAGCGTGCGCCTTCCTGGAAGAGGATGACGCGTACCGTCGAGATCAGGATCAGGAGATCCAGAAAGAGACTGCGATTTTTCACGTAGTACAGGTCATAGGCAAGTTTCTCGCGCGCATCCTCTACGGACGCCCCGTACGGATAATTGACCTGCGCCCAACCGGTAATCCCAGGCTTCACCCAGCTCCGCTCTCGATAGAACGGAATGATTTGTTCGAGCTGCTCGACAAAATGAGGCCGTTCCGGCCTCGGGCCGACAAAGCTCATCTCGCCTCGCAAGACATTGAGCAGTTGCGGCAACTCATCAATCCGCGTGGCTCGCATGAACGCCCCGACGCGGGTTATCCTGGGATCTCGCTGGGATGCCCAAAGGGGCTTGCCTTCCTTTTCCGCATCGACCGACATGCTGCGGAACTTGAAAAGGGTGAAAACTCGGCCGTTTAGACCGACCCGCTCCTGCCGGTAAAACACGGGGCCCGCCGATTCAAACTTAATCAGCAGCGCGACGCACAGCATCAGCGGAAGAGTAAGAAAAAGGAGCAGCAGGCTGATCAGGACGTCGCCGACCCGTCTCAGGGCATCTTCGGCCCGGCTGCCGCCGAAGCCGTCGGCGAATACGAGCCAGCCAGGGCCGATGTGGTCGAGGTCGATACGACCCAGATGCTGCTCCCAGAACCGAACATCGTCGAGCACCCGCACGCCGTTGCGTTTGTGCCGCAGCAGATCCTGGACGGAAACCGCCCCAAGCGAATCCGCGGCCACGACAAGACCCCAGACCCTGCCGCAGTCGGGGACGCCGTTCCCTTCCACGAGGGACGGGTCCACCATCCCTGCCAAGTGAAAAAACCGGCCGGGTTGCGATCTGACTACTTCCGCGACGCGCGTGGCCCTCGTGCCCGAACCAAGCACGAGGACCGGGCGCGTGAAAAGGCGGGACCGCATGGCTAGGCCGAACACCCAACGGGTTGCGAGCAGACAGGCGATCCAGACGCACAGCACCTTGACGATCCAGGTGAGATAGTAGTGGTTCAACTGGATGCTCAAGGTCTGGCTGACGATGAGAACGGCGGGGAAGGCAACAAGGCCGGCTACGGTCGCCGTGACCAGGAGCCGCTTCCGTTGCAGGCAGATCTCCGGCCGGTACAGCCCGATGGCCACCCCGGTGGCTGCGATCGTGAAAGCAAGCAAGGCGGCCAGATTGGCTCCGGCGGCCAGGTGCGCCGGACCGTCCACTACCGCCGTGGAAGTCACCATGAAATAGATCACGAGAAAGGAGAGCAAAAGCTCCACGAGGCAGAGCAGAACCATCTCCAGGGATACGTAATGCCCGAAGATTCTCGTCACCTGCTCCTCCTTGGGAACAACCAATAGATGGCCCGCATCGAGCTTCCCGATGCGGGCTCGATACGACCACTTTTAATTCGTGTGCGGTGTTTGGATGCAAGCGCCCACCTTTGCGCCACCACACCATAGCGCAAATCGGGCCCTTGCGACCACAAACTCTTCGGGGCGCAATTGTCTACATTCCGAGGCCAAGGTCAAGAAATGTTTACGCTTGATTTGGTTAACCATTTTTGCGAGAGGGAGCATCGCCTAACCGTTGGACCGGACCCGCCGCGCATACAACCTTTTGGTGCGCAGGCGGGATGTGCTCGCTCTTAATGGATTTGATCGGAGATGGCAATGATGATACGGTTTGCCTCCTCGAGTAGCGCGGGGGAGGGAAAAGACGGTAACTATCGGGGGCGGGCGCAGGCGCGTAGCTCATTGGCAGAGCGCTGCCTCATACACGGCATAGGCGGGAGTTCGAATCCTTCCGTGCCTACCGACTTTCGTGCATAAGACGTAAGACGACAGTACGACCCACTACACGTGTATGACATCGGGGTAGCCGTGATCCGCAGCTGGCGTTTCGCCTCCACTTTCGTGTGCTTGTTCTTGGGGCTGCTCGCGTCCGGATGCGGCGGCCCACGCCCCGCGCCGGCGTCGGACGTGGATACCGCGGCCCAGGATGCCCCCTATGTCATAGGGCCGGGCGATACACTGAGCGTGTTCGTCTACCGATCGCCGGAACTGAGCGAAGCCAGTCTTCCGGTCAGGCCCGACGGGCGAATATCCGTGCCGCTCATCGAGGACGTCGCCGCAGCCGGAAAGACGCCGACCCAGCTCGCCCGCGAGATCGAGGGGCGACTGAAACAGTATGTTAAGGACCCGACCGTTACAGTCATCGTCAGGTCCTTCATCGGTCCCTTCAACCGGCAGATTCGGGTCATCGGGGAAGCGACCGAGCCCACTGCTCTACCCTATCGGGAGCACATGACTGTCCTCGACGTGATGATCGCGACCAGAGGGCTGACGAAATACGCGGCCGGCAACAGCGCCGTCATCGTGCGCCGGGAAAATGGCCAGCAGAAGACTATCAAGGTGCGCCTGAGCGACCTGATCAAGGACGGGGACATCAGCCAGAACGTCGAAATGCAGCCTGGCGATACGCTCATCATCCCGCAAACCTGGTTCTGACAAGAAGATCCTCATCATGGACTCCTTTCAACTGCTGCTTCGCAAACATCTGAGCGCCGCCTGGCCACACCGGTGGGCCGCGCTGGCAGCAGCATGGGTGGTTTGCCTGGCCGGCTGGGCGGTAATCTACATGATCCCCAACCACTATGAGACCAGCGCCCGGCTGTACGTGGATGCCGACGCGGTGCTGACCCCCCTTCTCAAGGGGATAGCCGCGGATAACTCGCCGGCAAGTCACCTCGAAATCCTGCAACGGACTCTCTTGAGCCGTCCCAATCTCGAAAAGCTCATCGCGAAAACCGATCTTGATCTCAGTGTTGCCGGACCGGACGACCGCCAACGGATGGTCCAGTCTCTCGGCAAGGCGATCAAGATCACGCCTGAGACCAAGACGCTGTTCACGATCTCCTACCGTAACGCCAGTCCCAAGCTAGCCTACGATGTGGTCCAGACGTTGCTGAGCATGTTCGTGGAGAGCGCCACGGGGGCCAACCGCAGCGACATGGAAAACGCTCGCCGTTTCCTCGACCAACAGATCGGCTCGTACGAACAGCAATTGCGGAACGCTGAGCGGCGGCGAGCCGAGTTCAAGGCTAAGTACGTCGATCTGCTGCCCGATCCGTATGGCGGCGCTTCCCGCCTGGATTCCGCCCGCACACAGGTCGTCGCGCTGCAAGGTAACCTGCAGGACGCCATCGTGAAACGTGACGCGATCAGGCAAGAACTGGCCAAGACCCCGCAGAGCACGCCTGCCGACGAGGGATCTGTCGCGGGCGCGCCTTCGCGGCTGAAGGCGGCGCAGGAACAGCTAGCCGAACTGCAACTCCGCTACACCGACCAACATCCTGACATCATCTCCCTCAAGCAGCTGATTGGGGTTTTGCGGAGCGAGGGCGACGGCGCTACGGCGACGCCCCGCAGTGGGGCGCGGAGTCGCCCGATCCCGAATCCGAGCTTCGACCAATTGCGAGTGCAATTGATCGACACCGAGGCACTTGTGTCGTCGCTGCAGCGGCAAGTGCGGGATGCGAGCAGGGAGCGCGACCGATTGGAAGCGATGGCTCGAGCCGCGCCTGGCGTCCAGGCGGAGTACGAGAATCTCGACCGCGACTACAATGTGCTTAGCAAGAATTACGAACAGCTGCTCGATCGTCGCGAATCGGCGAGCATCGCCCAGGCTGCCGACACTCAGGCAGACAAGGTCAAGCTCGAAATCGTCGATCCGCCTCAGGTTGCCCGCATCGCTGTCTCGCCGAACCGGCTCCTGCTGATGCCCGCCGTGCTGATCGCGGGGCTTGGAGCCGGGCTCGGGGTGGCGTTCCTGTTGGGCCAGATGGACCGCTCGTTCCGCACGCTTGATGATCTTCGCGGGCTCGGGCTACCGGTTTTGGGCGGGATTTCGTTGCTCAGCGCCGCTCCGGTCCATAGGCGGATCGTCTCGACGTTGGGCTTCAGTGTCGCAGTGCTGCTGCTGGTGGCCGTGTGCGGGGGCTTGATAACCCACGTCCTCCATCTCTCGTCGTTGGTTTGATGATGGCCACAAAACCACTTCACCTGGTCGAGCGAGCCGCAGAGCGGCTTCGCCAGGATGGCATTCTAGACGCGTCGACGGCGCTGCTGCGCGAGGCCGAGACCACGGGGTTGGCCGCCGAGTTACCCCTGCCGCCCTCGCCGATCACCCCGGGAGACGCCCTGCAACCGGCCCGTCCGATCATCGACGGCGCGCTTTTGGAGCGAGCGGGAATGATCGACTGGGGGAAGGTGCGGAGCCGGGTCGCCGAAGAGTTCCGGATCGTCCAGGGCCAAATCCTGCGCGCCGCGTTCTCGCCGGATGCGACCGGTGCTCACCTCGCCAATCTTGTCATGGTGACGAGCGCCCGCCCCGGGGAAGGCAAGAGTTTCACAGCTCTCAATCTGGCCACGAGCATTGCCCGCCAGAGGGATCACGAGGTGCTGTTGGTCGATATAGACTCGAAGCCCCGGTCGCTGGTCCAGGAACTCGGTCTTTCAGGCGAAAGAGGACTTCTGGATCTTGCCGCCGATCCAGGGCTGGATCCGGAGCAGGTCATCGCGAGGACAGTCTTCGACAAGCTTTCCATCCTCCCGCTGGGCCGGGAGGCCGAACACAGCCCCGAGCTGTTCGCGACGCGGCAGATGTCGCGGCTGATCCGCGATCTTGGGCGACGCTACGCGGATCGCCTTGTCATCCTCGATGCTCCTCCGTGCTTGTCGAGCAGTGATGCGAGCACATTAGCCCCGATCGTCGGTCAGATCGTGCTAGTCGTGGAGGCGGAACGCACCCAGCGGGACGAGGTGGAGGGCGCGGTCGACCTGCTTCAAGCCTGCCCAAGCATCACCCTGCTGCTCAACAAGGTGCAAATGACGCCGCCGAATACATTCGGCGCATATGCCAAATCCTATCCGTCGTAGACTGAATGCGCATTGCCGAGACGGGATTTATGGCAGCCGGTGAGGCACCGCTTCGCTCGCCTGCTCGAGTAGTGGCTACCCTGGCGCTCTGCGGGGTGTTCGCCACCTCGGCATCGTACGCGGCCGAGTACCCGTACTGCCCGGAAGCGGCTATCCATTCCCGGTCCAAACCCCTCCAACCGAGAGCACGACCACTCCCGCGGCCCCCTCTGCCGCCCCGGGTGAGACGACCTCGGGTGGGACGACCGCGGGTGGAACGACCTCGGGTGGAACCACAATCAACACCGCGCATGAAATTGCCCCGCAGACCGGCCGGGAGTTCTCGCCCGGGTGGACGGTTACGCCGAGCGTGAACATCACCGAGGCGTTCAACGACAACATCTTCCAGTCTTCCAATCATCACAAATCCGACTTCATCACGTACATCACCCCGGAGCTCTCGATCCGGACCGAAACGCCGCGTCTCCAGGCCAGCCTCGATTACGCCCCTACGGCGTCGATCTACGCGTCCCATGGCGGCGAGGACTCGGTGGCGCAGAACCTCAACCTCTATGGCCTGGCGACGTTGGTCGATGACGCTCTGTTCCTAGACGTGCGGGGTTTCGCAGGTGTTTCACCCAAAAACGGCAACGTTCCGATTGGCTCGAACGGGCTTGGAGCGGCAAGCATCGGGGGTTTCGGTGGCAGTTCGGCGAACGGCACCGCGTTCCTGTCGAGGAACAATCAGACCCAGACCTACAGCTTCTCTGTCTCGCCGTATTTCGTGCACAGGTTCGGCGACGCGGGAACGCTGACCATCGCCGATCGCGTCTCGCAATCTGTCTACAGCAATCTCGGATCCAGCTCGAACCTGCTTCCCGTCCAGGGATCGCAGACCAACTCCAACCTGTTCACCAACGAGGCGCTGTTACAGTTCATCACCGGCTCGGCCCTCGGGCGGTTCAAGAACGTGACCATCGCGGATGCAACTCAGTTCTCAGGCAACGGGGTCACGAGCGGGGCGCACCAAAACGTCGTTACCAACCGGCTCGGCTATGCCGTCACCCACGCCGTCTCCGTTTTCGGCGAGGTCGGTTACGAGGATATCGGCTATCCACACGGTTTCCCGCCCGTGAAGATCGAAGACGCGGTATGGGCTGTGGGAACCACGCTGACCCCCGATCCAGACAGCACCATTACGGTCGGTTATGGCCATCGATATGGCTTCAATAGCGCGTTCCTGAACGCCTTCTACATGATCACGCCACGAACTCAGCTGTTCGCGACCTATCAGACTGGCCTCGGCACGGATCTGCAGGAGGTGCAGTCGCTCGTGGCTGCATCCGGGGTCGACCAGTTCGGAAACGTGGTCGATAGCCAAACCGGTGCGCCGCTCTTCATCGGGAACTCGGCTATCGGCGTCCAAGGAAACGGGACGCTTAACGAGACAAAGACGTTCACGGCGGGCGCCACGACCGCGCTTGACCGGGACACGATCTCGCTCGCGGTCTCGGCCAGCGACTACAAGGCCGTAGCTAGTAGCACGCCCCTCGGGTACACAAGCACGGTCCTCGGATCCACGTCCAACCGGGCCATCTCGGGCAGTGTTTCCTGGCAGCATCAGATCAGCGAAGCTGCGTTGACCACCGTCTACTTCGGCTACGGCGTGCAAAATCAACCGTTGTTCCTTGCGGTCGCACCGAATCAGAACTCAAATCAGAATTTCTTTGGCGCCTCCGCCTCCTACCGCTACGCCTTCAGCGAGACGCTGAGCGGGATCGCGCAGTACGGTCATTACGAGCTCGGCTCCAAGATCCCAGGCCAAAGCTACGTGCAGAACATCGTGCTTATCGGCCTCACAAAGCAGTTCTGACCACCGCGGTGTACACAAAGTACTACAATTTCAAGGGAATTCCGTTCCAGCTGACGCCGGACAGCCGGTTCTATTTCGGCAGCAGCGGTCATAGCCGCGCCATCTCACATCTGGTCTACGGCTTGGCGCAGCAGGAAGGATTCATCATCGTCACGGGGGAGGTGGGCGCCGGAAAGACGACGCTCGTGGAGCAGCTTTGGTCGCAACTCGACCATCGGACCTACGTGATCGGGCGCGTGGTCACCACCCAGGTTTCGGGCGACGATCTGTTGCGCCTAGCGGTCACAAGCTTCGGTCTGAACGATGGGGGCGCTGACAAGGCTACCTTGCTTCGCCGGCTGGAGCGCCTGTTCAGGGACGAACGCGCGATCGGGCGCCGCTGCTTGTTGGTGGTCGACGAGGTGCAAAACCTGCCATTTGCCGCCCTCGAGGAGCTGAGAATGCTCTCGAACATCACGATCGACGGCAAGGCTCCGCTGCAGACCATACTCCTGGGTCAGCCTCAGTTCCGCCGCACCCTCGCCAGCCCCGATCTAGACCAGCTCCGGCAGCGGGTGCTCGCTGCCTATCATCTAGGTCCGCTGAGCCAAGAGGAGACCCGCGCCTATATCGAGCATCGGCTCAAGATGGTCGGGTGGACCGGAAATCCGAGCTGGGAGGATGAGGCGCTACGGGGCGTGTACCGGCACACCGGCGGATTGCCGCGCAAGATCAATACACTCTGCTCCCGGGTCCTGCTTTATGGCGCCCTGGAGGAATGCGCGGTTATCACGGGAGCCATCGTCGAGGAGACCGCGGGTGAACTGAAGCAGGATCTCGGATCGGTGACCGACGGGAAAGGTCCGATAGCGACCAACGGTGCCGGCCTGCCGCCCACTCTCCTGCCCCGCATTCAGGCCTTGGAGGCCGGGGTCGCGCGGCAGGAGCGCATTTTCCGCCGCCTCCTCGACCTGCTCGGCGCCTATCTTGAGCCGCAGAGACTGGAATAAAGCATGGCGAATACAGGCGACATCCGGCCGGCATCCGGGTCCGGTCCCATCCGCAACGCCATGACGGTCGATGTCGAGGACTATTTCCAAGTACAGGCCTTCGCGCACTGCATCCCCCGACAGAGCTGGGACGCGCTGGATCGGCGCGTGGAGGCCAACACCGATCGGATCCTGCAGCAGTTCGATGCGGCCGGCATCAAAGCGACGTTTTTCACGCTGGGCTGGGTCGCTGAGCGGCACCCGGCCCTGATTCGCCGGATCGTCGCGGCCGGCCACGAGTTGGCGAGCCACGGATACGATCATACCCGGGCCGACGCGCAGGAACCGGCAGCTTTCCGGGCGGACATACGCAGAGCCAAGCAACTCCTCGAGGACATCGGCGGAACGGCCGTGGTCGGTTATCGGGCGGCTACTTTCTCAATCGGCCCACGCAACCTTTGGGCATTTGGCGTTCTGGAGGATGAGGGCCACCTCTACAGTTCGAGCACGTATCCCGTGCGACACGATCTTTACGGCGACCCGAATGCCCCTCGTCAGCCCTTCCAGCCCCAAGGCGGGGCGTTGTGGGAAATCCCGCTCACGACCGTGCGCCTGTTGAACCGCAATCTGCCCTGTTCGGGCGGCGGCTTTTTCCGTCTGCTTCCGTATCGCCTTTTCCGCATGGGGCTCGCCCATCACAATGGATCCGAAGGGCGGCCGGGCATCTTCTACACGCATCCCTGGGAGATCGACGCCGACCAGCCGAGGATAGCGGACTGCGGCCGAGGCTCCCGTTTTCGCCATTACGTGAACTTGTCGAAGACGGCGGAACGCCTCGACCGTTTGTTGCGAGACTTCAGCTGGGACCGGATGGACCGGGTTTTCGCGCCGGTGCTGGCTTCCTCCGCCACCCTCGCGCGCACGCCGCCGCTCGCGATATGAAGCTTTTCGGGCCTCCGCAGGTGCGGAGGCCGAAGACGTGCAAACCACTCACGCCCAGGGTCTTCGAATTTGTGACGATCGTCGGTAGATTGCTCGACCGCGCGGCCGAGCCTTCCTGGGACAGCTTTGTTCAAGCCGCTCCCGGGGGAACGTTCTTTCCATCGCGCTGCCTGGCGAGGGGGGATCGAAAAGGCTTTTGGCCACCTCCGCGTCTACGGCGGTCCCCTCGCCGCCAATCCGGAGGGAGCGGCTGCTCTCTCGCGCTACGCAGCGGAGGGCATGCAACAGGTCGGTGCGAAGGCAACCGAATTTCTCTACAGGGCATCCACCGACAGCGATTGGCTAACCCGACCGAACTTGTACCTTACCTTCCGCAAGCCGTTTACCGGGAATGCCCAGTTTGCCCACGTTTTCGGCATGGATCCGGTGCAGCCGGTCAACGTCGTCTGGAAACGGCATCCTTGTTCCCGCCGCGAACTTGATCGGCTCCCGTATTGTTCGTGGGATCGGCTAGATCTCATGCGCAACCTGCTGTTTCTAAGTCATCGGCTGCCTTATCCGCCAGACAAGGGAGAGAAGATCCGAGCCTGGCACATCCTGCGTCACCTCACGCGCACGCATCGGATCCATGTCGGCTGTCTGATCGATGATCCGGCGGACTGGAGACATCTGCCATTCCTGCGCTCATTCTGCGCCGAGGTGGGCTGTTTCGAGATCAACCGATCCCGACAGCGCCTCAAGGCTCTGCTTAAGCTTCGCCCCGGTCGGGCGCTGACACTCGACTACTTTCACGATCCTCGTCTGCGGCGCTGGGTGGACGAGACGCTGAGCACCGGCAAGATCGACGACATCTTTGTTTTCTCTTCCTCGATGGCTCCATATGTCATGTCGGCACGTGCCCGTACCCGGCTCCTCGATATGGTCGACGTCAACTCGGAAAAGTGGGCTGCTTATGCGAACCACTTCCGATGGCCACGGCGTAGCATCTGGGCACGTGAAGCAAAAACACTGTTGGCGTTCGAGCGGGAAGCGGCCGCCCACTTCGACCGCACATTCTTCGTATCCGAGGACGAGCTGCGTCGCTTCGTTGCTCTCGCGCCGGAATGCGCGGACCGCTGCGGTTGGGTCGAGAATGGCGTCGACTTCGCCCGCTTCTCGCCGGATCTCCCGTTCGAAAGTCCGTTTCCCAACTCGGCCCCAAGCATCGTGTTCACGGGAACCATGGATTACTGGCCGAATGTCGACGCGGTGGCCTGGTTCGCCCGCGAGGTGATGCCCCTCCTGCGACAGCGCCCCAATTCTCCGCAATTCCACATTGTCGGCGCAAATCCGGGCCGGGAGGTAATGAGGCTGGCCGAGGCTCCGGACGTGCATGTCACAGGGCGGGTACCCGACACACGACCATTCATCGCGCACGCCTCGGTCGTGGTGACGCCTCTGCGGATCGCGCGCGGAATCCAAAACAAGGTTCTCGAAGGGATGGCTATGGCCAAGCCTGTCGTCGCCTCTCCCCAAGCCTTCGAGGGCGTGCGTGCACAGCCAGGCCGAGAGCTTCTTGTAGCCGATGGCGCCGCTGCGACGGCGCGGGCCGTCTCGGATGTGCTGGACGGCGCGCATCAGGAACTCGGTGCTGCAGCCCGCGCAGCGATCGAGCGATCGTACGATTGGTCGGCCACGCTGAGCGTGCTCGACGCGAGCTTCTGTGATAAGGGCGCGCGGCAGGAACCCCCTCGACGCACCCTAAGCCAGTCTGGAGTGCTCACGTGATAACCGGTGCTCTCACCGTGACAACCGCGCCCGCGACCTGGCGCAGCTTTCGCCTTGCCGTCCCGGCGCTTCTCCTGGGTCTCGGTCTCCTCGGATTGCTTTTCCGGGAAGAGATCGAGGCGGCGGTACGCGTTTGGATGCATTCGACCGCGTACAACCATTGCATTTTGGTGTTACCGATCGCGGCCTATCTGGCCTGGGATCGCCGCTCGCTGCTCGCCGATGTTCTCGTCCAACCGACGCCTTTGCTCGCGCTTGCCGGCCTACCTCTCGCGCTTGTCTGGTTGATAGCCGAGCGGGTCGGCATCATGGAAGGCCGCCAGCTTGCGGCGATGTGCCTCGTCGAATTGCTGTTCCTGACGGTGCTCGGCTGGCCGATGTGGCGCCGCCTCTCGGCTCCCTTGTTGTATCTTTTTTTCCTGGTGCCCTTCGGCGCGTTCATCGTCCCCGCGCTGCAGACGTTCACAGCGGGATTCACGATCGTGGGACTGAACCTCCTAGGGATCCCGAACTTTTCCGACGGCTACACGATCGAAATTCCTGCGGGCACCTTCTATGTCGCCGAGGCTTGCGCCGGGCTCCGGTTCCTGATCGCCGCGATCGCCTTTGGGGTGCTGTATTCGTGCCTGATGTATCGCAGCCCTCTCCGTCGAGGGCTCTTCATGGCCGCATCGGTGATCGTCCCGATCATCGCGAACGGCTTCCGCGCGCTCGGGATCGTCGTCCTCGGCCAGGCTTTGGGAAGCGCGGAGGCCGCGGCGGCGGATCATATCATTTACGGCTGGGTGTTTTTTTCGGCCGTCATCTTCCTCCTGATCCTGATCGGGCTTCCCTTCCGGCAAGAACCGCATTGGCGAGCCCCCCCGGTCGCGGCACAACGGCCGAACAAGGCTCCGTTCGCAGGATCGCTGCTCGCCGCCGCAGTGCTCGGCTTATCGGCGATGATCGGCCCGGTGACCGCCGGACGGCTCGATGATGGAGCGAACGGAACGCTCGCGCTCGCGCAGCTGGATTTCGGAGCGGAGGCTCCGTGCACGTCCGCCCCAGCGGCCAAGCGGACGGAAGCGGGCGCGCCGGCGAACGCGGCGCCTTCGCGCATACTCGTCCAGCGTCTCACGTGCGGCGACCAGAATGTCACGCTGCATGTCGAGGTGTTTGCGCCCCGCACCGGCTTGAGCCATATCGTGGCTCAGCGGCGGCGGCTCACCGGAGAGTTCGGCGGAGACGCCGACACGACCCTGCTCCAAAGCTCCGGCGTCGAGTGGCAGCTCGTGGAGACCGAGACTCCCCTAGGTGCGACCGCGACCGCGCTCTGGATCGACGGTCGGCCGGCGACGGGCAGCCTCGCTACCCGCATCCGGCAGGCCCGCAATAGCCTGCTCGGCTCGACCCGAGCACCGGTGCTTGTCGCGATAACCCCGGAGATCGCCTGGAAGACGGAAGGCGAAGCGGGGCGTCTCCACGCAAAGGCGCTTCTCCAGGCCTTTCTCGACAGCCAGCCAGCGTTGCCGGCGAAGATCGGAGCGCTATCGCTATCGGTTTTGGATACGCCGAACGCTTTGCACTGAGCAAGATCTTGGCGGAGCTGAGTGTATCTGCGATCTGGATAGAATACGGAAGCGAGCGGTCAGGCGAGTAAAGGCCGATCCGTCTATGCGCAAGCGTTGGGATGAGCGCCGAAGCCTGCAGAGGTTTCGTCCCCTTCAGCGGCCAGGACACGGGTGACGAAAGGAACGTGCATGAGGCGTATTTGTTTGGTTGGTGCGGGCTTTATCTCCCGAGTCCACGCCGAGGCTCTGCAGCACATGCCCGGTGTCCGGATTGCTGCGATCGTCGACCCAGAACTCGACCGCTGCCCGAAGCCTGGCCCAGAGCTTTCGTATCGAGCAGATCTTCGGGTCGGTGCAGGAAGCGATCGAGGCCGATGCGTTCGACTGCGCGCACGTCTTGGTTCCTCCCAATCTCCATGCGGCCATCGCACTCCCGCTTTTGCAGGCGAAAAAGTCTGTTCTGCTTGAAAAGCCTTTTGCCGTCACCGACGCCGAGTGCCAGTTGCTCCTTGAAGCCAGCGGGCGCTACGGCGCTGTTTTAAGCGTTAACCAGAATTTCGTTTTCCACCCGGCTTTCGCGCGACTGCGCAGAGAGCTGGAGCGCCGGTCTCTCGGCCGCCCCAACTTTGTCCAGTGCATATACAACATGCCCCTGCGGCAAATGGCGGCGCGGCAGTTCGGACACTGGATGTTTCAGGCACCTGGCAACCTGCTCCTGGAACAAGCGGTCCATCCCTTATCGCAAATCGCAACTATTGCCGGCCCGGTCAGGGACGCCCAGGCCATCGCTGGCTCGCCCCTCGAAGTGACCCCGGATTGCAAGATTTATCCCACGCTCGACATCTCGCTTTCCTGCCGAGACGTGCCCGCCGCCCTTCGTTTCGCCGTCGGGCAATCATTTCCGTTTTGGCAGATCACGGCCGTTTGCGATGATGGCGTGATCGTCGCTGATATGATCGCCAATCGCTGCTTTTCCCATGCGCGTACACGCTGGCTCGATGCGGTGGACGGGGTGGCATCGGGCAGCCGCACCGGTCTCCGCATCCTGCGTGACAGCTGGCAGAACGGGGTCGATTACGCGGCCTCAACGCTGCACCTGAAAGCCCGTAACGACCCATTCTTCCTGAGTATGCGGGGCAGCATCAGCGCTTTCCATGCAGCCCTGGATTCCGGACAAACGGCGCCGGTTGATGGACGGTTCGGCGCCATGCTGGTTTCGGCTTGTGAGATGATCAGCAAACGCGCCTTTCCTACCCCGGCGCCAAGCGCGGTACTCCCAGCGGAAGCACGGGCTTCCTCCGACGCCGACATCGCCATCCTCGGCGGCACCGGTTTCATCGGCACACATTTGGTGAAGCGGTGCGTGGCGGATGGATTGCGAGTCGCGGTCATGGCCCGATCGGTCCGCAACCTGCCCGCTATCTTCAACGATGCTCGCGTGCTGGTCCAGCGCGGCGACACATCCGACAGAAAGGCTGTGGAGCTGGCCGTCGGAAACGCGCCGGTCGTGATCAACCTCGCACATGGTGGCGGCGCCGGTTCCTTTGAGAAGATCCGGGATGCCATGCTGGTGGGCGCGCGGACTGTCGCGGAAGTCTGCCTAGCGAACCAAGTCCGCCGCCTGGTACATATCGGCTCGATCGCGTCTCTGTATCTTGGCCCGCAGCCGAATACGGTAACGGGAGAAACGCCTCCGGACCCGCTGAATGAACAGCGAGCCGATTACGCCCGCGCGAAAGCTCTTTGCGACAAGTTACTGCTCGAGATGCGGGCGCACCGGGAACTCCCGGTCTGCATTCTTCGGCCTGGCTTGGTTGTTGGGGAGGGCAGCCCACCCTTTCACACCGGGCTCGGCTTCTTCAATAACGAGCAGCATTGCCTCGGCTGGAATCGCGGAACGAACCCGCTGCCATTCGTCCTGGTCGAGGACGTGGCGGAAGCTATTCTGCTAGCTGCCCGCGCCCCCGACCTGGAGGGACGCTGTTACAATCTGATCGGGGATGTTCGACTGACCGCCCGCGAGTATATCGAGCTACTGGCCGAGGCGCTGCAACGCCCATTGAGGTTCCATCCTCAATCGCCGCGGAAGCTATGGATGGCGGAATTGGCCAAGTGGACCATAAAGCGTGCTACCGGTCGAAGGGTGCCCGTGCCTACCTTGCGCGACATTCGTTCCCGGGGTCTTCGTGCGGTGTTTGACTGCAGCGACGCCAAACGGGACCTGGGATGGCGGCCCACCTCGGATCGCGAGCGCTTCATAAGCCGGGCCATCCTCGTCCACACGGACCGGTCATGAAGGCAAGCGCGGCCCCGCTCGCGCTGCACGTTTTCTCTACCTTCGCCGTGGGCGGTCCGCAGGTTCGCTTCGCCGCCATCGCCAATCATCTCGGGAACGCATTTCGGCATATCGTGGTCGCGATGGACGGCAATTACGGCTGCGCCGAAAGGCTCGCGCCGGATCTGAACGTCGTCTACCCCCACGTGCTGACGCGAAAACGGGCGACGCTGCAGAACGCCCGCACTTTCCGCCAAGTTCTTCGGGACTTCCGCCCGGATGTGCTGACGACCTATAATTGGGGAGCGATCGAATGGGCGATGGCCAACGCCGGCCAAATCGCCCGTCACGTCCACATAGAGGACGGATTCGGGCCCGAGGAGCGAAGCACCCAGATTCGTCGTCGCGTCCTGATGCGCCGTATCTTTCTCCGGCGGGCGACGGTCGCGCTCCCATCCCGCACCTTATGGCGTATCGCAACGGAAACGTGGCGGCTTCGCCCGACGGGCCTGCGCTATATCCCAAATGGTGTCGACTTGACCCGGTTCCGGATGGACGCCAGCCCCGCCCGGCTTTCGCGCAATCCGGCCGAGCAACTGGTGATCGGTACGGTCGCGGCGCTCCGGGCCGAAAAGAATCTTGGTCGACTGATCCGCGCCTTTGGCCTGATCGACCTCCCGGCCCGGCTGGTGATCGCCGGGGACGGGCCGTCGCGCCCGGAGTTGGAAGAGCTCGTTGCCCAGATGGGGTTGGCACAGAAAGTGCTTTTCACGGGGCACCTCACGGATACAGCGGCGCTGTACCGTAGCTTCGACCTGTTCGCATTGTCCTCGGATACCGAGCAGATGCCACTCTCTGTACTTGAGGCCATGGCCGCGGGCCTGCCAATCGCTGCGACCGATGTGGGCGACATCCGGTCCATGGTGGCCCCGGAGAACGCGACCCTGCTCGCACGCTGCAATCATGAAGAGCTAGCCGGCTCCATGCGGGCTCTGCTGACCGACCTCGATCGGGCAAGGAGCATTGGGCAGGGCAATCGGGCCAAGGCCGAGCGGGAATACGACCAGAACGCGATGTTTTGCGCTCATGCGGCTCTGCTTCGGGGAAACTGACCGCTCCGCGAGCCTGGCTGATCAGAGGCAATCGGACCAAGCGAACGGCACGGCCATGTCGGTGCGCTTTACAGCAATCGAGATCGTAACGGCCTCACGACATTGTTTTTATGCCCACTTTCGGATTGGCATAGAAAATGCTTCTCCAATTCTGCGCTCTCGCTAGCAGCAAAAGGAGGTGGCTCAATGCCTAGGCCGGGTTTTCTGCACCTGCGCTCAGCCATTGGCGGCCCACGGACTCCTCTGGGTGCAGGTGAGCTCATGCGGCACGATCTGGCATCTTCGGCTGACCGGCCCGGCGCGGACTCCGGCATCCCTATCGGCGTTTGCTCTGCCAAGCTGACACGAAGAACCTCGCTTCTCTTGATTATCGGGGCATCGCTCGATCTCTGGGGACTGACGGTCTGGGGGATGCTGCAGGTTTTCTGAGCGGCTCCTGAGCGGGTAAGCGCTTCCTGGAAGACGGCAGCGCTTGCCCTCGGGCCTCGATATCAACCCGAGCCCATTCGACGATGCGCTTGGCATTCCCGAGCCATGTGAGGTCGCGCCGCTCGGCCGTCTCGCGTGCGGCCGCTCCCAGTCGCCGGCGAAGCGCCGGATCATCGATGAGGCGCGTGATCGCCTTCCAAAGCTCGCCTTCCCGCTCGGGATCGAATAGCAAAGCGGTCTTATCGTCGGTAAGGATCTCTCGGATGTTCGCCTGGTCCGGCGCGACGATCGCCCGGCCGGCGGCCATGTATTCGAAAATTTTCAGCGGCGATGCATAATCGACCACTCGGGGCTGCAACGCGATGTCGAAGCCGCTGATCAGGCCTGGGATGACAGCGCGGTCGGCTAGTCCCGTGAAGCGTACGCGATCCGCGATGCCGAGGTCCGCTGCCTGCCTCTCGAGATCCGACCGGGCCGGGCCGTCTCCGACAACGACAAAATTGACTTGCTGGGGACCTTTGAAAGAGGCCATCGCCCTAAGCACGGAATCGAGCCCATGCCAGTCCCGGACGAAGCCGACGAAGCCCAGCACTACCGCGCTCTCGTCTCCACTCCGGGCAGGAAGTGATTGGAAACGGTCGAAATCAATGCCGTTTGGGGTCACACTGACCCGCTCCTCAGCCACCCCGGCCTGCACGACTCTGTCCTTCAGTACGCCCGTGACCGCGTAGACGCGGTCCGCAGAGCGCCAGAGGAAACGTTCCGTGGCGCGCGCGAGCCATTTCAGCCCTAGGCCACCGAACCGGCCACGTTCCTCCGCCAGCGGCGAGTTCACTTCCAAATGCAGCGGGATTCCGAAGCGGCGCGCCAGGGTGGCACCCGCCAAATAGAACAGATTGTATCGCTCGTAGACAAGATCGGGCTTGAATGAGAGACAGGCGCGACGCAGGCGCCGATACGCCGGAAGATTGTACGCGAGCTCCGCGAGCTCGTTCAGGGCCTTCGGCAAATGGCGGCGTACGAGCGCGACGAAACTGCTCTCCCCGCCGAAATCGGCCCGCTCGTAGAAGCCGGGACCGACGACGAGGACCTCGTGTCCGGCTCGGCGGAACGCCGCCACCAGTTCCTCGATATGCACGCTCTGGCCGTCGCGCGAGCCGATCCGGTGACTGTACAGGATACGCATCAAGCCCCCTTTGCGTCAGCCGCTGCGACCGGCGAGCCAGGCACGCGCGGCACCACGACCCCTGCCCATCACCTGCCGGCCAAGAACCGTGAGGCCGCGCACCCGTCTTGGGTTGACCAGCAGGAAGCCGATCCGCTGTCTGCGTTGCGTTGCCCAGAGCTGCTTATAGGGATCGTCACCGCGGCCGAAATCGATATCGGTAACGCGGTCGCGCTCCAGCAGCAGCCGGATCATGCTGGCGGTAAGCACGGTCCCAGGCGAGGCCGCCTTGAATGCTTCATCATGCGCGAGCTTCAGCACCATCGCGCGGCCCTCGCCCACAAGTACCCAAAGCTGAACCGCCACCGGAAGGCCGTCGATGCGGCAAATGCCAAGCCGCAAGCGACCCTCTTCGGCCACGCGCCGAATTAGGCCGGCATTGAAGCGAGGGAACGGTTCCGGTTCCTTCCAACTCCTGCCATAGACCGACTCGAAGGCGTCGATCCCCGCTTCCACGCCCAATGCCCCTTCGATGACGTCGATCGCGGTGCCGGGCTGCCGCTCGAATTTCTGAGTTTTCCGCTTGATCGTGGTGCGCAACTCGCCTGTCCGGCTGGCGAGGTAGGCCGGCCATGAGAAATCTCTCACCGGTTCGTGCCAGTTGCCGAAATGGGCAAAGGTTCGAACCAGTATGCCCGCCCGGCGCAGGCCTGCGATGAAATGCGGCCGCGGCGCCCAGTTCTCGGCCATGGAGTCGAGGCGGACAAACGGCCAATCGCGGACAAACCGCCCGAGCGCGTGGCCGACCCGCTCGATCGCAGGCGGGTTCAGATGCGCCCCAATTATCGGCTCGTACTCGCAACTATAGACGGTCGTAAGGCTCCGCAGCTCCTTGCCGCTACTGCATCGCTGCAACGGCACGATCGCGGCCGGCCGGCCCTCATCACGGCAGACCGCGAATAGGGCCTCGTCGCCCTCGGTCATGCCGTGTTCGAGCACGTTGCGATACCACGGGATGGAGGAGAAGAAAGCTCGAGCCGCGGCCTCGTTCAGTATTTCGTTGCAGTCAGAGGGTAGCGCGTCAGGTTCGGCAAAGATCTCAACCGATGTCGCGGAGCCCCTCCGGCCCGCTGCCCCCGGCGCCGAAACGACCGGCTCAGCGAAGGGTATAGTATGCGCAGCCAACCCATTCGTGGATTCCATAGTAGCTCGCCAGCCAGGCAGTCGCGACGGGGATGAGTTCATACGCGGCAAGCGCGGGCATGGGGTCGCTCCGGACAGGGGCGGCCGTGACGGACATACCAAAATGGGTGAACGCGATTATGGCCCGGCGCATGTGCCAGGCATGTGTCACCAGGTAGATCGACCGGATGCCCTGCGATTCGAGAATCGCGGTGCTTCGCTCGGCATTCTCCCACGTGTCGAGGGAGTCGGGTTCCATCCAGCGTACCGGAACCTCGAAGTCTCGTCCCAAGCTTTGCTCCATAAGCACTGCCAGGGGCACCGTTGTTCGGCGTAGCGTTCCGCCACTGACCAGAACCGGAAGCTTCGTCCGCCGATAGAGCTCCGCTCCAGCCTGTAATCGCTCGAGCGTGAGAGACCCGACGCCGGTCGGCGGAAACGGCAGGTCCGAATGGGCGACGTTTCCGCCCAGGATGACGATCGCCGCCGGGGGCGAGGCCGCCTGTGGTGTAAGAGGAAGCCCCCGGCCGAGCGATGCGAGAAGCGCCTTGCCAGTGAGGGGCATGGCGAGCACCAACAGCAGTGCGAGGGAGATCAGCGCGACGGCTCGGCCAACCCGCCGGTAACGGCCACTCAAGAGGACCGCTGCGAAAGCGAGCCAAGCCAGGCTCACGGGCGGCAGCGCCACGAGCACAAGCGTTTGCAGCAGTTTCAGAGCCATGCCTTGCTTGTCTCACAGAAATCCCCAGATCAGGATTTCGGGCAAGGCGACGGCATCCCCCGAGGGTCGCCATGTGTGCGGGAACTCAAGCCGCGCGGCAGGCCTTAACTTGTCGCAGGGCGAGTCCCTGCAAGAGCGCCTCGCCAGCCTGAAGGCAGAGTCGTCGGGAGAGCGCTGCATGATCGTCCACCGCCCTTCCTGGGTGGGAGATGGCGCCAGGATCTTCATCCGCTGGCGTTGGCAGCGTGCGCTCCGGCGAAAGTTGAGTCTCAGGTCTTCTATCGCCATCATTGTCGCGCTTTCCATCGGCCTGTGGATGCTGGTGATCGAAGCCGTCCGCTGGTTGTGGTGAGACGCCGGGACGGCGAGTTCTGCTTCTAGCGTTGCTGGAGGAGCGAACCGAGTTCCGGGTACCCGGGCGCCTTGCCAAGCCAGGCCAGCGTCTCGGCCAGCCCCTCGCGCAACCCGACCGGGTCGGGGAGGTCAAGCACAGTCCTTGCTTTGGCCCGCGAACCGACGGAATGCCTGACCTCGCCCGAGCGTGGCGGACGCACCCGGGTCTGTAGCGGAATGCCGCACAGCGCAGCGATTTCGGCCGCGATCTCGATTACCGAGGTGGACCGCCCGGTACATACATTGAATACCGGCGCTCCCGATGGGCAGATTGTCATGGCGTGGACGAGAGCCGTGACAACGTCCCGGACGAAGATGAAATCGCGCGTCTGATGGCCATCTCCGAAGACCTCGACGGCTTCGCCTCGGCCCAATCGGTCGCAGAATATGGATATCACCCCTGAATACGGGGATGCCGGGTTTTGTCGGGGGCCGAATACATTGAAGAACCTTAAGCCCACGGTTGGAATGTCGTGCGCTACGCTGGCCACTCGCGCGTGAAGTTCACAGGCGAGCTTGTCGGCGCCGTAGGCCGATAGCGGGCGCGGGACAGAAGTTTCGGTCAGCGGCAGGGCGTCGCAATCGCCATAGACCGCCGCCGACGACGCATAGACGAACGGAATGCGTTCCCTCCCCGGCAAACGCCGGATCTGTTCGAGCAGAACGATCGTGCCGGTCAGGTTAACGCGGTGCGTGCCAACCCAGTCTTGCATTCCGCGCTCGACAGAGGCGATGGCGGCGAGGTGGAAGCAGCCCTGAACGCCGTTCAATGCCAGACGAGCGGTCTCGGGGCGGGCGACATCGCCACGAACGAATTCCACGCCCCGAGGCAGGTTTTCGGGCGACCCGGACGACAGATCGTCGAGTACCCGCACGGCGTGCCCATCCCGCAGGAGCGCGTCGCAAAGATGCGAACCGATGAAGCCGCAACCGCCTGTAACAAGAAAGGTCTGCATCCAGTCCTTCGCCGTTTTCACACAAGGAGCAAGGAACAGCCCTGCCCGCCGCCCGTGGGTTCGACCGGACAGACATTCGGCGAAAACTGTTTCGGTCCCCTTATCACGGCGGCGCGGCCGCAAAGCCGGGACCGCGGAACGCTTTTTCCGGAAGCCGCGATGAGGGACGGTGCGGAGAGAAGCATGGCGTCCCGTACGGGATTCGAACCCGTGTTACCAACGTGAGAGGCTGGTGTCCTGGGCCTCTAGACGAACGGGACAATTGGAAGGGCCGCGTTCTAGGCCAGACCAGAAGCGAGTTCAAGCAGGCCGAAGTGAACACCGCAATCGCGTCCGTCGGCGACAATGAACAGCACGGGAGACCCTTAACCGGCAGAAAACGTCACGCAAGGAAGACAATCCCTACAACTCCGGACGATTTCAAGGCGGAAACCTGCTGACAAAACGGCGAAAGGTCCAAAGCCGAAGCTGGAATTAGCGCGCCCCCTCCTCGTTGCCGGTTCGCAGGATCATGCGGCCACTCGTTGCGCCTGACCGGGGATCGATTAGGAGCACCCGGTCAGGCCCTCCTCCCTCTAAATGCAGCGCCAGCCGATCCTGCACGGCCGTCAAACCCACGATCCGCGTTCCAGCGGGCTCGGACAGCTCGACCGCGAACGGGACGCTTCGGCTGGTGCCCGAAAGCCGCCGGGCGATCAGGATCGTGAGCGCGAGCGTTCCGAAGACGATCAGCACGGCCATCGCGATCGTCAGAATCTTCAAGGCGCGCATGATATGGGCCTACAAGCTCTCGTCCTACCGGCCGATCCCGGTCTATGGGGTCGTTGATGTCGGACGCGGCGTCCCCCCTCGAAGCGTTTGCCGTGGTCGCCGGACCTGAGGCGGAAGGCAAACGGGCCGATCGCTTCCTCGCCGAAGCCGTGGGCACCGTTTCGCGCTCGCGCGTTAAGTCGCTGATCCTGCAAGGATTGGCAAGCCGCGACGGAATCCCGCTGAAGGAGGCCTCCGAACCGGTCCTGTGCGGCGCGCGCTATGTGCTGACGCTTCCTGCTCCCGTTCCGGCGGCGCCCCGGGCGCAGGCAATCGCACTCACCATTCTTTACGAGGACGCCGACCTGATCGTGCTGGACAAGCCTGCCGGTCTGGTCGTGCATCCAGCGCCCGGAAACGAGGATGGCACGCTGGTGAACGCCCTGCTCGCGCATTGCGGCGACGCTCTCCCCGGCATCGGCGGCGAGAAGCGGCCCGGCATCGTCCATCGGCTCGACAAGGATACCTCCGGCGTGATGGTGGTCGCCAAAACCGAGGCAGCCCTGACCACACTTTCCGCCGCGTTCGCGGCCCGGGACCTGGATCGCGCCTATCTGGCGCTGTGCTGGGGCCTCCCCGCACCTGCCTCGGGCGAGATCGAAGCCGCGATCGGCCGCGACCCGAGGGACCGGAAGCGCATGACCGTGGTGGCTCGCGGCGGCAAGCCCGCGCTTACCCGCTATCGTGTCATGCGGAGCTGGAAGGGAGCTGCGACCCTGCTGGAATGCAGGCTCTCGACCGGACGCACCCACCAAATCCGGGTCCACCTCGCATCCCACGGCCATCCGATCGTCGGGGATCCGGTCTATATCCGCCGCACTCCCGCCGCGGCACGGCTGCTTCCCGACCCGCCGCGGCGCGCGTTACTGGATTTCCCGCGCCAGGCTCTTCACGCGGCCCGGCTCGGGTTCACCCATCCCAGAACCGGCCAAGCACTCGCGTTCGAGACCTCGCCTCCGGAGGACATGGCCCGGCTGCTAGCTATGCTTGACGAGCAATCCTGACCTAATAGGTCAGGCATATTGACAGGACCGCCTTAGTCCTGTATTAACACGGGCGAACGGCGCGGCTGGGTGCTCTGCGCCGATGGGACCGTCCGGAACTCGACCGCCGCCCGTTGGGGAAGGGTCTCCGGGACGTGATGTGTCCTCCCGCACCCGGACTGGCAACAGTCGAAACCGGGCACCGGCTACGCCGTAGAGGGTAGCAACAGGCCCGCTTCCAGACGAAAGGAGCCTCCGTTGGCCTCTGCCGTCATCAACGTCGCCCCAGAGGGCAACCTATCGCGGTATCTCCAGGAGATCCGCAAATTTCCCATGCTAACGCCAGAAGAGGAGCTGGCGCTTTCCCGTCGTTGGCGTGACCACGAGGATATGGAGGCGGCGCACAAGCTTGTCACCTCCCATCTGCGGCTCGTCGCGAAAATCGCCATGGGCTATCGCGGCTACGGCTTGCCCGTGGGCGAGCTTATCAGCGAGGGCAATGTCGGCATGATGCAAGCCGTGAAGCGGTTCGATCCGGACCGTGGCTTCAGGCTGGCCACTTATGCCATGTGGTGGATCCGGGCGGCCATCCAGGAATACATCCTGCATAGCTGGTCGCTGGTGAAGATGGGCACCACGGCTGCCCAGAAAAAGCTGTTCTTCAACCTGCGCCGCCTCAAGGGCCAGATGCAGGCCATCGAGGACGGCGACCTCAAGCCGGAGCAGGTGACGAAGATCGCCAAGATGCTGGATGTCCCCGAGCAGGACGTCGTCAGCATGAATCGCCGGTTGGCCGCGCCCGATCACAGCCTGAACGCGCCCGTCCGAATGGACAGCGAAGGCGAGTGGCAAGACTGGCTCGTGGATGAAGCGGAGAGCCAGGAAACCGCCATCGCCGAGCGCGAGGAGATGTCCGGACGCAAGGCCCTGCTCTCGGGTGCGCTGAAGACGCTGAACGATCGCGAGCGCCACATCCTCATCGAGCGCCGCTTGAAGGACAACCCGACCACCCTCGAGGAGCTGTCCCAGCAGTACGGCATCTCGCGCGAGCGGGTCCGCCAGATCGAGGTCCGCGCCTTCGAGAAGCTGCAAAAAGCCATGAAGGCCCAGGTCGCGGAGCGTCGACTGGCGGCTCAACCGGCCGCCTGAGCCCCACGGGTTCGCAAGCCCTCAGCCAATCTCGCCCGGCTGAGGGCTTTTCGTATCTACCACGCGCGGCTCGAAGCCCCACTCCGTTTCCAGACGCTCGCGGGCGGCTCGGAGGCGCGCCGTTCTGGAGCGAGCGCCGGCATCGAGCATGAGGCGAACGAGAATTGGGGTCAGCTCGCAGAGCAGCCAACCCGCTGCAGCGGCGGTCCAGGCAACGCCGACCGTCGACGGATCGGTGAGGAGAGCCAAACTGCCCGCTACAGTATGACCCTCCTCCCATAGCTCGCGGACCGGCGCAACCGTGGCCGCGAGTCCGCTGAGGAGAACGCACCGGGCTACCGGCCGCCCTGGCGTATGGTCAGTCGCAAGGGCCGCCAATCCCGGTGCAAGCAATACGCCTGCGAGCAAAGCGGTCGGGGTCACGAGGGTAACCACTGCCCCACAGGCCAGCCCGAGCCAAAGCACCGCAGCTTGACCGCTGCGCTGACCAGCCGAACGACGCCGCACCGCCTTCCCGCCCTCGGCTTTCATCCCAGGGCAGCCGCGATCAACACTGCGACGAGTGCCGCCAGGCTCGCCCCGGCCGCGAGTTCCTGGCCTAGGCAACGTGCCTGCTCCGTCCGAGCGGCAGCGGCGGCCGCCATTTCCTTCAATTCCGTGTCGATCCTCGCGAGGGCACGCCTTGCTTGCTGCGCTTCCTGCGCATCGGCCGAGCGCCCCTCCGCATCGTCGATCAGGGCCAGCATGTCCGCGAGCCGTCCGGAAAGAGCGAGGGACTGCAAACGCTCCTGCATCACGGCCCGGCGGTTTCGGTTACGCCAGGAGGCGAGCAGCGGCTCCGCCTGCGCGGCCAGCCAGCCCGCCAACCCTGGGAGCGGGGCCGGATGAACCCGCGCCTGCAAGCGCGCCAGTAACCGAAGCTGGCTCGCGGCACCCCCGGATCCGGCACCGGCCAAGTAAGCCAGCTCGCCATCCATCCGCTGTTCCACACGCGCCGCGACGAAACCGGCAATGGAAGCATCCACGGGCCGCGCGACTCTGCGGTCGACGCTCGCGGAGAGTTCTTCCAGGGCGGGCAACAGGTCGGCGAGACGCGCGACCCATCGTTTGCTGAGCAGAGCGCTCGAACAGGGCAACAAGGGGTTTAGCGCATAGCACAACCGGTCGATCCCGCTGGCCGGTGCGCGAGTTTGCAGGAGAGTCCGGAAATGCTTGGCGTCAACGCGAAGCATTGCGGCGTCAGATCGCTCGGGCCGGACGGCCCCCCAGCTTCCGATCGCCTCGGCGGAGACGATCTCGGCGAGTTTGCCGGTGAGGTCCGAATCCCCTTGAGCCGACGCGAGCGCCGGACCAAGCCCATCGGGCCAAAGCGCCACGCCGCGCCAGCAGAGGGGAGCAAGCGGATCGAGCAGAGCGATGACGCGGCTCACCAACACCGCGGTCTCCGCCGTCTCCTCGGCGATCTCCCCGCCACGGAGCCGCACCAAGTCCTCGATGCGGGCGGCGAGTGCTGTGTCGCCAACCGAGCGCCGGAGCCATCCGTCCAGATCGCCCGTACTCAGCACTCGACGCGCTTGCTCCGGATGCCGCGCCATCGCGTAACCGAGGACCCGAGAATCCCAGGCTTCAATCCCCCCGAGGTCAAGCGGGCGCTTCGCCCGGCGCGGGGGCCGAGCGGCGAGGCGGCGGGCGCGGGCCGCGGGAGGATCGGCGAGCAGCGACGGAGACGGGCGGTGTTCGGGATCCTCGGCGAGCATCCCTCGGACCAGGTCGGCGATCCCAGCCGGCAGACGTTCATCACCGACCAAGGCCGCGTAGCTGCCGAGCGAGATCTTGCGCCGGATAATGGCGGCGTCATCCAGACCGCTCAGGGGCACGCGGCCCAGCGCGAGCACCACCAACGCCACGCCCAAAGCGTAGACGTCGTCCGCTATGCTGCCCTCCCCGCGTCCACACGGGAGGCACATGGCCGAATAGGGCGGTTCGTACAGCGCGGGCTGCAGGCTGCCGGGCGGAGCAGCCCAAGCCTGCCCTAGGACAACGCGTTGGCCAGGGCCGGCGCGGAACATGTTCTCGAGCCGGATCGCGCGATGCGTGACGCCACGTGTCTGGAGAAGCTGCAGAGCTGTCACTGCCGGCCGCAGAACTTGGCTCAGAAGCTCGGCCTCAGACCAGACCCGCACGGTCTCCGAGAGAGGCGGGCCTGGGGGGGCGGGGCATATCACGAAGTACCCGGCTTCCTCCGCGGAGACCTGGACCGCTCCGTGCGCCAGGGGCGTGAGCAGTTCCTCGGATTTGGCTCCGGCGAGCGCGCCGAGAACCCGGGCGCGTGGGGGACAGCGTGACCGGACGCGGACCGCCATGAGATCGCTCCGACCCGAGCGGGCGTCCGTGGCGACGAAAGCGGGCGATCCGCCGCCTGCCCGGGTCAGCGGTCGAGCGGTATCCACCACATACTGGCCGGCGATCAGTTGTCTGAGCGGCGTCTGAGTTGCTGCGGCAGCGGACATCGGGGCGCGATCGGGTCGGTGAGGCGCGACCGTCCGCGAAGCGGGTTAAGGAAAGGAAAACGTGACCGCCCGCAAGGAGAGGGGGATTTTATCGCGGAACCCCCTTCCCTCTACGGCAGGGATTGGCGAAGGGTTACGCCTTCACCAGCGGACAGCCCCCCTCGCTCATCGGCCGAAATGCCTGGTCGGCTGGGGTAGTTTGCAGCAGTCGGTAGTAATCCCACGGCGCTTTGCTCTCGGCCGCCGTCTTTACCTCGAACAAGAAAGCGGGATGCAACGTGCGGCCATCCTCGCGAATCCGGCCGGCGCCGAAGCAGTCGTCGTCGGTCGGCATCGCTTTCATGCGGGCGACCGTTGCCGCGCCGCTCTTTTTTGCCTCCGCAGCCCCCATTGCAGCGGCCGTTTTGAGGTAATGCAGCGTCCCCGCGTAGCATCCCGCGTGATTCATACCCGGCCGCACGTCCCCGATCGCGCCCTGGACCCTCTTCGTGAAGGCGCGCGTGCGGTCGTTCAAATCCCAGTAGAAACTGTTCGACAGAATGAGGCCTTGGGCCGACTGCAACCCGAGCGCATGCACGTCGCTGATGAAGATGAGCAGCGCTGCAAGCCGCGTCTTCCCGCCGCGGGAGATCCCGAATTCTGCTGCCTGCTTGATGCAGTTCACCGTGTCCGAGCCCGCGTTGCAGAGGCCGATCACCTTCGCCCCGCTCGCTTGTGCTTGCAGGAGGTAGGACGAGAAATCGGCGGTCGCGAGCGGATGCTTGACACTGCCCAGCACCTTGCCGCCCTCGGAGGTGACGAAGGCGGCCGTGTCGCGTTCCAGCGCCGCCCCAAACGCATAATCAGCCGTTAGGAAGAACCAGGAATCCCCGCCCTGCTTCACCATCGCGCCGCCCGTCGAATGCGCCAGCATCCAGGTGTCGTAAGTCCAATGGATGGTGTTCGGCGAGCATTGCGAGCCGGTGAGGTCGACCGTACCGGCACCCGAGTTGATGTAAACCTTGTTCTTCTCGCGTGCCACACCTGCAACCGCGAGCGCGACCGCACTGTTAGGAACATCCGTGATCATATCCACGCCATCACGGTCGATCCACTCGCGCACCAGCCCCGCGCCCACATCCGGCTTGTTCTGATGATCGCCCACGACGACCTCTGCCCGCAGCCCTTGTGCCCCCATCTCCTTAACCGCCTGCTGCACGCAGGCGACCGACACGGGGCCGCTCAGGTCGCGATACAGACTGGACTGATCGCCCAGCACGCCGATTTTTAGCACCGGCTGTTGCCCGCGCGCCCGCGATAGCGGCAGCGCCGCCGCAGCCGCAGCCGCTCCGAGCAAGGCACGACGTTTCAAAAACATGCTCTATTCTCCCTCGTGTTGTCGAAGCGGCGTCAACCGCGCTGACGCAGTTCCTTGCGGATGATCTTGCCGGTGGTCGTCATCGGCAGCGCATCGGTGAACGCGACCTGCCGCGGATACTCGTGCGCAGCCAGCCGCTCCCGCACGAATCCCTGGATCTCCTGTGCGAGCGCGTCGGACGGTTCGTAACCGGAGCGCAAGACCAGCCACGCTTTGACGATTTCCGTTCGCACCGGATCGGGTACGCCAATCACCGCGGCGAGCGCGACCGCCGGATGACGCATGAGGCAGTCCTCGATCTCGCCGGGTCCGATCCTGTAACCGGCGCTGGTAATCACGTCATCGGACCGCCCGGAGAACCAGAGATAACCGTCCGCATCGCGCCGGGCCGTATCGCCCGTGAGCAGGAACTCGCCGGCGAACTTCGCGTCCGTGCCCGCCCGATTGTTCCAGTACCCGAGAAACATCACCGGATCGGGCCGCCTTATCCCGATGATGCCGGCCTGATCGCTCAGCAACTCCGTGCCGTTTTCATCCACGATACGCAGATCATGTCCCGGATAGGGCCGCCCGAGCGATCCCGGACGGATCGGGAAAGAGGCGCGCGCAGTTGCCCGCGACGAGATTGCACTCGGTCTGACCGTAGAACTCGTGCAACGGCAGCCCGAACGTCGCTCGCGCCCAGTCGAGCAGCTCCGCCCCAAGCGTCTCGCCACCGCTCGCGATCGTGCGCAACCGCACCCCTTTGGACGCCGCCCCGGACTGACGCAGCAGCTTGAGCGCCGTCGGGGGCAGAAATGTGTTGCGCACCTCGTGACTCCGCCATCAGCCGGTACGTGTCCGCGGGATCGAATTTGCGCGCGCGATAGGCAAGCACCGGGACGCCGTGATGCAGCGAGGGCAACAATACGTCGAACAAGCCGCCGATCCAGGCCCAGTCGGCGGGGGTCCACATCAGATCACCGGGCTGCGGAAAGAAATCATGCGGCAGCTCCACCCCGGGCAGATGCCCGAGCAGCACGCGATGCGCGTGCAGCGCGCCCTTCGGATTACCCGTGGTGCCCGAGGTGTAGATGATGACGGCGGGATCGTCGGCCCGAGTGCGGGCCGGCGTGAAGTTCTCCGATGCACGCTCGAGTGCGGATTCGAGCGCGACGCATCCCGCCGGCGTGGGATCGCTTCCCGCGACATAGATGCGGCCGAGCTCCGGGAGTTTGTCGCGCAACGGCAGCAGTTTCTCCATTCCTGCGCGGTCCGTGACGACGCCCTTGGCGCCGCTATCGGCCAGACGGAATGTCAGTGCCTCCTCGCCGAACAGAGCGAACAGCGGCACCGAGATCAGGCCGCTCTTGAATGCCGCGATGTGGCCGATTGCCGTCTCCAGCGATTGCGGCATGAAGACCGCAAGCCGGTCTCCGCGCTGGAATCCATCTTCAGCCAGCGCGTTCGCGAAGCGGTTCGTCAGTCGCCGCAGCTCGTCGAAGCTGCAACGGCGGATCGCCCCGCTCTCCTCCGCGAAGATGAGCGCCAAGCGCCCAGCCCCATCGGCATGCCGGTCGCAGACGTCCACGCCGATGTTGTAGAATTCAGGTATGGGCCAACGGAACTCTCGGCAGAGTTGTTCGTAATCCGCCGCTTCCCGAATCATGTCCGGTCCTCGAACGTCACCAGCTCGGTGCCTTCGTCCACCAGCTCGCCGGGCCGGCAGCGGACCTGCGCGATCACGCCGTCGGCGGGAGCCGTGATGCGCATCTGCACCTTCATCGCCTCCATGACCACCAGCACCGCGCCCCGTTCGACCGATGCGCCCGGCTCGGCCGCAACTTCGAGTATCGTGCCAGGCATCGGCGCGATCACGCGATTGCTGCCCGCATCCTCCACGTCGCCGGGAGCGCGCGGATCGACATAGGCGAGGACGTGGCTCGCTCCGTCGATCACGACCGAGATCGTATCTGCGTCCCGGACGACCCGCGCACGTCGCTTCACGCCATCCAGCATGATCGTCAGCGCGTCGTCCTCGTTGACGTGGCTGGCCAGCTCCGCCATTCCGCCAGGCAGGTCCAGACGGATCGCATCACCGGGACCAAAGTGCGCGCGTATCATGTTTTCGGTTTCGCCGTCGCGCAGCACGAAATCCTGATAGCCGTCGCCGTTCATCCGCCACGCCGTCGGAAGGTTCCAGGGCGAATGCCGATCGCCGTTCGCCGCGGTGTTCCCGCGTTGCTCGTCCAGCAACAAAAAACAAACGGCCGCCGCGAGCACGACCGGAGGCGTACTTGCCTGCACGCGAAACAGATCGGCGGCGTGACGCGGGATGAAGCCGGTATCGAGTTGGCCGGCACGAAAGGCGGGGTGATCGACCAGCGTACGCAATAGCCCGAGATTCGCGCGTACGCCGACAATCTCGTAGTCGGCGAGCGCTCGCGAGAGTTGGCGCGCTGCCGCCTCCCGATCCGGCCCCCACACGATCAGCTTCGCGATCATCGGGTCGTAGTTCACCGAGATCACGTCGCCGCTCCGGACCCCGGTGTCGACGCGCACCTGCGCATCCTCCCGTGGAGGCTGCACGTGCAACAGCGTCCCTACCGAGGGCGCGAAGTCCCGCGCCGGATCCTCGGCATAGACGCGGACCTCGATGGCGTGGCCGGCGATCGAGAGTGCATCCTGCGAGAGCGGCAATCTCTCGCCCGAAGCAACGCGCAACTGCCATTCGACCAGATCCTGCCGGGTGATCGCCTCCGTCACCGGATGCTCCACTTGCAGCCGCGTATTCATCTCCATGAAGTAGAAGGCGTCGCCCTCGGCGATGAACTCCACCGTCCCCGCGCCGACGTAGCCGATGGCGCGCGCCGCCGCACACGCGGCCTCCCCCATGCTGCGGCGGCGGGCGACATCCATGCCGGGCGCGGGTGCTTCCTCGATGATTTTCTGGTGCCGGCGCTGGATCGAGCAGTCGCGCTCGAAGAAAGAGACCACGTTGCCGTGCGTGTCGGCGAACACTTGGATCTCGATGTGACGCGGCCGGGTCAGATAGCGCTCGATCAGCACTTGGTCGTCGCCGAAGGAGGAGCGTGCCTCGCCCTTTGCAAGCGCGATCGCTTCATCGAGATCGGCGGCGCGCTCGACGATGCGCATGCCCTTGCCGCCGCCGCCGGCGGACGCCTTGATGAGCACCGGGAACCCGATCCGCGCCGCTTCGGAACGCAGCAACGCGATAGACTGGTCGGCACCGTGATAACCCGGCACCAGCGGTACGCCGGATTTTTCCATCAGCGCCTTCGCCGCCGATTTGGAGCCCATGGCGCGGATCGCTGACGCCGGGGGGCCGATGAATACCACACCCGCCGCAGCGCAGGCGTCCGCGAACTCCGCGTTCTCGCTTAGGAAGCCATAGCCGGGATGGATCGCCTCGGCCCCGGATGCGCGCGCCGCGCCCAAAATGCGCTCGATCGAAAGATAGCTCTCGCGCGCCGGCGGCGGGCCGATCGGATAGGCCTCGTCCGCCATTTCCACGTGGAGCGCCCGTGCATCCGCCTCCGAATAGACGGCAACGGTCACGATGCCCATCCGTCGCGCGGTGCGGATGACCCTGCAGGCGATCTCGCCGCGGTTGGCGATCAGGATCTTGCGGAACATCGCTGCCTCACATCCGGAAGATGCCGAAGCGGGTCGGCTCGATCGGCGCGTTCAGCGCGGCGGAGATGCCGAGCGCCAGCACCATCCGTGTCTCAGCGGGGTCGATCACGCCGTCGTCCCAGAGCCGCGCGCTCGCGTAATACGGGTGACCCTGCGACTTGTACTGCGCCTCGATCGGCGCCTTGAACGCGGCTTCCTCGGCCTCGGGCCATTCTCCGCCGCGCGCTTCGATATTGTCCCGCCGGACTTGCGCGAGCACCGAGGCCGCCTGCGCGCCCCCCATCACGCTGATGCGCGCGTTCGGCCACATCCAGAGAAAGCGCGGGGAATACGCCCGGCCGCACATGCCGTAATTACCCGCACCGAAACTGCCGCCGATGATGACGGTGAATTTCGGGACATTCGCAGTTGCGACGGCCGTGACCATCTTCGCGCCGTCCTTGGCGATGCCGCCCGACTCGTATTTCCGGCCGACCATGAAGCCGGTGATATTCTGCAGGAACACCAGCGGAATGCCGCGTTGCGCACAGAGCTCGATGAAGTGCGCGCCCTTGACGGCGCTTTCCGAGAACAGCACGCCGTTATTGGCGATGATGCCCACGGGATAGCCCCAGATCCGCGCGAAACCCGTTATCAGCGTCGTACCATAGAGCTGCTTGAACTCGTCCAGGTCGCTGCCGTCCACGATGCGCGCGATCACTTCCCGGACGTCGTAGGGCTCGCGCGTGCTGGCCGGCACGATCCCGTAGATCTCCTCGGGCGCAAAGGCGGGCTCGCGCGGGGAAGCCAGGTCGAGGGAGGGTGATTTGACGCCGTTCAGATTTCCGACGATCCGCCGCGCGATCCCGAGCGCGTGCGAATCGTGTTGCGCGTAATGATCGGTGACGCCGGAGACACGGCTATGCACGTCCGCGCCGCCCAGATCCTCCGCCGTGACCACCTCGCCCGTCGCCGCCTTCACCAGCGGCGGACCGGCGAGAAAGATCGTGCCCTGGTTGCGCACGATCACGGATTCGTCCGACATCGCCGGTACATACGCCCCGCCCGCGGTGCAGCTTCCCATGACCACCGCGATCTGCGGGATTCCGGCCGCCGACATCTGCGCCTGATTGTAGAAGATGCGGCCGAAATGGTCGCGGTCCGGAAAGACCTCATCCTGGTTCGGCAGGTTGGCCCCGCCACTATCCACGAGATAGACGCAGGGCAAGCGGTTTTGCCACGCGATCTCCTGGGCACGGAGATGCTTCTTTACCGTCATCGGGTAGTAGGTGCCGCCCTTAACCGTGGCGTCGTTGGCGACGATCATGCACTCTCGCCCCGACACCCGGCCGATGCCCGTGATGATGCCCGCACCCGGAATGTTTTCCCCGTACATCCCGTAAGCGGCGAGTTGCGAGAGTTCGAGAAACGGCGAAGCCGGATCGATGAGGGTGCGTATGCGATCGCGCGGCAGCAGCTTGCCACGATCGGTGTGCCGCTTGCGCGCCCGCTCGCCGCCGCCCTGGCGAATCTCCTCCACTTTGGTACGCAGGTCGGCTACCGCCGCTCGCATGGCGTCCGCGTTCTGGCGGAACCCGTCGGACCGCCGGTCGGCGAGTGAGCGGATGACGGGCATCGAGCGCCTCCGTTGTGCTGGGCCGTCCTTCGCCGGGGCGGGCGGCCCAACGATGATGCGGTGCCAGCGGGGCGGAGGGAAGGCCTCGACGCGGACCGGCGACCACAGGCGCCAAGGGCTGGCGTGGTCTGCACAACCGCGAATACAACGAGCGGGTGGCTATCCCGCACCCACCCCAAGCCGCGCGTATGGCACTCGATGCGCTGGCGGCGCGGGATCCCGCTCTGGCCGCGATCGAGGCGGCCGCGGGCCCGCTTCCCTGGCGCGTCCATCCGGCAGGCTTTCCTGGCCTGCTGCAATCCATCGTCGGGCAGCAGATCAGCAATCAAGCCGCCGCTGCGATCTGGAGCCGGCTGCGCGCTCTCCCCGGCGCGCTGGAACCGATGGGGCTGCTCCGCCTCACGGACGAGCCGTTGCGCGTCGCCGGACTGTCGCGGCCCAAGGTCGCGCATGCGCGGGCTCTCGCCGAGGCGTTCCTGGACGGCCGGCTGGACCCGGCGGCGATCGCCCTGATGGAGGACGAGGCCGCCATCGCCACGATCGCCGGGGTGCGTGGTCTTGGGCGCTGGACGGCTGAGGTCTATCTGTTGTTCGCGCTCGGGCGCGACGACGTGTTTCCGGCCGGCGATCTCGCCCTTGCCGCATCAGCCGCGCATCTCAAATCGCTTCCGGCGCGCCCGACTCCTCCGACATTGCGCACGATGGCGGAGCACTGGCGGCCTGTGCGTGCGCTGGCCGCGCGTCTGCTCTGGCATCACTGGCGTTTCGTCACCGGCCGCCCGTCGGTGGACGATCTGCCGGCAGCGTGACACGATCGTCCCCAGGGGGAAACGTGCCCGATGTATCATCCCAAACTCGCCATTCATCATGAGGGCCACGTCGCGACGGTGACGTTCGACCGGCCGGAGGTGCTCAACGCCTTCGACCTCTCGATGTGGCAGGGGCTCCGCAACACGATGGATGCGCTGTCGGCCCACGAAGAGCTGCGCTGCATCGTGCTGCGCGGCGCGGGCACTGAGGCGTTTTCGGCGGGAGCCGACATCGCGGCGATGGAAACGGAGCGCGGCACGCCCGAGCGCGAGGAGATTTATGCCCGAGCGCTCGATGCAGGAATGCAGTCGATCCGGCTGTGCCGTCATCCGGTCATTGCGATGATCATGGGCCACTGCCTCGGCGGCGGCGCGGGCATCGCGACGATGTGTGATTTTCGCGTCGGTGGCGAAGGCATCCGGTTCGGCATCACCGCGCGCAATCTGGGTCTCTGGTATCCGTACGCCGAGATCGACCCGATCCTCCGCATGGTCGGCACGGGGGTCGCCGCCGAAATGCTGATCGAGGGCCGCATCTTCAACGGACGGGAGGCGTACGAGAAAGGCCTGCTATCGCGCGTGGTGCCGGATGCGCAGGTGGAAGGAGAAGCGGTCGCGCTCGCCCACCGCATCGCCGAGGGCAGCCCGCTCGCCGCCCGGTTCCACAAGGCGGCGATCCGCAAGCTGCGCGGACCGCTGCCCGTCACCGCCGAAGACGAGCGCGCGGCCAGCGACTTCATGGAGACCGAGGATTTCCGCAACGCGATCCGGGCCTTCGTGGAGAAACGCGAGCCGATCTTCGTCGGCCGGTAAAGGTGGCGTAAACGCTTCATTCAGGAAAACGGCCCAGCATGATCCGCGTGCAAAACGCCCGGGTCCGATGGCCATCCCTCCGAACCTGCCGCTTATTCAGTCGTATCACCCGACAACGTTCCTCGAGCGCGGAGTTGCGGTGCCCTTCACGACGCCGCTGCTCGCGGGCGCGCGCGCCCGCCCGGCACAGCGAGGCGGGGCGGAGCTGATCGTGCCGAACCCATCGGGCGGGCGAGGCGTGTACGTGCTGCCTTGGAGCGGCGTGCGTGAACTCTGTCGCCCGACCGTCCACGACACGCGGCTGAACGAGATGGTGGCGGCGCTTCCGAGCGTGACCCCTTCGGCGATCCGCGCCGCGGCGCGTCAGATCGCGGCGCAAGGACTTGCTGGCCGCGAAGCCCGGAATGCTGCCGACGCGGCGAGCGAAAACGATAAGTATCAGCGCCTACTCGCGAATTTCCTGCTCGTCATGTCATTGGTTGACCAGATCGAGCCCTCCGGATCGGGCGATCCGGCTCCCGATCAGGAAAAGCCGGAGGTGCTGGAGGAGCGCGCCAAACGGGCGCTCGCGAAAATCGCGCCCCGGTTCGGCCGTCCCCCCGAGCAGATCGCGATCAAGCTCGAGGAACTGGCCGGGATTTTCAGCGCCGTGGGCGTAGGCCGATACGCCAGCCAAGCGCGCCTCGCCCGCAGCATCGAGGGGCTGTGCCGGCTGCGAAGCGAAACCCAGGCGTGGAGCGCGCAGCATGGCGGGGACAGCGGTGCGCAGGCTGCCATGGTCGCGGATGTGGCCGAGCTGACGATCGGCCTCGCTCAACGCACCGCACGGGAGGCGTTCGCGCTGACGGCGAACGTTCCCGACCTGCTCCGCCAATGGGAAACCGCGCCTGAACCCGTCCTCGGCCTCGCTGCGCGACCGGAGTGGCTGCTCGACGGCTGGGAGCAGATCGTGTTGCTCTGGTGTACCGCCGAGGACGATATGGGCCGGCGCGTGGCGCTGGCTGAGATGACGGTACTCCTGCCGGTAATTCCGAAAGAAGCCTCTGACTGGGTTGGAGCCGCACACGACTGCGAGGGACCGGCACGCTTCCGTAAACTCGTGTCGCGGAACGAAGACTGGCGCACCGGTGGCCAGGTGCTGACGTTAATCGCGCGCAACGAATCCTTGCGGGCGCTCGCTGCATGACTGCGGGAAAGACCGTCGCCAGCGGGATTTGCGAGCTGAGCCAGAGCCTTGCGGGTGCTTCCGACGAGCGGATCGCGCGCGTGCTCGCCGTCGTGGATGCTTTGCCGGAACGCGGCGCGGCTGACCGGCTGCTCGCTCCGATCAGGCCACGGCTTGCGCAGTTGCGGCCGGCGCGGCCGCTGCGTTTCGCCCGCCTGCTGTTCATGCCTCTCGATCCGCTTATCGTCCCTGCCCCGCGATGGCGGCCCGGTAGCCTCACCTTTCCCCGCACGGTCCTGCAGCCGCTCGCCGAAAGCGTGCAGGACGCGATGGCCGGGAACGCCTTGGCCAAGATCGAGGCGGCCCTCGTCGGGCGCACCACGGCCGATTTCGATACGGTGCGGCGGGTCGGGGCGCTCCTCTGGCCCGTGGCGGGACGGCTTCTATGCACCGTGCCGCCGGCGCGGTCGTGGCACCTTACCGGCCTCTCCCAAGCCGAGCATCCCGCTCTGGCGCGCGCCGCCGGCGCTCTCCTCACTCACGCGGTCGCGCTGCACGCCATGAGCGGATCGCCCGACGATCAGCCTCGACCCGCGACGGAAGATGTTGAGCGGCTGCTACAGGACGCCGGGTCGGACGGGCCGGACACGGTGAGCCGCGTGCTGACGCTCGCCCTGGATCACGTGCCGCAGGCCAGCGCGGTCCTGCATCTGGCGGAGACACGCAGCGGACTGGGCGAGACGACCGGCCGAGCCGCAGCGGAGCGGGCCGTGAGCTTCCTGCTCGATCGGCTGGAGACCGGAGGCAATGGCGGCGATTGGCTGCGTGGACACGATCTCGACGAGTTGGAGGGGGCTGTCCGGCGAGTTGCCGCGCTGCTCGACGATTTGGAGGGAGGACGCGCGGGTCCCGCGCGCAAGCGGCGGGTCGCGGAGATTTGCCAGCAGGTGGACGCGAGCTGCCGCACCCGCTTCGCCGACCGCGCTCGACGCCGATCTGCTCGAACCGCTCATGGGCGCGGATAGCGGCACCGGCACCAAGGAAATCGTCGCCTTGGAAGGGGCTGCTCGCGGCCTGCGCCGGCTGGAAACGGCCGCGCGCCGGGTAGGCGGGGCCGAGTTCTACGACCGGAAGCTGCGGCGCGTCGCCTCGGACCTGACCAGCCGTCAAGCCGGCCCGGAACTCGGGCTGATCGACCGCGTCCGGCTGCTCGAAATCCTGGCCGGGCCCGAGGAGGCGCTGGCGCTGCTGGAGGCGGAGACTGGGTGAGTTAGGCCGGCAACGCAGCGGGCGCGACCTGGGTATCTTTCCAGGGCTTGCCCCGACGCGTCACCTTCTCACGGAAGATCGGCTTGCAGCCGTCGCGCGTTGCGGGTCAAGCTGCGCGTCGAGCGCTCGGCCGTAGGTGCTGACGCGGGCATAGCCGAGGCGCCGGTTTGGCCGATGAGTTTTGGTCATATCTTACGGAAAGCGCAGCCCACTGACAGGACAGAGGCAAGCGGAATTTCCGAAAGGCTTCACTCCTGGAGCGTTTCAAAGCGGAGGGGCGCGTGCAAATGCCTTGGCGTTCTGCAACCTTGTAAGAGTGGCTGCTCGGGGCTGCAAAAGCTTCCAAAAGGGGAGATAGTCATGTTTTCGAAAATTGCGGTTCTGGCCCTTGCTCTCGGGGCGTCTGCGGCCATCGTGCCGCCGGCGCAGGCCTCTGTGGTCTACACGTCATACAATACTGCCGTTCAGTTTACCCTTTTCATCTACGACTCGCCTGGCTTCATCACGACCGACACCACAGTCCCGGTCTCCGATCTGGCGTTCGCAAACCCCTTGAACACCATCACCAGTGTCGAGTTTATTCCTTCCTCCTCGACATTCCCGGGAACTTCAGAAGTGGCTGTCTTTCAGTCAGCTGGCGGCCCGGACCAGTCGTTTACGGGTAACCAGTTTCGCTATTATCCGGAGGGAACGTTTACCCAGTTCGGTGTCACTCCAGGCGACATTAATAGTTTCAACTTCCCAAATTCGGAGCTCATCGTCGCGGCGCCCGAGCCTTCCACGATCGGCCTGTTGGGTGCCGGCCTGTTCGGAATGTTTGCTCTGCGTCGAAGGTCAACGAATAGGTCCCGGACTGGTGGGATGCTCTGAATTGTCGGCGCATAATCGCGCACTACGGAAGGTGCCGCTGCCCGGCGCCGTAGCGCGGTGCAGGTGCATCACGGTCATATCTCCGGGAAATCCGGAAGTCTTGATTAATTGGCTCCAGCGCGGGTCACGTCCAAATCGAAAGAAGCTCTTGCGGTCGGTGAAGTCTTCCGGGCGGATGCCTTGGAGCGCCGCGCCAAACTCGGCAAGAGCGGCATACGTAGCGCGCGCATTGGCGGAGTCGGGTCTTACGAAAAAATCGATGTCCTTCGTGAAGCGGGGCTGGGCATGCAGGATAACGGCATAACCTCCGACAACAAGGTATTTAACGCCATGGGCATGGAAGGCGGACAAAAGGTCTTTGTAGTCTTGGTTCATCCGGCTGCGCCTCCCAACCTTTGAGGGCGTAGGCGGTTTGGATCATGTCCTCAACTGCATCCAGCCGTTCATGCGCGGGCCGACTTTGCCAGTATCGATATTCGTCAGCCTTCATGTGATCAAGGCTGCTGTATCTCCGCGCGGGCGGTTCTTCCTCCATGCTGTGTTTGTAGCATAATGCCCTCTTTGCGACAACGCCCGGAACATCGCCGTAGAGCGTGAAAGCACAATCCGTTTGTTTCAAAAGTCTTGGTTTTCTGGCAAATTCCCCATCCAACCCTAATGCCGCGTCTTGAGAAGCGATCCAGGGCATATTGATGAGCCAATTGCTGCTGGCGGTCATCCGGCACGAAACGTCCAACGAGAATGCTTGATCGGCATCAGGCCCGAAGCTGGCATCCGCTACGCGATCTGCACGCCCTGGACCGCCTCCTCCAGCTCCTGGAAGCTCGGCATGTGCTGGTTCGGCGCCATCTTCCTTCCCGTCTCCACGCTCACCTGCGGGGCGTTGCCGTGCAGATGCGCGACCAGCACGGCGCGGATCACCTCGTAATATTTCGACTCCTCCTCCACCACGCCCTTGAGTCGCGCCGCGAACGGGCCGGTCATGCCGTACGCGAGCAGCACGCCCAAGAACGTGCCGACCAGCGCGCCGCCGATCATCTGGCCGAGCACGGCGGGCGGCTGGTCGATGTGCGACATCGTCTTGATGACGCCGAGCACCGCCGCGACGATCCCGAGCGCCGGCAATCCGTCGGCCATCGTCTGCAATGCGTGCGCTCCGTGCAGCTCCTCGTGCAGCGTTTTCTTCAGCTCCCGCCCCATCACGTCCTCGATCTGGTTCGGATCGTCGCCGTTCATGCCGAACATCCGGAAGTAATCGCAGATGATCGCCGTCGCGTGATGGTTGGCGAGGATCTTCGGGAATTTCTGGAACGCGGCACTCTCCGCCGGCTTCTCGATATGCGGCTCCAGCGCCATGTTGCCCTTCGTGCTGGCCAGCCGCACGAAGTAGAAGAGAAGGCAAAGCAGTTCGACATAGTCCGCCTTGCCGAACACCGCCCCCTTCATGATCTTGCCGAAGCCGCCCAGCGTGTGTTTCACGTCGTGGATGCTGTTCGCCATGATGAACGTCGCCAGCGCGGCGCCGCCGATGGTCAGCATCTCGAACGGAATCGCCTCGATCAGCGGCTCCATGCTGCCGCCGGAGAGGACGTAGCTGCCGAATACGCAGCCGAACAACACGCCGAGGCCGGCCAGCGTCAGCATGGCGATGCGCTCAAGGGGAAGCGGGACGTGGCGCCACAGGGGGCGTGGCGCGAGGCGGATCTTCGCTGCGCGTACCGCGCGCCGCACGCAGCACGACGATGGCGATGCGCCGGTTCGCTGCCGCGGTCGGCTCGGCCGGCAGCAGCGGATCGCGGTCGGCGTTGCCGGTGACGTTGCGGATGCGGGTCTCCGGCAATCCGGCCTCGACCATCAGCCGCCGCGTGGCGTTCGCACGCTCGGTCGATAACTCCCAGTTCGAGCGATCCTGGCTGTGATAGGGAGTCGCGTCGGTGTGGCCCGCGATCGAGATGTCCTCCGGCAACTTCATCAGCACCGGCGCCACCTTTTGCAGCAAAAGGCGCGCGCGCTCGTTGAGCGCGGCGGAGCCGGTCGCGAACATCGGCTGGCGATCTTCGTCCAGGATCTGGATGCGCAAGCCCTCCGGCGTCATGTCGATCGCGAGCTGGCGCGCGAGATCGGCCAGCGCGGGGTCGCCTCGAACGGCCTCCTTGATCTGCTGCGCCGCCTGCTCGAAGGCTTGGCGCTCCCGCTTCTCCTGAGCCGCGCG
This sequence comes from uncultured Alphaproteobacteria bacterium, assembly GCA_963808965.1. Taxonomy (GTDB): domain Bacteria; phylum Pseudomonadota; class Alphaproteobacteria; order Acetobacterales; family Acetobacteraceae; genus CAWEHU01. The sequence goes on from CAWEHU010000006.1 coordinate 83,135, forward strand.
GATCTCCGCATCGCTTGGCGTCCGCGGCGCCGAAGTGGCCGGATTCTGTTCCGGATTCCGTTGCTGAGAGAGGCGCGATCGGTCGTCTGGGGCCGCATCCGGTGATGCAATGGTGGCGGCCGGAGGCGCGCTCCCGGCGGCAGCTTGCTTGCTTGCCGAAGGGGAGTCGCGGGTCGCTGTCGTCCCCGCGTGGCTACCGCGGTCGTCCTCGTCATCTTCATCCGGTGCGATAGGCAGCGTGCCCTGGATCACCTGTACCGCGCCCCGGTCCGACACCATCGTCCCCTGATCGAACGGCGTGTGTCCACCGAACGGCTGGCCGGTCCCCGAAGAAGCTCGGCTCAGGACGTTGCTCGGGCTGAAATAGTCGGCAAGGCCTTTCCGCTGCTCCTCGGTCGTCGCGTTCAGGAGCCACATGAGCAGGAAGAAAGCCATCATAGCTGTGACGAAATCGGCGTACGCCACCTTCCAAGCGCCACCGTGATGGCCGCCCTCGATCACCTCTTCCTTGCGGATGATGATCCCGGCCCCCCTATTGCCGCCCTTCTTGTCGCCCTTCGCCCGCATGGCCCGAAATGCCCCGATCGAGGGCTCAAAGTGTCGGACCTTCCTTGATCGCGGGTTAACCCGGGCGCGGCAGTGTAACGGCAGGGCTGCCTTCCGGCCCACCGATGACCCGATAAAGCCGGAAGGTTTCCGCCGTCACCTCGTCGCGCACCCGACTGGCGTGGCCGATCTCCTCGGTCGAGGACCAGCGGCTGCGGTCCAAATCGTCGCCCCGCCGCACGCTGCGGACAAGGATGCCGGTCCGGCCCGTGACCGGCGCCGCGGGCAACTCGAAAAGAGCCCAGCGGGGCTCGACCCCGACCACCGGAAAGCCCCCCGGCAGGTCGCGGGCGAGTTCGGCGGCGACAGCGTAATCGTCGGCCGCGACGAAGGTGGCTCCCTGCGCCCGGGCCTCCTCGGCGACGGAGGCGGCGAGGCCAGGCCAGCCGGCGAGCCGCATCGTCGGATCGATCCGCGGCGAGAGCGCGAGCGGCGACAGCGTGGCCTGTAGATAGACGACGAGCGTGATGGCCGCGCCGAGCGCGACCGCCGGGACCCGCAAACGGGTCCAGAATCGTCCGGTGAGAGCCGCGCCCGCGATCGCCGCGGCCGGGTAGATGATTGCTGGCCAGTTGCCCTGTACGCGGTCGCCGAGTGCGTGCTGCACGAATAGCAGCACCGGAGGCAGGGTCAGAGCGGCCAGCAACGTCCAGGCCGGATCGCGTGTTCGCCACGCGCCCCGCGCCGCGGCGATGATCCCGGCGAGGCAGATCGCGAACACGAGCGGCGTGGCAAGCCCGATCTGGCCCCCGATCAATTCGGCCAGGAATTGGACGGCGCGTGCCGGGTCCCAGGCTCCTGCCCGCCCGCCCTGCTTGGCGAAGCTGGCCCAGTCATGGATCGCGTTCCAAAGGAGCACCGGCAGGAATACGACGAAGCTCAACAAAGCCCCGATCCACGGGGCCGGCTCACGCAGACGGCGGCGCAGCGACGGAATAGCGAGCAGCCACAGGAACACGCCTCCGATCAGCAGAATGGCTGTGTATTTGCTCGCGAGCGCGCAGCCGGCGAACACGCCGGCTGCCCAAAACCACGCGTCGTTGCCGCCTCGCATGAGGCGCGCCAACGCCCAGAGAGTTGCCGTCCAGAAGAACAGGAGCGGCGTATCCGGAGTCATCGTCACCGCGCCGACGCCGACCAGCAGCGTCGCGTTCAACAACGCCGCCGCGACGACGCCGCAGCGTCGCCCCGGGAACAGCATCTCGCCCGCTTGCGCCAACAGCACCGAGCCGAGCGCGGTCGATAACGGCGCGAGGAGGCGAATGCCGAACGCGCTGTCGCCCGCGAGCAGCGTGCCGATTCTGATCCACAGCGCGACCATTGGCGGGTGATCGAGATAACCGGGTGCGAGCGCCCGCGACCACACCCAATAATACGCCTCATCGGGCGAGAGCGGGGTGGAGGCCGCGACCAGGAGTCGCAGGAGCGTCACCGCCGCCAGGGCGGCGGCGGGCCAGAGCCTCACCGTCCGCGCCAAACCAGCGTCGCCGAAACCGCGTAATTCCACACCACTCCGATCGCGGCCCCGATCGCGCCCGAAAGGCTCCAGCCGGTATGGCCGCGGTACAGCACCTGCGCGATGCCGACATTCGCGATGGCGCCCACCCCGCAGACCAGCATGAAAATCAGCAGCCCACGCCAGAGCCGCGCGCCTCGCAGGCGCTGATCGCGATACGTGACCTCGTTGTTGAGCTGAAAATTGAAGACCATCGCCACGACCGTCGCGATCGCCTGCGCGGCTTCAAAGGGCAGCCAACCGGTGCCGCGCAGCAAGATCAGCACAGCGAGATGCACCAGCACGCCGAGCGCACCCACCAGCGCGAACGAGATGAAGCGCAGCGGGAGCAAGCCGCCGAACGCCTTGTCGAGCAGGAGTGCCACGAATTGCGCGAGCACGAGCACGTCGAGCTTGCTCTTCCCGGCCACCCGGGCGTGGAAACGGAAGGGGATTTCGGCGATGCGCAACGGCTCCGGGCTGCTCGATGCGAGGTCCAGCAGAATTTTGAATCCCCGCCCGGTGAGGCGGGGCGCGATCCGCTCGAACAGAACCCGCCGCACCATGAAAAAACCGCTCATCGGGTCGCTGAGGCGCACCCGCAAGGCTCGTTGGGCGAGCCGAATCCCCGCCTCGGACAGCACGCGTCGCCACTCCGAGGAAAGGCCGGCGGCGTCTCCGCCCGCAAGATGCCGGCTACCCACCGCCAGATCGGCACCCTCCCGCAGGGCGCTCAGCATGGCGGGAAGCCGGGTTTCGTCGTGCTGCAAATCGCCGTCGATCACCGCGATCGAGTCGGCCGAGGAAGAGAGCGCGCCCTCGATCACGGCGGAAGCGAGGCCGCGCCGTCCCACGCGCCGGATGCAGCGCACCCGCGGATCGATCCGCGCGATCCGCCGCGCCTCGGCCGCCGTGCCATCCGGGCTGTCGTCATCAACGAATACCGCCTCCCACGCGATACCGGCGAGCGCCGCGTCCAGCCGCGCAACCAGCGGGGCCACGTTCGGCCGCTCGTTGTAGCAGGGCACCACGACGGTCAGCTCCGGGACGGCCGGGCTGGCCGGATCGGGCTCGGGCGAGTGCGCGAGGGCGGCGGGCAGGCTCATGATTCTCCGATCGCCGGGGAGTCCCGGCGCGAAGCCGGGATAGCGGAGCAGCCGGCCGGGGCCAAGCGGCCCGCCCCTCCTCCGGGCTAAGGGCTGCCCGGCGAATTTGTTATCTGTCCGGACCCCCGACCGCTCATTGTGGATGGAGCCGCCCGTGCCTCTCACCCCGGAGCAGCTTGCCGAGATCGAGGCTCAGCGCGCTCAAGACCATGTCACTCGCAGACCCACCGTCCAGGCGCTCGAGGAAATCCTCTATCGCGCGATCCCGGTCCTGGATCACGGCTTCATCCGCGTCATCGACTACATGGGTGACGATGCTGCGATCGTGCAGGCGGCGCGGGTCTCCTACGGTAAGGGCACAAGGCGGGTCTCGGAGGATGCAGGACTGATCCGGTATCTGATGCGCCACCGGCATTCCACGCCCTTCGAGATGTGTGAGATAAAATACCATGTGAAACTGCCGATCTTCGTGGCCCGGCAGTGGATTCGGCACCGCACGGCGAACGTGAACGAGTATTCGGCGCGGTATTCGATTCTCGATCGCGAGTTCTACATCCCGCTCGCCGAGCACCTCGCCGGGCAGTCGGCGCAGAACCGGCAGGGGCGCGGGGAGACGCTGGAAGGCGCGGAGGCCGCGCGGGTGTTGGCGCTGCTGCGGGAGGACGCGCGCCGCTGCTACGACCATTACGCGGAGATGCTGAATGAGGACGAGGCCGGAGCGACGCTGGATCCCGATCGCAAGGGGCTGGCGCGCGAGCTGGCGCGGATGAACCTGACCCTCAACACCTATACGCAGTGGTACTGGAAAACCGACCTGCACAATTTGCTGCACTTCCTCTCGCTGCGGGCGGATGCTCACGCGCAATACGAGATCCGCGCCTATGCCGAGGCGATGATGCAGACTGTCGAGGCCTGGGTTCCTCTGGCATTCACGGCATTCAGGGACTACCGGCTCGGCGCCGTGACGCTTTCGGCGCAAATGCTCGAAGTCGTGCGGCGAATGCTCGCCGGCGACTCGGTATCCCAGACCGAGAGCGGACTCTCGAAGCGGGAATGGGCCGAGCTGATGGTTGCGTTGAAAAAGAGTGGTTGACATCTATACGCGGATCACGTACAGATACCCCATTCGGCTTGGTTTCCGAGATTACTCTAGGTTCGTGTCTGAATTATTTTGATCGAGCAATTCTGCGACGGCTTACTGCAGCCCCGGAGAGCGAGCATTATGTGCTGGCGCCTTACAGAGTTGGAGCTCGAACAGGACACGTTTTTCGCAAGGCTAACGAATGGCCCCGCGAGATCGAAATTATCGCCGAGCTCTCGATTGAGGGCAGAATGGCCGTTTTTAGGGGACTGCGTATTCTGGGCCCTGGGCCGAATAGGATTGGCGTCCCGGCCCTCCGATCACTTGCAAGATGGGTGAAGGCTCAGCTCGATGTCGAAAAACTCCGAATTGAAGGCGCGGTTAGAACGACTGGGGCCGGTCCGGGTCGTATCCCCGCCCCGATTGTCCTCTGAGGAGCAGCTCGTTCTTCTGCTTCGCCGGACAGGTCCGCTTAATCGCGGCGTCAGCATCGCTCGCCGCCTGATGTCGGCTCAGGCCTCCATGCGGGCCGCACATAATGCGATTAACAGGCTTGCGGAGGTGGGCTGGGCCGTTTGCACGATATCCCGCAATCACGATCTGGGTGCGCTCGCGCGAGATTTGGCCGCAATGAATGTGCAGGTTCGGCGTCGCCTTCTTCCCACGGAAGCCGTCCCCGATATAGGGGTGTTGCGAGCCCGCCAGGGCTTATCGCAACGCGAATACGCCGAACTCCTCGGCGTCGACCTGCGGACGTTGCAGAACTGGGAGCAAGGCCGTAACCGTCCGGATCCAGCGGCGCTGAACCTTATGCGGGTTTTTGCCCGAGCTCCGGATCTCGTCGAGGAGGTAATATCCGAGCCGGTTGAGTGAGCGAGCGGGAATGGCTGACCTCATGCCTGCTTGGCAAGGCAAAGATTGGCTCCGATTCGGACGGCCCGGACCTCCGCCGCTCACGCGCTGTCAATGCGTATACGGTCGCTGCAGCTTGCACTCCGGATTCAGCTCGACGCCGAAGCCGGGCTTGTCGAGCACGGATATTTTCAAACGGCCGTTCTCGGGAATCGGCTCCTCCCGGAGCAGAGGGTGGAAGGCAGGCAGCACCTTGTCCGCTTTCGGCGCGCTCATGATGATCTCGGTAAACGGGCTGTTATGACGCGTGCAGACGAAATGGTAGCTGTACACGCCGGAGCCATGCGGCACCATTAAGGCCCCGTGCGCGTCCGCGAGTGCGGATATCTTGATAAGCTCGGTGATGCCGCCGCACCAGTTCACGTCGGGCTGGATGATATCGCAGCAGCCCATTTCCAGCAGCATGCGGAAACCCCACCGGGTCGCCTCGTGCTCCCCCGTCGTCACCAGCATGCCGGCCGGCACTCTTTTGCGCAGTTCGGCATAGCCCCAGTAATCGTCCGGAGAGAGGCACTCTTCGACCCACTTCAAGCCGAACTGGTGCGCCTTGTGCGCAAGCTTGATGGCGTAGTTGAGGTCGAGACTCATCCAGCAGTCGAACATCAGCCAGAAATCGTCGCCAACCTTGTTGCGCATGTCCTCGAGCTTGGCGACGTTCTTCTTCAGCCCCTCCTCGCCCTCCGCCGGGCCGTGTTGCAAGGGCATCTTCCCGCCGACGAAGCCGAGTTGTTTGGCGATGTCCGGCCGCGCACCCGTTGCATAGAACAGCAACTCATCGCGCACCGGGCCGCCGAGTAGCGCGTGCACCGGCTCCTCGCGCCATTTCCCCAGCAGATCCCACAACGCGAGGTCCACAGCCGAAATCGCGTTCACCACGATTCCGCGACGGCCATCGTCCTGGGTCGAGAAATACATCTGGTCCCAGGCCTTCTCGATATCTGTGATCGGCCGGCCCTCGAGGAAGCGGGCGAGATGCTTCTCCACGATGAAGGCGCCGATCTCGCCGGCGGTCGTGATCGCGAACCCGACCGTGCCGTCGTCCGCCTCGACCTCGACGACGAGCGTCCCGAGCACGTTGATACCGAAGCTGCGGCGGCTTTGCCGATACTCCGGATACCGGGCCATGGGGGTGGAGATATGATCGTCGATCCAGTGGCCGTCCTCCACGTCGTGGTAATCTCCGCCGCCGCCGCGTACCACGCTGGCCCGCACGTGCTTGATCTTCGGTATGCTCATGCGATGATCCCTCGCCGGGACGGTTTCGGATTGGGCGTCGTCAGTACGTCGCGCGACCGCCGGATGCGTCGAACACCGCTCCGGGTACCTGAAGGAGCACTCCTCGCTCGCCAGCCAGCAGACGAGGGCGGTGATCTCCGCGATCTCCCCGAACCGGCCAATCGGGATCTTGGACAGCATGAAATCAATGTGCTCCTGCGACATCTGGTCGAAGATCGCCGTCCGCACCGCAGCCGGGGTCACGCAATTCACCCGTATCTCGGTCTTGGCCAGTTCCTTGCCGAGCGATTTGGTGAAACCGATAACGCCGGCCTTGGACGTGCTGTAGGCGGAGGCGTTCGGGTTGCCCTCCTTGCCGGCCACCGAGGCGATGTTCACGATCCGGCCGTAGCCGTTGCGCTCCAGATGCGGCACCGCGGCCTGGTTGCAGTAGAACAGGCCGTTGACATTGACGTTGATCACCTGCTGCCAGGCGTCGATCGGGTAGTCGCGCACGGTCACGTTCGGGCCGGTGATGCCGGCGCTCGCGACCAACACGTCCAGCTTGCCGCCGAGGGCGGCGACGCTCTCCGCCATTGCCCGGGCGACCTGACCAGGGTCAGACACGTCGACGACGCTGGTATGGGCTGCGCCGGCCTCTGTCTTCGCCTGGATCAGGGCCTCATCCTTCAGGTCCCAGAGCGATACCTGCGCGCCTTCTTTGGTCAGGCGCGCGGCGACGGAGAGGCCGATGCCGGAGGCGCCGCCGGTGATGATGGCCGTGCGGCCCTGGAAGCGGTTCCCGTAGATCATCGCTCAGCCCTCCGCGATGTGACGATCGGCTGGCCCGCTGGTCCGTAGCGCAGCAATCTCATCGAAAAATCTCCTAAGGGCGGAAATGATCACAAAACGACGGTGGCCGCTGGAATCGGGCGACGCAACGCCACGATCAGGGCCGCGCCGACCAGAGTGGTGCAGGCCAGCGCATAGAGCCCAGCCTGGTTGGAGCCGAAGCTCGCGTCGGCCCAGGCCTTCACATTCGGGGCGACAAAGCCGCCCAAGGCGCCGAGGGCGTTGATGAGAGCGATGCCACCCGCGGCGGCAACACCGGCCAGGTAGCCGGTCGGGAAAGTCCAGAATAGCGGCTGTACGGCGATGAACCCAGCGGCAGCGAAGCACAGCGCCACCAGCGCCACGGCTGGCCCGCTGCCGGCCGAGACAGCGATGCCTAAGCCGGAGATGGCGAGGGTTAGAGCGGCAATCACCCGATGGCTGCCCGCCCGGTCCGCGAGGCGCGGCAGAGCGAAGGCAGCGACGAGCGCACAGAGCCAGGGAATGGCGGTCACCAATCCGACCTCAAACCCGACCCGCTTTCCAAGCAGCGCTCCCACCTGGGTCGGAAGGTAGAAGATCACGCCATAGACGCTCATCTGAATGAGGAAGTAGATCGCGACGAAATGCAGCACGCGTGGATTGGCCAGCACCGTCCTCATCGCGGACGGACCGTGTGCCGTCTTCGCCTGCTCTTCCTGCCCGATTGCGGCGGACAAGGCCTGCTTCTCCAGCTTCGGCAGCCAGGCTGCATCGGCGGGCTTGTCGTCGAGATAGAAGAACGCCCAAACGCCGACGATGCTGGCCAGCAATCCTTCGATCAGGAACATCCATTGCCAGCCCTCGATTCCACCCAGCCCATTCAACTCCAGCAGCAGGCCGGAGAGCGGGCCGCCGAAGATAAACGCGAGCGGTGCGCCGAAGTAGAAGAGGCCCATTACCTGCCCGCGCGAGTGGCTGGGAAACCAATAGGTGAGGTAGAGGATTACGCCGGGAAAGAACCCGGCTTCGGCCGCCCCAAGCAACAGACGCAGAGCATAGAAGGCGAACTCGCCGTTGGCGAACATCGTGGCGGCTGAGACCAAGCCCCAAGTGACCATGATGCGGGCCATCCAGAGACGCGCGCCCACCCGGTGCATAATGAGGTTGCTGGGCACCTCCAGCACTGCATAAGTGATAAAGAACAATCCCGCCCCGAGCGCATACGCAGCGTCGGAGATGCCCACCGAAGCCTGGAAGGCTTGCTTCGCAAATCCGATATTGGCCCGATCCAGGAACGAGAGGACGTACATGAGCAGCAGGAAAGGAACCAAGCGCCGGCGAGTGAGCCGGAAGGCACTGTCGAGGGGCGACGCATCGCGCGCGATCTGCGCCATTTGTTCCTCCCTGCGGACGCCTGGTGGCGGCCGTGCTCCCATATATCGCGATTATCGCCCGGCCCCAATCATCCGACGGGAGTTCGTCGGCACCATAGCCGGTCCGATCGCGTGACACGCTCTAATGGCGGCGCTCGATGATCGTCGTCTTCGGTTCAATCAATCTGGATCTCGTCTTCCCGCTTCCGGCCCTGCCCGGCGCCGGCGATACCGTGCTCGCACGCTCGATGCGCATAGAACCGGGCGGCAAGGGCGCCAATCAGGCCGTAGCGGCGGCGCGCGATGGAGCGCGGGTGATCATGGCCGGCGCGGTCGGGCGCGACGCTTTTGCAGACGGCGCTCTGGGCGGGCTGCGCGGTGCGGAGATCGACGTTTCGCGCGTGGCGCAAGTGGACGAGGTCACGGGAGTCGCGGCGATCTGCGTCGATGAGGCCGGGAACAACGCCATCGCGGTCGGCTCGGGGGCCAACTTGGCCGCGCGGGCGGGGCAGATCGAGGATGCGCTGCTTGGACCCGGGACGATCCTTCTGCTGCAAATGGAAACCGAGGCAGAAGAAGTGGCCACGCTGATCCGCCGGGCGCGGGCGCGAGGCGCGTACACCATCCTGAACCTCGCACCCGCCAAGCTTCTGGACCGCGACGCTCTGCGGGTGGTCGATTTGCTGGTAGCCAACAAGATGGAGGCGGCGTGGCTCGGCACGCATTTGGGCACGGGGGTCAACGCCGCCTCGATCCGGGCCGCGCTCGGCGTCGACGTCGTGCGCACGATCGGCGGCGAGGGGGCGGAGCTGGCGACCGCCGCCGGACATACGTACATACCTGAGCACCCTATCGTCCCGGTTGACACGACTTCGGCCGGCGATTGCTTTGTCGGCGTGCTGGCGGCCGGGCTCGACCGCGGGCTCCCGCTCACCGATGCGCTGCACCGCGCGGCCGTCGGTGCGGCGGTGTGCTGCACGCGCTGGGGCACCCAGACTAGCCTGCCCTACGCGCGAGAAATCGACGAGGCGATCAAGAGTTACAATTCTTCCAGGCCGGCCAAGGCAACTCGAGACGAGTGAGGTTCAGCCGACCACGATGCGCGGTCCGGCAGCCGGGGCCGCCGCCGATCCGACCTTTTCCCAGACCCGCCGGGCGACCGCGGCGAATGCCGCCGCTGCCGGGCCATCCGGGGCCGCGGCGACGATCGGGGTCCCCGCATCGGAGGCGGCGCGGATGTCGAGCAGAAGCGGCACCTCTCCCAGGAACTCGGTGCCGAGACGCTGGGATTCCAGCCGTGCTCCGCCGTGGCCGAAAATCTCCGCGCGATGGCCGCAGTTCGGGCAACAAAAGTAACTCATGTTCTCAACGAGCCCGAGCACCGGCACCCGCACCCGCTCGAACATGCGCACGCCGCGCCTTGCGTCGATCAGGGCGATATCCTGCGGCGTGGAGACGATCACCGACCCGGTCAGCGCCACCCGCTGCGCCATCGTGAGCTGCGCATCACCGGTGCCGGGCGGCATGTCCACGAGCAGAATGTCGAGCGCGCCCCACTCGACCTGACCCAGCATCTGTTCGAGCGCGCCCATCACCATGGGGCCGCGCCAGATCATCGGCGTCTCTTCCTCCACCAGGAAGCCGATGGACATTGCTTTCAGGCCCCAGGCCGAGACCGGCATCATCCGGTCTCCCTTCACATCGGGCTTGCGCGCCACCCCGAGCATGCGCGGAAGGCTCGGGCCATAGATGTCGGCGTCCAGCAATCCGACCTTTACGCCCTGACGGGCCAGCGCCACCGCGAGATTGACCGCCACCGTCGATTTGCCGACCCCGCCCTTGCCCGAGGCGACCGCGACGATCGCCCGCACGTCCGGCAGCAAGAGGCCGGGCTTCTGCCCGTGCTCGTCCCCGTGCTGCCGTGACCGTGACCGTGACCGTGACCAGCGCGCGGCGGGGGTGGACGCGGCGCGGCCGCCGCACCGGATTTGTGCGCCGTCAGAATGGCGGTGACGTTCATGACCCCCGGCTGATGCGCGAGCACGGCCTCGACCTGCCGGCATACCGGCTCCATCGCCGCTGCTTTGGCGCGGTCGGTCAGCAACGCGACCTGGACCAGCCCGCCGCGGACTTCAATGCCTTCCACCAGCCCGGCCGCGACGATATCGCGACCGGTCACCGGGTCCGTGACGCCGCGCAGCGCCTCCCGCAGCGCCTCCTGCGTGGGAGCATCTACCGCTGGGTTGGTCATCCGCTTGCAAACCTTCCGCTCGCTAGTCAATAACGTTGTGGCGTGCCGCCGCCTGGATCGTACCGGGATATGGCGCATGAGCACCGATCCGCCAACGCCCTGCCGGCCCGGCACGCGTGATAGGCGGCGCGAGACAGGAGCTATCCACAGTCCATGCCTTGGAACAGCGGCGGCCCGGGTCCGTGGGGTTCGGGCGGAGGCTCGGGCGGAAATGGCCAGCGCCCTCCCGGCGGCGGCGGTCCGTGGACCCCGGGCGGCGGCGGCCCGAACCAGATGCCCGACCTCGATCAGCTCATCGCGCGGATCCAGGCCTTCGTGCGGCGCCTGCTGCCCGGTGGCGGAAGAGCCAGCGGGCGCGGCGGGGTCCTGCTGGGGATCGCGCTGGTCGCCGTCTGGCTGGTCAGCGGCTTCTATCGGGTGCAGCCGGATGAGCAGGGGGTCGTGTTGCGCTTCGGCGCGTTCAACCGGACCACGCTGCCGGGCCTCAACTACCACCTGCCCTGGCCGGTAGAGAGCGTGCTGCGTCCGGCCGTGACGCGCATCAACCGAATCGAGATCGGCTATCGCTCCGGAGCCGGGGATTCGCGCGTGCAAGCCGGCCGCGACCAGGGAGGCCGCGACGTTCTCGAAGAGAGCCTGATGCTCACCGGCGACGAGAACATCATCGACATCGACGTGACGGTGTTCTGGCGCATCCGCGATGCGGTCGCGTATCTGTTCAACACACGCCAACCCCCGGTCACGGTGAAGGCGGTCGCGGAGAGCGCCATGCGCGAAGTGATCGGCCGCACACCCATACAGCCCGCCCTCACCGAGCTGCGTGCGCAGATCGAAACGCAGGTGATGAAAGAGACGCAGTCCATTCTGGACGGCTACGGAGCGGGGGTGGAGATCACTCAGGTGCAGCTCCAGAAGGTGGACCCGCCCGCCGCGGTGATCGAGAGCTTCCGCGACGTGCAGCGCGCCAACACCGATGCCGAGCGCATGCGCAATGAGGCGGAAGCTTACCGCAACGACATCGTCCCGCGCGCTCGCGGCGATGCGGCCCGCATCACGGCGGAGGCGGAGGGCGCGCGGCAGGCGAGCATCGTCGAGGCGACCGGACAGACGCAGCGCTTCCTGAGCGTGCTCGCGGCCTACAAGGAAGCCAAGGATGTGACGCTGGAGCGCATGTATCTCGAAACGATGCAGGACATCCTGAGCCGCTCGCCCACGGTCGTCATGGACGAGAACCTCAAGAACATCGTTCCGTTCCTGCCGCTGAACGACCTCAACCGGCCCGTTCCCGGCCAGGCGCAGCCCGCGACTCCCAGCCCGCCGGCACCGATACCGCAGGCGAGGAACAGCCGATGAACCGCGCACTCATCCCCGCGATCGCGGTCCTGGTCGTGGCGGTCTTCATCGCGAGCGCAGCGCTGTTCACGGTCGAGCAGACCGAGCAGGCGCTTATCACGCAATTCGGCAAGCCGGTCCGGGTCATCAATGACCCCGGTCTGCACGCGAAGATACCCCTCGTGCAGACCGTCTTTGATTTCGACAAGCGGCTGCAGAATTTCGAGATGCCCGGGGAGGAGGTTATTCTCGGCGACCAGCGGCGGCTGATCGTCGACAGCTTCACGATGTTTCGCATCACCGATCCGCTGCGTTTCTATCAGGCAGTCGGCGCGACCGACGAGGCGCTGCGCGGCCGCCTGGGATCCATAGTCTCAGGCTCGCTGCGCCGGGTGCTGGGCAACCACTCCCTGCTCGACGTGCTTTCGGCCGATCGAGGGCGGATCATGAACGCCATCCGCGTTCAGGTGAACGAAGAGATGCGCGGCTTTGGGATCGCCGTCGAAGACGTGCGGATCCGCCGCGCCGATCTGCCCGAAGAGAACACTCAGGCGATCCTGTCCCGAATGCAGTCCGAGCGTGAGCGGATCGCGCGCCAGGCCCGAGCGGAGGGCGCCGAGGCCTCCGCTCGCATCCGGGCCAACGCCGAGCGGGACCGCACGGTGCTGCTCGCGGAGGCGCGGGCGCAGGCGGACCGGCTGCGCGGCGAGGGCGAGCAGCAAGCCAGCCGGACTTACGCCCACGCCTATCAGCAAGATCCGTCGTTTTTCTCCGCATGGCGCACGCTCCAGGCATACCGGGACACCTTCGCGGCCGGAGGGGCGCGGCTCGTCCTGACCTCGGACAACGATTTCCTGCGCCTGCTCCAGGCCGGACCGTCGAGCGGAGCCTCGGCCAGCCGCTCGCCCGAGCCGGCCGCCGTCGCGGGAGCTGGGGAAGCACCCGCGACCGCGGGACGATGAAATCGAGCAGCCGCGTCCGGATTGTCAGGACCGCAACCCTGCCCCATATGCGGCGAACTCGAACGCAAGCCCGCGAAGCCCCGCTCCATACCGTGCCGGATGCTTGCCGCCGGGCGGACTGCGTGAGCAGTATCTGCCCAATGCCCAGGGAACTCCGCTGATGCGACTTACCTCGACACGTACCGTCCGCGCCGCCGCGCTGGCGTTCTCCGCGCTGCTCGCGGTGCCGGCCGCCAGCGGCCTTTCCGCCGTTCCGGCCTATGCGCGCGACGTGCCGGACAGCTTCGCCGACTTGGCGGAGAAATTGCAGCCGGCCGTGGTCAATATCTCGTCCTCCACCTCGGTCCAGGCGCGGGGGGGCTTTTCAGGGCCGGAGATTCCGCTGTTCCCGCCAGGCTCGCCGTTCGAGCAGTTCTTCAAGGACTTCCTGGACCGCAACCGCCCGGGCGGCCGCCAGGGTCAGCCAACGCCCCAGCAGCCGGCGCCGGAGCGGCGGATGCAAAGTCTCGGTTCGGGCTTCATCGTCGACCCGTCCGGTCTCGTCGTGACCAACAATCACGTGATCGAGGGCGCCGACGAAGTGACCGTCACGCTTCAGGACAACACCTCGCTCAAGGCAACGATCGTGGGCCGTGACGAGCGGGTCGACGTGGCGTTGCTCAAGGTGAAGTCCGACAAGCCGCTTCCCGCCGTTTCGTTCGGCGACAGCGACAAGGAGCGCGTGGGCGACTGGGTGCTGGCCATCGGCAACCCGTTCGGACTGGGCGGCTCGGTCACGGCGGGCATCGTCTCGGCGCGCGGCCGCGACATCCGGCAAGGCCCCTATGACGACTTCCTGCAAACGGACGCCGCGATCAACCGCGGCAACTCGGGCGGGCCGCTGTTCAACATGAACGGCGAGGTGATCGGTATCAACACCGCGATCTACTCGCCCTCGGGGGGCTCGATCGGCATCGGTTTCGCGATACCCGCCAACATGGCCAAGACGGTCGTCGATCAGTTGCGCGACTTCGGCCACGCCCGGCGCGGCTGGCTCGGCGTACGCATCCAGCAGGTGACGCCCGACATCGCGGAGAGCCTCGGCTTGCACGATTCGGGCGGTGCGATGGTCGCCGGAGTGAACGACGGCGGACCGGCGGATCAGGCGAAGATTCGCAACGGTGACATCATTCTCAAGTTCAATGGGCAGGACGTGAAGGAGATGCGCAACCTGCCTCGGATCGTGGCCGAGACGCCGATCGGGCAGGAAGTGCCGGTGACAATCTGGCGCGATGGCAAGCAGCAGATCGTGCAGGCGAAGGTCGGTGAACTACCGGAGGATCAGCAAGTCGCGGCGGCCACTCCCGGCCCGACGGGAAAGGTGGACAAGCCGACTCCGACCGAAATCTCCGGGCTTGGCTTGCAACTCGCTCCGATCACGCAAGAGACGCGGGACAAGTACCAGCTCAGCGCAAATCAAAAAGGCGTCCTCGTCACCGACGTTGCCGCGAACAGTCCGGCGGCCGAACGCGGGCTCAAGGCCGGCGATGTGATCGTGGAAGTAGGATCACCCCCCGAGCCGGTGAACTCCCCTGCCGATGTTCAGCAGCGCGTTGATACGGTCCGCAAGCAGAGCCGGCGATCGGTGCTGATGTTGGTCCAGAGCCAGGAAGGATCGCCGCGCTGGGTTCCGCTGAACCTGAGTTCCGACAAGGACCGTCAGCCGGGTTAACGACGCTTGCCGACCGCCTCCCCTCGCGGGCCGGGGGAGGGGGATCGGGACTAACCCTGCCCGCCGCGGCGCACGGTAGCGCCAAGCTGGCGTTGATGTCGGTGGCGGCGATGGCGGCCTGTCCCATCGCCACGCTGATTTGCGATAGTCCCTGCACGACGTCGCCGGCGGCGTAGACTCCGGGAACCGACGTGCGCTGGTGCGGATCGACGAGAAGCGCCCCGTCTTCGTCCACGTCCGCCCCCAGATCCGTCGCCAGTGTGGAATGGATGCGCGAGCCGAGAGCGGTATAGAGCGTGTCGAACCGATGCTTCCCACCACTCCGCATGTGCCACGCAGCAATCCTGTCGCCCTCGACCACCAACTCCGCGACGGGTTCGTCCAAGACGCGGATTCCGGCCGAGGTCAGCGTTTCCTGCTCCTCCGGAGAAATGTCGAGCCCGCGTCCGAGTGTAAGAATGGTGAGATCGGCGGTGTATCCGCGCAGCAGCAGGGCTTCCTGCACCCTGCACTTGCCATACCCGATAAGCGCGACCTTCTGATCGACGACCTCGTACGCGTCGCAGATCGGGCAATGCCGGACGAGACCGCGCCGGATCGCGTTCTCCACGCCGGGAAGCTCCGGTTCGATGTCCTCCGCCCCCGTCGCCAGCAGCACCCGCCTGGTCCGGATGCGGTGTTCCCCGGAGATCGCCAGAAACTCCCCCTCCTCAAGCCTCTCCAGCCGATCCACTCTCCCCGGCTTCAGGACGGCTCCGTACCGCTCGGCCTGGGAGCGCATGCGCCGCAGCAGCTCCGGACCGGCAATGCCGTCCGGAAACCCCGGATGATTATGAGAGAGCGGGATGAGGGAGGCTCGGCCGGGCCCTCCATCGAGGACCCAGGCATCGCGGCGGAAGCGGGCTAAGTAAATGGCCGCGCTCAAACCAGCGGGTCCCGCGCCCACAACCAGGCAATCGAGCACCGGCGTTACCTGATCTGCTTCGGGCTCATTCACCGCCCGCCAACGCCGGCCTCCGGGCTACGTTCCCGCGAATTCGCGGATCGCTCCTACTGCGTGTGATCCGCCAGCCATCTAGCGACGCCGGAGAGTTCCGGCACGCTACGGAGCGATGAGAGTGGCCCAGTCAGATGCAATCCAATCTCCGGCCCTTCAGCGATCGCCGGGCGGATGGCGGCGCTCAGATCAAGAGAGCCGGTGGGAAGCGCCAGCGTGCCGGCAAAAGCTGCTTGGCCCGTGCCCGCCGAGAGGCGTCCCTGACGCAGGCTGATGCTGCCGCTTGCCGCGGACGCATCGAGGTCGAGCCGATCGAAAGCGGTCGTGCCGCTTGACAGCGCGTCACGCAACGCGGCCTCGATCACGGGGAAGTCGCCCGTTTCCGCGTGCCCGACCGTCTCTTGAACCTTCGCCAGATCGAATCCGATGAGCGTGCCTTCACTGACGGTCAGGCGCCCGCCGCCTGCCAACGTCGCGAGCAGCGCCGCCGGACTGTAACCGGATGCCGTCAGCCTGAGACTTCCCTCTGCCCGGCCGTTCTTGAGATCCAGGGGCAAATCGAACAGGGGACCGGCGATAATCGCGTCCTTCAGCGAAGCGTCGACCACCAATGCCGGCGGGCTCGCTTCACTATCCACGGCCAGAGAACCGGAGAGCGCGCCGCCATCCGTCCGCGCGGTCAGGCGCTCGATCCGCAGCACGCCTGCCGACACGCTGACATCGCAGGCGAGGTTTTGCAGCGCGGGCATCAATCCGGCCAGTACCTCTCCCGCCTCGATTCGCAGCGATGCTTCCCAGCCGTGCAGCGCGGCAAACGGCAACGGGTCGGTCGCCTGCGGATCCGGCAGGGGGATGGGCAGTGTTTCGGCGGTGATTCGGCCGGCAATCCGGGGGATCGCTCCGGCACCCTCGATCGAAATGCCGCCGCCCGCGTGCAGCGCCCCAGCGCGCAGATCGAAGCTATCCACGGCGAGCCGGTCCGGGCTGCCCCGGACCTGTGCCACCGCTGACAATGATCCTTCGCCGAGCCAGGCAGCATTGTCCGGCGTCGTCCCCGGCCCGAACAGACCGAGCATCGCGAGGAGCCGCCGAGCTCCGGGATGGCGGAGAGTGAGCGAGCCGCTCCAGTTTGCGCTCTCGAGATCGAGGGTTGGCTGGGCCTCCAGACGGGCATCGGCCAGATCAAGCCCGAGCCTCAACGCGAGCGAATTCGGTGGGCCGGACCCGGTTATCTCGAGGGCACCGGGTCCGCGCCACAGGGCCGGTGTTCCCCGCCAGCGCGCCGGGACGAGGTCGGCGAAGAGGCTGGCGTCCGTGGTCGCCAGATTCAGCTTTCCGTCGGCAAGGCGTCCATCTTCGCCGATCACGCCCGAAGCGCCGACGTGGACGTTTCGGAGCGTCCCATCCAACCGGTGAAGCAGCACGCGCCCGTTTTGGGCTTCGGCATCGATAGCCAAGTTGGCGATCGTCTCGCTTCGCAAGGATGCTCGTTTCGCCGCCAAGCGGAGATGGGCATCCAAACCTAGATTTTTCGGCAAATCGGTGATCGGAGGTATGGCGGAGGGAAGCCAGGGGTCGAGCTCGACTTGGTCGAAGGTCAGATCGGCCCCGATCGCCGGAATCGCGCCGTTGCGAACCGCCAAAACTCCGGCGACCGAGGAGCGGTCCACCTCGCCCCGCAGCTTGTCGAGCCCGACTTCATCAGAGGTCGCGATGACATGCGCGCTGAGCGCAGCATGGTGCAACACGCCGGGCGGCAACGAAGGGCCGGGCCTCGGCAGCGTCGCAGCCTGCAACCAATCGAGTGTTCCGTGCAGATCGGGAGCCTCAAGCGTCGCGTCGCCCTCGAAACGCGGGGCGCCGGTGCTTCCCGTGATCGCGCCGGTGAGGCGCAGCGATGCGTCTCCGGGCAGGATGGCGGAGACCTCCCGCACCGTGGCGGCCTCACGGGTCAGGTCGAAGGCGGCACGAAGCCTGCGCAGCGTTCCCCCCGCCAGCCGCCCGGCCTCCGCGGAGAGATCGAGCCCGATCGGCACGGTCCCCGCCGTCCCGCGCAGCAACACCGGCAGCCAAGCATCGAGATCGAGCCGGCTCGCGGCGAGAGCCAGATCCAGCCGCTCGACCGGGCTGACCCGGAAGGCGAGCGCTCCCTGGGCCGGCGAGCCGGCGATTTCGAGCAGCAGGTCGTCCGCGGCAACCAGCCCGGAGGCGGCTGTCAATCGTCCTTCCGCCCGGAACGGTACCTGAAGGAGCGGGGATGAGTTGCGAGAGGTCCGGTCCGCGAGCGGCGATCCGCCCAGTCATCGAGTTGTCACCCGCAAGCTGGCCGGAGAAAGTCGCGCCGAAACCTGAAACCACGCCTTGTCCGTCTATCGCGACATCGAGGCCGACCGACCCGTCCGGTCCCGGACTGGTCAGCCGCACCGTGAAGCGCCCCTCCCGGCCGAAGAGTCGCGCCAAACCCGCAGCCGAGAAAGCCCCCGTTTCGGCGCTCGCGAGCGAGCCGCTGATCCCGGTTAGGACGACGTCGCCGACGGTCAGCGTCCCGTCCTCCATCCGCGCGGAAAAGGATGTGATCCATGAGGGCCGGGCCGTAAGCGCGTCCGCGGGCAGCGGCCAGGGGAGGCGGAGTGCCGGTTGGCGCAGAACCAACTCACGGGCTTCGATATGGCCAAAAAACAGCGGTGCCAGCGCGACCCGCAGCCGCATCGCATGGACGGTGAATGATCCGCCCCCGGGCGCTGACGCATCGCCGACGCTGACTCGGGCAGCGGTCAGGACGGGGTCGGGCAGGAGCGACAGGCTGATCGGGCCGTCGATCGTGACTGGCCGCCCGAGAGTGGAGGAGGCAAAGTCCTCGAGATTGGTCCGATACCAATTCCAGTCCAGCGCCGAAGGGAGCAGCCAAACCGCCGCGGCTGCCACGAGCAGCAGGGCGCCGAGGAGACAAGCCAGGACGAGGCGCGCGGCCCGCACGTCAGGATGGAGTCCCGAATCCGCCGCCTCCCGGCGTCTGGATTGCGAACACGTCCCCTGCCCCCAGTTCGGCGCTGTCGGTGCCGCCGAGAATCTCGTGCGTACCGCCCGCGCGTTCGACCCATTGCCGCCCGGCCGCACCGTCCTCCCCGCCCGCGAGGCCGAATGGTGGCACATTGCGGCGGGAAGCGACGATCACCGCGGTCATCGGCTCCAGAAAGCGGATGCGCCGGATCGCGCCGTCGCCACCCCGCCACCGCCCGGCCCCACCCGAGCCACCCCGGATCGAAAATTCCTCAAGCCGCACCGGGTAGCGCAGCTCCAGCACTTCCGGGTCCGTCATGCGGGTGTTGGTCATGTGCGTCTGCACCGCGGAGGTGCCATGGAATCCCGGCCCGGCCCCGGTGCCGCCGCAGATCGTCTCGTAATACTGGTGGGTCGCGTCACCGAACAGAAAGTTGTTCATAGTGGCCTGACTGCACGCGATCGCGCCGAGCGCTCCGAACAGCGCGTTGCAGGTGGCCTGGGAAACCTCGGTATTGCCGGCGACCACCGCCGCGCCCGGTTCCGGAGAAAGAAATGTGCCGGGCGGGATCACGATCCGGAGGGGCTTGAGGCACCCGTCATTGAGCGGAATGTCGTCGCCGACCAGGCAGCGGAACACGTACAGCACCACGGCGCGCGTCACGGCTGGCGGCGCGTTGAAATTCGTGTCGCGTTGCGGCCCGGTACCGGTGAAGTCCACGATGGCGCTGCGCGTGGCACGATCGACGCGCACCGACACACGAAGCGGCGCACCGTCATCCATCGCGTAGTCGAATGCGCCATCGCCGATGCGGTCGATGACGCGGCGCACGTTCTCCTCGGCATTGTCCATCACGTGCCGCATATAGGCCCGCACCGTATCGAGGCCGAACTGCGCCACGACGCGCTTCAGCTCGTCGACGCCTTTTTGGTTGGCGGCGACCTGTGCCTTGATGTCGGCCACGTTCACGTCCGGGCTGCGCGCCGGATATTTCGCCGAGGCGAGCACGGTCGCGCAGCTCGGTCTCGCGGAAATGCCCGCCATCCACCAGCAGGAAATCGTCGAGCACCACGCCCTCTTCTTCGAGCGTATGTGAGGCGGGCGGCGTCGAGCCGGGCGTGATGCCGCCGATATCCGCGTGGTGGCCGCGGCTGCCCACGAAGAACAGAATCTCCGCGCCCGCATCGTCGAAAACCGGCGTGATCACGGTCACATCGGGAAGGTGAGTGCCGCCGTTGAACGGGTTGTTGAGCGCGATCACGTCGCCCGGCTTGAGCGTCTTGCGCCGGTGGCGCAGCACGGTGCGCACGCTTTCTCCCATCGCTCCCAAATGCACCGGGACGTGCGGCGCATTCGCGACGAGCCAGCCTTCCGCGTCGAAAATCGCGCAACTGAAATCGAGCCGCTCCTTGATGTTGACGCTCATCGACGTGTTCTGGAGCACAGCGCCGGTCTGCTCGGCCACGTTCATGAAGAGATTGTTGAACAGCTCCAGCAGCACGGGATCCGGCCGGCCGGTATTCCCGACTAGCCGCGAGGACAACGGCTCCGTCCGCCGCAGGGTCATGTGGTCGAGCTTGGTGATCTCCGCGGTCCAGCCCGGCTCGATCACGGTGGTCGCGTTCGCCTCGCGGATCAGCGCGGGGCCGCCGATGCGGTCGCCCGCGAGCAGCTCGGTCCGGTCGAATACCGGCGCTTCATGTTCGGCCCCGCCGGTGAAAACGGAAACGTGGTCGATCGGGGACGGCCGCTCGCCCGACCGGCGTTCGGCAACGGCAGCCTCGCGCATCGTCTCGCCGGCCGCGACCGCCTCGACCGCAACCGCCTCGACCACGAGCGGGCGATCGGGGGTCGCGAAGCCGAAGCGGGCGCGGTGCGCGGCCGTGAAGTCTGCGACGATCTCCGCTTCGCTCCTGAAGGGCACTTCGAGCGCCGCCTCGGTTCCCGCGTAGCGCACGTGCAGAGCACGTCTGATGGCGATCTGCGAGAGGATCCGCGCCTTGCGCAGCGAGCGACGCGGATGTCTCGCCGGCCAGCCGTTCGGCGGTCGCTTGCAGCTCGATCAAGGCGTGAGCTTCGAGCGGCAACTCCGCCGCCTGTTCGCGCATCGCTGTCTGATCGGCGAGCCCCATACCGTACGCCGACAAAACACCAGCGAACGGGTGGATGAAGACCGTCTCCATGCCGAGTTCGTCGGCGACGAGGCAGGCGTGCTGGCCACCGGCGCCGCCGAAGCATTGCAGGGCGAAGCGCGTGACGTCGTGCCCCTTCTGCACCGAGACCTGCTTGATCGCATTCGCCATGTTGGCGACGGCGATATGGAGAAACCCCTCGGCGATCGCTCGAGGATCACGTCTCTCGCCGGTGGCGTCCGCGATCCTATCCGCGAGCGCGACGAACTGCGTTCGCACCGTCTCCGCATCCAAGGTCTGATCGCCGCCAGGCCCGAAAATCGCGGGAAAGTGTCTCGGCTGAATCTTCCCGACGCAGACATTGGCGTCCGTGACCGTGAGCGGACCGCCCCGGCGATAGCAGGCGGGGCCGGGATCGGCGCCGGCGCTGTCCGGCCCGACCCGCAGCCGCGCGCCGTCGAAATGCAGGATCGAGCCGCCGCCGGCCGCCACCGTGTTGATCGCCATCATCGGCGCGCGCATCCGAACGCCGGCGATTTCGGTTTCAAAGGCGCGCTCGAACGCCCCGGCATAGAGCGCCACGTCGGTCGAGGTGCCGCCCATGTCGAAGCCGATGATTCGGTCGAGCCCGGCCATCGCGGCGGTTCGCGCCGCGCCGACGATGCCCCCGGCAGGACCGGACAGAATGGCGTCCTTGCCCTGAAAACTGCCGGCCTCGGCCAGTCCGCCGTTCGACTGCATGAAGTAGAGGCGAACGCCCTCCAGTTCGGCGGCGACCTGATCCACGTAGCGGCGCAGGATCGGTGACAGGTAAGCGTCGACGACGGTCGTGTCTCCGCGCGGAATGAGCCGCAGCAGCGGACTCGCCTCGTGACTCGCGGAAACCTGCGCGAAGTCCCGCCTCCCGCGCCAGGACCGCGAGGCGGCGCTCGTGATCGGCGTATTTCCAGGCGTGCATCAGCACGATGGCGCAGGCGGCGATGCCCTTGCCGCGCGCTCGCGCGAACGCCTGGCGCGCGGCATGTTCGTCCAGCGGCTCGAGTTCCTCGCCGTCCACGCCGATGCGGCCGGCGATCTCCACCACCTCCTCGTAGAGCATCGTCGGAAGCACGATCGCCAGATCGAACAGGCGCGGGCGCGCCTGATTGCCGATCCGGAGCGCATCGGCGAAGCCTCGATTGACCACGAGCAGAGTGCGCTCCCCCTTGCGTTCCAGGAGCGCGTTGGTGGCGACGGTCGTCCCCATCTTCACGGCATCCACCATGCCCGAAGGAATCGCCGTGTCCGGCGGGAGACGGAGCACGGACCTGATGCCGGCGATGGCGGCGTCTCGGTACCGCTCGGGGTTCTCGCTCAGCAGCTTATGAGTTGAAAGCCGCCCGTCGGGATCGCGCGCGACGATGTCGGTGAAGGTGCCGCCGCGATCGATCCAGAACTGCCAGCCCGCCATCTCGTTCGCTGCCTCGCGCCCGCCTCGTGCCACGGATCGCGCGACAATGCGAGGAGCGGCGCGTCCGGGGCAAGCCGGGGTTTTGGCGACGCAAACCAGGGCGTGATAGATCCACTTGGTCGAGGCGAAAGCGGGTGATGGGTTACTGGGGCAAAATCCTTGGCGGTATGGCGGGGTTCGCGATGGGCGGCCCGTTCGGAGCCGTCGTCGGCGCGGCCCTGGGCCATGCGGCCGACACCGGGGCTGTGCCCAACATGCGAATGGGCTTCGGGGATTTCGTCTTCAGCCCGGCGCGGGTGGCCGCGCTGCTCGGGCGGCGCGACCAGTTGTTCGCGATCGGCGTCGTCGTGTTGTCGGCCAAGCTCGCCAAGTGCGATGGCGCGGTCAAGCGCGAGGAGATCGACGCTTTCAAGCGCCAATTCCGCATTCCGCCCGAGGCGGTGCGCGACATCGGCCGCCTGTTCGATCATGCGCGCGACAGCGCCGAAGGGTTCGAATCCTACGCCGAGCAGCTTGGCGAGGCTTTTGAGGACAATCGCGGCGTGCTGGAAGACGTGCTCGCCGCGCTGTTCGCCATCGCCCGTGCCGACGGTCCGGTGAACGGACGCGAGCTCGACTTCCTCTCCCGCACGCACCGCCGGTTCGGTCTCGACCAGACCGCCTGGGACCGGGCGCGCGGTGCGATCCCGCGCCAACCGGTCTCGGATGAGCCGGACGCCTACGCGGTGCTCGGCGTCTCCCGGACGGCGAAGGACGAGGAAATCCGCGCGGTGTGGAAGCGGCTCATGCGGGAGAACCATCCGGACAGCCTGGCTGCCCGCGGTGTGCCGGCCGAGTTCGTCGCCCGGGCCAGCGAGAAGGTCGCCCGCATCAACGCGGCCTGGGACCGCATCAAGCGCGAGAGAGGCTTGTGACGCTTCGAATCCGGGACCTCCCGAGCCCGAATTCAGACGACCGGCCGGCGGGGAACCCGGTCGATGTGCTGATCCTCCACTACACCGGGCTGCCCACGGCCAAGCAGGCGATCGAGCGCCTTCGCGACCCCGCTCCTCCGACCGGCGCACGGGTATCCGCGCATTATCTCGTGGACGAGGACGGAGGCATCCTGCGTTTGGTCGCGGAAGAGAAGCGCGCCTGGCACGCGGGCGCTTCCTACTGGCGCGGCTTGACCGATTTGAACGCGCGCTCGATCGGGATCGAGCTGGTCAATCCCGGCCACGAATTCGGCTATCGCGAGTTTCCCGTCCTGCAACTCGCCGCGCTATGCGATCTGTGCCTCTCGATCCTTTCGCGCCATCCGATCCCGGCGCGCAATGTGGTCGGCCACAGCGACGTGGCCCCGGACCGCAAGGAGGATCCGGGCGAGTTGTTCGAGTGGCAAGAGCTGGCCCGGAACGGGGTCGGACTATGGCCCGAGGGTGCGCCGGATCTGGGGGTCGCGGGCGCCGTTCGGGATGCCGAGAGCCTGCGGGAGGTGCGGCGGGCGCTCGCCGACATCGGTTATCGAGTGGCGCCGGAAGGCCCGCTCGACCCGGCGCTGGCCGCGGTGCTGCGTGCTTTCCAGCGTCACTGGCGCCCCGAGGCGGTGACGGGCCAAGCGGATTCGGGCACCCTCGCCCGCTTGCTGGCCGTGGCCCGGCTGGTGCAGGCCGGCCGAAGTGGATAGGGGCTGCGGCTGACCTGATTCCGGCTATTCTGCTGACAAGAGAAACGGGACGATCGCCGTCATTCAGGGGAGGATTGGAGTCATGCCGACTTACGTGATGCTCGCCGCCTGGACCGATCAGGGCGCGCGCGCGATCAGCGATTTGCCGCGGCGGCTGGATACATTGAAGAAAACGCTCACCGACATGGGGGGACGGTTCACGGCCTTCTACATGACCATGGGCGAGCACGACATGGTCATCATCTTCGAGGCGCCCGACGACGCCATCGCCGCCCGCTTCGCCCTGATGCTCGGCCAACTCGGCAACATGCGGACGAAGACGCTGAAGGCGTTTCCGGAGCAGGCGTACCGGGAGATCATCGCGACACTCGGATGATGCGGGCCAGGCCGGTTAGGGCTCTTTGGTTCCCTTTTGGTCCCGTTTCGCGCCACCTCGAACCGGCGATTAGGTTTCGAAACCGGAACGTTATGGGCGTGCTTCGACGCGGCGCTCAGGTCCTTGCTCGAAAAATGGTCGGGCGAGTCCGGGAGTAAGCTCGGCCTCCCTCCGCGTAAGGCACGCGGACCGCGGCGGCTGAGGCGCCGCATCAGCGGCGGTCCGCCCGGAGCGACGCTGTCGAGGGAAGAGTGGCGGTCCAGCCGGAATCGGGAGTGGCGACCGGGCTGCAAGAAGCGCAGCGGCGGGGATGGCAGCGGCTTCGTTCGGGCGCGAAGCCGAAGGCCCGCGCCGGGGCGAACAGAGCGCCGGCACGGCGGGATCCCCGGCATCCGGCAGAGCGGGCTGAGACGGCGGCGGGCTTGCGGCGGAGCCGCGAGCAGCGCGGCCAATCTCCCTGTCGGAAAGACGATCCGGTGCCTGCCCGCCCGTGGCTGCCGTCGCCTGCACTGGCATAAGCCAGGCCAGCCAGCCGAGCCCGCGCGGCAGACGGCGCGGGGGCGGGGCCGGCGCGCGGGACAAAGCCGGAGCAACCGGAGACCGGTGGTGCGCTGCCGGCTCCGGAGCAAGCAGGCCGGCGCGGAATTCCGCCATGAGCGCGGCCAGCCAAGCGGCCAGGCGGCGTAGCGGCATCCGGGCCAAACGCTTGAGCGGCGAAGCCAGCCGTTCCTGCTCGCACCGAGCGGCGATCGCCTCGCAAAGCCCTTCGATGATGCGGGCCAGGCTTTCGGCGGGATCAGTTGCGGGTTGAGGGGCGGCCAAGGACATTAGCCCAAGGATACCCCAACTATACCGATATTTCAAGCCTCCGAAATTCTCCCTTATGGGTGAGGTCGGCCGAACCGCACTCTTGTCCCCCGCCCTCTCCCCGCGCATATCCCCTCCCGCCAGACGGCCGGACGGCCGCTGACGCGCCCACTAGCGCGTTGGAGGAAAGTCCGGGCTCCACGGGAAATGCGGTGCCGGCTAACGGCCGGCGGGGGCGACCCTAGGGAAAGTGCCACAGAAAACAAACCGCCCGCGCGGCTCCGGCCCCGCGGGCAAGGGTGAAACGGTGCGGCAAGAGCGCACCGCGCGCTCGGCAACGAGAGCGGCACGGTAAACCCCACCGGGAGCAAGACCGAATAGGGGCGGCCGGCGGCGCGGACCGGGAAACCGGCGCCGCATGACGCGAGGGGCATTCCCGCCCCGCCGCCCGGGTTGGTCGCGCGAGGCGCGCCGCGAGGCGCGTCCCAGAGGAATGGCCGTCCCATGCGCGAGCATGGACAGAACCCGGCTTACAGGCCGTCTGGCGCCTTTCTTCACAGAGTTGTCCACAACAGCAACCGCGACAACTTCGGCTTTCCTGCCCACCAAGGCCGGACGCGCGGAAGCGCGCGGTAAACCTTTGATGCAACCGGAAAATCCGGCGTGAGAAGTCCCGTTTTCCACCGGCAATTCCCTTTGACGCCCACTATAGCCCATGCTATCCCACGTCATCCCACACGGGGATTCGTCCCCAGCCGGGAGACCCACAGGGTGGCGCGAGGCAGGGAGCCGATACCTTCGTGATTGTCTGAGGATCCCTGCCGTTCGCGTGCGGCGGCGCGAGAAAGGCGAACCGAGCCGGATGACCCATTTCCTCGGCACCCACCAGAACAGGTTGGACGCCAAGGGCCGTGTCTCCGTCCCCGCGCCGTTTCGTGCCGTGATCCGGGCCCTGAACGGAACCGCCGAACCCGAGAGCGCCGGTCAAAACGGGGCTCCAGTCGTGCTACGCCCGTCCCATAAGCACCCCTGCATCGAGGCGTGGCCCGCTTCCGTATTCCGGCAGCTTGCCACCCCGCTGGAGCGGCTCGATCTCTTCAGCGAGGAGCACGACGATCTCGCCGCGGCCTTGTACGCAGACGCCTTCCCCGTGGATGCGGACAAGGAGGGGCGGATCATCCTCCCGGAAGGCCTGGTAGCCCATGCGGGATTGACGGACGCCGTGGTGTTCATGGGTTTGGGCCGGACCTTTCAGATCTGGGAGCCCGCGGCCGCCGAACGTCGCCGGGCCGAGGCACGCGAACGCGCCCGAAGCCGAGGGATGACGCTCCCCGGCGCGCCTGCGGCCGGGGTTGGGTTCTCATGAGCGCACCCGAGCCGAGTCGCTCCAGCCACGCGCCGGTGATGCTGGACGAGATGCTGCGCAGCCTCGCGCCACAAGCTGGCGGGGTCTATTTGGACGGCACGTTCGGCGGCGGTGGCTACGCCTCCGCCATTCTCGGCGCGGCGCCCTGCACCGTCTGGGCGATCGACCGGGACCCGGAGGCGATCGCGCGCGGGGCCGCTCTCGCCCGCCGTTTTCCCGGCAGGCTCCATTTGGTGCGGGGCCGTTTCGGCGACATGGTTTCCCTATTGGCAGACTCCGGCGTCACGACGCTGGATGGCGTCGTGCTCGATCTCGGCGTCTCCTCGTTCCAGCTCGACGACTCCGCGCGAGGTTTCAGTTTCCGCGCCGATGGTCCGCTCGACATGCGCATGGGGGACGAAGGCCCGAGCGCCGCCGAGTTGGTGAACCGGCTGTCCGAACGCGAGCTCGCCGACATCCTCTTCGAGTTCGGGGAGGAGCGGTTGTCGCGCCGGATCGCGCGCGCGATCGTCACCGCGAGGGAAGAGGCTCCGATCGTCACGACCGCGCGCCTCGCCGCGATCATCCGGTCCGTGGTGCCGGCGGACCGCTCCGGCATCGACCCCGCGACGCGCAGCTTTCAGGCGATACGCATCCGGGTGAATGACGAATTGGGCGAGATCGAGCGGGCGCTGTCGCAGGCGACGCAGCTCCTCGCGCCCGGCGGCCGGCTCGTCGTCGTGTCGTTCCATTCGCTCGAGGACCGGATCGTGAAGCGCTTCATGAACGAGGCGGCAGGCCGGGCTGCCGGGCCTTCCCGCCACGACCCACGCGGGCTCGCGCCAGCGCTCCCGCCTCGCTTCCGCCTCCTCACGCCGAAGGCCTTGCGCCCGCTCCCGTCGGAAACGGCGGCCAATCCCCGTGCGCGCAGCGCCCGCCTGCGTGCTCTCGAACGCCTGCAACAAACTCCGGCCGCCGATGAAAGGGCCGCCCGATGATCCGCCCCCTGACCTGTGCTTGCGTGCTCCTCGCCGGCGCTGCGGGCCTTTATCTCTATCAGTCGAAGCATCGCGTACAGCTGCTCGACCGAGAGATCGAGAACACCGTACGCATGACGCAAGCCGCGCGCGAGCGTACCGGCGTGCTGCGAGCCGAGTGGACGTTGCTCAATGATCCCGAGCGCTTGGCGCAGCTTGCCGGGCGGTTCCTCAGCCTCAAGACCGTCACCCCCGGCCAGTTCACGACGTTCGCGGAACTGGACAATCGGCTACCCGCGATTCGCATGCCGGACGCGAAGGCGCCCGACGAAGCGCCTGAGGAATTCCCGTCGGAACCGATCGCCCAGGCCCCAGAGTCCTCGCCCAAGACGCAGACCGCGGCGGCTCCTGCTGCCAAGCCGGCACCGGAAAGAGTGGCGGAGAAGCCCGCTGCGGAGAAGCAACCCGCCGTGAAGACCGCCGCCGTCGCACAGCGCCCGGAGCGCCCGCCCGAACGTAAGCCCGCACGCGAGGCTCCCGCGATCCTCGCCGCGGCCTCATCTTCGCCACCGGCAACGCGGGTCGTCACCCATTCCGCGATCGCGCCAGCGGTTGCGGCGGCGCTACCCCGCCCCGTCCCGGTGGCGACCGCCTCCTATGTTCCCTCGCTTGCCTCCAACCAGGCGAGCCTGCCCCGGATCGCCCGGGCCAGCCCGGGCCAGGCGCCCGCGCCGGCGTTCGGCTCCGCGCTGGGGATGGCTCGTTCCGCGCTGGCGCCTCCGGTTCCGGTTTCGACCAGTATGGCGGCTTACAATCCGGCGGTGCTGAACGGGAACTGAGGCGACGCGATGACCGACGCACAGAACCCGCCTCCGCCGTCCGGCTCGCCTGG
This sequence comes from uncultured Alphaproteobacteria bacterium, assembly GCA_963808965.1. Taxonomy (GTDB): domain Bacteria; phylum Pseudomonadota; class Alphaproteobacteria; order Acetobacterales; family Acetobacteraceae; genus CAWEHU01. Next base: position 111,635 of record CAWEHU010000006.1, read on the forward strand.
GCCCGGAACCCCGGCCCATCGCTTCGGCGCGCCACGCGAGGCCGCCGTGCCTCGCATGGAAACGGTGCGCGTCACCGCGCCGGATCTGAAGCGGCGTGCGGCGATGGAGCGGACTCGCTCACGCCTCGTTTTCGCAGCCTTCGGATTCGGGCTGCTGTTCCTGGCGGTGGTCGCGAAACTCGCGGATGCGACGATCATCCAGCCGCTCGCGCCGCATCGGCCCGACAAGCCGATCGCCGAGCTGGTGGAGGGACAGAGTACGAAGGAGGCCGGGCTCTCAGTGCAGCGGGCGACGATTACCGATCGCAACGGTGAGATTCTCGCGATCTCGCTCCCCACCGCCGCGCTCTATGCCAACCCTCGCGAGATGATCGACACCGCCCAGGCCGCTCTCAAGCTGAAACAGGCCTTGCCCCGGCTTAACGCGGAGCAGATCGCCAAACGCCTTTCGGAGGAAAAACAGTTCGTCTATCTCGCGCGCCACCTCACCCCGCGCGAGCAACTCGCCGTCAACAGCCTCGGAATCCCGGGCGTGTATTTCGAGCCCACCGAGCGCCGGCGCTACCCGATGGGACGCACCGCCGCGCAGGTTCTGGGGGGCGTCGATGTGGACGAGCATGGGGTCGCCGGTGTCGAGCGTTACTTCGACGAGCGGCTCCGCACCGACCCATCCCCCTTGCGCCTTTCGCTCGACATTCGCGTCCAGGCGGTGGTGCGCGACGAGCTTTCCAAGGCCAAGGACGAGTTCGGCGCTATCGGCGCGTGCGGGATCGTGATGGACGTGCCGTACGGGCGAGGTGCTGGCGATGGTCAGCCTGCCCGACTACGACGCCAACGCAGTCGGTTCCAGCCCCGCCGACGATCGCTTCAACCGCGCCGTGACCGGGATGTACGAGCCGGGCAGCACGTTCAAACTGCAAACCGCGGCGATGGCTCTCGACTACGGCATCGCCAACATCTGGAACGAGTACGACGCCTCTCGCCCCATCTCGATCGGTCGCTACACAATCACCGATTTCGAGGGAAAGCACCGCTGGCTCTATCTGCCCGAAGTGCTCGTGTACTCCTCGAATCTCGGCGCGGCGCATATCGCCCAGAGCGTTGGGGCGGAGAAACAGCGTGCGTGGCTTCGCAATATAGGCATGTTCTCCCGCGTGGGCGTCGAACTGCCCGAAGCCGGGCTGCCTATAGTCCCCCCGGCGGCCAACTGGCGCGAGGTCGTTACGCTGACAGTCGGCTTCGGGCACGGCATCGCGGTCTCGCCGCTGCACGTCGTGCGCGGAACGGCTACGATCGCGAATGGCGGGATCCTGCTCAAGCCGACGGTCCTCGCCCTGCCCCCCGGCGCACCTCTGCCCTCCGGCGTCCGCGTGATGCAGCAGAGTACGTCCGACATGATGCGCAAGCTGATGCGGCTTGTCGTCACGGATGGTTACGGGAAACCGGCCGAAGTCGCCGGGTATTACCCGGGAGGGAAGACCGGCACGGCGGAGAAGGTGGGCGCCCACGGCTACAAGAAGCACGCGAACGTCGCGGCCTTCATGAGCGTCTTTCCCATGAATGCCCCGCGTTATGCCGTGTACATGATGCTCGATGAGCCGCACGCGACGGCGGCGACGCACGGCTACGCCACCGCCGGCTGGGTGGCCGCGCCGGCCGCAGGCCGGGTGATCGCGCGGATCGGCCCGATGCTCGGGATGCTGCCCGACATTGCCCACGCCGCGGAGATTCAGCAGGCGCTATACGTTCCGCTCCAGCCGGGGCGGCCGGCCGGCGCTTCCCGAACCCCGGTTGCCCGTGCCGCGCCCGCAACGGGACCCGCCCCCACGGGGCTCCCGGTCCGCGACAACAAGCCGCCGGCCCAGGTTCCGCCCTCCGACACGCCGCTGGCCCGGCCAGGAACGCACGACCACCGGCACGAAGCGGAGACCGCTCCCGCCACCCCTGTTCGGGTGCCTCAGGTTGCGGCTCGGTGAATTGATGCGCCAGGTCCCCGATCTCGCCCGGTCCTTCGATCCAGCCAAGGCGGCCTGGCGAGGGGCGGAGGCGCTGGGTGTGGCCGGAATTACCTGCGACAGCCGGGAGGTCCATCCGGGCGACCTCTTCGTCGCAATCCCCGGCGAGGCGCAGGACGGACGCGCCTTCATCGCCGAGGCCGTCGCGCGCGGGGCTGCGGCGGTTCTCGCCCCGAACGGGACCGATTGGCCGCCCGGCGTGCCGCCCCGTCCGCTGATCGAGGATCCAGAGCCACGCCGGCGGCTGGCTCAGCTCGCGGCGGTGATGGCCGGGCCGCAGCCGGCCATCATGGTCGCGGTCACGGGCACCAACGGAAAGACGAGCACGGTCGAGTTCCTGCGCCAGCTCTGGGCTTTATCGGGCTATGCGGCGGCGAGTCTCGGGACTCTCGGGCTGAACGCGCCGGGGTTCGCGGCCGGCTCCGGCCTGACGACGCCGGACCCGGTCACCCTCGCCCAGACCCTGGCCCGCCTCGCCCGCGCCGGAGTGCAGCGCGCGGCGATGGAAGCCTCCTCGCATGGGCTCGATCAGTTCCGGCTCGACGGCGTCCGCCTGACCGCCGGCGGGTTCACCAATCTCACGCGCGATCATCTCGACTATCATGGCGAGATGGATGCGTACAGGCGGGCCAAGCTGCGCCTGTTCGCCGCCCTGCTACCGTGGGGGGCGCCCGCCGTGGCGAGCAGCGAGCTGGATCCGGAAAGCCTGAGCGCGCTGCGCGGCATCGCACGCGAGCGCGGCCTCGATTTGCGCACCGTCGGCGAGCACGGCTCCCCGATCCGCCTGTTGCGCGCCGTTCCCCAGCCAGCCGGCCAGACGCTCGAAATAGAGGCCGATGGCGTGCCGTTTGCCGTCGAACTGGCCCTCCCGGGCCGGTTCCAGGCGGATAATGCACTGATGGCCGCCGCGCTGGCCTCGACTCTCGGACAGCGGAACGCGCTGGAATCGCTGCCCCGCCTTGTCGGGGTGCGCGGCCGGATGGAGCTCGCCGCGCGTCTACCGAACGGGGCAGCGGCCTATGTCGATTACGCACACACCCCGGACGCGCTGGAGCGGCTGCTGACCGCGCTCCGTCCGCATACCGCCGGCAAGCTGCACATCGTGTTCGGCGCGGGCGGCGACCGCGACAAGGGCAAACGGCCGCTCATGGGAGAAGCGGCGGCCCGATTGGCCGATGTCGCGATCATCACCGATGACAACCCGCGCGGCGAAGACCCGGCCGCGATCCGCGGCGCCATTCGTGCCGCCTGTCCTGGCGCGCTCGAGATCGGCGACCGGGAACAGGCGATCGCGGCGGCCCTGAACGCGCTCGGTCCAGGCGACGTGCTGGCCGTAGCGGGCAAAGGGCACGAGCAAGGACAAACGATCGGCAAGACGGTCATCCCGTTCGACGACGTCACCGTTATTCGCCGTCTCGTCGGTGAAAGCATCGTCCCGCCATGAACCCCCTGTGGACAGCGGAGGAATTGGTGCATGCCAGCGGCGGGACGATGCCGGCCCCGTTCGCCGCGACCGGTGTGTCGATCGACACCCGTACGCTCCGGCCGGGCGAGCTGTTCGTGGCCTTGGCGGGCGAAAACCGTGATGGACACCAGTTCGTCGCCAATGCCTTAGCCAAGGGCGCGGCCGGAGCCTTGGTGCACGCCGATGTGCCGGGCGTGGATCAGGCAAAGCTGCTGCGCGTGGAGGACACCCTCGCCGCGCTAAGCCGGCTCGGCGCTTACGCCAGGGCCCGCTTCGCCGGGCGTCTCGTCGGGGTGACGGGCAGCGTCGGCAAGACCACGACGAAAGAGATGCTGCGCACGATCCTCGCCGCCCAGGGTCCGACGCACGCGGCCGAGGCCTCCTACAACAATCACTGGGGCGTTCCCCTCACGCTCGCTCGCCTGCCCGCCGCGGCCACGTTCTGTGTCTGCGAGATCGGCATGAATCATCCGGGCGAGATCGAACCTCTGGCGCGTCTCGCGCGCCCGCACGTCACGCTCATCACGGCTATCGAGCGCGCGCATGTCGGGCACCTCGGAAGCATCGAGGCGATCGCGGACGAGAAGGCGGCCATCATGCGCGGGCTCGAGCCCGGCGGGCTGGCCGTTCTGCCGGGGGAGTTCTGGTTCTTGGAGCGGATGCTGGGCAGGGCGGGTGCCGCGCAGGTCGTCACCTTCGGCGCCAACCCGAATGCCGATAGCAGGTTGCTGGAACTCGATCAGGACGCAAACGGGAGCATTATTGTTGGCTCCGTCCGCGGAACTGTCGTGCGCTTTCGCCTGAACGCGCCAGGGCGGCACATGGCGATGAACGCGATGGGCGCTCTCGCCGCGGCCGCCGGGCTCGGCGTCGATCCGGTCGCGGGCGCGGGCGCCCTAGAAGGCTTCATCCCTATTGCGGGAAGAGGCGCGCGCCGCAGCATCTCGCTCCCCGGCGGCGACGCCTTGCTGCTCGATGAAAGCTACAATGCGTCGGCCGCGGCGGTCCGCGCGGCGCTCGCGGTTCTCCGCTTGCAACCCGCTGCGAGGCGCATCGCCGTGCTCGGCGACATGCTGGAGCTGGGAGAGGAAGGCCCGGCCGAACATGCGGGTCTCGCTCCCGACGTGAGCGCGGCTGCGGACGTGCTGTTCGCGTGCGGCCCACTGATGCGAAACTTATTCGATGCGGTCCCCCTCGCCCTTCGGGGCGGCCACGCTGCGGATTCCGCATCCCTGGCTCCAGTCGTCGCGCGTTCCGTCGCGCCCGGAGACGCGATACTGGTCAAAGGGAGCCTTGGCAGCCGCATGAAACTGGTGGTCGCCGCCCTCGAAAACCTGGCGGAGACCCGCTGATGCTGTACAATCTCGCCCGGCCGCTCGCCGATCAATTCATCCTTTTCAATCTGTTCCGCTACATCACGTTCCGCTCGGGGGCAGCTTGCCTCACGGCGCTCGTGGTCAGCTTCTATCTCGGCCCGAAAGTCATTCGCTGGCTCAAGAGAGTGCAGCGGCAGGGCCAGCCCATTCGGCTCGACGGCCCGGAGCGGCACCTCACCGACAAACAAGGCACGCCCACGATGGGCGGCGTGCTGATCCTGTTCGCTCTTACGATCTCGACGCTGCTCTGGGTCGATCTGCACAATTACTACATCTGGCCGGTGCTGTTCGTGACGCTCGGTTACGGCGCGCTTGGTTTCGCAGATGACTATCTGAAGCTGTCCCGCCGCAACACACGAGGCGTCCCGGCCCGGATCAAGCTCATCGTGCAAACCCTGGTTGGGCTGATCGCGGGCGCGTGGATCATGTCACTCACGCGCGAACCGCTCGCCAGCGGACTCGTGCTTCCGGTCCTGAAGGAAGTGCTGATCCCGCTCGGGCTCTTCTTTCCCGTGTTCGCGATGCTGGTGATGCTCGGCAGCTCGAATGCGGTGAACCTGACGGACGGGTTGGACGGGCTCGCGATCGTGCCGACGATCATCGTCGCGGGCGTGTTCGCGCTCATCTCCTACCTCGTCGGCAACCGCATCTTCGCCGATTACCTGCAGCTCAACCCCGTGCCGGGTGTCGGCGAGCTTGGCGTATTCTGCGCGGCGCTGATCGGCGCGGGCCTCGGCTTTCTCTGGTTCAATGCGCCGCCTGCCGCGGTCTTCATGGGAGATACCGGCAGTCTCGCGCTTGGCGGCGCGCTGGGCGCCGTCGCCGTGGCCACGAAGCACGAAATCGTTCTGCTCATCACGGGCGGCCTGTTCGTGGTCGAGACCGTGTCGGTCATCATCCAGGTCTTCTGGTACCGGCGCACCGGCCGGCGCGTGTTTCTCATGGCTCCGCTGCACCATCATTTCGAGAAGAAGGGCTGGGCCGAGGCAACCATCGTGATCCGATTCTGGATCATCTCGATGATCCTCGCGCTGGTCGGACTGGCGACGCTGAAGATCAGATGAGCGATCTCCTCCCCCAACCCCCTCCCGCAAGGGGAGGAGTCCGAATTGATCCCCCCTCCCCTTGTGGGAGGGGGCTGGGGGGAGAGGGTGGCTTCCCGCCGACTCTGTTCGCCGGTCGCCGCTATGCCGTTCTGGGTCTGGGCCGCAATGGTCTCCCCGCGGCGCGCGCGCTCGCGGCGATGGGAGCGGATGTCGTCGCGTGGGACGACCGCGAACCGGCCCGCGCCGCGGCCGCCTCTTTTTCCGTGCCGTTGCGTGATCCCCTCACGGGGCAATTCGACTTCGATGCGCTCGTCCTCTCGCCCGGCATCCCGCACACACTGCCGGTCCCGCATCCGGCCGCGGCACTCGCAAGAAAATTCGGCGTGCCGATCCTCTCGGACGTGGAGCTTTTGTTCCAGGCGGTGCGCGCCGCCGGCTCGCGCGCTCGCTTCGCCGGAATAACCGGGACCAACGGAAAGTCCACGACCACCGCGCTGCTGGCGCACATTCTTCAGAATTCAGGTCAACTCACCGCCGCGGGCGGCAATCTCGGCCCGGCTTCGCTCGCCCTCCCTCTGCTTCCAGACAGCGGCATCTATGTCCTGGAGATGTCGTCTTACATGTTGGAGCGAATCGCCACGCTCCGGTTCGATGTCGCGGCGATGCTCAATATCAGCGCGGATCATCTCGATCGCCACGGCGATATGGCCGGATACGTATCCGCGAAACGCGCCGTGTTTGATCGGCAGGCTCATGGCGATAACGCCGTTATCGGCGTCGACGACCCGGCGTCGCGCGCCATGGCTAGCTGGCTCCGCGATCGGCCCGCGCGCGTGCGGACCATCTCCGGTTGCGATCTGGCCGACATCTGGTTCGAGGACGGCGTGCTCCGCGATCGTGTCGGGCCGATCCTTACGATGGCGGACGCCCCCGCCCTGCCCGGCGCGCACAACGCGCAGAACGCGGCGGCTGCGGCGGCGATGGCTTTCGCGCTCGGCGCAACGCGGGCGGAAGTGGCGCAAGGCATCGGCTCGTTTCCTGGCCTGCCGCACCGGCAGCAGCGCGTCGGCACCGTTGAGGGCGTCGCCTTCATCAATGACAGCAAGGCGACGAATGCGGATGCCGCGTCGCGCGCCCTCTCCTGCTACGAGCGCATCGTGTGGATCGCGGGCGGGATCGCGAAAGAGGGCGGGATCGAACCACTCGCACCGTTCTTTCCGCGCGTGGCTCGCGCTCTCCTTATTGGCCGCGACGCGCCGGCTTTCGCGGCAACGCTCCGCGCCCACGGCGTCGCGCACGAGATCGCGGGTACGCTGGAGGCTGCCGTGCCTGCGGCCTTCGCGAGCGCACGAAGCGAGGAGGCGGCCGTCGTGCTGCTCTCGCCCGCCTGCGCCAGTTTCGACCAGTTCAGCGATTTCGAGGCGCGCGGTGAGCGATTCGCGCAGCTCGTCGCGGAACTGGCGCACGAGGAGGCGGCCTGATGCCGGTTCTCTCGCGCGCCGATAACTCCACGCTCGGCCGCTGGTGGTGGACGGTCGATCGTTGGACCCTTGTGGCCGTAGGGACGCTGATCGGCTTCGGCTACATCATGATGCTGGCGGCCAGTCCCGCGGTCGCCGAGCGTATCGGCCAGTCCCGCGACGTGTTCATTCTGAAGCAGGTGTTTTTCCTGGCGCTGGCCGGCGCCATGGTGGTGGGCGTCTCGTTGCTTTCGCCGCGCCAGATCCGCCGGCTCGCGCTGGTCGGCTGCATCGTCGCGCTGATGCTGACCGCCGCCACGATGGTCATCGGTGTGGAGATCAAGGGGGCACGACGCTGGATCGCGCTGCCCGGCATGTCTCTGCAACCCAGCGAGTTCCTCAAGCCGTGCTTCGCGGTCGTGGCCGCCTGGCTCATCAGCGAGGGCAAGCGCACGAAGCGGTTTCCGGGAATGCTGATCGCCGTTTCGGTGTACGGGCTGATCGCGCTGCTGCTGAAGTCGCAGCCCGATATCGGGATGCTGGCCGTCGTAACGAGCGTATTCTTCGCGCAACTCTATGTCGCCGGTCTCAATCTGGTGCTGGTTGGTGCGGGCGTCGTCGCGCTGTGCTTCGGCGCAATCGGCGCCTACACCCTGTTTCCGCATGTGCAAAGCCGCGTTCAGCGATTCCTGCATCCCGACACGGGCGATTCCTATCAGGTGACGACGGCGCTGGAAGCTTTCGGCAACGGCGGCCTGCTCGGCCGTGGGCCGGGCGAGGGCCGCGTCAAGGACGTGTTGCCGGATGCGCATGCCGACTTCGTGTACGCGGTCGCGGGCGAGGAATTCGGGATGCTCGTCTGCATCGTCATTCTGAGCCTGTTCGCTTTCATCGTGCTGCGCGGTCTGCTGCGTCTCCTGAAAGAGCAGGACCTGTTCGTCGTGCTGGCGTCCACGGGCCTCGTGACCGGGTTCGGCTTGCAGGCGTTCGTCAATATGGCCTCCTCGCTGCACCTGATCCCAACCAAGGGCATGACGTTGCCCTTCATCTCCTATGGCGGGTCCTCGGCGATGGCGGTGGCGCTCGGCATGGGAATGCTGCTCGCGCTGACGCGGCGGCGGCATCATGGGGACATGCCGTGAGGGGACCAGCCATCAGACCGATCGTCATCGCCGCTGGCGGCACGGGCGGCCACTTCTTCCCGGCCGAGGCACTGACGTCGGAGCTGGCCGAACGCGGGCATCGGATCGCGCTGATTGCCGATTCCCGCTCGGGTGGACTGACGAGTCCGGTTTTCGCCGATCGCGAATCCTTCGTCATTCGGGGCGCCGGCATCGCAGGCCACGGCGCGTTGCGCGGCGGCAAATCGGTGCTGGCCCTCGCCGCCGGCGTCGCGCAAGCGCGCAGAATTCTTGCCCGGCTTCAGGCCGCGGCGGTGGTCGGGTTCGGTGGCTATCCCTGCGTCGCCCCGGTCCTCGCGACGCGCCTGCTGCCGCTCCGGACATCGGTGATCCTGCATGAGCAGAACGCCGTGCTCGGGCGCGCGAACCGCTTCCTGGCCCGCCACGCGACGGCCGTGGCGCTGAGCTTCGAGGACACCGAGCGCGTGCCGGAGAGTGCGCAGACCGTGCTGACGGGCAATCCCGTGCGTCCGGCAATCGCGGCCTTGGCGGAGGATGCTTATTCACCCCCTCGGGACGAGTGCCGCTTGCTCGTGTTGGGCGGCTCGCTTGGCGCGCGGATCTTGAGCGATGTCGTGCCCCCTGCTCTTGCGGCGCTCCCCGAAGCGCTGCGCGGACGCCTGCGACTGGCGCAGCAATGCCGCGCGGAAGACGTGGAGCGGGTGCGCGCGGCCTACGCGGCGGCCGGAATACGGGCCGATCTCGCCGCGTTCTTCCCGGACGTGGCTCAACGCCTTGCCGCCGCGCATCTCGTGATCGCACGCGCCGGCGCATCCACCATCGCGGAACTCGCCGCCGCCGGGCGGCCTGCTGTTTTGGTGCCGTTACCAGGCGCGATCGACGACCATCAAAGCGCGAATGCCCGCGCGCTGGCGGATGCCGGCGGTGCCTGGGTGATGCCGCAGGCGAGCCTCACGGCCGACGCCCTGCGCGGCCGGATCGAAGTTTTGCTGTCCGACCCGGCCGGTCTCGCGCGGGCCGCCGCGGTCGCCCGAACACAGGCCCGCGTGGATGCCGCCTCGCGCCTGGCCGATCTCGTCGAAGCTCTGATGTGCCATGAGGCGCGCGCATGAGGGCGCTGCCGCTTTCCATCGGCACCATCCATTTCGTCGGCATCGGCGGTATCGGCATGTCCGGCATCGCCGAGGTTCTGCACAATCTCGGCTATTCGGTGCAGGGCAGCGACATCGTCGATTCCGCCAATGTGCGTCGCCTGCGCGAAGCCGGCATTCCCGTCTCGGTCGGCCATGATGCCGCCAATCTCGGGAGCGCCCAGGTCGTTGTCGTTTCCACCGCGGTCAAGCGCGACAACCCGGAAGTCGCTACCGCCCGGGCGCGCCTGATCCCGGTCGTCCGCCGCGCGGAAATGCTGGCCGAACTGATGCGGCTGAAATGGTCGGTCGCGGTCGGCGGCACGCACGGCAAGACCACGACGACGAGCCTGATCGCGACGGTGCTCGAAGCCGCCCATCTCGATCCCACCGTCATCAATGGCGGCATCATCAACGCCTATGGCACGAACACCCGGCTCGGTTCGGGCGACTGGATGGTGGTCGAGGCCGACGAGAGCGACGGCAGCTTCCTGCGTCTGCCGGCGGTGATCGCGGTCGTCACCAACATGGACGCCGAACATCTCGATCATTGGGGTACCGCGGAGGCCATGATCGCGGGCTACGATCAGTTCGTCGGCAACGTACCGTTCTACGGATTCGCCGGTACTGTGCATCGACCATCCCGAAGTGCAGCAAATGATTCCGCGCCTGTCCGATCGGCGAATCGTGACCTACGGCTTCAGCCCGCAAGCCGACGTGCGCGCCGAGCGCATCGTCGCCGACCGGCTGGGCTCGACCTTCGAGGTGACCGTCACCGACCGGTTCCGCAACCGCTCGCGCCGCATGGGGCCGTTCCGCCTGCCGATGCTAGGCCAACACAACGTTCAGAACGCGCTCGCCGCGATCGCGGTCGGCGTGGAGATGGAGATCGACGACGGCGCGTTGCGTAGCGCCTTCGCGAGCTTCCGGGGCGTGAAGCGCCGGTTCACCAAAACGGGTGAAGCCGGCGGCATCACCGTGATCGACGACTACGGGCATCATCCGGTCGAGATCGCCGCGGTTCTCAAGGCTGCCCGCCAGGCGGGCGCGCGCGACGTTGTCGCCGTCGTCCAACCGCACCGCTTCACGCGCCTCGAATCGCTTTTCGCGGAGTTCTGCACATGCATGAACGATGCGGGAACCGTGATCGTCGCGGACGTGTATTCCGCTGGCGAGGCGCCCATCCCGGGGGTCAACCGCGACGCGCTGGTGGACGGCTTGCGTGCGCGCGGCCATCGCAGCGTCGTGCCGCTGCCCGGGCCGGAGCATCTGGCCGAGATGGTCTACGCGATCGCGCGTCCCGGCGACTTCGTGGTCTGCCTCGGTGCCGGCAACATCACTCAATGGGCCGCGGCGCTGCCGCAGGATTTATCCGAGTTGCAGTCCGCCAACAGCCGCCGTGTGGCGGGAGCCGGATCATGATGGCCGCCGAGACGATCCCGCATCTGGTCGAAACGCTCCCGCCGATACGGGGGCGCATTCAGGCCGACCCGCCGCTCGCCCCGTTCACCTGGTTCCGGGTCGGCGGTGCCGCCGAGGCCTTGGTGCGACCGGCCGACGCAGCGGATCTGGCCGATTTCTTGGGCGCGCTGCCGGACACGGTTCCAGTGCGCGTGCTCGGCGCGTGCTCGAACCTCATCATCCGGGATGGCGGGTTGCGTGGCGTCGTGATTCGGCTGGCGCGCGGCTTCAACGGGATCGCGATCGAATCCAATGGCGTGATCGCTGGCGCCGCCGCATTGGATGCGACCGTGGCGGAGCACGCCGCGGCCGCGGGGCTCGCCGGGCTCGAATTTCTCTCGGGCATACCGGGCACGATCGGCGGCGCGGTCGCGATGAACGCTGGCGCCTATGGCGGCGAGGTGGCGGAAGTTCTGGATTGGGCGGAGTTGATTACACGATCGGGCGAGATCGTACGGCTTGCCGCGCCCGACCTCGCCTTCGCTTACCGCCACGCCCGACTGCCTCCGGGCGGAGTCGTCGTGCGCGCGCGTTTCCGTGCCCGCCACGGCCAGCCCGCCGCGATCGCGACGCGCATCGCCGAGATCCGCGCCACGCGCGAGGCGACTCAACCGGTGCGGGCCCGCACGGGCGGCTCCACGTTTCGCAATCCGCCGGCCATGAAGGCGTGGGAGCTGATCGAGGCTGCCGGGTGCCGTGGCCTCACGCGCGGCGGTGCGCAGGTTTCCGAGAAGCACTGCAATTTTCTCATCAACACCGGGACGGCAACGGCCGCGGATCTCGAAGGCCTCGGCGAAGAAGTGCGCCGGCGCGTTCACGCCGCCTCCGGTGTCGAACTCGAGTGGGAAATCCATCGGCTCGGCATACCAGGCGCTAAGCTGGAGGCCGTGCAATGACCCGCGTGGCGGTTTTGTACGGCGGGATTTCCGCCGAGCGGGAGGTGAGTCTTTCGTCCGGCCGCCAAGTGATCGCCGCGTTGAATGCGGCGGGATTCGAGGTGCTGCCGATCGACGTGGGCGCCAACCTCGAAGCGGTCATCGGCGCGCTCGATCCGAAGCCGGACGTGGTGTTCAACGCGCTGCACGGCCGCTTCGGAGAGGATGGCGCGATCCAGGGCGTGCTCGACTGGCTTGGCATCCCTTACACGCATTCGGGCGTTCGCGCGTCGGCGCTGGCGATGGACAAGGCGGCGGCAAGGGCCATTTTCGCCGCCGCGGGCCTCCCGGTCGCGCATGGCCGCGTCGTCGAGATCGACGAGCTCGAAGCCGCCGACCCGATTCCGCCCCCCTACGTCGTGAAGCCGCTGAACGAAGGCTCCTCGGTTGGGGTGGAGATCATCGGCCCTGGCGACAACCGCCGCGCAGAGGTGGCGCGCGGCTGGCGCTACAACGGTGCGGCGCTGGTCGAGGAATACGTTCCCGGCCGGGAGCTGACCGTCGGGGTGATGGGAGATCGCGCGCTTGCCGTGACCGAGATCGTCGCGAGCCAAAGCTTCTATGATTACGAGTTGAAATATGCCGAGGGCGGATCGCGCCACGTGATCCCGGCCGTCGTTCATCCCGAGACTTACGCTGCCGCGATGAGCATCGCGCTCGCCGCGCATCGCGCGCTCGGTTGCCGCGGCGCGTCGCGAGCGGATTTCCGCTATGACGATACCGCAGCAAGCCCAGGCCGCCTCGTGCTGCTCGAAGTGAACACACAGCCGGGCCTAACTCCTACGTCGCTGCTTCCGGAGCAGGCAGCGCATGTCGGCATGAGCTTTACGGATCTCTGCGCCTGGATGGTGGAGAATGCCGCATGTCGCGCATAGCGCGTCTCCCCCGCAACAGCGTCAAGGACCGGCCCGCCCGTCTCAAGCTGCTGCTTCGCCGGCAAAGGTGGTTGCTGCGGCCGGCCGCATGGGCCGCGTTCGGGCTGGTCGCGGTGGTGCTGGTTGCCTTCCTCGTACACTCAAAGGGACCGGGAAGCACGCTCGCCACCGGGCGCGAGCGGTTCGGCAACGCAACCGCCGTCATGGGATTGCGCGTGCAGAACATCGTCATCGAAGGCCGTGCGAATACGCCCGAGCCGTTGCTGCGCGCGGCTATCGGGGTGACGACGGGCCAGCCGATTCTGGGATTCTCGGTCGCCGACGCGCGCGCCCGTATCGAGACACTGTCCTGGGTCGAGCACGCCACCGTTGAGCGAAAGCTGCCCAGCACGATCACCGTGAACCTCGTGGAGAGGCGGCCGTTCGCGATCTGGCAAAATCTCGGAAAGTTCGTGCTGATCGACCGCAGCGGCCAGATCGTCGCGGATCAGGACGTGGCGCAGTTCAGCAAACTGCCGCTCGTCGTCGGCCCCGGCGCCCCGGCCGGCGCGGCGGTGCTGATCGACGCCCTGGCGGACCGGCCGGCGCTCCAGGCGCATGTCGTCGCCGCGGTGCGCATCGGCGAGCGGCGCTGGAATCTGCGGCTCGATAGCGGCACGGATGTGCTGTTGCCGGAAGGCGCCGAAGCCGCCGCGATCGAACGTCTCATGGCGCTGCAAAAGGATCACGCACTGATCGACCGTCCGCTACAGGTCGTCGACATGCGCCTGCCGGATAGACTGGTCGTGCGCCCGATGCCCGAGCCGCACGCGCCTGACGGGGCGGCGCCGAATGCGCCGCACGGGGCGCCGTTGCCAACAACGAAGAAGCCGACGTGAGCGGAGCAGTCCGGTGAACGATATGTCCCGCCGCGTGCTTCCGCCTCCGTCCTCCGGCCCGGAAGAACCGTCGCGCCCGCGCAATCCCCGCACCGGCCCATTCGGCGTGCTCGACATCGGCACGACGAAGATCGTCTGCCTTATCGGCCGCACCGAGAGCGACGGCACCCTGCGCGTGCTCGGCTTTGGCTGGCACCGAGGCCGCGGCGTGCGCGGCGGAGCCATCACCGATCTCGACGAAGCGGAGCGCGCCATCCGCGCCTGCGTCGGGCAGGCCGAGGACATGGCCGACACCCGGCTTCGTGCCGTGACGGTCAATCTCACCTGCGGCCAGCCGGAGAGCCGCCTCTTCAACGTGCAATGGCCGGTCGGCGGCCGCGCGGTAGACGATCACGACGTCCGCCGTGTCGTGCACGAGAGCCGTGCGCGTGCTGCCGAAGGTGGGCGCGAAACGATCCATGCGCTGCCCCTCACATTCTCTGTCGATGACATGGCGGGAGTTGCCGATCCGCGCGGTCTGCACTGCACGACCCTGAACGCAAGACTCCATATCATCGACGCCGCCTCCACCGCACTGCGTTCGCTCGGCGCCTGCATCGCGCGCTGCGATCTCGAGATAGCCGAACTGGTCGCCGCGCCGATGGCGGCAGGCCTGTCCACCCTCGTCGCGGACGAGCGCGAGCTAGGCACCACCGTTATCGACATGGGCGGCGGTACGACGGGCATGGCGGTGTTCGCGGAGAGCCAGCTCCTGCACACCTCGCAACTTCCGGTCGGCGGCGTCCATGTCACGAACGATCTGGCCCGCATTCTCTCGACGCCCGTCGCACACGCGGAGCGGCTCAAGACGCTCTACGGCAGCGTGCAATCGAGCCCTGACGACGACCGCGAAATGCTTCCCGTGCCGTTGGTCGGCGAGGAAGAGCATCAGATCGCCAAAGTGCCCCGCAGCATGGTCGTGAATGTGATCCGCCCGCGCCTCGAAGAGACGTTCGAGTTGGTGAAGGAACGGCTCGACAGTTCGGGTCTTTCGCGCGCGGCGGGAATGCGGGTCGTGCTGACCGGCGGCGCCTGCCAGCTCGGCGGGGCGCGCGAAATGGCGGCGCGCATTCTCGGACGGCAGGTGCGACTTGGCCGGCCGCAACGGCTGCGCGGCTTGCCCAACTCGGCCTCCGGCCCCGCATTTGCGACTGCGGCCGGCCTGCTCGCCTGGGCCTCCGGCGAGGGTCGCACGATGCACGATCTCGATCTCGCGGAGGAGCGACCCGCCGGCTTTGTCCGTCGCGTCGTCAACTTCCTCAAGGAGCGCGTCTGATGCGCTCCGCCCTGTTCCACGCCGCCCACCGCCTCAACCGCGTTCTCGAGCCCCCTCTCGGAGAGTTGCCAGGATGACCCTGAACCTGACTATTCCGCAGCAGACCCACACCGACTTCACCCCGCGCATCACCGTGATCGGGGTTGGCGGCGGCGGCACGAACGCCGTGGACAACATGATCGCGCTCAATTTGCAGGGCGTCGAGTTCGTGGTCGCCAACACCGACGCGCAGCAGCTCATGCACAGCCGCGCCAGCCGCCGCATCCAGCTTGGACCGCACATCACGCAAGGGCTGGGCGCGGGCGCCAAACCGGAGATCGGCCGGGCGGCCGCGGAGGAAGCGGCCGACGAGCTGTACCGCCATCTCGACGGTGCGCACATGGTGTTCATCACAGCGGGCATGGGCGGGGGCACCGGCACCGGCGCCGCGCCCGTCATTGCCCGGATGGCACGCGAGCGGAACATCCTCACCGTGGGCGTCGTGACGAAACCGTTCACCTTCGAGGGCAGCCGCCGCGCCCGCGCGGCTGACACCGGGATCGACGAGCTTCAGCAATATGTCGACACGCTGATCGTCATCCCCAATCAAAACCTGTTCCGTATGGCTAATGAACGCACGACCTGGCGGGAGGCGTTCAAGATGGCCGATCACGTCCTCTATATGGGCGTGCGCGGTGTGACCGACCTGATGATGGCGCCCGGTCTCGTCAATCTCGACTTCGCTGACATTCGGACGGTTATGGCGGAGATGGGCAAAGCCATGATGGGAACTGGCGAAGCTGATGGCGAGAACCGCGCCATTCGCGCCGCCGAAGCCGCGATCAGCAACCCGCTGCTCGAGGATACGTCCATGAATGGGGCGCGCGGTCTGCTGATCAACATCACGGGCGGCGACGATATGACGCTGTTCGAAGTGGATCAGGCCGCCAACCGTATCCGCGAGGAAGTGGACGAGGAGGCGAACATCATCTTCGGCTCCGCGATCGACGACACGTTGCAGGGCAAGATCCGGGTTTCCGTTGTCGCGACCGGCATAGACGGCCCGGCCACGGCCTCGCAGCGTCCTCGCCTCGTCGCGGTCGGCGGGGGAGCGGCGCACGCCGCTACGCCAATCCCCATTCCGGCCGGCGTCGGAATGACTCTCACGGCTACGCCTGCACCGGTGAGCGCAACGGCGGTCGCGCCGCTCCGCGCAGTCGCGCAGGCGATGCCGCATGCCCACCCCGAGCCGGCGCTGGAAGTGGCCCATGGTCAAGGGCCACATGCCGTTGCAATCCACGTTCCCGGCGGGCAATCCGCGCCGATGCAGCCGGTCATGGCCACTCAAACCGTCGCGCGAGCTTCGGCTGCTCCGGTAGCGCACTCGGCAGCCTCCCAACCGGCCAGTCGCGGCGGCCTGTTCGCCGAGCCGACCCGCGCGGCAGCCGCAGTCCCGCCGGCCCCTGCGGGAGCCGAACCCCGGCCAAGCCTGTTCCGATCTGTGACCGGACGCCTGCGCAACACGCTTGGCTCGGTACAGGCCCCCGCCCCCGTTGCGGAAGCGCCCGCGGCTCGGCCGGTGGAAGCCAGTGTGCAGGAGCACCGGCCCGAACCGGCCCGCGCCTCCGTCCG
This sequence comes from uncultured Alphaproteobacteria bacterium, assembly GCA_963808965.1. Classification (GTDB taxonomy): domain Bacteria; phylum Pseudomonadota; class Alphaproteobacteria; order Acetobacterales; family Acetobacteraceae; genus CAWEHU01. Next base: position 128,344 of record CAWEHU010000006.1, read on the forward strand.
ACAGGCGGCAGGGGAAGAGATGGGGCTGGACATTCCCGCCTTCCTGCGCCGCCAGTCCTCCTGAAACAGGCCCTGCTGCATCTTCATGCCTCGCTCCGGTTAATCCGAACATGCGCGGACGTCACCGCGCATGTTCGCCCGGAGGGGCACCACGATTGCCCTGAAGGGGGCAGGCTTGTGGTCCGACTCCCTCCCTTCATGCGCACGCTTCCGGTCGAGCCTTTCAACTCCCGGATCATCCGCTGCGTGAATGATGCGCCGGGACCTATATATTGCTCCGCAAAAAACCGAGCAAAATCAAGGCGTTGCAGAGAAATATTCAGCAATAATGATTGAATCGCCAAGGTTTGGCCACCCCGCCTAACCTTCCGCTTCGACGACTTCCGCGAGCGAATCGGATGGATGGACTCCCGCAAACTCTTTCTCCCGTGACCACCACCGCCCTTCGGCAGCGCACCTTGAAGGCGCCGATCGGCTGCGTTGGCGTGGGCCTGCACAGTGGGCGTCGTGTTTCCATGACATTGCGCCCGGCCGAGGCGGGGCGCGGCGTCGTGTTTCGCCGCATCGACCGAGGGATCGATATTCCGGCGCGATTCGACTTTGTCGCCGACTCGCGCCTTTGCACCGTCCTGATGCATCCGGATCATCCCGAGGCGCCGGTCGGCACGGTCGAGCACTTGATGGCCGCGCTCACCGGCTGCGGTGTGGACAACGTCGTGGTCGAGATCGACGGCCCGGAGTTGCCCATCCTGGACGGTTCTTCGGCACCTTACGTGTTTCTCCTCGAGTGCGCCGGCTTCACCGAGCAGGACTGCCCGCGAAGCTGGATCGAGGTTCTCCGGCCGGTGCGGGTCCAGAACGGACCGGCCTGGGTGGAGCTTCGTCCCGGCTCCTTCGGCTTGGACATGGCGCTTTCGATCGAGTTCGACTCCGCCGTTATCGGCCGCCAGGCGCTGTCTTTACGGGTGACGCCCGAGAGTTTTCGTCACGAACTGGCTCGTGCGCGGACCTTTGCGCTCGCGGAGGACGTGGAGCAGCTTCAGGCAGCGGGGCTCGCGCGAGGCGGCAGCCTGGCGAACGCTGTCGTTGTGGACGAGGCGCGCGTGCTAAATCCGGGCGGTCTCCGGATGCCGGACGAGTTCGTTCGCCACAAGCTGCTGGACGCTGTGGGCGATTTGGGTCTGGCCGGTGCGCCTCTCTGCGCGCGGTTCGTGGCGAACCGCTCCGGGCATGGGCTGAACAATCGCGTTCTCAGGGCGCTCTTCGCCGATCAATCCGCTTGGCGGCTCGTCGCGCCGGATGCGGCAGCCGGAGTGTCCCTGCCCGCCGCCGCGGCTTAGCGCTAGGCTGGCCGCTGGAATCGGGGCCGCAATCCCCAGGGGCCTTCGCCGGGCGACAGGCCGTGCTATAAGCCCGCGGCTTGGAACAGGACTCGATGATCGCACTGCTCATGACCCGATTCGCCCGATGCAGGCCCGCCCGGTTCGCCCCCCTTCTGGCTCTCACGCTGCTCGCCGGCTGCGGTTGGCTCAATCCCTGGAACGGGGATGAGGCGAAGCTGAAGCCGAAGGTGGATGCGTCGCAAATCCCGGTGGAGGATCTCTACAACAACGGCGTCGATGCGCTGAACCAGAAACGCTACGTCGCCGCGACCCGGCAATTCGATCTGGTCGAGCAGAACTACCCTTATTCCTCCTGGGCGGTGAACGCTCAGCTCATGCAGGGCTACACGCAGTATCTACAGAACCATTACACGGAGGCGATCGGGACTCTCGACCGTTTCATCCAGCTGCATCCGGCGCACCGGGATATCGCCTACGCGTATTACTTGCGCGCGCTCAGCTATTACGAGCAGATCGCCGATATACAACGGGACCAGAAAAGCACGCAGCTCGCGATGAACGCCCTGCAAGAGGTGGTGAATCGCTTCCCAGATAGCGCATACGCCCGGGACGCACGGCTCAAGATCGACCTTGCCCGCGATCACCTGGCCGGTAAGGAGATGGAGATCGGGCGCTGGTATGAGAGACAGCATCTCTACACTGCCGCGATCGGCCGCTTTCAGCGCGTGGTGGACGACTACCAGACGACGAACCACGTCCCGGAGGCGCTGCACCGGTTGACGGAGATCTACCTGATCCTCGGGATGCGGGACGAGGCGAGAAAAACCGCCTCCGTCCTCGGGTACAATTATCCCGGCAACTCATGGTACGAGGACAGCTACAATCAGCTGCTGGACGACGGGCTGGTACAGAGCGCCGAGGCCGGAGCGCCCCGGCCGAAGCAGGAACAGGGGTTCTTCTCCCGCACGCTCGGGTCTTTGTTCTAACGCCGGAGCGACCGGGTCCGGCCCCATGTTGACCGCCCTCTCGATCCGCGACGTGGTGCTGATCGAGAGGCTCGACCTCTCCTTCGGGCCGGGGTTGACGGTCGCCACGGGCGAGACCGGCGCAGGCAAATCCATTCTCCTCGACAGTTTGGGGCTGGCCCTTGGCGCCCGAGCGGATGCGGGTCTGGTCCGCGCCGGGGCCGAGCAGGCCAGCGTCGCTGCCTCGTTCGCTCCGCCTTCGGCGCACGCGGTCGGGGTGTTGCTGACCGAGCAGGGGATAGAGGCGGATGACGAAGATCGTGCTCCGCCGCGTGGTGGCGAAGGACGGAAAATCGCGCGCCTTCGTCAACGATCAGCCGGTCGGCGTGGCCCTGCTTCGCCGGCTCGGCGCGCTGCTGGTCGAGATACAGGGCCAGCACGCGCAGATGGAGCTCGCCGAAGTTGGCCAGCCAAATCGGTCTGCTGGACGCGTATGGCGTTCGCGGCCGCGCTCCGGAGCGCTGCGTCCGAAGCGTGGCGCTCCTGGCGGAACGCGGCCGATCGCTTGAGTGCGGCGCGGCAGGCGATCGCCGAGGCGGAGCGCGAGGAAGAGTGGCTGCGTCATGCGGTGCACGAGCTTGCAGCGCTCGCGCCCGAGGAGGGGGAGGAGGAGCGCCTGGCCGCTGAACGGCAGCGGCGTCAGCAAGGGGAGCGGCGGGCGGAAGCCATCGCCGCGGCTCTCGCCGAGCTCGCCCCGCGCGATCGGCGCAGCCCGGGTCCGGGTGCAGCCCTGCGCGCTGCCAGCCGGGTGTTGCAACGACTCGCCCCCGCGCAGGCGAAGGATGACGCCGCGAATCCGGCGGCTCCCGCCCTCGCCGCCCTTGAGCGGGCAGAGGAGGCGTTGGCCGAGGCCGAAACGCTGCTCACGCGCCTGGCCGATGAGGCCGACACCGACCCGCGCCTACTGGAACAGGCCGAAGAGCGGCTATTCGCGCTGCGGGCGGCGGCGCGCAAGCACGGCGTGCGCGGTCGTGGAGCTTCCTGCTTTGCTCGCCAGCCTTACCGGAGCGGCTTGCCGCGCTGGAAACGGGCAGCGCGCAAATCGCGGCTTTGGAGGCCGCAACCGCGGAGGCCGCCCGCGCCTATCGGAGCGCCGCCGCCGCCCTGTCGCAAGCCCGGAAAGCCGCCGCTGCGAAGCTGGAGCGGGCCGTTTCGCGGGAACTGCCTCCCTTACGACTCGACAAGGCACGGTTCACGGTGGAAGTGGCACCTGCGGGCGAGGCCGCGTGGGGGCCGGGCGGGGCGGATACCGTGCGGTTCCTGATCGCGACCAATCCGGGCCAGGCACCGGGGCCACTTGGTCGCATCGCCTCGGGCGGCGAGCTCTCCCGACTGATGCTCGCGCTCAAGGTCGTGCTGTCCGGCAATTCCGCCGTGCCAACACTCGTGTTCGACGAGGTCGATTCCGGGATCGGCGGCGCGACCGCGGCTGCGGTGGGCGACCGGTTGGCGCGGGTCGCGGAGCGGGTGCAGGTGCTCGTCGTCACCCACAGCCCGCAGGTCGCGGCGCGAGGTTCGGCCCATCTTCGGGTCGCGAAGCAAGCGGCACGCGGCCGGGCGGCGACTTCGTGGATCAGTTGGATACCCGTGCGCGGCGGGAGGAGATCGCCCGGATGCTGGCGGGTGAAACCATCACCGAAGCAGCACGGGCCGCGGCGGACGATCTGCTCGCCGCACCGGCATGACTCGCAAACGTACCTCCCCAGCACCGAAGGATCAGGGCTCCCCGGAGGAATTGAGCGAGGAAGAAGCGAGCGCGGAGCTTGCTTCCCTTGCGGCCGAGATCGCCCGGCATGATCGCGCCTACTATCAACGCGACGCACCCGAGATCACCGACGCGGACTATGACGCGCTCCGGCGACGCAACGCCGCCATCGAAGCGCGCTTTCCGCAGCTGATCCGGCCGGATTCGCCTTCGGTTCGCATCGGAGGCGCGCCGGAGAGCGGCTTCGCCAAGCTGCGCCACCGCACGCCGATGCTCTCTCTCGACAACGCCTTCGATGAAGCGGATTTCGCCGAGTTTTGCGCCCGCGCGCGGCGGTTTCTCGGGCTGAAGCCGGACGCGAAGCTGACTTTCGTCGGCGAGCCCAAAATCGACGGCCTCTCGATCAACCTGACCTACGAGGATGGTATCTTCGTCCAAGGCGCGACACGCGGGGACGGCACGGAGGGCGAGGACGTGACCGCCAATCTGCGCACGATGGAGGCGGTCCCGAAGAAACTGAAGGGCCACGCGCCGCGGCTGATCGAGGTTCGCGGCGAGGTCTTCATGACCAAGGCCGATTTCCTCGCGCTGAACGAGGCGCAGGCCAAGGCCGGGCAGAAGATTTTCGCCAATCCGCGCAATGCCGCCGCGGGAAGCCTGCGGCAGCTCGATGTTCGGATCACCGCTTCACGACGGCTGTCCTTGTTCGCCTACGCGATGGGGGAGAGCAGCGAATCTGTTGCCGACACGCACTGGGCGTATCTGCGAACCCTCAAAGGATGGGGGTTCGAGGTCAATCCCCTCTCCCGTCTGCTCGCCGGCGAAGCCGAAGCCGCCAGATTTCAAACCGAGATTGCCGAACAGCGCGCCCGGCTCGGCTACGACATCGACGGCGTCGTCTACAAGCTGGATGACCTCGGGCTCCAGCGCCGTCTCGGTTTCGCCGGCCGTGCGCCGCGCTGGGCGATCGGGTGGAAATTTCCGGCCGAACAGGCGACCACGGTGCTGCACGAGATTCGTATCCAGGTCGGACGCACCGGCGCGCTCACTCCTATCGCGGAACTGGAACCGGTAAATGTCGGCGGCGTGCTGGTGAAACGTGCGACCCTGCACAATGAGGACGAGATCGCGCGCAAGGACGTGCGCGTCGGCGACACGGTCGTCGTGCAGCGCGCCGGGGACGTGATTCCGCAAATCCTTTCAGTTGTCCTCGAGCGACGCCCGAAGCACGCCAAGCCCTTTGCATTTCCGGATCACTGCCCCGCCTGCGGCAGCCTCGCTCTGCGGCCGCCTGGCGAAGCGGTGCGGCGCTGCACGGGTGGGCTGATCTGCCCGGCGCAGCGAGTGGAACGGCTGATCCATTTCGTGTCGCGTTCCGCCTTCGACATCGACGGGCTCGGGGAGAAAACGATCCAGGAGTTTTACGCGGAAGGCTGGCTGCACAGCCCGGCCGATCTGTTCCGTCTACCCGCGCGCGAAGCGGAGATCGCCGGGCGCGAAGGCTGGGGGCGGCTCTCCGCCCGCAATCTCGCGCGCGCGATCGAGTCACGGCGGCGCATTCCGCTCGATCGTTTGATTTACGCGCTCGGAATCCGCCGCATCGGCGAGGCGAACGCAAAGCTGCTCGCCCGGCATTACGGCACCTTCGCCGAGTGGCGAGCGCAAATGCTCGCGGCCGTTACCCCCGACTCGGAAGCGCGCACCGAACTCGGCAGCATCGTCGGCATCGGGCCTGCTATCGGCGAGGAACTGGCCGACTTCTTCGCCGAGCCGCGCAACGTCGCCGCCCTGGACGAGCTGGCGGCCGAGCTCTCGATCGAGAGCGCGCAAGCGACGGAAAGCGTGGATACCGCCCTGTCCGGCAAGGTCATCGTGTTCACCGGCACGCTGGAAACCATGACCCGCCCGGAAGCCAAGGCCAGAGCCGAGGCGCTGGGCGCAAAAGTAACTGACAGCGTATCGAAGAAGACCGATTTGGTCGTGCTAGGCACGGATGCCGGGTCGAAGGCTCGCAAGGCCGCTGAACTCGGCGTTCGCACCGTCACCGAGACAGAGTGGCGCGCCCTGGCGGGCTTTGATACCGCCGGACCGTTCTGACGGCTGTCCTCCCCGCTTCCCTGTTACCTAAAATTGGTACAAATTGGTGCTTTAAGTAGGGCAGGCAGCTACAAAGGACGCACGGATGAGCAAAAACACATCCATTTCCCTCGGCGACCATTTCAGCGGCTTCGTTAACCGGCAGCTTGCGGACGGCCGCTATGGATCCGCCAGCGAGGTTGTCCGGGCCGGGCTGCGTCTGCTGGAAGAGCACGAGATCAAGCTGCAAGCCCTACGGGCCGCGCTGATCGAGGGCGAGGAAAGCGGGCCGCCCACGCCGTTCGACTTCGACCGCTTCCTTGCGAAGAAGCGCGGCGCGCTATCGTGAGATAGTGAACACCAGCCTTCGCCGAGGTTCCAAAAGGCGAACCGAATTGCTTGATGTCAGTCGCGATAACGCCACTCCCGGTCGGAACATGATGCGTTGTGGGGTTAATCCCCACTTTGTCGCTTCGATTATTCGAAGTGCGCCTTGAGCATTCACAACTCCGGTCGCACGCCGCGCGTTTCTGTCGCACGCTCGAAATGGTGCCCGAGCCGTAGCACCGTCGCATCACTCCAAGCCGGCCCCATGATTTCGATGCCGAGGGGCAGGCCGGCGCGCGTTCGGCCGGCGCAGACCGCCAGCGCGGGTATGCCGGCGACATTCGCGGGTGTCGTCAGGAATGGTTTGGCAAAACCCTCATCCGGCCGCTGCTCCGTCAGCAGCGGCGCCGGACCGGTGGCAACCGCCGAGACCAGCAGATCGAAGTTCCGAAACGCATCTGCCGTCTTTGCGATCAGATCGGCGCGCCGCCGCTGGGCCGCGATATAGTCCGCCGCGCGTATCAGACCGCCTCCGAGAACGCGCACCCGGAACACGCGCGAGAAATCGGAAAGGCGGGTTCGCAAAGCCAACTCGTGCAAAGCATAAGCTTCCGCCGTGATGATGACCCGTCCGACGGCGTTGTAGTCCTGTACCGGAGGAAGCGTCGCATCCTCGACCCGGCAGCCCAGCCCCTTCAGCACCGCGATCACCTGCGCCATCATGCGCAGCACCTCGGGTTCGGCCGGGACGTCGCGCTCGTAGAAATGCCGTAGCAGTCCCACCCGAAGCCCCTTCACCGGTACGGAGATCGCGCGCGCATAGGACAATTTCGGGCCGGGAACCGAGCCCGGATCACCGGGGTCGTAGCCTGCGATAGCGTCGAGCAGGAGCGCGCAATCCTCCGCCGTCCACGCCATGGGTCCCGCCGTGTCCAGGCTCGGGGCGAGCGGGATCATGCCGCGCCGCGACACCAAGCCTGCTGTCGGCTTCAGCCCCGCGACCCCACAGTACGACGCGGGGACGCGGATCGAGCCGCCGGTATCCGAAGCGAGCGAGCCGAGGCACAGTCCGGCCGCGATCGCGGCCGCCGAGCCGGAGCTCGATCCGCCGGTGAACCGGCGCAAATCCCAAGGGTTTCGCGCGGGCGGCCAAGGCAGATCGAAGGAAGGGCCGCCGATGGCGAACTCGTGCGTGGCGAGCTTTCCCAGCGTCACGGCTCCCGCTTCGCGGAGCCGGCGGATCGCCTCGGCATCAGCCTGCGGGACGTGATCGGCGAGGAGGCGCGAGTGCGCAGTGGTCCGGATACCGGCGGTCTCGTAAATGTCCTTGTGCGCAAGCGGTATCCCAAGTAACCGGCTCTTCCGCGGCGCTCGCACCCGCCGCTCGGCGGCGCGTGCCGCGGCAAGCGCCTGCTCCCCCGTGACGGTCAGAAAAGCATTGACCTTGGGGTCGATCGCCTCCACTCGCGCGAGAAGCGACCGCACGAGCTCGACGGGAGAGAGTTTCTTCGCGGCGATGAGCCTTGCGGCTTCAGCGATGGTGAGGAAAGGCGGACTCGGGCCCTTCATCGCCTGCGTGTAGCGCGTTTTCGCAAGCGGGTGAGGACTCGTTTCACGCCGTGCCGGAGCGGCGGAGGCGTCGGCGGAGGCAGCCGGAACGTATACGCCCAATGGCCCGACGTCACGCGCTCACGCGGAATGCTGGCGGCCAGAACCGTCAGTTGCCGCCAGACCAGCACCAGATCGGCCATTTGCCCAGGGTTCAGCACGAGCCCGGCCCTGGCCACGATCTGCTCCATCTCGGCAGGACTGACGGGCGGCACAGGAACGCTGGGACGGACGGACATCGCGCTCTGCGGCTGTTCGGAACGACGGCGCAACCCTATTCAGCGGCATTCGCACCCGCAAGGGTAGCCACGGGACGTTTCGGGGAATTCCGAGCCGAGCCGCGCTCCCGTGTCCCGGTCGAACACATGGAGGTGGGCGGCAGAGACGATGGCCGAGAGCCGATCCTGCACTTCGACCGCCCCCGATAACCGCATGACGACCGCTTCGCCGGCCGAGGTGCGGCCGTGCACCACCGTTTCGGATCCCAACGGTTCCACGAGCTCCACCGAGAGCTCGAGGCCACCCGGAAGGCCACTCGGACCGATTTCCAGATGCTCCGGGCGGACCCCAAGCGTAAGCCGCCGCCCCTTGGCCCCCTCTGACACCCCGGCCGGGAGAGGAATCGATGGACCCGTGCGGAGGCGGGCCGCCTCGCCACTCTCCTCGAGTTCCGCCTCGAGGAAGTTCATCGCGGGCGCGCCAATAAAGCCCGCGACGTAGGTGTCGGCCGGCCGGCTGAACACTTCGAGGGGCGTCGCGAGTTGCGCCGGTCGCCCGTTGTGCAGGACCAACAGACGGTCCCCGAGCGTCATCGCCTCGACCTGATCGTGCGTCACGTAGAGGCTGGTCACGCCGAGCCGGCGCTGCAAACGGCGGATCTCGGCGCGCATCTGCACCCTGAGCTTTGCGTCGAGATTGGAGAGCGGCTCGTCGAACAGGAACAGCTTAGGCTCCCGCACGATGGCGCGCCCCATCGCCACGCGCTGCCGCTGGCCGCCCGATAGCTGTCGCGGCCTGCGCGCCAGCAGACCACCGAGCCCGAGTAGCCCGGCCGCCTCTTCCACGCGACGGCGGATCTCCTCGCGCCGGAGGCCGCGGATGCGCAGCCCGTACGCCATGTTGTCGAACACGGTCATATGCGGATAGAGAGCATAGTTCTGAAACACCATCGCCATGTCGCGTTGCGATGGGTCCAGCCTCGTAACGTCGCGACCCGCCACGACCACACGGCCCCCGGTCGGTTCCTCCAGACCCGCGACCAAGCGAAGCAGCGTCGATTTGCCGCAACCTGAAGCACCGACGATGACCAGCATCTCGCCTTCAGCGAGCGCGAGATCGAGGCCGTGCAGTACTTGCGTGTCGCCGAAGCTCTTGCGCAGGCCGTGCAGCTCGAGCGTCGCCATTATTTTTCGCCCTCGGTCAGTCCCTTGACGAACCAGCGTTGCATCAGCAGCACCACGGCGACCGGCGGCAACAGTGCGAGCGCGGCGATCGCCATCACCTGGTTCCACTCCGTCAGCAACTCCACCCCAATCATCCGCACGATCCCAACCACGATCGTGTCGAGCCGCGGATCGGTCGCGACCAGCAGAGGCCAGAGATACTGGTTCCAGCCGTAGACGAACAGAATCACGAACAGCGCCGCTATGTTGGACGATGATACCGGGATCACAATGTCCTTGAGAAAGCGCCAGGGTCCGGCGCCGTCCATGCGGGCCGCCTCCATCAGCTCGTCAGGGAGCGCCAGGAACACCTGCCGGAACAGAAGCGTCGCGGTGGCCGACGCGATCAACGGCACCGTCAGCCCCCCGAAGCTGTCGATGAGATGCAGCCGGCTCATCACCAGGTAGGTCGGCACGATCCGCACCTCGACTGGGAGCATCAGCGTGATGAAGATGGTCCAGAACGCGACCATGCGGAACGGAAAACGGAAGAAGGCGACCGCGTAGGCCGAGAGCAGCGAAATCACGATCTTGCCGATGGCGATGGCGAGCGCCATTCCGGCCGAGATCAGCAGCATATGGGCGACCGGCGGCGTGCCGCTCAGGCCCCGGCTCGACAGCACCTGCGGATAAATCGAGAAGCCCGCGAGAGACGGAACGAGGGAGAGCTGACCGCGGGCGATCAGCTCGGAGCTCTGGGTCGACCCGGCGAGGATGAGCCAGATCGGCAACCCGAACAGCAATACCCCAAGGCAGAGAATGACGTGCGCGACCCAATTGCCGCGCATCACTCCGCCTTCCGGCCGAGAAAGCGAAACTGCGCCGCGGTGAGAGCAATCACGCCAATCATGAGCACGACGGACTGCGCCGAGGAGGAGCCGAGATCGCCGTTGTCATGCCCGTCCCGATAGACCTTCACGACCAGCGTCTGCGTGGACTGGCCGGGACCGCCCTGGGTGAGCGCCTGAATAGTTCCGAATGTATCGAACGCGGCGTACACCAGATTAACGACCAGCAGAAAGAAAATCGTCGGCATCAGCAGCGGCAGAACGATCGAACGAAAGCGCCGCCATCCGCGCGCCCCGTCCATGCGCGCCGCCTCGATCACGGCACGCGGGATGGACTGAAGTCCGGCTAGAAAAAAGATGAAGTTGTAGCTCACCTGCTTCCATGCGCTGGCGAGAATCAACACCAGCATCGCCTGCCCGCCGTCCAGTTTGTAATCCCACCTCCCCCCGAATTGCGCCAGCAAATGGTCAAGCGGCCGGCCGAGCAATCCGATCTGCGGGTGAACGAGCAAGAGCCAGAGCACGGCGGCGAGCGCTGGAGCGACCGCGTAGGGCCAGATCAGCAGCGTGCGGTAGATGTGGCGGCCTCTGATCTCCTGGTCCGCGAACACAGCGAGCACGAGAGCGACCAGCATCGAGAGTGCCGAAACCGCGAAGCAGAAAAACACGGTGCGGGTGACGGAAGCGCGATAGAGAGGGTCCGCGAACAAAGCCGTGTAGTTCGCCAACCCGACGAACTCAGCGCTCAGACCGAAAGGATCTTCCCGCGTCAGGCTCAACCAGCCCGCCTGCGCGGCGGGCCAGAGGAAGAATACGGCCGTGAGCAGCAACTGCGGCGCCACGAGCGCGACCGGCAGCAGCCGTCCGGGGAAAATCGTTCGACGTTCCATCTGCGAAGGGCCGCTGTCGCCGGCCCCCGCTCACGTCCGCACCGATCTCTCGAAGTCGCGAAGCACCTTGTTGCCGCGCTCGACCGCCGTATCGAGCGCCTGCTGTGCTGTCTGCTGCCCCTGCAATGCCCTCTCGACTTCCTCCTCCAGGATGTTGCGGATCTCGGGCAACCGGCCGAGGCGCAACCCCATCGAATTCTCGGTAACGTGCCCGCGGGTGAGTTGCTTGATCGGCAAATCCGCGCCGGGGTTCTGCTTGTACCAGCCCTGCTTCTCCGAAAGTTCGTAGCCCGCGGTGGAAATCGGCAAATACCCGGTCTTTTGGTGCCACTCCGCGACCTGCTCGGGTTGCGCGATGAACGCCAGCAGCTTCGCAACGCCTTTGTATTCGGCGTCCGAGCGATCGGGTGCCGTCATCGTCCAGAGGCTCGCGCCGCCGATGATCGAGTTGTTCGGCTCAGCGATCACCTCCGGATCGTAAGGCAGCATCGCCTCACCCCAGCGGAATTTGCTGGCGCGGGAATAAAGCCCGCGGTCGCCGGACGACTCGAACATGATCGCGGCGGTGCCGGCCGGGAACAGGTTTTCCGGCGCGTCGCCCCGACCGCCGTAGCGGAACGTGCCCTCGCGGGCCATGTCCATCAGCCGCTGCAAGTGCTTCACGTGAGCCGGGCTGTTGAACTTCAGCTCCGCGTTCAGCCCCTTGAAGCCGTTCGCCTCGCTCGCATAGGGCAGATTGTGGATCGCGCTGTACTGCTCGAACTGGATCCAGCTCGGCCAACCGGTCATCATCGGGATTTCGATCGCGTTCTTGTCCTTCAGCGCCCGGCAGGCGACCACGGTTTCCTGCCACGTCGCCGGCGGCAGTTCAGGGTCGAGTCCGGCTTTCGCGAACGCATCCTTGTTGTACCACATCACCGCGGTCGAGGAATTGAACGGCATGGATGCGAGCCTGCCATCGGCTAGGCTGTAGTAGCCGCGCACGGCCGGGATGAACTGCGCCGGATCGATCGGAACCCCGGTATCCTGCGACAGCTGCCAAACCTGCTTCACGGCCCGCCCGGCCACCAGCATCGATCCGGTACCCACCTCGAAGATCTGGACGAGATGCGGGGCCTGCCCGGCACGAAACGCCGCGATGGCAGCAGTCAGCGTCTCTGGGTATGTCCCCTTGTAGACCGCTTGGACCTCCACCTCGTTTTGCGCCGCATTGAATTGCTGCACGATCCGGGCGACCTGCTCGGCGTTGGTCGCGGTCATCGCATGCCACCAAACGATCCTGGTGCGCGCCTGCGCGACCGCCGGCCGGGCAAGCCCGAGCGGGCCAGCTGCCAAGAGAGCGGAGCCGGCGAGCATGGTGCGACGTCTCATGCGGAACTCCTCCGTATTGCGGGACGATGCGAGGCGGGACGGCGCAACGGCCCGTTGCCAGCATTATCCCGCTGGAACGCTCCGGTGAAGTCGTCGCCCTGCGCCGCTCAGCGCCGGGCCGCCCAGAGCATCAGCGACCGGGCCGGAAGCACCCATAAAAGACCGGCCACCGCGAAATAGAGGGCGCGGACGGCCCAGTGCCCCTCAGCGAGCGAGTTGGCCAGAGTCACGGCCGCGGAGACGTAAAGGGCAAAGCCGAGTAGACCGACGACGCTCGCCAGAAGTATGCGGGGCATCGGGAGTGCATACTCTCTCCGAGACCCACAAAGGAAGGTTCCGGCTCATGGACCTGAAGGACCACATCCGGGGCATTCCGGATTTTCCGAAGCCCGGCATCCTCTTCTACGACATCTCTACGCTGTTGCGCGATGCGGATGCGTGGCAGGTGGCGATGGGCCGCATGGCACGGGCGGTCCGTCCCTATCAGCCGTACGTGCTGGCGGGGGTCGAAAGCCGCGGGTTTCTGCTGGCGGCGCCGCTCGCGCTGAAGCTGGGTTGCGGCTTCATCATGCTCCGGAAACGCGGCAAGCTCCCCGGCCCGACAATCGGGCTGGATTACGCGCTTGAATACGGAACCGACCGCATCGAGGTGCAGGCCGATGCGGTGGAGCCCGGGCAGCGGGTTGTCGTCATCGACGATTTGCTCGCGACCGGCGGCACGATGTCGGCCGGCATCGCGCTGCTCCGGAAGTGCGGAGCCGTCGTCCCCGCGGCCGCCGCCTTGATCGAACTCGCCTTCCTCAAAGGGCGGAACCGGCTGGACGTGCCGTGCGAGGCGCTGGTCTGTTACGAATCCTGAGCCGGAGGTCGGCGCGCTAAGCCGCTTCCAGGCTGAGCGGTCGCCGCTTCGCGAAAAAGGGCTCCACGCGCTGGGACCAGCAGCGGAGCGCGGCGCCGATCGCCTGGTGCATGTCGAGATACTTGTACGACCCGAGACGGCCGCCGAAGATGACGTTGCGCTCGCGTTCCGCCCTCTCCCTGTACACCTGAAGGAGTCGCCGGTCCGCCTCTGTCGCGACCGGGTAATAGGGCTCGTCGGAAGCGAGGGCGAACCGGCTGTACTCGCGATAGATGATGGTCCGCGGACCGTGCGCCCGCTCCGGATGCAGATGCCGGAATTCATGGACCCGCGTGTAAGGCACGCGCTCGTCGGCATAGTTCATGACGGCGCAACCCTGGAAATCCTGTGTGTCATGAATTTCGGCCTGGAAATCGAGCGTGCGCCAGCTCAGTCGACCGGCGGTGAAGCCGAAATATCGGTCGATCGGGCCGGTGTAGATCACCGGCTTGTCCCTTGGCATGCTCGCGCGTATGTCGAAGAAGTCGACCCCTAATGCCACCTTGATCCGGGCATCCGCCGTCATGCGGCGGAACAGCGCGCCATAACCGTCCGCGGGCAATCCCTCGAAACGATCCGCGAAGTAGCGGGCGTTGAAGTCGTAGCGAACGGGAAGACGCGTGATGATGTCCGCCGGAAGCTCGCGCGCATCGGTCTGCCACTGCTTGGCGGTGTAGCCTCGAATGAACGCTTCGTACAGCGGGCGGCCGATTAGGCTGATGGCCTTCTCTTCGAGATTGCGCGGCGCGTGCCCCTCGATTTCGCGGGCCTGCTCGCGGACAAGCGCCACGGCCTCGGCCGGAGTGAACGCGCGGCCGAAAAAGGCGCATATCGTGCCGAGATTGATCGGCAGCGGGAAGACCCGGCCGCCGACATTGGTGAAGACGTGGTGCCGGTAGTCCGTGAAATCGGCAAACCGGCGAACATAGTTCCAGATCTTCTCACTGCTACAGTGGAAGAGGTGCGAGCCGTAACGATGCACTTCGATGCCCGTGTCGGCGTCGATTTCGCTCCAGGCGTTGCCGCCGATATGATTGCGCCGTTCCAGCACCAGGACATGGAGACCGGAGGTCGCGGCCCGTTCGGCGATCGTGAGCCCAAAAAACCCGGCGCCGACGACGATCAGGTCCGCTGCGCGCAGAGCCTCTGCAATACTCATCGCCAGGCGACCGGATCCATCCGCTCGGCTCCACACTGGGCCGACGGAGAGAAAGCCTCCATGATAGGCGCGGCTTCCGCGGGAAGCAGCACGCGACCTCCGGCGACCACGCTCTGCGGGAACACGTCCAGGGCGAGCATCAGTTCCTCCTCGGACCGGCAAACAAATACTCGGGCCGGGGATTCGAGGCGTACTGGAAATGCCCGGCGGCGTAGGAATGCAGGATCTCCTGCCCGAATCGATGCAAGATCGCCACCAGAGAGCCGGAGAACAAAGCAGCGAGATGGGCATTCCCGCCTTGAACGGTGAGGTGGAAGTAGCTGCTCGCGTACAGCATGAGCTTCAATTCATTGTAGCTCAGCTCCTCCGCCATCGCGCTCGCGATGTCCTCGAAGAGCAGCACCGAGCGATGACGGCGAACGAGCGGCAGATCCTGCAATTCGTGATCGGCCTGCTGATCGTCCGAAAATCCAGACTGCTTCGCCTTGATCCCGGGCCTCGTGTACACGATCGTGAAACTCTCGGTCAGAGCAGAAAAAATTCTGTCGAGTGCAGCCGGACTCAAAAAATTTACCGGCGGGCGATGCCATTCGTGGGTGAATTTGTTGTGGATGACGAGCAATGGCTTGTCCGATGCGAACAGTTCATTGCGATACCGCGCCCGGTAATCGGGAAACACCTCGAAGGCATTGCGCATCGAGTGATGGTCGTTTCGCGTCGGCAGCCAAGTCGGGCGTTGCAGCGGATGCACGTAGCATCGCTGCTCTTGCTTCTCTTCGATCTGGTCGGGTGCGAGAAAATAGTAGAATGGCCGCATGCCCCTATAGGTAAGGATCCGCCGGCCAGCCATTTGGCCGGACAGATGCAGCCAGTAGATAAAGGGAACGAAGGAATTGATTTCGGCGCCGAACTCTCCGGAGAACTCTAGGCGTTCGGGAAGCCCGAAGTGCATGTCGAACGGCGTTCTACGTGCGTCCTGCATGAGAGCTCCTTTCGTTGCACCACTCGCGCCAGGCGGACCGCAGCTTCTCTCCGAGATTGCGGCCGAACCGAGCCGAGTCACAGAGCGGGCTTGCCTTCACCCGTGCGCGCAATCCCGCTCGCAGGTCGGCGAGGGAACGCGGATCCGAGGCTTTCGCGACCGCTGTTTCGATGTAGTCATGCAGAGTAGGCACGACCCAATCATTCAGGCCGGCGTTCGACATGTGACTGGCCGAGTGTCGCGAGGCGAACGTTTCCCCCGGCAGGGTCAAGGTCGGAACACCCATCCACAGCGCCTCGCAGGTGGTCAGCCCGCCGGAATAGGGAAACGGGTCCAGTACCATGTCGACCCGGTTGTACTCAGCGAGAAAGGCGCGGTGCGCCGAGGAGCCGCGGAGCTCGATTCGCGAGGGCTCGATGCCATGCCGGGCGAAATCAGCAAGCACCCGCTCACAGGTGGGCCGGTGAGCGAATTGGTGCGTCTTCAGGATCAGCCGCGAGCATGGCACGCGCCGAAGGATCTCAGCCCACGTCGCGATGACGCGCGGGGTGATCTTCGCGAGATTGTTGAAGCAACCGAAGGTGATAAAGCCGTTCGCAAGCGCGGGCAGAGGCTCGACATCGGGCGCGTGCGCCGGCGGGCTGTAACAAATGTACCCGTCCGGCATCCGCAGCAGGCGCTCCGTATACAGAGGCTCGAGTTCGGCGGGAGTCTCCCAACGATCCGTGATGAACCAGTCCATTTCCGCGAGACCGGTGCTGTGGTTCTGCATCCCCACCCACTTCACCTGCACCGGAGCGAGCCGGAAACCACAGGCGGGCATCCGCCCCGCATCCCCGTAGCCGCCGAGATCGATCAGTACGTCGATCCCGATCGCCCGCGCATGTCGCGCCAGCACGGCATCATCGAGCGCTTGCACGTCATGCCACTCGCCGGCGACGGCGCGAAAGCGGCGCGCGATCGGATCGTCGGCGGTGGCCTGCGCGAGTCCGATGATCTCGAACGAAGCAGGGTCGAGCGCCTCGAACCCGGCGATCGTCAGCCACCCGACGGGATGTGTTTTCAGCGTGCCGGAAAGCAGCCCGACACGAAGCCTTCGATCCGGATCGGCGTCATTGCAGAACGGCGGGGACCGGTCGCGCGGCAGCCGCTCCGAACAGGAGCGGAGCGCCGAAAGCAGTTCCTGGCCGGTCACGCCATCTCGGTAGGGCAGCGTGTTGCAGAGCGTGCGCCACGGCAGCACAGCCGCGGGCGCCAGTTCGATGGCCTGGCGCGCGATCCCCTCCGCTTCCTCTTGCAAGCCGAGCGAAAGCGTCGCGTTGGCGAGATTGCACAACAACGTGGGTTGCGGTCCCTGGCGCACGACCAGCTCCGCCAACAGATCCCGCGCCTCCGCGTGCTGGTGCAGACGCATCAGCACGGCCGCCAGATTGTTGCCCAACTGCGGATCATCGGGATCGAGCGCGAGCGCGCGCCGCAAGGCAAGCTCGGCCTCCGGCAGCCGACAAGACGCCGCCAGGACGCGGCCGAGTGCCGAAGCCGCGATCTTGGCAACGGGATCGAGAGCGAGGGCCACCTCGAGCGCATCGGCAGCTTCGGCCAGGCGGCCCAGTCGCTCAAGCAGCACGCCCCGCGCCGTGAGCAGAACGCCATCGAGCGGATTCGCGCACGATGCGAGCTCCAATCGCGCGAGTTCCCCCTCGGCCGAACCCGCCTCCAGAGCAGCCTCGATCCGCCGCAGGGCGTAGTCGAGGGAAGCGGGCGCGAGACGATGCGCCTCCGCGAACGCCGACTCGGCCGTCTGCGCATCGCCAGTCATCATCAGGGCAAGGCCCAGCGCGTCCCATGCTTCGGCCCTGCCCGGCGCGACACCGCAGCAGCGCAACAACAGGATTTGCGCCGACGCCGGATCCCCGCGCGCAAGCAGCAGGGCCGCGAGTCCGATCAGCGCCTCCGGCCGCTTCGGGTTGACCTCCAGAACGCGGCGATAGGCCTCCTCCGCTTCAGCTCCGCGCCCCGCCGACCGAGCCAACTCGGCGAGACGCAATGGCGGCTCATCCCAGTCGTCAAAGCGGCGCTCCAAATCCCGCATCAGGCCTTCCGCGCGTCGCGCATCCCCGGCGCGCTGCTCGGCCAAGGCCAGATTCAGCAAGGTCGGCGCGTCATCGCCGCCGAGCGAAATCGCCAGCCGCAATTCGATGAGCGCCCGGTCATCGAGCCCTTGCGCGAGGAGCTCGGTGCCGCGCGCCGCATGATAGGTCGCGGCCTCGACGCAGTGCGACGCGACGTCAGCCGTCATCGCGCACCCGCTCGAGAACCACGAGCAAGCCCTCGACGGCCGCGCCCGCCTCCCAGCGCAGCGTCTCTCGGACGGCTTCCCTGAGCGCGAAACCCGCCTCCGAGGCGACGCGCTCCAGATACGCAAGGCTGTGCGCGTA
Source organism: uncultured Alphaproteobacteria bacterium (assembly GCA_963808965.1). Classification (GTDB taxonomy): domain Bacteria; phylum Pseudomonadota; class Alphaproteobacteria; order Acetobacterales; family Acetobacteraceae; genus CAWEHU01. Next base: position 146,396 of record CAWEHU010000006.1, read on the forward strand.
ACGCCCTTGCGGCCCGAGCGCCCATTTGCCGTTCCCGGTTGCGGCCGCATCGCAATTCGCCGAAGCCTCTTCCAGCGAGAAGAGAAACAGGCCACCCGGAATGAGACGGCCGTGCACGGCCGCCATCACCTCTTCCAAGGCGCCGGAGTAGCAGAGGACATCGGCGGCGAAGATCACCGGCCAGCGTCGCTCGTCATGCAGAAGCGTCGCGATCAGGTCGGCTTCCCGCAACTCGGCATAGAGTTGTTTGGCGGCCGCTTCGCGCAGCATACCGGCCGAGAGATCAACGCCCATCATCGGCCCAATCGGTAGATCGGACACCGCGACGGCCGCCAGGCCGGTCCCGCAGCCGAGATCCAACACCGGTCCGAGCGACTCTCCATTCCGCAACCCGGGCCGATGACGCAGCAACGCCGCCCGGATCAATCCAGGGACGCGATAGCCGAGCGAGATCAGATGCGCCTCGAAACGGCCGGCATAGCCGTCGAACACGGCGCGAAGATAGTCGACAGGGGCGCGCTCGCCGCCCGGCAATGCACCGGACGCTGCGACCAAGTGACGGACATAAGGGTCCTCCGGACCCAGTTTCAGCGCATCCGCGTACGCGTCCGCCGCCTCCTCATGCCGCTCTAAACTGGAAAGAGAGTGACCCTTGAGGCCGTACAGGCACGCATCCGCCACGCCGTCGAGCCGCGCCCGTTCCGCGAGGGCGAGGGCGCCGCGAAAGTCCTGCCGGCGCACCCGGTCCAGAACCGCTGCGTTCCGCAAGGCGACACTGCCCGGACAAGCGGCGATGCCGGAGGTCAGGGTCGCCGCCGCCAATTCGGTATCGCCGCTCGCGTGGAGTGCCGCCGACAGGCTCTGATAGAAAAACGGGTTTGTCGGCGCGCCCGCGATCGCTTCGCGCAGGCAAATCACGGCTTCCTCACTCCGGCCGAGGCCGATGAGCACGGTGCCGAGCAGCGCCTTCGCGACAGGATCCTCACGCTCCAGAATGACTGCCTCCGCGGCATCTTCCGCCGCGCCGGTCAGCTCATCGAGCTGGATACGCAACTCGGCTCGCGATTTGCGTAGCCCGGAATCAGCAGGCGTTTCCGCGATGGCTGCGTCCAGTTCCTCGGCCGCGGCCTGGAGCCGGCCCTCGCGCATGGCCAACTGCGCCGAGAGTTCGGCGAGACGCGGAGATGCGGGAGAGAGACGCCGCAGTGCCGCCATGAGCGGGCGCGCGACACCCAATCGCCCGGCTTGCAGCATCTCCGAAACGCGCTGCATCAACGCGCCGGTGTCGGCGAGCGTGGTCTGTACTTCCATCCCAGAGCTCCTTTTGAGCTGACGGAGGACGGCACCCGAAGCGTTGGGTGCCCAAACAGGCTAAGTTCAGACGATCAATCCCTGCGCCTTCACCGCGAGCGAGGCGAGGTCCGTCGTGGTTGACTGGGTGCTGCTGCTATTGGCGATCAGGTAGCGCTGGACGAAACTCTCGACGAATTTCGGGTCCTGGAACTTGGTGATATCCAGCCGGCTGGAGATCGCCTGTTCCTGGGCCGATAGATCCTGGAACGCGATCTGCTGGGGAATACCGAGCGCGGTGGTGACGACCGCGCGCATGACCGGGTCACCGAGGATTTGATCCACCGAGGTGATCCCGGAAGCCTGCTCCCGGAAGGTGAGCGCGTTCGACAGACCAGGGGTGGCCGCATCGAGCGACTGACGCCACGTCACCTCCGCATAAGCGTTGGCGATCGTGTCAAGCACCTTCGGCTGTTGGATGACCGCCAGCCCCTTCCCGGCGAAATCGTAGGTCTGCGCGACCGACTTCCAGCGTGTGTCCGAGAGCTTGTTCGCGAGCGAACTGCTGTCGCTTGTGTCGGACATGAGCGCCTTTTGCGCGAGCGCCGTGTAGGCGATCTGATCCGACAGGCCATTGGCGGTCAGGAGAACCTTCATGACAGTCGGGTTGGCAAGAAGCGACTGCACGTCCTTCGCGCCACTCACTGCCGTCCGAAAGGATTGCAGGTCTCGCGCGACGGCGGGCTGCTTCGCGGTTTCGGCGATTCCGGTCGTCTCGTTGGTTTCAGCCGACTGGAGGGCAGTAACCGGATTCTGGCCGGTCGAAGCGGTCGTGCCGCTATAACCGTAAAGCGTGCCTAGAAGGCTGCTGGCGGACGAGCCCGTGCTGCTGGCGCCGAACAGCAGAGGCAGGTAGCTGATGCTGCCGCTCACGCCAGCACTCCCAAGCGCTCGGCGAGGCTACGCATTGCCCCCAAGTCCCGCGGCTATGTTCTCATTGACCGCGATCAGGAACTCGAAGTCGGGAGCGTCGCCGTCCATTTCGCGCTGAATCGTGATGCCCACGGATATGAGCGACGCACGCAATTCGCGCGGCAACGCGTTGGAGGGATCGCGCAGAAGGTCGGCCATCGCCAGCCAGAGACGGCGATTGTCCGCGAGGGCGCGCACACGCTGGATGGGGCCGGCTTTTTGAGCAGCGCGCAAGGCGCCGTTCACGCGCCGGAAAACGTCCGCTTCCTGCTCGCGGAGGTTTCGGAAGCCCGATGAGGCTTCATAGGCTTGTCGCGCCTGCGACATCGTCTGCATCTGTTTATAGGCTCCTTGTTGTCGCGCCGACCTGCGCGTGATCCATCGGGCGGGTCGGCGAAGGTACGCGGCCGAGCACGGAATCCTCGTGGCGGATGATGCGGCGGGCGAGCTTAAGCGCCTGATAGCAATCGTCCGCCTCGGCCGCGGCCAGGGCCCGCGAAAGAATCTCCCGGGCGAGAGCCGAGGTAGTGGCTTCCTGGAATTCGGCGATCAGCCGGCGCGCTGATTCCAGCCCGCGCGGTCTTTCCTCGATCGAGCCGATATAGGCGGATTGCAGTGCGAAATAGATGCGGCGGGCGGGACTGTCCGCCTGATCGGGCGGCATGATCTGCTTGCCGAAAAGGAAGCGCGCCCGGCCGGTCAGCTCGATTCGCGCCTTCGTGCGGAATCGGATTGGCGCGCCATTTACGATCATGGTCTCGCCCTGGCGCAGCTCAAGGACCAGATTGGACATCGTTGTCTCTATCCCAGATGCGCGGCAAGGGCGGCGGTGTTTGATGGAGCGCGGGCGGTCGCTCCGGCAGCGACCTTCTTTCGGTCGCCGCCGGAAGCTCCGCTTCTACTTGAAGAGGCTGAGCAGTGTCTGCGGCGCCTGGTTGGCGATCGAGAGCGACTGGGTGCCAAGCTGCTGACGGATCTGCAAAGCCTGCAACTGTGCGGATTCCTTGGCGAGATCCGCATCGATGAGCGATCCAAGGCCGCTGTTCAAGGAATCGACCTTGTCGTTGTTGTAGCTGATCTGGTTGTCGACGTATTTCGAGGCAGCGCCATAATTATTCAGCTGCGTGCCGATGGTGTTCACCATCTTCATGAACGTGCCCCCAGCCGTGATCATGCTTGCCATCGTCCCAGCGCCGCCCATCTGGGTCGTGGTGAAACTGAGCGAGCCATAGAAGGCCGAACCCCCGAACGTCGCGATTCCATACGTCGCGCCGATCTCGTTGCGCACCACCGCCACTTTGGAGAACCCGGCTGTGCCGCCGATATTTCCGATCAGGGTCTTGCCGCTGTAGTTGGCATCCTGAATGAACGTCTTCACGTTAGCCAGCATCGAGTTGTACTGGGCCTGGTACTGTGTGCGCTGGTTGCCGCTGGTGTTTCCATCTGCCAGCTTGACGAGCACGTCGCGCATCGAGTTCAGCGAGTTGGAAACATTATTGAGGCCGGAAACAGTCGTCGATAACAACCCTTTGACGTTGCCGAGCTGCTGGTTGGCACTGGTCAGCGCGCCGACGTCCGACCGTACTCGCTGCGCCACCGCATAAGCCGCGCCATCGTCGGTCGCATCGGAGACCCGATAGCCCGTCGAGATCTGCTTCTGGACCGCCCCGAGCTGGGTGTTGGTCTGGTTGAGCGACTGCAGCGCGATCATCGCGCCGATATTGGTATTTACCGAATTCAGGGACATGGTTTTGTTTTCCTGTGTCCAATGTTACGCATGCCCCCGCTGTTTTTGCGGGCTTGTTGGCATACTGGCGGATCGGAGTTAATGCCCGGTGAACCGTCGGCCGGATCAGGTCACGCGGCGGTCAGGAATTTCACCAGCGACAGACCGCTCAGACCCGCGATGAGCTGGTAGGAACCCTGCATCTGAGTCTGTACCAGCGTGAGCTGGGAAAGCGTGCTGGCCATATCCACATCCTCGGCACCCGAAACTTGTGACTTGAGAGCCGTGTTCGTGTTGGCGAGTTCGGTCTTGATGGCGCCCAATCGAGTCTCGGGAATCGCCGAGAACCCCGACGTCTTCGGCCATATCGGTAATCGCACCGTTAAGACCGGTACGCGTATCCGAGATCAGAGCCTGAAACTGGCTGGCACTGCCAAGTTGCCCGCTGTTGAGCGACCCGATCGTCGCTAACGCGCGCATCACGTCCCGCATGTAGGAACCGGTCGAAGAACTGCCGCCAGAGACGATGCTGGCATTGCCGCTCGCCATGATGCCGACTGGCTCGCTCCGCTTGTCCCCCACCGGAACGGTGCTCCGTCTCGTAGCCAGCACGGCCGCTGGCTGCGAGAGAAAGCTGGAAAACGGCGAAGTGCCCGTTGCGTTCGAGGTTGCCGTGGCCAATGTCGAGGCAATCGTGGCCGGGGCACCATTCACCGCAAGCTGGCTGACGGCGGAGGTAATCTGCGAATAGAACCCGGACGAAAGGATATTGTCCGGCTGTGGTACCGGCGGGTTTCCGCTGTCCTGCCCGGCGAAGACGTAGACGCTGCCGTCAGTTGTGTCCAGCAGGCCCGCGACCTGCCGCAAAGCGTCCCGCGCCGACGCGGCGACGCTATCCACCTCGGACGCATTGAGCCCGTTTAGGTCGTCCAATTTGGCGTAGAAGGTCGTTGCGATCTGCTGGATCTGACCCATCGCCGTCTGCGCGACCTGCATACGGCCGGTAGCCTGGTCGATACCGGTTTGCAATGTGTCTTGATGCGCCACGATAGGATTCAGATCGAGCGAGATCCGAGCACCGGCGCCAAGCCCCGCATAGCTGCTCGCCACCTTACCGGTGGAAGCCTGCTCCGTGAGCGTGTTCAGTCTTTGCCGAATCGTTCGTACTGTCCGAGACGAGCCCGCTCAAAAACCCGTAGCTGGAAAGTGCCGGTGGGCCGGCGACAGGACCGGTCATGCTCAGCTCACCATCCCGAGGAGCTGGTTCCACATGGTCTGCACCGAGGCCACGATCTTGGCATTGGCGCCATAAGCGTTCTGCAAGGCCACCATCGAAGCCATTTCCGAGTCGATGTTGACGCCACTCTGCGCGGCCAGCTTGGACTGAAGGGCGGTTTGCACACCCTGCTCCGTCGTAAGTTGCTGGCTCACCCCGGCGCTCTCCTGTGACTGTGCCGCCACCATCGCGGAGGCAAATCCGGCGAGCGTCGCGGGAGCGGCGAAGGGAGCCGACAACGTGCCGGTTGGGCCAAGATTGCTGGTCGCGCTCGCGAGGTGCGGAACACCGCTCTGCGCCTCGCTGCCGAACGTGTAATTCAGAACGCGCGTGATAAGCGTCGTAAAACCGGCCGGTCCCCCGGCCGGATTCGGCGTGAAGGCGCTCGCGCCGGAAGCGCTGAAGGCAACCGCCTGCGTGCCGTCGCGGACCAATGACGGGGTGGCCTGCACCGCCGTATTAACCTGGATCGTCGACGCAAAACCCACATACCCGGACTGGACGGGGGTTCCGCCCGCTGACGGCACGGCGCCCGTGGGATCGGTGAACAGGCGGAGCCCCTGCGTATTGAAGCGGCCCGCCAGATGCTGCGCGAACTCGTCCAACTCGGCCTGATCCGTGGGCAGCGTCGAGTCGCGAAGAGCGATATTAGCGCCGATCCGGCCGCCCGTGATCTGGCTGGTCACATCAACGCCGCCAAGCGTGATCGGCGGAATGCCGCCCGAGGGATAGTAGGCGTTCGGCCCAAGTGTCGCGTCCCGCGTCGCGAACGGTCCCGTGCCGCCGCGAAGCGGCATCGTGAGACCCGTCGACGTCATGGCGATGACGTCGCCGTTGTTCTGCTGCAAAAACCGGACGTCGATCAGGGAGGAAACGGTTTGCGCCGCGGCGTCGCGCTGGTTTTCAAGGTCGGCCGTGCTCTTGCCGGAAGCCTTGAGGGCGATAATCTGGTCGCTGAGCCGCCCGATCGTGCCGAGCGTCTGGTTCAGCGTGTCGATATCGGATGCGATGCTGTCCTGCGCCGCCTGCCTCTGCTGCCCGTACGCGTTGCTGAGCTGGTTGATCCCACTCGCCAGCGTGCCAGCGGACTGGACCACTTTCGCTTGCTGCGTCTGATTGGACGGATCGGCCGCGAGCGTCGAGAACGCATCTTGCAGCGCGCCTAGCTGCGACGCCAAATCCCCGCCCTGTCCAACCGTACCTTGTACCGAGTTTATGGCCTGCAGGGCGGCCTGTCGTGTCTGGAATCCGGCAACGGACGCGTTCTGCAACAGCAGGTCTCCCTGCAGCGCATCGTCTACGTTTCGTACGGCGGGGCCGGATCGAACCCCCATGCCGACCCCGTCCGCGGTGACGCTCTCCTGAGTCGCGATCTCGCGTGAATAACCGGGCGTGCTCGCGTTCGCCACATTCTGGGAGATGACCCCGAATTGGCGATTGATGTTCGCAAGCCCCCCGGAGGCGATCGAGAGCGCGCCTTCCAGATTCATTTTCTGCTCCCCTTAGCAGCGGCGCTCACCGCTTCATGTCGATCGTTTGCTGCAACAGATCGTCGGCGGTCGTCACCATCTTGGTATTCGCGGAATAGGCCCGCTGGGCGACAATCAGCTTGCTGAACTCGCTGGCTATATCGACGTTGGAGCTCTCCACCGAGCTGGTCACTAGATCGCCCGCGCCATTCGTGCTGGCATCTTCGGCCATCGGCGACCCCGAACCGACGGTGGTCGTGAATGCCTGGCCGTTCTGCCGCTGCAACGCATCGGGAGCGTTGAAGGTGACAACCGGCACGCGCGCGATAGTGCGCGACTGTCCGTTGTCATAGTTCACGACGATGTCGCCGTTTGTCTTGGTCGAAATGCTGTCGAAGCTGCCGGGTGGGACACCGTTCTGGGTCAGGCTCCGCAGGCTGTACGCGGAGGCGGCAAACTGGGTTACCCCGTTCGCCTGACCATAGGTGCCGAGACTCAGTTGGATCGTCTGCGCCCCTGAGCCGAAGTTCGACGTGAAGCTCAGCGTCGCTGGCCCGGAAGCGGAGTAGCTCGGCGCCGTCACGCTGCCGGTTGTCGTGGTGATGTTGCCGATCGTCCCATTGGGGACGGCGTTGGGAACTCGCGGAGCCGAACTGCACCTCCGCGCTGCCACGCGCCGCGCTCGTAGTATCGTCCGGCACGTTGACCGATACGGTCCAGTCGTTCGCTGCGTTCTGGGTCCAGTTAAGTGTGACTGTGTGTTGGTTCCCGAGCGCGTCGTAAACCTGGACCTGAGACGATACAGGGCTGGAGCTGGAAGGTGTCGCCGGCAGGTTCGCGGAGAGCGTCATCTGTGAGGTAGCGATGGGATTGAACACCGCCTGGCTGACCTGTACCGGCTTCAACGCATTGCGATTCACGACACCCGTTGTCGGATCGACGCTCCAGCCATTGAGGAAGTTGCCGGCGCTGTTCACGAGATAGCCGTTCTTGTCCATCGTGAAGTCGCCGGCCCGGCTATAGAACTGCTGCGCGCTGAAGGTCGGCTGACCGTTCACGGCACCGTTCTGCTCGCTCACAGCGAAGAAGCCCTGTCCCGCGATAGCGAGGCCTAGCGGGTTGTCGGTTTGCGAGATCGTGCCTTGGACGGTATTGACGTAATCGGGTCGGGCCACCACTGCGCCAGGATCGTTGATCGCGGCCGTGCTGGTCGTCAGGTAGTCGATAAAGCTCGTATCGACGCGCTTGAACCCGACCGTCTGACTGTTCGCGACGTTGTCGCTGATATTGCCGAACGCATTGGATTGCGCAGTCAGACCGCTGACCGCCGTACTCATGGCGCCGAACAGAGACATCGACATCCTCTTCAAAAACCGACAGGCTTGGTCCGCGCGATGCCGCTGGTCGCACCCCGGCGGGGACGAGCGTTCGCGGCAGGCATTCGTTGCAGCAAACGTGCCACGGCCGAGCCAAGCGATTGCCGTTCGCCCGCGAAGATCTGGCGCGCTGCCCCTGCCCGGTGGGCAAGTTTTTCCCGGCATTCGATGCCGGGTGAGACGATCCCTGCGTGTCCAGGTCGGGAAACCGCACACGGACGCTGGCCCGACTTTTGCTGCACGCCGTGCGCAGACTGACTCAGGAACCATCATGGCCGCCGCCCAGGCAGCACCTGCGATTCTTACTCCCATGGCCGCCCTTACCCCCATGGCTGCGACGAGCGGGGCCGCCCTCAACGGGGCGATAACGGGAGCAATCGCCGGGATGCGCAGCTTCGGCGCATGTCTGGCCGACATGCTCCTGGCCAGCACGCAGGGGCAAGCGACCGATACGGCAGCGGATGCAGCGCCAAGCGAGCCCGGCTCGATCCCGCTCAAACTCCCACCCGGCTCCGATGTGGCGAGCACGCCTGCGACGGGTCAGGTTCCCAACTTGGCGCTGCCGGAACCGGCGGCCAAACCGGCCACTGACGCAGCAACGGAAACCCGGCCGATTGCGCCGGGGCCACGCCGCGATGCCGGCAAACCCCCAAAGCCGAGCCAAGCGGGCGCGGATGCGAACCAGGACGACAAGGCGACAGCCGACCCAGCGCTCCTGCCTGTCTTGAACCCGCCCCTGCCTCAGCCGGCCTCGCCGACCCTCAAGGCGTCCGCCGCGCCAACCGTCCGGCCATCGCCCGGCCGAGCCGCGATCGAGGACGGCCCGGAACCGATCACGGCAACGCCGATCCGGTCCAGAGTGCCGCTGGTCGGGTCAGCGCCACAGGCCGCCTTACCCGAGCAAAGCCCCACCGTCGCCATCACCCCCGTTGCCCACGATGCCCCGGCGCAGATCCAGGCAATGAGTCCGGATAGCGGGGGAGCATCCAATCCCTCTCAGCTTTCTGCGCTGGCGGAAGCTGCGCGACCCCACGCATCGGCGCCGACGCGAACAGTTCCGCAAACCGAGAGCAGCCCTGCCACGGAACAGCCCGGGCCCGCGGCGCAGATCGCGCCCGTGTTGATCTCGGTCGGCAATACTCCCGGCGGCAACGCACGTCTCAGCTTGCGTCTCGAACCGGAAGAACTCGGCCGCGTACAGATCCAGATCGAGCGCACGCATGAGACCGCGGCGAAGATCGAGATCACGGTCGAGCGGCCCGAGACGATGAATTTGCTCCAGCGCGATCAGAACCAGCTGCATCGGGCGCTCGATCAGGCCGGCTTTCCAACGGAGGGCCGCACGCTCTCCTTTCACTTCGCTACCCCGGATCAGTCCTTCTCCGGGGGAGGGCAGAGCCAAGCCGGTCAGAGGCCTCTCAGCAACGACGATGCAGGCGGAGGGGCCGCGAACGGCGGAGGCACGGGAACCCGGCGGCAATCGCGACAGTCCGCTCCGGAGCCGTCCTTAGCGCCAGAGCCACGAACCGACCGCTGGCTATCCGCCGCCCTCGACATCACCGCCTGAGAAGAGAAAGAGAGAGATTGCATCCATGAGCATTGCATCCGTCGCCGCCCAGCAGAGCAGCACCACGTCCGCCGCCACCTCCGCATCGAGCACTGGCAGCACGACGAGCGACCCGCTGAGCTCGCTTTCAAGCAATTTCGGCGACTTCCTTAACCTGCTCATGACGCAGTTGAAGAATCAGGACCCGACGACCCCGCTCGATACGAACCAATTCACGAGCGAGCTCGTGCAGTTCTCGAGCGTGGAACAGCAGATCAACACCAACACGAGCCTGACGCAGCTCATCCAGCTTACGCAGGCGGGAGAGATCATGCAGTCCTCGGCGATGGTGGGGAAGCAGGTGTCGGTGAGCTCCGACCACATCCCGCTCCAGAACGGATCGGGCGCGCTGCAATTCACGGCTCCCTCCGCCGAGCCGGTGTCGATCGCCGTCTATAGCGATGCGGGCACTAAAATCCGCGATGCCACCGTTTCGGCAACAAAAGGGCAGAACACCTGGACCTGGGACGGAACCGACAATGCGGGCAACGCCGTCGCGGACGGCTCCTACCGCGTGGCTGTGCTCGCGCAGAATGGGAGCGGGAGCACGGCCACCGTGCCCTTCACCGTGCAAGGTACCGCGACAGGGGTGCAGAAGCAGAATAACGCCTTGCAGCTCCAGCTCGGCGCGCTTTCCGTGGATTTCAGCGCCGTCCAGTCGGTGGCCCAGTAGGCACGTTCTGCCGCCGAATTAAGGAAGGGGTAAGCAGCGCGCCGCCACTATGGCCGCACGGCAAAAAGCCGGGCGCCAAAGGGTCAGGCGGCTCATGCAAAACGCTTCGCGATACGCGCCGGGCAAACGGCCATGAAAGCCCTGCTCGACGGGCTGAAGGCGCTCGGCCCGGCGCGGCTCGGGGCGATGGGCGCGGTCGGCCTCGGCATTCTCGGACTGCTCGCGACCCTCGTGTTGCGCGGCGGCAGCGAGCGAATGGCGCTGTTATACGGTGAGCTCGATTTGCGCGAATCGGCGCAGGTGACGGAGCAACTTTCTCGACAACACATCCCGTATCGCCTGGAGTCGCAAGGCAGTCAGATCCTGGTGCCGGAAGACCAGGTAGCGCGCGCCCGCGTGCTGCTCGCCAAGGAAGGCCTCCCCTCGGGCGGATCTGTCGGCTACGAGATATTCGATAGAGGCGACGGGCTCACCGCGAACCAGTTCCAGCAGCAGATGAACCAGTCGCGCGCGCTGGAAGGCGAGCTGGGACGAACGATCCGTGCGATCCATGGCGTGCGCGGCGCGCGGGTGCATCTCGTGCTGCCGCGCCGGGAGCCGTTCGCGCGCGAGCGGCAGGACGCCCAGGCGAGCGTATTGTTGACCATGGCCGGCGTGGCCCGCCTCGACCGGGAAGGAGTTCCAGGCGATCCTGAACCTGGTCGCTGCCGCCGTCCCGGGATTGCGGCCCCAGAATATCTCCATCATCGACAGCCGCGGCGGCATGCTCGCCCGAGCCGGCGAACCGACCGGACCCGCCGCGACCGCAGCCAGCACGGAGGAGATTCGTCACGCCACGGAGCTCAGACTTTCGCGCGCGGTGGAGGAGATGCTGGAACACAGTCTCGGCCCCGGACGCGTGCGTGCGGAGGCCGCGGTGGAGATGGACTTCGACCGTGTGAACGAAACTCAGGAACGCTACGACCCGGACGGGCAAGTCGTCCGCAGCCAGCAATCGGTCAATTCCAATAGCCGCAGCACCGAAACGCAAAACACCGTTTCGGTCCAGAACAACTTGCCGAACGCGGACCAGGGCAACAACGCGGCCGGTTCCCAGGAAGGGCGACAGGAAGAGACCACCAACTACGAGATCGGCCGGACGGTCCGAACGCTGATCCGCGAGCAGCCGCAAATTCGCCGGATCAGCCTCGCTGTCATGGTCGATGGAACGGAAGCTGCCGGTGGAGATGGCAAACCGGCCTGGACGCCACGCTCGAACGAGGAGTTGGGGCGGATCACCGGCCTAGTCCGGAGCGCGATCGGCTTCGACGAGAAGCGCGGGGATCACGTCGAGGTTGTCAGCATGAAATTCGCCGGCATGGAGGAGGCGCCCGCGCGAGAGCCGGCGGGAGTGTTCGGGCTGCCGCTCGAACGCACGGACCTGTTGCGCCTTGCGCAGACAGCGCTGCTCGGCCTTGTCGGAGTGCTCGCTCTGCTGTTCGTGCTGCGTCCTATGGTTCTGCGGCTGACTACGGCTCCCCAAGCATCCCTCGCCGACGACGCCGCGGCGCTTGTGGACGGAAACCCACGATCGCCCGGCGCGGCCGCGGTCGCGGCCCTGCCCGGTGGAGCGTCCTCCGCCGCTCTTGCGAGCAACGCCTATCCCGGTTTGCTGGAGGACGAGAGCATGGTGAATGTCGCGAACGTCGAGGGCCAGATGCGCGCCTCCTCGATCCGCAGGTTGACCGAACTGGTGGAAAAACATCCCGAGGCATCCCTGTCCATCGTCCGAGGCTGGATCGTGCAGGACGCGAGCTGACATGGCGCTAGCTGAAGGATACCTGAAGCTGACCGGGCCGCAGAAGGCGGCCATTCTGATGCTCGCGCTCGGGGAGGACCATTGCTCGCGCCTCTTCTCCCTGATGCATGAGGACGAAATCAAGGAGATTTCGTCGGCGATGTCGCAGCTCGGCAATGTGCGCGCAGACATTGTCGAGCGTCTCTGCGTCGAGTTCACCGACAGTCTCGGCAGCTCGGGCAACCTGATCGGCAGCTTCGAAAGCACCGAACGGCTGCTACAGAAGACGCTGCCTCGGGAGAGGGTGGCGCAGATAATGGACGAGATCCGCGGTCCCGCCGGACGGACAATGTGGGACAAGCTCGGCAACGTGAACGAGGCCGTGCTCGCGAATTACCTGAAGAACGAATACCCGCAAACGGTAGCGGTCGTTCTGTCGAAGATTCGCCCGGAGCACGCCGCCCGGGTGCTGGCGCTGCTGCCCAACTCCTTCGCGATGGAGGTCGTCATGCGGATGCTCCGCATGGAAAGCGTGCAGAAAGACGTATTGGACGGGGTGGAGCGGACATTACGCGCGGAGTTCATGTCGAACCTTGCGCGAAGCACACGCCGGGATGCACACGAGATGATGGCTGAGATCTTCAACAACCTCGACCGGCAGGTAGAGACACGGTTCATCGCCGCACTTGAGGAACGCAACCGCGAGTCGGCCGAACGGATCAAGTCGCTCATGTTCACCTTCGACGATTTGCAGCGCCTGACGCCGACCGCCGTGCAGGTGCTTCTGCGCTCGGTCGAGAAGGACAAGCTGCCGCTCGCGCTCAAGGGCGGATCGGAAAAGATCCGCGACCTGTTCCTGAACAACCTTTCGGAGCGGGCCGGTAAGATGCTGCGGGATGAAATCGAGGCGCTCGGACCCGTAAAGGTGCGCGACGTGGATGAGGCACAGGCGATGATCGTGCTGCAAGCCAAGGAGCTGGCGGCCCAGGGTCAGATCGAGATCGGCGAGAGCAAGGACGAGGAGCTCGTCTACTGATGGACATGGACACGATGCAGCCCTTCGGCGGGCAGAGCGCCGCCGGGGTGCTCTTTGCCGAAGATTTCGACTTCGAGCACACGCTTCTCGCGACTGAGGCGCCGCCCGAGCCGGAGCTAATCGCACCGCATTACACTGCCGACGACCTCGAGGTCGCGCGGAACGTGGCCTGGGCGGAAGGAGCCCAGGCCGGGCTTGCCGAAGCAAGTGCGGGGCACGCGGCGGCGGTGGCGAGAGCGTTGACCACCATCGCGACGACTCTGCGGGAATCCGCCCAGGAAGCGCACTCGACCATCGATCAGGCTGCTCAAGGTATTGCGCGGCTGCTGCTCGAAAGCTTGGCGGCGATGCTGCCCGAGTCCTGCGCGGCGCATGGCGAAGCAGAGGTTCGGGCCGTGGTCCGCGCCATCCTGCCGGGGTTGCGCCAGGAGCCGTCGATCGCCATCCGCATCCACCCGCGCCTGGCGCAGGCGGTAGAGCAGGAGTTGTCGCGCCTTGATCCCGACCTGTCCGGCCGAGTGAGCCTCATCCCAACCGACGCCATGATGCTCGGTGACGTGCGAATTACGTGGGAAAACGGTTCGGCTTGCCGAGATGTCGCAGCAACGTGGCGATCGGTTTCAGACGTCTTGTGCTCGGCCGGTCTGCTCTCTCCGGCGGCGGGAATGATGGAGTACGCGCATGGCGGGTGATCTCGAGCTTGCCGAACTGGGTGAGAATGCCGGCGCGACAACCGACGGCGGGAGCCCGCGCGGGGCACGTGACCTGGAAGCAGTGTACGACATCCCCGTCACGGTCAGCGCGGTGCTGGGCAAGGCCACCATGCAGGTTAGCCAATTGCTGAAGCTCGGCCGCGGGGCGGTGGTGGAATTGGACCGCAAGCTGGGCGAGGCAATCGACATTTACGTCAACAACCGGCTGGTCGCGCGGGGCGAGGTAGTGATGGTGGACGACAGCCGGCTCGGCGTCACCATGACGGAGATCGTCAAGGCCGACAGAGCTATATGAGAATGACTGGGATGCACTTCTTTCCGTTCGTTCCCGCGAAGGCGGGAATCCAGTTCTCCTTGCGAAAATGGGCTCGCGCTCAGGCATGGCTCGGCCCGACGCAGGGCAGCTTGATCGTCGCAAGCCGGGCTCCCCGCCTTCGCGGGGACGAACCGGGGGGAGCAGGACAGCTCTCTCTTCAGGCAAGCTCGCACTGACATGCGGGTCCTCATCATCGGTTCGCTCGCAGGTGAGCTTGGCCAAGCCGCGCGGCTCGCGATCGCGCGCGGGGCGAAGCTCGATCAGGCTCCCGACCGGCACGCGGGGCTTTCGCGGTTGCGCGCCGATGCTCGCGTGGATGTCGTTCTGTGCGAGATTTCGCACGACGTAGGCGCACTGGTCCGCTCGCTTGTCGCGGAGCGCATCAATGTTCCCGTGGTTGCCTGCGGCACCGACGCCGATCCGAATGCAGCGGTGCGCGCGATCCGGGACGGTGCGCGCGAGTTTCTTCCTTTGCCGCCCGACCCCGACCTGATCGCCGCCATTCTTGAGGCTGCGTGCGGCGAGAGCCATGCGCTGATAGCACGCGATCCCGGCATGGTCGCGGCACTCCGGCGTGCGGAGCAAGTCGCCGGGTCGGAAGCATCCGTGCTGATTTGCGGCGAAGTCGGGCACCGGCAAGGAGGTTATGGCGCGTTTTATCCACCGGCGCTCTCGGCGCTCGGCGGGACCGTTCGTCGCGCTCAACTGCGCCGCAATCCCGGAGAACCTGCTCGAATCGGAGCTATTCGGCCACGAGAAGGGCGCATTCAGCGGTGCGCTCGCCCGGCGGATCGGAAAGTTCGAGGCGGCCGATGGAGGCACGCTGCTGCTCGACGAGATCAGCGAGATGGACGTGCGACTTCAGGCGAAGCTGTTGCGTGCGCTGCAGGAACGCGAAATCGACCGGCTGGGCGGTGCCGGGCCGGTCAAGGTGAACGTGCGAATCCTCGCCACCACCAACCGCGATCTCCAGATCGAGACAACGCGCGGGACGTTTCGCGAGGATCTGTACTTCCGGCTTAACGTCGTCTCGCTGCGAATCCCGCCGTTACGCGAACGGCCAGGCGACATCACGGCGCTCGCCGACCACTTCACCCGTCATTACGCGGCGGTGAACGGCGTCGCTCCGCGCCCTCTCTCTCGTTCCGCGCATTTGCGCTTAGCCTCACATGCCTGGCGCGGCAATGTGCGGGAGCTGGAGAACACGCTCCACCGCGCCGTGCTGCTCGCACAAGGTCCGGAAATCGAGGCCGACGCGGTCGAGATCGGTGACGCACCCACGCCGAACACATCCCCGGCACCCGCGCTGGCGGCCGGGGTCGCGGGTCTCGTCGGCAAGCGCGTCGTTGAGGTCGAGCGCGACCTAATACTTGAGACCTTGATTCATACGCTCGGCAACCGTACCCACGCCGCCACGATTCTCGGCATCTCCATCCGGGCGTTGCGCAACAAACTCCGAGACTACGCGACCCAGGGAATCGCGGTCCCGCCGCCCGCAACGGGCGTGGCGGCCTAACCCGTCATGGCGGAAGCGGTGCTCGCGGGGTTTCTCCCGACCGTTTCGGCACGCTTGCGGCGCGCGGCGCCAGGCAGCGACGTAGGCCTCGCGCTCGGCGTCGTCGTCCTCCTGTCCGTGCTTATTCTGCCGCTGCCGACTCTCGTGCTCGATCTTGGCCTCGCTCTGTCGGTCACCGCGTCGGTGCTCGTCCTGATGGTGGCGCTGTTCCTTCAGCGGCCGCTCGATTTCACCAGCTTCCCCACCCTTCTGCTGCTCACGACACTGCTGCGGCTGTCGCTCAATGTGGCGACCACGCGTCTCATTCTCTCCCACGGCAACGAAGGTGCGACGGCGGCGGGCAACGTCGTCGCGGCATTCGGTGGCTTCCTCATGGGCGGGGACGTGGTGATCGGCCTGATTCTGTTCGCCATTCTGCTGGTGGTGAACTTCATGGTCATCACCAAGGGCTCAGGGCGCATCGCGGAAGTCGCGGCGCGATTCAGCCTGGACTCCATGCCTGGCAAGCAGATGGCGATCGACGCCGATCTCTCCGCCGGATTGATCGACGAGAAGAGCGCGCGCCGCCGTCGCCGCGAGCTGGAAGAAGAGAGCGGCTTCTACGGCGCGATGGACGGCGCAGCGAAGTTCGTACGCGGCGACGCGATCGCGGGCCTCATCATCACCGTCATCAACATCGTGGGCGGGCTCGCGATCGGACTGGCGCGCCACGGAATGGCGGTTTCCGATGCAGCCTCGACCTTCACGGTACTCACCGTGGGCGACGGTCTGGTCTCGCAAATTCCGGCGCTGCTCGTCTCGACCGCGGCCGGTATCGTCGTGACCAAAGGCGGGATGGAGGGCACAGCGGATGCCGCGCTGATTCGCCAGCTCGGAGGCAGCCCGAAACCGCTTGCGCTGGCTGCCGGAGCAGCGGGCGTATTCGCGCTCATGCCGGGTTTACCGATGCTCCCGTTCCTCGGTCTCGCCGGATTGGCCGGCGGGGCGGCGTGGCTCCGTGCGAAACACCCGACAGGCGAAGCCGGACGAGCGGAGCAATCGGTTGCACCGTCAGCGCCAACCGAACCGCCCATCGGGGACACGCTGCGCATCGACATGATCCGGCTGGAGCTCGGCTATGGCCTGCTCGTCCTCGCAGGCGGCGACGCGCCTCGGCTGACCGAGCAGATCAAGGGTCTGCGTCGGTCCATAGCCGCCGAAATGGGATTCGTTCTGCCGGCCGTCCGCATCCAGGACAACATGCAGCTTGCGGCCAACTCTTATGTCATCCGCGTGAAGGAGATCGAGGCGGCACGCGGCGAGCTGCGCCCGACCAAGCTGCTCGCGATGGATCCGAAGGGCGGCCTGCCCGATCTCGCGGGAGAGCGTACCCAGGAGCCGGCCTTCGGCCTCCCCGCGCTCTGGGTGGAGCCGTCGCTCAAGGAAGAAGCGATGTTCCGCGGCTGCACCATCGTCGATCCGCCCAGCGTGCTCACCACGCATCTGACCGAGATCGTGCGCGAGACGATGGCCGAGCTGCTTTCCTATGCCGAGACGCAGAAGTTACTGGATGAGCTGCCGAGCGAGCAGCAGAAGCTGGTCGCCGACCTGATCCCCTCGCAAGTCACGGTTGGAAGCGTCCAGCGCGTGCTTCAGGCACTGCTCGCCGAGCGGGTGTCGATCCGCGACTTGCCGACCATTCTCGAGGGTGTTCACGAGGCGTGCGGAGGCAGCGCGCGGGCGATCCCCACGATCGTTGCGCATGTGCGCGCCCGGCTCGCGCGACAAATCAGCGAGAGCCATGTGGGGCCGGCCGGATACATTCCGCTGATCACGCTCTCGCCTGAGTGGGAAGGTGCGTTCGCCGAATCACTGGTCGGGCCTGCGGAGGATCGGCAGCTCGCGATGGCGCCGTCGCGCTTGCAAGAGTTCATGCTGCGTTTTAGGGCCGCGTTCGATGCCGCTACGGCATCTGGCGAAGCACCGGTACTGCTGACGAGCGGCGGCGTTCGTTTGCATGTCCGCGCCATCGTCGAACGAATTCGTCCCGGCACGTCTGTGCTGGCCCAGGCTGAGATTTTCCCACGCGCCCGAATCCGTACCGTGGACACGCTCTAAGTAACCGGTACGAAACGCATGGCGCGTAAGTTTTTGAAATGCGCCTGAAGCTTTATCGCGGCCGTGATGTAGCCGAGGCCATGACGCGCATCCGGTCCGAGATGGGCCCGGATGCGCTCATCCTGGCGACGCGGCGCGTGGCTGGCGGAGTCGAGATCACCGCCGCTCTTGAACCGGAGGAAGAAGCCGCACCGCCCGCGGCCGTTCGAGATCCCGCGCGGACCGCTGCTCTGCAATTCCACCGCGTTCCCCTATCCCTTCACGACGCTCTGCACGAGGGACCACTCGCCGCGGCACTCCGTTCAGCCCTGCCCTTTGCGGGTTTGGAGTTCGCTGCCGGAACACGGCCCATTCTGCTGGCCGGGCCTCCGGGTGCCGGAAAAACCCTGACCACAGCCCGGCTCGCGACGCGACTGGTCCTGGGTGGAACAGCTCCGATCATCATCACGGCGGACGGAAAGCGTGCCGGGGCCGCGGAGCAGCTTGCGGCCTTCACCCGGCTGCTGCGCCTCAATCTGGTCGTCGCGAGCCATCCGGTCACGCTCGGCCGCGCGCTCGCGCGCCGGCCCGATGCCGCCCCCGTGCTGATCGATACACCGGGCTTGGATCCCTTCGATCCGCCGCAACGAGAGGAACTCAGGGCACTCTCCGCCACCGCCGGCGCGACGGTTGTCTTGGTCCTGCCGGCCGGAATGGACGCCGAGGAGAGCGCCGATCTCGCGGCGGCCTTCGCCGAGGCCGGCGCGACTCTGCTGATCGCGACGCGGATGGATCTCGCTCGTCGCTTGGGCAACGTGCTGGCGGCCGCCGTCGCCGGCCGGCTCGCATTAGCTGAAGCCGGGATCGGTCCCGGTGCAGCCGACGGCCTCACGGCACTCACGCCCGATTTCCTCGCCGAACGGCTGCTCGCCGCCAGAGCGCCCGTCCTCCCGGAACGCTGCCCATGAACGCGAGCACCCATCCCGTCGGTCCAACTCCGCAAGCCGGGCGGATCGTCGCCGTAGCGTCGGGGAAGGGCGGGGTCGGCAAGACCTGGTTCAGCATCACGATAGCGCACGCGCTGGCGCGGCGAGGGAGTCGGGTGCTCCTGTTCGACGGCGATCTCGGACTGGCCAATGTCGACATTCAGCTCGGCCTTACGCCGGAACGGGACATCGGCGGGGTCATTGCCGGACGAAGCACTCTCGCGCAGGCGGCCATGCGACACGCCGAGGGCGGGTTCGACGTGGTGGCGGGACGCTCGGGTTCCGGAGCCTTCTCCGCTCTGGACGCCTTGTCGCTCGATCGCGTGCTTGCCGCGGTGCGCGAAGCGACCCGCAAGTACGACACGGTCTTGCTTGATCTCGGCGCTGGCCTCGACCGGACCGTGAGGACCATGGCCGCCTTCGCCGACACGCTGCTCGTGTTGGCGACCGAAGAGCCTACGAGTCTGACCGACGCCTACGCCGTCCTGAAGCTCCATCAGGCAGACCATGGGACCGGCGAGGCCCGGATTGTCGTGAACCAGGCGGCCTCCCGCGCCGGAGGGGAACGTACCTTACGCGACCCTCGCGCGTGCCTGCGCCACGTTCCTTGGCAGGACGCCTGCCTTGGCTGGGATCATTCGTCGGGATGATCGTGTGAAGGATGCGATCCGCCGGCAGACCCTGCTCTCCGTACGCCACCCCGCAGCGCCTGCCGCGACCGACGTGGAGATTGTCGCAAACGGCCTGCTGCCGGCGTGATCACGAGAGTCGTCCCGAAACGAGAGACGCTGGCGGGATCTGTCCTAATAAGGCGATAGGCGTCGGCGTTCGCATCACGCCGACACTCAATTCGCCCGCTCGCGCGCTTGGGAGGCAACCCAATCTGGCGCTCAGCCTTAACTCCTGGCGATGATGCGAACCGGAGAATTTCAGGGCGGCAGACGAACGACGACCCAGGCACCGAGCCGGGCCTTCGACCAATGGCTGCGCGCCGATTTGAAGCGGCAGTACAATGGATTGCTCGGTGAGTCGCTTCCCGAGTCGATCGTCGCCGTGATCCGTGAAGGCGGCAACCGCGTCTCGGACGATCGCGCGCCTAAGCTCGCCTGACCAGGCGCCTCGCCAGCATCAATGCGACGTCTACCGGCAGCGCGGCGGCTTCCCGAAATCCGCCAGTACCAACGCGGCAGCAGCCGATGCGATGCGGGAAAAGCCGGCGGGGGACAGGGGCGCGCCCGGATACCGGCGAGCCTCAGAAGCACGAGACAGCGCGGTAGGTGGTACCCGCTTGTCGCCGCGAACACCGGGTGAGAAGCACCGAGGTCCCGCAACATCCTGGCCACGGCGCGCACGGAAGAGAGCGTATCGTTTCCCGTCTCTTCGAGCAGGATGCGCTGGCGGGACACGCCCAACCGTTCCAACAGGTCGGCCATGACGGAAGCCTCGGACGCGCCGAACCGGCCGACGCCGCCCGTAGGGATGAACAGAGTTCCCGGATAACCGCGGCCGAATGCCGCGGCCGCCTCGACGCGCCGCTTCAGGGTCATGCTGGGCGAGCCGTCCGGTTTGACCGCGGCGCCGAAGATCACCACGACCGCGCTCGGAGGCATTTCGGCGTGTCGCCAAGCCCTCAATGATGTTGACCCGTCAGACAATCGGGGCGGCCAATAGCAGCCGGTTCACGCGGACAAGCGCGCTGAACGTGCCCCGCCAAGCCCGTGCGAAACTCGATGCATCGGCGCCTCGCGCGGCCAGCGCCGCCTGAATCTCGCCCACCGTACGCTGTCCGTTCACCAGCGGGAGGATTGCCTTCGCGAGCGGCGGAAGCGGCACCGGCGCGCGGAGCCCGTCGAACAGGAACGGCAACGTCCCATCCGGACGAATTTGCTTCGCCAATTCGTCCCCCGGAATCTCCCGCGCGACGGGGACCGCATCGGGCGCCATTGGATCGGCAGCCTCGGCGACTTCCTCACGCCTTACGCAATAAACGACGTGCGTGCTCATGTTGCCGCACAGAGCCTCGGCAAGGGCGGCGCGCTGCACCGGGTCGAGCGCCTCGGCGCGCGCGCGCAGCTTCGGGTCGGGTAGCCACGTCACGGGATCGTAACGCATCGGCTCGACCCAGCAGGTGACCTTGAGCCCGGCCGCGTCCAATAGCCCGTGCAGAGCGGGGACGGTAAAGGCGATGTCACGCGGGTTGAGCAGCAGATCGTAGAGGCCGGCATCCCCTCCCTCGATGTGATCGCCGAAATAACCGTTCCGGCGCAGCCATGCGCTCTCGGGCAGGTGACGCATGACCCGCCGCGTCATGTCCAGTCGCGCGGCCGGCGGCTCCTCGGGCGGGGCGAGCAAGCGCAGCGCATCCTGCACCATGTAGACACCGGTGCGGCCGTGCGGCGCATACACCATCAGGCCGATGCCCCCCTCTGGCGCGAGCACCCCTACCAGGGCCTTGAGCCCCGCTAGCGGATCAGGAAGGTGGTGCAGCACCCCGCAACAATCGATGTAGTCGAAGGGGCCGAATCCGGATGTCGGAAGATCGAGTATCGAGCGCCGTTCCCAGATGATGTTGGTCAGCCCCCGCACTTCCGCCCGAGCGCGTGCGATGTTCAGGGCAGAGGCGGACCGGTCGAGCCACGTCACATTGCCCGGCCGGCCGGCTCGCGCCAGGTGCTGCGCCAGCATGATGGTGGCGTCCCCGGTTCCGGCGCCGGCCACCAGGGCATCCAGGGGCCGGCTGGTCGGACGTCGGGCCCCGAAGACCCAGTAGTCGATCTCCCGCAGATGGCCAGGGCTGCCCACAATGAGCCGCTTGGCTTCGTCCTTGGGGTCGCGCCTTGGGTAGGGATAGGCCTCGTATTGGGCTGCGAGTTGGCTGTCGGTTGCGTCCGTCATGCCCAGCAGGCATAGACCGGCGCTATGCACGAGGCCAGGATGCGCGGCTATTTTGGCATCGGGGCCGAGGGCGTCTCCAAATCGGCCAATGTTGGCGCCCTGCTCCGGACAGCCCATGCCTTCGGCGCGGCGTTCTGCTTCACGATCGGCGCGGGCTGGGACGCTCGGGCAGCTCGCAGCGCGGATACAGCGGACACGCCGGCCCATGTGCCGCTCTGGCGGTTCGCCTCCGCGCAGGCGATCGCCCTGCCGCAAGGCTGCGTGCTGGTCGGGATCGAATTGCTGGACACCGCGATCCCCCTTCCCTCGTTCCGCCACCCGCTGAACGCCGCTTACGTACTCGGCCCGGAGCGCTCCGGGCTTTCACCCGAGATTCTGGCGAGCTGCCGCCATGTGGTGCGGATTCCGACCCGGTTCGCGTTGAATTTGGCCGTCGCGGGCGCGCTCGTTCTCTACGACCGCTTGCTACAGCACGGGCGCTTCCCCGACCGTCCGGTCGGGAGCGGGGGGATGCCCGAGACAGCGACTGTCAAAAGGCATGGAGTCCCGCGGTTTCGCCGGGACATCCCGGATTGGATGGCACGCGAGCGCGTTGGCAAGGCCCCGGAGAGCTAAGCGCGCCCGTGCTTGTTTCAGGGTTCCCTTCGCCGTATCTCTCCCGCCATGTACAGTTCCGACCCGGCCGACCCTTGCTTTTCTGACCGCTCTCCTCGCCTCGGCCCTTGTTCCAGCCATTGCCGCCCAAACCCGGCACGGACCCGCGCGGAGCACAGCCCCCTCATCGGAAAGGCCAAAGCCGATCGGGACGTTTGAGGAATGGACGGCCGCGACGCATGAAGAATCCGGCCAGACGGTCTGCTATGCTTTCACGCGCGCTGCTAATTCCACGCCCGTGTTGCCCGGACGCAGCAAGCCGGTGCTGACCGTGACCGAACGTCCCGCCGGACGCGACGCGGTCGCGATCAGCGCCGGGTTCCGCTACGGGCCAGGCGCCGAAGTTACCGTCCAAGTCGAGCAGACCGCGCTCAACTTCTACACTTCCGGCTCTTCCGCCTTCGCCCGGGAAGGCGGTGCCGCGGTGGCCACGTTCCGAAAAGGACGGCAGGTGATTGCGCGATCGCCGGGACCGCGGGGCCAAGTTGTGGACACATTCAGCCTGCGCGGATTCAATCAGGCCTATGATGCGATCAACAAGGCCTGCCCGCGTTGACACTTGCCGGAGATGAGCAACACCCCCTCCGAACTGACCGAAACCGAGCGAAGTCGCATCCTCGCGAAAGCCGCGCTGTTCGCCCCGCCCGCCGCCCAACTGCCGGATGGCCGTCGCGACCTCGTCGGCCTCTCGCGGGCCGAACTCGCTGCCGAGCTGGACGCGATCGGCGAGAAGCCGTTCCGCGCCAAGCAATTGTGGCACTGGATCTATCACCAGGGCGTCACCGATTTCGCCCGCATGTCTTCGATCGCCCGTCCGCTCCAGCAGGAGCTCGCTGCCCGCTTCGTGATCGGCCGCCCCGAGATCGCGCGGGTTCAGACCAGCGCGGACGAGACGCGGAAATGGCTATTCCGTTTCCGCGACCGACAAGAGGCTGAGACGGTCTACATCCCGGACCCGCAGGAGGATCGAGGGGCGGTCTGCATCTCATCGCAGGTCGGCTGCACGCTCTCCTGCCGCTTTTGTCACACCGGGACGCAGACGCTCGTGCGCAATCTCGGGGCCGGGGAAATCGTGGGCCAGTTCATGGCCGCTCGCGACAGCTACGGCGAGTGGCCGAGTCCCAAAGGCGAGACCCCGAGGCTGCTCTCCACGATCGTTCTCATGGGAATGGGCGAACCCCTCTATAATTACGAGAACGTCGCCAAGGCGATGACCATCGCGATGGATCATGAGGGTATTGGATTGTCTCGCCGCCGGATCACGCTTTCCACGTCCGGCGTGGTGCCGATGATGGACCGATGCGGTGCGGAACTTGGCGTGAACCTTGCGGTCTCCCTGCACGCCGTCCGGGACGATCTGCGCGACGAGTTGGTCCCGCTCAACCGCAAATATCCGATCGCCGAGCTCATCGCCGCTTGCCGCCGCTATCCCGGCGCTTCCAACGCCCGCCGGATCACCTTCGAATACATCATGCTCCAGGGGATCAACGACACGCCGGCTGACGCGCGCGAGTTGGTCCGGCTGATCGCCGGCATCCCCGCCAAGGTGAACTTGATCCCGTTCAACCCCTGGCCCGGCGCGTCCTATCAGACAAGCACGCCCCAGACGATCCGTCGCTTCGCCGACATCGTCATGGATGCCGGCTATGCTTCGCCCATTCGGGCTCCCCGCGGGCGTGACATTCTTGCCGCCTGCGGCCAGCTTCGTACAGAAGGCCGCCGCCCCCGCCCCGCCGCGTAACAAAAGGTACCACCGGTCGCTAGAACGCTTGCGTGCAAAGCGGTCGTGTCCGACAATCGGGAGTATATGTTCGATACAGCCACGCTTGGGGTTACGGCGCCGCGCATATTGCCGCTAGGGATCCTGGCGGCAGCGGGCTTTCTGTCCTCAGCGGGGGCCCGCATCGTCGACCCGCTACTCGCGGTCATGGCACAGGATCTCCATAGCTCGGTTCCCGCTGTCTCAATCGTGGTAGCGGCGTTCACCTTGCCGTATGGGCTATGCCAGATCGTCTTGGGACCGGTCGGGGACCGCTTCGGCAAGCTCCGGCTAATTTTGCTCGCGCTCTGCGGCTATGCCGTTTTCACGGGCGCGTGCGGGCTGGCCCCCAACCTTGCCGGTCTGACCCTGCTGCGCGCTTGCTCCGGTGCCGCGAGCGCTGGCTTGATCCCGGTCTGCCTCGCCTACATCGGCGACGCCGTACCCTATGAGAGCCGGCAGCTCACGTTGAGCCACTTCCTGATGGGCGTGATGCTCGCGCAAACCCTGGCAGGACCCTTCGGAGGAGCCTTCGGCGAGTATATGGGCTGGAGGGGAGTTTTCTTTCTCCTTTCTACCCTCGCCGTCCTCCTCGCCTGCACGCTGGCTCTGCGCCTTCGCGCTCTGCCGGACCGGCGGGTAGAGGCGGCTTTCCACCTCGGGAACTACTCGGTTCTGCTTAATCAGCCCGCCGCCCGTCATCTGCTCTCAGTGACACTGCTGGAAGGGGCGCTGGTCGGGTCGGTTCTGCCATTCATCGCCTCCTTCCTGCATGAAGTCTACGGCTTGTCCTTCGCTGCGGCCGGACTTGTGCTGGCCTGCTTCGGACTGGGCTCTCTAGCCTACGCCCGCACGGCGCACGGTTTCATCCCCAGGCTGGGGGAGCCGGGAATGGTGCTGCTCGGGGGAGCCCTCATGGCCGTGGCTGTCGCGAGTGCACTCGCGACCGGCCACTGGCTAGCATTCGTTCCAGCGGAGTTCGCCCTGGGATTCGGCTATTTCATGCTTCACACAGGTACTCCAGGCGCGCGCGACCGAACTGCTGCCGCATGCCCGGTCGACAGCCGTCTCCAGTTTCGTTTTCATGCTGTTTCTGGGCCAAGCCCTGGGGGCCTTGGCTGCCGGAGGCGCTATCGCGGCCATTGGCTACCACGCGTCGTTCCTGATTTCCGCCGGCGGTCTGCTGGTGCTCGGGCTAGGTTTGCATCGGTTTATGCAACGCTCAGCATAGGGACGGTGGATCCGGCGCCGTGGCGAAGCGGAGCAGGCACGCGCCGAACTTCGTTCCGAAAGACGACGTCCCGCCCGCGGTGTGGCCCGCAAAACCCCCGGGGCGGTCGATCAGCAGCAGCGCCCCGATCTTCGGCCTGAGGATCTGCTCAATCAAGCGTCGCCGCGTATCGGCATCGCCGATGAAGAAGTCGTTCTCGAATTGCACGAAAGCCACGCGCGTCCGCTGCGGCGGGGCATCGGCCAAAACGCGGCGGAAATCGTCGGTCTGCGAAAGCAGGTTCACGCTGGCGCCAGAACCATGCGCGGCCGGCGAGACGGCGATCACGACATCAGCAAGAGTTGGCGAATCGAGCATCTGGAGGCTGTTCCAGGCGCCGCGCGACTGGCCTCCGGCTATGATCCGCCGGTAGCCGCGCCGGCGTAGCTCGGCCAACGCGTCTCGCAGCCAACCCGCCGCACGCTCCCGCTCGTCGGCGGCCGGATAGCGGTCAAATCGCACGACGTCGAAGCCCGCGTTGTTGAACCAGCGCACATACGACGGCGGTTGCTGCCCGCGTTCATCCTGAGTGATGTTGGAACCCTTGCCGTGCGCCCAGACGAACACTCCCGCAGCGGCCTGGGCCCCCCGCCAGAGATAACGAGAGTTCTGGGACGAAGCTGTAGTTTCCGGTGGAAATCAGCGGTCCCGGTACCTGAGGAGCTTGCGGCGCACGGCCGCGCCACACGACATCGAGATTCTCGGCGTAGATTGTGCAGTCGGCGGCACCTTTCGCCTCGCAATTCCTAAGAGCCGTCTGGCGCTCCTGCTCCAGCGTCCCGGATCCGCCTGCCCAGCCGATCTTTCCCGAACTGGAAACCGAGAAGGCGCGCGGCAAGTTGGAGACCAGGAATGTCTGGTAAGCGGCATGAGCCGCAGCATCCTGAAGATAGGGGACAGCGTTCACATCGAGAATCGAAAAGGATTGCTGCGCCGCTACTGTGTCCGCGATCGCCCATCCGAGCAGGGCCACGCAGAAGGCGAAATAGCGGATCATCGAACCTCCGTCCGAAAGAGCGCCGCTCGCACGATGCGGCCCCGCTTCTTGCGCGATAAGCGGCCGCGGCCATACTCCGGCGAGCTCGATACTGACCTCCAGGGGATTTCGCCGCCATGGCCATGAAGGACGTGAATAAAGTAGTGCTCGCCTATTCCGGCGGGCTGGATACCAGCGTCATTCTCCGTTGGCTGCAAACTACTTATCGATGCGAGGTGGTCACCTTCACGGCTGATCTCGGTCAAGGAGAGGAATTGGAGCCAGCCCGCAAAAAGGCCGAGATGTTCGGCGTGAAGGAGATCTTCGTCGACGACCTCCGAGAGGCGTTCGTCAAGGACTTCGTGTTTCCCATGTTCCGGGCGAACGCCCTCTATGAGGGGCAATACCTGCTTGGGACGAGCATCGCCCGCCCGCTGATCGCGCAACGCCAGATCGAAATTGCCGAACAGGTCGGCGCGGATGCGGTCGCTCATGGGGCGACCGGCAAGGGGAACGACCAGGTACGTTTCGAGCTCTCCTATTACGCGCTCAAGCCGGACGTGAAGGTGATCGCACCTTGGCGCGAATGGGATTCGACGAGTCGCTCCAGGTTGATCGAGTTCGCCGAGCAGCACCAGATTCCGATCGCCAAGGACAAGCGGGGCGAGGCGCCCTTCAGCGTCGACGCAAACCTGCTGCACTCTTCTTCCGAGGGCAAGATTCTCGAAGACCCGGCGGTCGAGCCCGACGAAATCGTCTATCAGCGTACCATCCGGCCAGAGGACGCGCCCGATCGTCCGACGGTGATCTCGGTCGATTTCGAACAAGGCGATCCGGTCGCGATCGACGGGGTGCGGCTCTCGCCGGCCGCGCTCCTCACCAAGCTGAACGAGTACGGGAAGACAAACGGAATAGGCCGGCTCGATCTCGTCGAGAACCGCTTCGTCGGCATGAAGTCGCGCGGGGTCTATGAGACGCCCGGCGGGACCATTCTGCTCGCGGCCCATAGGGGGATTGAAAGCCTCACGCTGGACCGTGAAGCGGCCCATCTGAAGGACAGTCTGATGCCGCGCTATGCGGAGCTGATCTACAACGGCTTCTGGTTCAGCCCGGAACGGCGAATGCTTCAGGCGCTCATCGACGAGAGCCAACGCTCGGCAACCGGGCGTGTACGGCTCAAGCTCTACAAGGGGAATGCCACTGTGATCGGTCGCGAGTCGCCGAACAGCCTTTATTCGATGGAGGTGGTCACCTTCGAGGAGGATCAAGGCGCTTACGACCAGTTCGACGCCCAAGGATTTATCAAACTGAACGCGTTACGACTGCGAACTCGGGGCAATGGCCGGTCGCCGCGGGGGATCCTTGTAATCAACAGAACTACCCTTCCGAAAGCCACTGACCTTCAATCGACGGTTTAGTCACCGCTTGCGCGCTCGCGTGAAAGACGTTACGATCTGGTCACGTTACGGATTTCGATCGGAGTTTCAGTATGCGGCGCGTTCTTTCAATGGCATTCATCGCCGCGCTTGCCGTCTCGGCCCCCGCGCTAGCCGTCAATTGGACGCCAGCTCATATTTCCTGGTGGGAGGCGGCGTAAACGCTCATGTGAGCTATTCCGGCAGCCCCGGCGTTTACAACGAGTACGTGGGATCAGGCCAGATCGCGTTGACAGTCCACGATCTCGCAGCCGGCCCGGACCGGTCGCTCCTAGCCTGGTGCACAGATCTGTTCGACCACCTCTACGCACCCGCGACCTACGATATCGGGCTGCTCACCACCGATCACGGCAAGATCGGTGCCTCGCTCGGGGCCGCGAACCTCAATGAGATCGACGCACTCATCGCGCATGGGGACGCGATGCTCGCAGCCGGGTTCTCCAATCAAGTGTCATCGGCGATCCAGCTTGCGATATGGTCCGTGGAATACGGCTCGGGTTTCAGCTTCTCCTCTGACGACCCAACGGTCGCCGGATTGGTGGCCACCTTCGTCGGCAATGTCACCGGCAGTACGCCAGTATGGACCCCCGCTCCGCAAACCGCTGTCGCGCAGATCACCAGCCCCAATTCCCCGAACCTAAAGCCCAGCCAGGGTCTGTCCTATCTCACAGGCATCCCGGAGCCAGCGACCCTAGCTACCCTGAGCGTAGGTTTGGTCGGGCTTGCCTGGGTATTACGGAAAAAGCTGATCTGAACCCACTTGGCATTGCATCATCCGGGCAGCACGGCCCGCAGCACGAAGGCAACTGCGGCCGTGGTCGCGACCCCGGCCGCATAGAGCGCGACGAACCAGAACACGCGCTTGCTGGTCCTCGAAAGACGCCTGCTCATCAGTGATAGTGTACGCCGGGCCGAACCTTGCCGCGAAAGATGTAGTAGGAATAACCCGTGTAGACGATAATGATCGGGATCAGAATCGCCGCGCCTACAAGTAAAAATGCCTGACTGGAAGGCGGGGCGGCGGCCTCCCAGATCGTGATCGAGGGAGGCACCATCAGGGGGAACATACTGATTCCAAGGCCAGCATAGCACAGGACGAACCAAGCCTGTACACAAAGGAATGGCGCCAGGTCACTCCTGTCGCGGAGACCTCGCCAGAACCGCCACGCGATCAGCGCGGCCAGGATCGGCACCGGGCTGGTCAGGGCAATCCCGGGCCACTGGAACCAGCGTTGGTAAAAGGACGGATCCAGCATCGGCGTCCACAAGCTGACGACGATCGTCAGCAGGAGAATGGCCCGGCCGAGCGCGCCCGCGTAACGGCGGCATCGGCGCTGCAGGCCTCCCTCCGTCCGCCAAACCAGCCAACAGGATGCTTGGAGCGCGTAACCGATCACGACTGCTATTCCGCAGAGCAGGGTGAAGCCCGTCAGCCAGTCCCACCAGCCTCCGGCGTAGGCGCGATCCACCACTTTGATCCCCTGGAGCAGGCCGCCCAGCGCCAAGCCTTGGCAGAAGCCGGCAACAAGGGAGCCGCCGCAGAATGCGACGTCCCACCAGTAGCGCCCGCCGCGCGAAATGGCCCGGAAGCGGAACTCGAACGCCACACCCCGGAACACCAGGGACAGCAGCATGGCGATGATGAGGGGATAGAGCGCGGGCATGATCGTGGCGTAGGCCAGCGGGAACACCGCAAACAGGCCTCCGCCGCCGAGGACGAGCCAGGTCTCGTTTCCATCCCAGACCGGCGCCACGGTGTTCACCATCACGTCCCGATCCTCGTCCGCGTGCTCCACGAGGAACAAGATTCCGATGCCGAGATCGAACCCGTCCAGGAGCACGTAGGCAAGTACGGCGAACGCGATCAGCGCAGCCCAGATCAGCGGCAAGTCGAGCCAGGGTAGCGTCATCATGGCGAGCTACTCCGCCGCTGCGGGATGTCGCGGAGCGGTTTCGTCCAGCGACGGCGCGGGCGTGATACCGGCGCTCCGCACCGGCACGCCCTTCGGCGGCCCCGGCTCTCCGACGCTCGGCGCATGCCGCATGAGCCGAAGCAGAAACAGGAACCCTGCCCCGAAGACGATGAAGTAAACGATCGCGAAACCAGCGAGCGATACGGCCACGCCAGGCGTGCCGATCGGCGATACGCTGTCCACCGTCCTCAAATGGCCGTACACAGTGAAGGGCTGCCGGCCGACCTCGGTGACAACCCATCCGGACAGAAGGGCGATGAAACCCGCAGGCGCCATCGCGACCATCACCCGATGCAGCCATCCCGTGATATAGAGCCGTCCCTTGAGGCGCTCATAGAGGCCGACCAGACCCACGCCGGCCATCAGGAAACCGAGCCCTACCATGATGCGAAAGGCGAAGAACACAACGGGCGAGAAGGGCCGGTCCTCCGGCGGAAACTCCTTCAGCCCCTTGATCGAGCCGTTCCAAGTGTGCGTCAGCACGAGAGCTCCGAGATGCGGGATCGAGACCTCGTAATCCGTTGTCTCGGTTTTCATGTTGGGCCAGCCGAACAAGATCAGCGGCTGGCCGCGGATGGTCTCGAAATCCCCCTCGAGCGCCGCGATCTTGGCCGGCTGATGCTCCAGCGTGTTCAACCCGTGCTCGTCCCCGGCAATGATCTGGAGCGGCGCGACGAGGGCCGCCATCCACATCGCCATCGAGAACATGGTCCGTGCCGCCTGATTCTGCGTATTTCGTAACAGGTGGTGCGCTCCCACCGCTCCGACCAGGAATGCGACGCACAAGTAGCAGGCGATCACCATGTGAACGAGCCGGTAGGGGAAAGAGGGATTGAAGATGATTTGCAACCAGCTCGCCGGAAAAAAGCGGCCCTCGGGCGAGAGGGTGTAGCCCTGCGGCGTCTGCATCCAAGAATTGACCGACAAAATCCAAAACGCGCTGATGAGAGTGCCGATCGCCACCAAAACCGTGGCGAGGAAATGCAGGCCACGCCCGACCCGGTTCAAACCGAACAGCATCACCCCAAGGAAGCCTGCCTCGAGGAAAAACGCCGTCAGCACCTCATACCCCATCAACGGACCGACGATCGGGCCCGCCTTGTCGGCGAAGACTCCCCAGTTCGTGCCGAACTGGTACGACATGACCAGGCCCGACACCACGCCCATCGCGAACACAACGGCGAAGATTTTGAGCCAATACTGGAAAACATCGAGATAGACTTGGCGGCCCGTGCGAAGCCAAAGCGCCTCGAGCACCATGAGGTAACTGGCCAGTCCGATCGAGAAGGCCGGCAGCACGATGTGGAAGCCGATGGTGAAGGCGAACTGTGCGCGGGCCAGAAAGATGGCGTCCGTTGCAGACAGCATTCATCCTCCCCTAGCGCAAGCGCGCTGGCTCACCAGATTTCCTGAGCATAGCCGGGCAGCTACATCAGACCAGAAGAACGAGTCACGAACACCGAGCTTCCGCCACTTGCCGTTCTATGCCAGAGCGAACCTGAGCCGCGCACTGGATACAGTCGCGGATTGCCCTGGACGAGATCGGCGACCTAGCAGAGCGGCGACTCCATCGCGAATTCGAAACGCACCACCTCACCTTGACGATGCGGCCACATAGGTTCGTCGTCAAATCGCGCCCGTCGAACGGCTGCGCTCAGCTGGAAAGGTCATGCCCGCCGGTCCCGCATGTCGGAGCCGCGCTCGCCCTCTTCCAAATCGAAGTCGTCAAGCTTCTCCATATGCACGGAATGATCGCCATGATGCTGGAGAATGTCGCGCTCTCGCGGACCGGCCGCGCGATCGATGACGTGAATGGTGCTCAGTCCCTCGGCCTCCGCCACCGCACGCGCGGAACTCGACAGCCTCCTTGAGGCTCATGGGCGTTCCGTCGGAGCGTAGCGGACGCGTCCTCTCGACCTCGCCCGCCCGCGTGGTCAGGACGATCTCGACCATCGTGCGCCGCGGTTCATCTTCGTCGAAGCGCCGCAGAACCGTCAGGTTCCCTCCCGGGCCCTCCGGCACGGGGTCATGCGGGTCCATTCTGCGGATCTCGATCATCGCGTCCTCCTTGAGCGGAACCGACGCATGGTAGCGCGGTTCGGGCAGCCCTGCGCCAGCGAATTGCAGAGAATCGAGACGTTCACGTTCCTGCGCAGGAGAAACTTAGCCCAGCCCGCGAAGGTTTTAAGCGAGCCGCGCCAATGTCGGTCTGCGCGCGGGTCAACGCGGGGCGTGATGGCGGCAATCTTCCGGCCGAGTGCCAATCTCGGAGCAAAGCTCGTGCTGCTATCTCTCGCGGGGGCAGGAATTGCGGGTATCGGGTGGTGGTGGCTCTGGCCCCGCACCGACTACTCTCGCCAAATTCGGTGGGTGGTGGATCAGCCCGTGCCGTTCAGTCATCAGCACCACGTAGCCGGGCTCGGAATCGATTGTCGGTTCTGCCACACATCCGTGGAGGTCTCGTCGAATGCAGGTTTGCCGCCAACTTATACCTGCATGACCTGCCACTCTCAGATCTGGACCAATGCCGGCCTGCTGGAGCCGGTTCGCCAGAGTCTGGCGAACGACCAACCGCTTGTCTGGCACCGGATCACCAACCTGCCGGATTACGTTTATTTTAATCATGCCATCCACACCGCCAAAGGCGTTGGTTGTTCGAGTTGCCACGGCCCGGTGGATACGATGCCGCTGACCTATAAGGCGGAGACGTTCACGATGCAGTTCTGCCTGGATTGCCACCGCGACCCCGGTCCGAACCTGCGCCCGAAGAATCAGATCTACAACACTGAGTGGCACAGGACAGCGAACACTCCCTCACCGCAGAGTCTCATGGCGCAATACCACGTTCCTAGCAGAGATTTGACGGACTGCTCCATATGCCATCGGTAGCCAGCCAGTGGCGGACGCTCAGGCAAAGGGCTGAGGACCCCGCTTTCGTCGCGCGCGCTGCCCAAGAATTTCCTGGGCTGGCCGAGGCGCTGGCCCGCCCGGCGGAGCGCCGCCATGTCCTCAAGCTCATGGCGGCTGCCTTCGCCCTCGGCGGGCTCACAGGCTGTGACACGGGCGAGCCGACCGGCGACCTTATTCCGGCCGTGCGTTATCCCCCGAACATCGTACCGGCGCTGCCCAACTTCTATACTGGCGCCAGCGTGTTGAACGGTTACGCGATCGGCACTGTCGTTTCGCACCAGATGGGCAGGCCCATCAAGGTAGAGGGGAACCCACATCATCCTTCCAGCCTCGGCGCGACCGACGTGTTCGCG
The DNA here is from genome assembly GCA_963808965.1 of uncultured Alphaproteobacteria bacterium. Lineage (GTDB taxonomy): Bacteria > Pseudomonadota > Alphaproteobacteria > Acetobacterales > Acetobacteraceae > CAWEHU01. Next base: position 179,430 of record CAWEHU010000006.1, read on the forward strand.
CAGGCGCAGGTGCTGGATTTCTACGATCCCGACCGCGAGGCGCAGATCACGCAACACAGCGTTCCGGCTGGCCGTCAGACGATGCTGACCGCCCTCGCTGGCGAGCGCGCACGCCTTGCGTCGAACAACGGCGAGGGCCTGCGCATCCTGACCGGAACGGTGACATCGCCAACTCTTGCCGCGCAGCTGGACGCGCTGCTCGCTCGCTTTCCGCAAGCGCGTTGGCATCAGTGGGAGGCGATCTCTCGCGACGCCGTCTTAAAAGGAGCGATGTTGGCCTATGGGCGACCGGTCGAGGTCATCTATAAGACCGACGCCGCAGATGTGATTCTGGGGCTTGACAGCGACCTCCTGAGTTCCGCGCCTGGCCACCTACGTTACGCGCGCGAGTTCGCATCCCGCCGCAATCCGACTCGCACCGCGGCGATGAGCCGGGTCTACGCGGTCGAGCCGGCGCCCACGCTGCTCGGCTCGGTAGCCGACCACCGTTTTCCCGCAGGTCCGAAGGAGATGCGTCGGATCGTGCAGGCACTCGCGGCGGACATCCTGCAAAGCGGTGATCCGCCTTCCGACGCACCGCCCTGGGTACGCGCAGTCGCCGCCGATCTGCTCGCGCATCGCGAGCGCGCGCTGGTGCATGTGGGGCCGCACCAATCGGGCGAAATACACGCCATCGCGCATGCGATGAACGAGGCGCTGGGTGCGCGCGGGTCTACGCTCGAGCTTATCGAGCCCGTCGCACATCGCGCCACGGATCAGATGAGTTCTCTTCGCGAACTGGCCGAGGACATGCACGCGGGCCGGGTCCAGACACTGCTGATCCTCGACAGCAACCCGGTGTACACCGCTCCCGGCCCGCTCGATTTCGCCGAGGCGCTGAAGCGCGTGCCCTTCAGTCTGGCGCTGTCCCGCGCACTCGACGAGACAAGCGAGGCAGTGACCTGGGCCGTGCCCATGACGCACGAATGGGAGGACTGGAGCGATGCGCGCGGCCATGATGGCACCGCGACCATCATCCAGCCGCAAGCCCTGCCGCTGTACGGCGGGATCAGCCCGCATGTCATGCTGGCATTATTTGTCGATGCCGAGCCGCCCACGGCCATCGATCTGGTCGGCGCCACGTGGAAGAGTCATTTCGGGGACGGATTCGACGCCGGATGGCATGACGCCCTCGCCCAAGGTGTCGTGCCGGGAACCGCCAGCGCGAAAGCGGACGTTCGTCTCCGGGCCGATCTCGCGCGGATGACACTGCCTGCGCCGCCGGACCATGCTGTTACCGTGCTGTTCCGTCCCGACCCACATCTCTGGGACGGGCGCTTCGCCAATAATCCGTGGCTTCAGGAATTGCCGAGACCGCTGACGAAGCTGACATGGGACAATCCTCTGCTGGTCGCGCCGGCGCTTGCGGAGCAATTGAAGCTGGCGAATGGCGATTTGGTGCGCCTGCAAATGGGTGAGCAGGCCGGCATCACCGTGCCGGCCTGGGTCCTGCCCGGCTTGGCGGCGGATTGCGTGGTCGCTTCGCTCGGATTTGGGCGCAGGAGGACGGGCGTGATCGGCGAGGGGGCGGGGTTCGACTTCTATCCGCTTACCGGACGCACCGAGATGCCGGCCCTGCAAAAGGGCGAGAGCTCCGTGCAGCTTGCCTGCACCGACCACCATAACCTTGTGTTCGATGTGGCCGGCGATTTCGTGCGACACGGCGACCTTGCCGGCTTCCGCGACAACTCGCGTTTTCTTGCCAGCGATAAGCCGGAGCCGCATCTCTATCGGTGGGTACCGCCCGGGCCGGCAGCGTGGGCGATGAGCGTCGATCTGAACGCCTGTATCGGCTGCAATGCTTGCGTCATCGCCTGCCAAGCCGAAAACAACATTCCGACGGTCGGGAAGGCGCAGGTCATTCATGAGCGCGAGATGCATTGGCTGCGCATCGACCGCTACTACGAAGGCGATCCGAACGATCCGGAGATGTTTTTCCAGCCCGTCCTCTGCATGCACTGCGAGCAGGCGCCCTGCGAGACCGTTTGCCCGGTCGGCGCCACCGTGCACGATTCCGAAGGTCTGAACGTGATGGTCTACAACCGCTGCGTCGGCACGCGGTTCTGTTCCAATAACTGTCCCTACAAAGTTCGTCGCTTTAACTACTTCGCCTATGGGCGCGAGCAGCATCGCCCGGCTGCGTCCTGGAATCCGGACGTGACGGTGCGCGCTCGCGGCGTGATGGAGAAATGCACTTATTGCATCCAACGCATCGCCGAGGCGCGCTTAACGGCCGACCGCGAGAACCGACCGGTAGCCGAGATACGCACCGCCTGCCAGGCGGCTTGCCCGACCCAGGTCTTCACCTTCGGTAATCTGAAGGACCCAAATAGCGAGGTCGTCAAGCGTAAGCAGAGCCCGCTCGACTACGCCCTGCTCGAAGAGCAGAACACCAAGCCGCGCACCACGTACGAAGCCCTGATCCGCAACCGCAATCCGGCCCTCGGAGAGCGGGGCGCATGAGCGACATTCCCCTCACCGGCGCGATGGCTCCCGGTGAGCCCGCGAGCCGGTCACGCGCCCCGCGTGCGGATGATCCCGTGGTGATGCCCGGGCCGACGATCGGCTCGATGACGGACCGGATCTGCGCCATCGCTCTGCGCGAGCGGGCCTTCCTGTGGTGGTGGATCGCCTTCTTCCCGTGCGCCGGGTTGAGCGCGGTTCTGGTAATTTCGATCCTCTACCTTTTCTACGCTGGGGTCGGTATTTGGGGGATCGACTGGCCGGTCGTATGGGGTTTCGCCATCCTCAACTACGTCTGGTGGATCGCGATCGCATCCGGCGGCACGTTCATCTCCGCGCTGTTCTTCCTCGTTCGAGTCGAGTGGCGAACGTCGATCAACCGGCTGGCCGAATCCATGACCCTCTTCGCCGCAGCCTGCGCGGGCATCTACCCGATCCTGCATCTGGGTCGGCCATGGTTCTTCTACTGGTTGTTCCCCTACCCGAACACGATGGCCTTGTGGCCGCAATTTCGGAGTCCCCTGCTGTGGGACTTTTTTGCGATCTTGACCTACGTGATCGCCTCGGTCCTGTTTTGGTATTTCGGCCTTGTACCGGACCTCGCGGCCATGCGCGATCGCGCTGGCACGCGTCGGAAGCAGGTCTTCTATGGGTGCCTCGCTCTCGGCTTCCGTGGTTCGGCGCCGCAGTGGCGGCATCTGCACGCGACATATGGCGTGCTGGCGGCGATCATGGCGCCGCTGGTCGTCTCGGTACACAGCATCGTCGGCCTGGACTTCGCTGGCGCGGCGACGGTCGGCTGGCACTCCACCCAGTTCCCACCTTTCTTCGTATTCGGAGCCCTGCTGTCTGGCTTCGCGATGGTTATCCTGCTGGTGATCCCGCTGCGTCGGCTGCTCCGGCTGGAGGATTTCATCACCGGCCGGCACATCGACGTGCTGTGCCGGCTGATGCTCGCGAGCAGTCTCGCGCTCACCTACTCCTATATCATGGATGCGTTCACAACCTTCTACGGCGGGGACAGTGCCGACCGCACGATGTTCATCGAGCGGGTGACCGGTCTCACCTATATCTGGGTCTACTGGGGTACGATTCTGTTCAACTTCCTCATACCGCAATTGATGTGGTTCCGGCGCCTCCGCATGAACCAGCCGCTCGTGCTGCTGGTCTGCCTCGGTATCATCGTCGGCATGTGGCTCGAGCGGTACGAGATCGTGGTGACCAGTCTGCACCGTCCCCATCTGCCATCGTCGTGGGGGGTCTTCCACGGCTCGCTCTGGGACTGGCTCACGCTGGCCGGGACGGTCGGGCTATTCCTTACCGGGATTTTGCTGGTGGTCCGCTATGTGCCGATAATTTCCATGTACGAAATGCGCGCACTACTGACGAACAAAGCGAAGGAGCGCGCCAAGCGATGAGCGCGATCCTCGCCGCCTTCGACTCCGAGGTCGCGCTGCTCGAGGCATTGCGCAAACTACGCGCGGAGCAGGTAGGGGAGTTGCAGACCTATACGCCGAAGGTTCTGGAAGGAGAACCGACCGGTTCGCCCCTGCCCCTGATTATTTTTGTCGCCGGTCTTGCGGGGGCCGTCGCGGCGTTCGCGCTCATGACCTATGCAGATGTCTGGAATTATCCTCTGGACATTGGCGGGCGTCCGAAATTCTCCTGGCCTTCTTTCGTCCCGATCGCCTTCGAGGTCGGCGTGCTGTGGGCGCTCACGGCAGGATTCTTCGGCTTCTTCGCCGTCAACCGGATGCCGACGCTCTATGAGCCCGTGGACGAATGCGAGTCTTTCCGGCAGGCCTCCCGCGACGGGTGGTTCATCGCGATCAGGTCGGACGACCCGAAACGACATGCGATAGCGCGGAGGTTGCTCGACGATCTGCGGCCGGCCGTGGTCGAAGACATCCCGGAATGAGGCGAGCGGCCGTGATCGTCGCGACTTGCGCGGCCCTGCTGGCCGGGTGCGACGATATGACCGACCAGCCCAAACAAAAGGTCTACACACCGCTCGTCGGCCCGGCGAAGACTCCGAGCGGAACGGTCGAGTATCAGGAGAAACCGGTGCAGCCCCCACCGGTTACGCTGGCTCTGCTGGAGCGAGGGCAGGAGAGATTTCGCATCTACTGCACCCCGTGCCACTCCGAGTTGGGTGACGGCCGCGGCATGATCGTGCAGCGCGGCTTCCCGGCACCTCCCTCGTACCATATCGATCGGCTGAGACAAGCGCCGGTGCAGCACTTCTACGACGTGATCACGAACGGCTATGGAGCGATGTACTCCTACGCCAATCGCGTGCAGCCAGCAGACCGCTGGGCGATCGCCGCTTACATTCGCGCGTTGCAGCGAAGCCAGAATGCCTCGCTGAGCGACGTCCCGGCCGACAAGCGCGGAGCGCTGCAATGACCCGGCGCGATGCGGAGCGTGCAGCCTGGATCACTGGCGGGGTGGGTGTGATCGGCTCCTGCATCGGCTGGCTCGTCGCGCCTGCCGCATTCCCGCACGCCTGGCTCGCCGCCGTCGTTTGCTGGATCGGATGGCCGCTGGGCAGCATGGCGCTGATCCTGACCCACGCCCTCACCGGCGGACGCTGGGGCGATACGATCCGTCCTTCTCTCGTGCTCGGGATGACGACGCTGCCTCTCCTGCTTCCAGCGGTGATTCCTGTCCTCGTCGTGATGCACGCGCTGTATCCTTGGATACGGGCGGATGTCGCGCCGCATCTCAAGAACGGCTTCTATCTAAACCTCCCGTTCTTTCTCGGCCGCGGCGCTGTCTACATGATCATCTGGCTGGGGCTCGGCGGACTCGTGCTACGGACTTCTGCGGCGGCCCGATTCTGAAGCACTCCTTTACCGCATCGCTCCACCGGGATTGATCCTTCTGGCCCTCACCGTGAGCTTCGCCGCGATCGACGTGACGATGTCGCTCGATCCCGCGTTCAAATCCAGCGTGTATGGAATGCTGGCGGCTTGCGAAGGCGCTCTCTTTGCCTTGGCCATTGCCGTGCTCGTGACAGTGATCGTCGCGCCCCCCGCCCCGGAGCGACTGGCGGATCTCGGACGGCTCATGCTCGCGCTTCTGATTTTGTGGGCGTATCTCGACTTCATGCAGCTTCTGATCGTCTGGCAATCGGATTTGGCCTCTGAAGCGCCCTGGTATCTGCGCCGCACGACTGGCGGCTGGGCCATCGTGGCGGGGCTCACCGCCGCGGGCCATTTCTTTCTTCCGTTCTTCGCGTTGCTGTGGCCAGGCGTGCAACGGTCGCGTCGTGCCATTATGGTCATAGCCGCGCTGCTGGTCGGTATCGAGATTCCGCGCGCGTGGTGGCTCATTTTGCCGGAGAGCAATCGCGGCGCGGGCCTGGTGGATGTCTTGACCATGCTGGCCATGTTCGGTCTTGCTGCCGGGGTCGCGTTGCGCGCGCCGCTCCTGAGCTTCATGCCGGACGGAGTACGCCGCCATGTCTGAGGGGAAGGTACTGCCTCCGGCCGGTCACGAAGAGAGCGATATCGGCAGGTGGTTCATCTGGTGCGCGTTCCTGTTCCTGCTCGGCTCGTTGGCCGTGCTCGTATTCGGTGTCCTTTGGCTATTCCCGTTATCCACCACCGATCGCACATTGCGGCTTCCGCTGCAGGCCTATCCGGCGCCACAGTTGCAGCCGAGTCCGCGCATGGATATGGCGCGGTTCTACGCACAGGAGATGGAGGCTCTGAACAGCTTCGGTTGGGTGGATCGAACGCATGGCGTCGTGCATATCCCCATCGCCGAGGCAATGCGTAAAGTGGCCGAGGAAGGTATCCCCGGCTGGCCCGCTCGACAGGAAGCGCAGCGGTGAGATGGGCAGCGCCACTCCGGTTTGCGCTGCTGCTATGCCTACTAGCGGCCCCTGCGCTCGCGGCTAGTGCGCCTGATCTGAGTGCATTCACCTACCGCCAGCAGCTCGGCGGTCGCATCCCGCTCGAAAGCGTGTTTCAGGATTCGAATGCTCGTTCGATGCGGCTTCGCGACGCCCTTGCCGAACGCCCGACAATCCTGGCACTTGGCTACTTCAATTGCCCCAATCTGTGCGGCGTGGTGCGCGCCGATCTGTACAACGCGCTCGGCGGGACGGACATGGTGGCCGGACGCGATTACACGCTCATAGCTCTGAGCATCGACCCCACGGAGACCAGCGTGGACGCGCAGGCGGCGCAGTCGCGGGATACCTCCGCCTTCCCGCTCCCCGGCGCAGCGGTCGGATGGCGCTTCCTGACAGGGCGGGGGGACGCGATCGACGCGGTGAAGCGAGCGGTCGGCTTCCGCGACACCTTCGACCCGAAGCAGAAGCAGTTCGTCCACCCCGCCGGGCTCGTTTTCCTCACGCCCCAAGGCGTCGTGTCGGGCTATCTTCTGGGCGTCGGTTACAGATCCACCGACGTGCGCTTGGGCGTCTTGCGCGCCGGCAGCGGCGGCGTGCAGAAGGCGGCGCTCCCAGTTCTGTTGCTGTGCTTCCACTACGATCCCGAGACCGGGCGCTACACGCTTGCGATCATGCGTTTGCTGCAGATTGCCGGCGTTATCACCGCGGCGACGATCGGCGGTACGCTTTACCTCGCGTTCCGGCGCGACAGGACATTCTCATGAAACTCTGGCTGCCGGAAGCGACGAGCAACGCGCCGGAGGTCGATGCGCTAATCCTGGCTTTGCTGGCGATCTCCTGCGCCGTCCTCGCGCTCGTCTTCGGGCTGATGTGGACCTATATGTTCCGCTACCGGGCGGGCAGCGGCATCGATCGCGGCGCTCTGGCGAAAAAGACGTGGCGGGTTGAATCAGCGTGGACAGCCGTTACCCTGCTCGTGTTCTTCGGCCTGTTCATCTGGGGCGCGGATCTTTACGTGCGGCTGTTCCAGCCGCCACAGGACGCGTTAAGAATCTACATCATCGCCAAACAATGGATGTGGAAGGCCGAGCACGACGGCGGCCAGCGCGAGATCAATGCCGTCCACCTGCCCGTGGGCCGACCCGTGCAGCTCGTGATGACGTCCGAGGACGTAATTCACGACTTCTCCGTCCCGGCGTTTCGCGTCAAGCACGATGTACTGCCGGACCGCTACGAGACATTGTGGTTCCGCGTGGACAAGCCAGGCACCTATCATCTGTTCTGTACCCGGTTCTGCGGCACCGACCACGCCAAAATGACCGGCGAGATCGTCGCGATGCCGGGACCAGACTTTCAGAAATGGCTGGAGCAGAACGGCACCGAAAATAGCCTGGTGTCCGAGGGAAGCACGCTGTTCATGCGCTACGGTTGCAGCGGTTGCCATGGGGGCCACGGCACCGTGCGCGCGCCCTCTCTGGCGGGCCTTTACGGCAGCCCCGTGCCGCTCTCCGACGGAAGCATCGTGCGGGCGGATGACCGCTACATACGGGAACTCGATCCTCGCGCCGGAGAAGCAAGTCGTCGCGAGCTACGCGCCCGTGATGCCGTCCTTCGCCGGACAGATCAGCGAGGAAGACCTGCTCAAGCTCATCGCCTACATCAAGTCATTGGGGCCCGAAAGACAGTCATGAGCACCACCGTCATCGAGGCCCGTGAGATCGAGGTCAGCTATCTCAAGGACGGCTTCAGCATCAAAAGCTGGCTGCTGAGCACCGATCATAAGCGGATCGCGATCCTCTATCTCGGCTCGATCACGTTCTTTTTCTTCATCGGCGGCTTCGCCGCAGCGTTGATTCGCTACAACCTGATCGTGCCGGAGGGCATGTTGCCTTCCGCCGAAACCTACAACAGGGTCTTCACGCTGCATGGCGTGATCATGGTGTGGTTCTTTCTCGTGCCCGCGGTGCCGGTCACGCTTGGCAATTTCGTCACGCCGCTGATGCTCGGTGCACGCGACCTCGCCTTTCCGCGCCTCAACCTCGCTAGCTGGTATCTCTTCATGGCTGGCGGCATCATCGCCCTGTACCGCATTGTTCGTGGGCGGGGTGGACACCGGCTGGACCTTCTATACGCCGCTCTCGACCGTTTATGCCCGAGGGCACGTGGTCGCGGTGGTCGTCGGGATCTTCATCTCCGGTTTCGCCTCGATCGCCACCGGCTTGAACTTCATCGTCACGATCCACCGGCTGCGTGCACCGGGCATGACCTGGTACCGCTTGCCGCTGTTCTGCTGGTCGCTCTATGCGACGAGCGTGATCCTGGTGCTGGCCACGCCGGTGCTGGCCATGACCTTGCTGCTCGTGGCAGTCGAGCGCATCCTCCGTGTCGGCGTCTTCGATCCAGCGATCGGCGGCGATCCGATCCTGTTTCAGCATCTATTCTGGTTCTACTCCCACCCGGCGGTCTACATCATGATCTTGCCGGGCTTCGGCGTGGTAAGCGAGATCATGCCGGTATTCTGCCGCAGGCGGATCTTCGGCTATAAGTTCATCGCTTGGTGCAGCGTCGCGATCGGCGTGATCAGCTTCTTCGTCTGGGGCCACCACATGTTCGTGGCAGGAACTTCCCTCTACTCCTCCCTGGTTTTCTCGCTGCTGAGCTACGCCGTGGCGGTGCCCTCGGCCATCAAGGTATTCAACTGGCTCGGCACGATGCACAAAGGTTACATTCGGTTCGACGCACCCATGCTCTACGCTTTGGGTTTTATCGGTCTGTTCACGACGGGCGGCCTGACCGGCCTCTGGGTCGCGGCGCTGGCCGCTGACGTGCATCTGACGCAGACCTATTTCGTGGTCGCGCATTTCCATTACGTGATGGTGGGCGGCATGGTATCGGCATTCTTCGCCGGCCTGCATTATTGGTGGCCGAAGATCACCGGAAGAATGTATCCGGAAATGTGGGGCCGCGCCGCCGCGCTGATCATCTTCCTCGGATTCAATCTCACATTCTTCCCGCAGTTCGTCCTCGGCTATCTCGGCATGCCGCGGCGCTATCACTCATACCTACCGGATTACCAGGTACTGAACGTGCTGTCCTCCGCCGGTGCCTCGATTCTGGCTGCCGGTTATCTTCTGCCGCTGTTCTATCTGACCTGGTCGCTGCTCAAGGGCGAAAGGGCCACGGCGAATCCGTGGAGCGCGACCGGCCTTGAGTGGCAGACCCCGTCGCCGCCGCCGTCGAAGAATTTCGCCGTCACGCCGGTCGTGACCGAGGACCCGTACTCCTACCCGCCGCCCGCGATCGTGCAGCACAATGTCTGAGACTTACGCGTCGCACGAATTCCAATACTCGAGCGCCGAGCATCAAAGGGGAACGGCGCTCTCCGGGATGTGGCTGTTCCTCGCCACCGAGTTGCTGTTTTTTGGAGCCCTGTTCCTGAGCTGGCTTTTCTGTCGCCACTGGAACCAGCCGGGCTTCGATGCCGGCGCGCAGGAGACAGAGCTCGCCATCGGCACGATCAACACCGCCATCCTGGTCACGAGCAGTTTCACCTATTCGCTTGGACTCGCGTTCGCGGAAGCCGGCAACAATCGGCGTCTGATCCAATGTTGCGCCGTGACCCTCGCGCTTGGACTGGCCTTTCTGGTGCTGAAGTTCGGCCTCGAATGGCGCGACGACATTGAAAAGCACCTGTTTCCCGCTGACCCGCAATTCAAGATCACGGGCGAGCTGGCGGGGGGAGCCAAGCTCTTCTTCACGTTCTATTTCGTGAGTACGGGACTGCACGGCCTGCACATGGTCGGCGGGATCGGCCTGGTCTCGTGGATCATCCTGCGGGCGCGACGGCGCGAGTTCTCGCGCTCTTATCATACGCCCGTCGAAGTGGTGGGACTCTACTGGAGCTTCGTGGACATGATCTGGCTGATCCTCTGGCCGCTGATCTATCTGATCGGGAGAGGCTGATGCCGCCCCGGTTCCGCTCTCTGCTGCTCGCCTGGCTGCTCCTGATCCTGCTCGGGGCAGCGCAATTCGGGGTGAGTTTCCTGCCGCTCGGCCCCTCCGTCCGTCCTGCCCTCCTGACGCTCGCGGCGGCGATGATCGTGACCGTCGCCCTCGCGTTCATGCGGATAAATACCGGGCCGACGATCGTGCGGGGCTTCGCGGTCGCCGGGCTGTTCTGGCTGATCGTTCTTGTCGGCCTGGGTGGCATGGACCCGCTGACCCGAACCGACTATCACGTCCAGCAAGCAAATCCTGAGTAGGGCTGGCGGGACCACTCGCCGGTCCGGTGTTCCTCTCTTCCGTGGGACAGATACGTTCGATGACACTCCAACGCCTGCTCGTCGGGCTGGTCGAGTTCAGCCGACGCAATGCCCTCCTGGTGGTCCTGGGCAGCCTCGTCCTGGCGGCCTTCTCAGGCTGGTTCGCGGCCGGACATCTCGGCGTCTCGACCGATACGGACAAGATGTTCGCCGCCAGTCTTCCATGGCGCCAACGCGCGGACACTCTGAACAAGGATTTCCCGCAATTCACCGACCTTTTGGTCCTGGTGATCGATGCGCGGGAGCAAGAGGAGGCCGAGGCGACCGCCGCCGCCTTGGCCGAGAAGCTGTCCGCGGACCCTGTCCATTTCCGCTCCGTCCGCCGGCCGGACGCGTCTCCCTTCCTGCGCAAGGAGGGACTGCTTTTTCTCGACGAGAAGCAGCTTGAGCAGCTGCTCAACGGCACGATCGACGCGCAGCCCTTCCTCGGTCAGCTCGTTGCCGATCCGAGCGCCCGCGGGCTGTTCGCCTCCTTGTCGCTGCTCGGTGTAGGAGTCCAGCAGGGGGAAGCCGATCTCGGCCCGTATCTTCCCGCTCTGCGGGGCTTCCATCAGGTCATGGCGGACGCCCTCGCGGGCCACCCGCAGCCGCTTTCCTGGAGCAAGCTCCTGGGCGGGAGCGCGGCCGAGCTGGCCGGAAAATACAAGTTCGTCCTTGTCCAGCCCAAACTTAATTTCGGCGAACTCTCCCCTGGGGCAGCGGCCACCGATGCGATCCGCGCCGTGGCCGCCGAGCTGGAATTCGTGAAATCGGGCGACGCCCGGGTGCGGATAACGGGGAGCGTGGCCCTCGCGGACGAGGAGTTCGCGACAGTGGCCGAAGGCGCCGTGGAGGGCCTGGTCATCAGCCTCGTGCTGATCTCGCTTTGGCTCTTCCTTGCGGTGCGAAGCTGGCGCCTGATCGTGCCCATTTTGCTCACGCTTGGACTCGGCCTGATGCTGACCATCCTGTTCGCGTCCGCAGCGGTCGGGACACTCAACCTGGTCTCGGTCGGCTTCGGCATTCTGTTCGTGGGCATCGCCGTGGACTTCGCCATCCAATTCAGCGTCCGCTATCGAGGGATGCGGGTACGCTTCCCCGATCCGGACCGCGCGATGACGGAGACGGGGAAGCGGGTCGGAGGCCAGATTTTGGTAGCAGCCGCGGCTACGGCGGCCGGCTTTCTCGCGTTTGTACCGACCGACTTCCGCGGTGTCGCGGAACTGGGACTGATCGCCGGGGCGGGCATGTTGATTGCCTTCCTCTGCACCATGCTGTTCTTGCCAGCCGCGATCACCCTGTTCCGTCCCCGCGAGAGGCCGGCTTCCGTCGGCTTCACCTGGGCGGAGCCGCTGGACGAGGTGATGCGACGACGACGCTTCCCGTTCTTGGTGATCTTCGCAGTGCTTGCGGTGATCGGGGCTGTCCTGTTGCCGCGCCTCACCTTCGATTCCGATCCGCTGCACACGAAAAATCAGCACACGGAGGCGATGCGGACGCTCTACGACCTGATGGACTCGCCTGTGACCAACCCGTTCACAATCGATATCCTCGCTCCGAACGCAGAGGCGGCCGCCGCGCTCGCGCAGCGGCTCGACCCCCTGCCTCTGGTCGGGGACGTTCTCACGGTCAACGCCTTCGTGCCGAAGAACCAGCCGCCAAAGCTCGCGCTGATTGCCGATGCGGCAAACATTCTCGGTCCGACCTTGGCGCCGCATGAGCCGGCTGCCCCGGTCACCCCGGATCAGATCAGGATGGCGGCCAAGTCGGCCCTCGACCAGATCGAGCGCGCCCTGCCGAAGCTGCCGCCGGATCACCCGCTCGTTGCGATCGCGGCCGATCTGCGCCAGCTCAGCACGGCCTCGGACGGAACGGTCATGAGCGCGAATGAGGCGCTGACCCGGTTCCTGCCGATGCAGCTCGACCAGCTCAGAACCGCCCTGGACGCGCAGCCGGTCACGCTCGAATCGCTGCCTCCGGACATTACGCGCGACTGGCTGTTGCCAAACGGCCAAGCGCGCGTGCAAGTCGTGCCCAAGCCGGAGGCACGCAACAGCGTGGGGCTGCGCAAGTTCGTGGACCAGGTTTCCGCCGTAGCACCTGAAGCGGGCGGATCAGCCGTCACGATCGAGGCGACCAGCGAGACGATCATCGGCTCCTTCCGCTCCGCGGCCATCGCCGCTCTGGTGGCCATTACGATCATCCTTTTCATCGCGCTCCGGCGCGTCCTGGACGTGGTTCTGGTCCTTGCGCCACTCTTGCTCTCGGCGCTCATGACGGTGATCGTCGCGGTGTTGCTGCCTTTGCCGCTCAACTACGCGAATATTATCGCGCTGCCGCTGCTGCTCGGCGTCGGCGTCTCGTTCAACATCTATTTCGTGATGAATTGGCGTGCAGGACGACCTGACGTGCTCGGATCTCCGACTGCGCGAGCGATCCTGTTCTCGGCGCTGACCACCGCGACGGCCTTCGGTTCCCTCGCCCTATCGGCGCATCCCGGCACGGCCAGCATGGGCGAGCTGCTGCTGATCAGCCTCGGATGCACACTGATCGCGAGCCTTGTGTTCGTTCCCGCGTTGTTGGCGGCGGTGCCCGGACCGACGCCTCGTTAGGCCTCGTTAGGATCTGCGAGTCAGCATGGTGGGATGCGCCATCTGATCCTGCTGGTGTTCCCCCTCACTCTGGCGCTTCCCGCCGCTGGTCAACCGGCCGATTGCCCCAGTGAGCCAGCGCCGACCCAAACCGTGCCGCTCTGGCTGGATTTGCCGGGGCTTCCCGGCGTGCCGCGAGGAATATCCGGCCAAGTCTTTGCGGATGTGCCCGTTGCTCCGCCGGGAGGGACGCTCTGCACACCGGCGGCATCGGCCGAGCCGCGCGACGTGCTGCGTGGTGAACCAGGAAACGTGCTGCGGGGACAAAGGACAGATGACCTGCTACGAGGTCCGGCCCGTCCACGGGTCGAGATCGGCTTTCCGCAGAAACCGGACGGGCGCTGACTTCGCTGCCCACCCCTTTTTAGAGCAGGAAGAGCCTCATCAGGATCAGCGTAATCGCGACCAGGACGGCGACAATGATCACGAAGTGGGTGAACGACGTCCAGAACTGTTGCCTGTCGGCCAGGAACGCTTCTGGAGTCTCCACATCCGTAACAACCGTTGTCTGCTCGTCCATGGCTCGCTCGCCTCTGCGTCCGGTCGGTTTTATGGCACCGGCCTAGCCGCGGGCAAGGGATTCAGCAACGCCGCGTCCGGGCACGGGAGCTGGACAGGCGATGCCGTAGCGATGCTGCTCCCGCCGGCAACGAGCCGAAGCGCCAGCGGATACACAACGTGTTCCTGGGCGAGCACCCGTCCCGCGAGCGATTGCTCCGTATCGCCGGGCAGCACCGGGACAGCAGCCTGGGCCAGAATTGGCCCCTCGTCCGTCCTTTCCGTCACGAAATGAACCGTGCAGCCATGCAACTTTACTCCCGCCGCAATGGCGCGGCCATGAGTATGCAGCCCCGGAAAGGCGGGCAGCAGGCTGGGGTGAATGTTCAGCATCCGCCCGGACCACCGCTCCACGAGGAAGGGGGTGAGCAGGCGCATGTAGCCGGCCAGGCAGACAAGCTCGATGTGAGCCGCCCGGAGCGCGTCATGAATAGCTGCTTCGTGCGCGGCGCGATCCCCTCGGTAGGTGCGGTGGTCCAGCACGGCGGCAGGTACGCCGGCCTCCCTTGCGAGCCCAAGGCCGCCCGCCTCCGGCCGGTTCGACACGATCAGCGCGATTTCCGATGGAAAAGCAGGGTCGCGCGCAGCCGCGATCAGCGCGGCCATGTTGGAGCCGCGCCCGCTGATAAGGATCGCGGTGCGGCGGCGCCTCATCCCGGCCAACTGCTTTGGAGATTGATCCGCACGCTGGCAGGGCGCCCGGGATCCTCTTCGATGCGACCGATGCGAAACACCACTTCGCCTTCCGCTCGCAGAAGCTCCTCGCTCTGCTCGGCGTCGGCGACCACCACCGCCATGCCGATGCCGCAGTTGAAAACCCGCAGCATTTCCTCGGCACGAACCTTGCCTGCTTTGCTGAGCCAGCGGAACACCGGGGGCACAGGCCAGAGTCCCCCCAACACAGCACGGCAGCCTTCCGGCAATACGCGCGGCAGATTGCCGGGCAAACCGCCTCCGGTGATATGGGCGGCCGCCTTCAGCAAACCGGCCCGATGCAGCGCGAGCAGCGGCCGCACATAGATCCGGGTCGGCACCATCAGCGCCTCTCCGAGCGAGACAGCCGACGTCTGCCCCGAGTCGAAGGGAGAGAGTGCAGTCCAGTCCAGTGCTGCGGCTTCCACTATCCGGCGTATTAGCGAAAAGCCGTTCGAGTGGACCCCCGCGCTGGCCAGACCGAGGATCTGATCGCCGGGCCGCACGCAGCGCGGCAACAAGGTCCCACGTTCGGCCGCTCCTACCGCGAAGCCCGCAAGGTCATAGTCACCAGAGGCGTACAGCCCTGGGAGCTCGGCGGTTTCTCCCCCTACCAAGGCACAGCCGGCTTCCCGACAGCCGTCGGCGATCCCGGCGATAACGGAACGCGCCTGCTCCACCGAGAGCCGTCCCGTTGCGAAGTAATCGAGAAAGAACAGTGGCTCCGCCCCTTGAACCACGAGGTCGTTCACGCACATCGCGACGAGATCAACTCCGACTGTGCCGTGGATACCCGTCTCAACGGCGACCTTGAGCTTGGTGCCGACGCCATCCGTGGATGCGACCAGCACCGGATCGACATAACCGGCGGCCTTCGGATCGAATAGCGCACCGAACCCGCCCAGACCTCCAATGACCCCGGCCCGATGCGTCGCACGCGCGAACGGTTTAATCGCTTCGACCAGCGCGTCTCCCGCGACGATGTCCACCCCCGCGGACCGGTATGTGAGCCCATCGCCCTCGCCGGGGCTGTCGCTCTGGCTGGTCATGGCAGCCCCCGATGCGCTACGGCCCTGGCGGGCAGCGCTATGCTATGATGCCGCTGCCGGAAGCCCCGGTGAACGTGGCGCGGACACAATCACAAGGCCCCGCGACACGCAACGCCCGCAAGCAGGAGGGATTTCGCCGGCTCATGCCTGATGGAACGCAGTTGAGCCGCGAGCAGTCCTCCGCGCTCCTGACCATCCCCAACATGATTACCTTCGCCCGGCTTTGCGCGGTGCCGCTTGCCGTGTGGCTGGTGCTTCAGCATCGCATCGCCGAGGTATTCTACCTGTTCGTTGCCGCCGGGCTGTCGGACGCCGTCGATGGCTGGCTTGCCCGGCGGCGCGGCACGAGCGCCCTTGGAGCGATCCTGGACCCAGTGGCGGACAAGGCGCTTCTGGTCACGATGTATGTTACTCTGGCGGCCGTGAACGTGCTGCCGGATTGGCTGGCGATTCTGGTCGTGTTCCGCGATATCGTGATCGTGGGCGGCGTGCTCGTGCTCGCCATCCTTGGCCAACCCGTTCAGATCCGGCCGCTTTATGTCTCGAAGCTGAACACGGCGCTGCAGATCCTGCTGGTCGCGCTGGCGCTGCTATTGGAGGGCTTTGGCCTGACTGCCCCGACGCTGCTCAGCATTTTAGTCTGGGCCGTCGCAACCAGCACCCTAGCCTCCGGTGCCTGCTACGTGCGGAAAGTGGCGGGTGCCAGGTGAGTCGGAACGCGCCGCTCGCGCCGCCCCCGGCGCCCCCATCCCCGGGCTCGTCACCGCCATTGAATCGGGAGTGGCGGAGCGAACCTCCGGTCGCGGCGGAGCCCGCCTCTGTGCGGGTGCGGGCTACGCGGGCCCAGCGAATCGCCCTGCTCGTGGGCCTCGTGGTGGTGTCGTGGCTTGCTCTGCAGCTTTTCGCCTCCATCCTCCTGCCGTTCGTCGCGGCAGCGGGCATCGCCTACATTTTGGATCCGCCGGCGAGCAGGCTGACTCGCGCGGGCGTTCCCCGGACGGTCGCGGCGCTGCTGCTTATCGTCGCGATGATCGCGGCCACGCTGCTGTTCGCCTTGCTGCTCTACCCGGTCATCGTCTCGCAGTTCGGCTTGCTGATCGGCCGGGTGCCGCAATACGTGTCCTTGCTTCAGCACTGGGCGCAGCAGGTAATCACCGACTTGCAGGAGCGTTTCGGGTCGCAGGTGGTCGATGACAAGCTCCGCGACCTGGTCAGTGGCCAGGCCGGAACGATGCTGTCATTCATCGCCACTGCCCTCCCTCGGCTGATCGGTGGCGGCTTCGCCCTGTTCAACGTGTTGACCCTGGTCGTGGTGACTCCGGTTGTCGCGTTTTATCTGCTCCGCGATTGGCCGAGCGTGATAGCCCGTGTGGATTCCTGGCTCCCGCGCCGCTACGCGGCGGTGATACGAGCCCAGGGGCGGGAAGTGGATCGCATTCTCTCGGCCTGGGTTCGCGGACAGGCCCTGTGTTGCTTGCTGCTCGCGCTTTACTACGCCGTGGCGCTCACCGCCGTAGGGCTCGATCTCGGCCTTATCGTAGGGATGACAGCCGGGCTGTTGTCCTTCATCCCGTATGTCGGCTCCATTACAGGCGGGGTCGCTTCGATCGGCCTCGCGTTGGCCCAATTTCCTGGCTGGCACGGTGTGGCGTTGGTCGGCGCCGTGCTTGTACTCGGGCAGATTCTCGAAGGCTACGTGATCTATCCACGCTTCCTCGGAGACCGGGTGGAACTCCCCGCGGTTTGGGTCATTTTCGCCCTCTTCGCCGGGGGCGCGGCGTTCGGCTTTCTCGGGGTGATGCTGGCGGTCCCTGTCGCAGCCACCATCGGAGTCCTGTGCCGCTTTTGGCTGCGCCGGTACCTGGCCAGTCCACTTTACCTGGACCCGCCTCCCACGCCCTGATGGCCGGCCAACGTCAGCTCGCCCTTCCGTTTCCGCACGAACCCGATTTCGCACGGGCGGATTTTCTTGAGGCGCCGTCCAACGCCGCTGCGTTGGCTTGGCTCCGGCGCACCAGGGATTGGCCGAACCGGCGGCTGGCGCTCTGGGGCGATTCCGGGTGTGGCAAAACGCATCTGCTGCATCTCTGGGCCCGAACTGCCGGGGCCGACCGACACGCGGGCTCGGCTTTGCGCTCCGGCCTGATCGAAATGCCTCGCTGCGGCGGAATTGCGGTGGATGATGCCGATCTGGCCGCGGAACAGCCGCTGCTGCATTTGCTGAATGCTGCGGAGCAGGCTCGGCTCCCCGTTCTCGTTACCGGCCGGAGGCCGCCAGCGCGATGGCAAGTTCGGCTTCCTGATCTGGCCAGTCGCTTGCGGGCTCTGACCGTGATCGGCATCGCGCCACCGGAAGATGCGCTGCTTCGAGCGCTCCTGACATCAGTTCTGGCTGAGCGCCAGCTCGTGGTGTCGCCCTCGGTTCAGCAGTGGCTACTCGCGCGGCTGCCGCGCACCCAAGCCGCAGTTCGCGAGGTCGCGGCCAAGCTCGATCACGCAGCCTTGGTCTCCGGAACGAGGATAACTCGACGGCTGGCCGCAACGGTTCTGCAAGACTGGGACCATGATGGTTCGATGCAAGTTCATGAAATTCCTGCGCCGCCCGGCGACTCCGGCTCCTCTAAACTCCCGCAGCTTCTGTAAGATGCCCGCATGAATAAGACCGCATCACACAACTCCGGCCTGGCGGAGCTTGTGGCCCCGAAATCGGCCGCCTCGAGCGTCGTAGCGCCCGAGGCGCCTTCCATCGGTCGAGATAACCCGGAGCGGTTCATCAACCGGGAACTTTCCTGGCTCGATTTCAATCACAGGGTCGTTGAAGAGGCCGATAACCGCCGGCATCCGCTGCTGGAAAGACTGCGGTTCGCGTCCATCAGCGCCTCCAACCTCGACGAGTTCTATTCTGTCCGGGTCGCCGGGCTGATCGGTCAGGCCAAGGCCGGGGTCACTGTTCGTTCTCCCGACGGGCGGACCCCGGCGCAGCAGCTCGCCGCCATTAAGGTACGGGCGGAGGCGTTGCTCGGGGACCAGCAAAGAGTTTGGAGCGAGCTGCGTCAGGCCCTGCGGGCGGCCGGAATCGAGGTCTGCGAGCCCGCCATCCTGACTGGCGACGACGTCGGCTGGCTGGACACTTGGTTCATGGAACGCGTTTTCCCCGTGCTAACCCCGCTCGCTATCGACCCGGCGCACCCGTTCCCGTTCATCCCGAACATGGGTCTGGTGATGGCGCTTCGGCTGCTGCGGGAAGAAGACGGCCAGGTCATGCGCGCCCTGCTGCCTTTGCCCAGCCAGATCGAGCGGTTCGTCCGCCTGCCGGCAGTGCCGCAGGGTCATATCCGGTTCGTGATGTTGGAGGACATCATTGGTTTGTTTCTGGACCGGCTCTTCCCCGGTTTCCGCGTCACCGGCCAAGGCATGTTTCGCTTGATCCGCGATACGGACGTCGAATTCGAGGAGGAGGCGGAGGACCTCGTCCGCTCGTATGAGACCGCCCTCAAGCGTCGCCGTCGCGGGGTCGCCATCCATCTCACTCTGTCGGCCGCCATGCCGGAGGAGCTGCGCGCTCTGGTCGCCGACGAGGTCGGAGCCACCCCGGAAGAGATCTACATCCAACACGGAATGCTCGCCGTGGCCGATCTGCGACAGCTCATCGTCGACGATCGGCCGGATCTTCTGTTTCCGCCGTACACACCACGATTTCCCGAGCGTATCCGCGACTTCGGTGGGGACTGCTTCGCGGCCATTCGTGCCAAGGACATCATCGTCCACCATCCGTTCGAGAGCTTCGACGTCGTCGTGCAGTTTCTCCGGCAGGCTGCGTCCGACCCCAACGTGGTGGCGGTCAAGCAGACGCTGTATCGCACGAGCCGCGACAGCCCGATCGTCAAGGCGCTGATCGAGGCAGCGGAAGCCGGCAAATCCGTGACGGCGATGGTGGAGCTGCGCGCGCGCTTCGACGAGGAAGCCAATATCCGGCTGGCGCGCACCTTGGAAGCTGCCGGCGTGCAAGTCGTCTATGGTTTCGCGGCGCTGAAGACGCACGCGAAGATATCGCTCGTAGTGCGCCGGGAGGGCGGGTCTGTTCGCTCCTACGCGCATTTCGGCACCGGCAATTATCACCCGATCACCGCACGCATCTACACCGACCTGTCGTTCTTCACCTCCGACCCGGATCTCACGCGAGATGCAGCGCGGCTGTTCAACTACATGACGGGCTATGCGCGACCGGAACTGATGGACGCGCTCGCGTTCAGCCCGCTCACGCTGCGGGAGGCGGTAGTAGAGTTGATCGAGCGCGAGGTCGCGTTCGCGCATGCCGGCAAACCGGCCGGAATCTGGCTCAAGATGAACAGCCTCGTCGACGAGATGCTGATCGACAAACTCTACGATGCCTCACGGGCGGGAGTGAAGATCATGGCGGTGATCCGGGGCATCTGTTGCATGCGCCCCGGCGTTCCCGGCCTGTCTGAGAATATTCGAGTGAAATCGATCGTGGGGCGCTTTCTGGAGCACAGTCGCATTTGTGTTTTTGGTAACGGTCACAAGCTGCCCAGCCGCCATGCGCGCGTATATATAAGCTCAGCCGACTGGATGGCCCGCAATATGGATTGGCGCGTCGAAACGATGCTGCCGATCCACAATCCGACGGTTCACGCGCAGGTGCTTGACCAAATCATGGTGGTGAACCTGAAGGACACGATGCAATCCTGGGAACTCCATGCGGACGGCTCCTGGCACCGGGTTCCGCCTGGCCCCAAACCGGTCTCCGCGCACGATTATTTCATGACAAACCCGTCGCTCTCGGGCCGCGGCTCGGCCTTGCACGGACCCGTCGTGGCCTCCCCCATCACAAGGGCACGTCGTCGTCCGGACCGAGTCTATCAGGACTAGCCGCATGGCCGATGGCGCCGCAGCAGACCGGGCGCGCTGCGCGAGGCCAGCAACGGACCGATTTCGTAGCGCTTCTCGCGAGCTGGACCAGTTGGCAGGAATGCTGGGAATCCATGCTGTAACGGAAGCGATGAGCGGAGGCCCGGCGTAAAACCCCGCAACCCAAGACAAAGCCTTACGTTGCAGAACTTTCGGCCGGACGCTTACGTCCACGGAGGACCTCCCAATGCCAGGCTGTTCTCGAACAATGGGTGTTGCTGGCTCTCTGCTGCTTTCGCTCATCGTCGGGGATTCCGCGATCGCTAACGCAGCAACCGATCGTCTGGAACGGGACGCTGCTCTTCCGTTTCTGGTCGCGCAAGCTGGCGGCTTGCATGGCACCGAACCCTCTGATGAGCGCAACCGGTCTGGTCCCAACGGCTATGTCCAGGCCCCAATTCCTCGCGACGAGGCGCCATCGGGACCCTCGGCCACCGAGACCCGCGGGAACACGAACCGGAGTACGCTGCCAACTCGAGGGGTGCCCGAAACGGGCAAAGCGCTTGCGCCTGGGCAGGATCCAGGCACTGCCATGCCGACGCCCAACACCGGGAAGACGGTCAATACCCCGCCTTAGACTCGCGGAGCCATCCACGCGGACGATAAGGCACCTTCGGTGATTGAGAACCCGCTGTAGCTCGGGAGGAAATCGGTGAAGCCAATGCAGATAAGCCGGCGCGGGTTGCTGAAGGCGGCCGGCGCGGGTGCTGCTCTGAGCTCGATGGGTGCGCTCGGCTTCGGCGCCTTGGAGCAGGCAGCCGCCGCCTCAGTGCGGCCATACAAACTTGCCGCGATGCGAGAGACCCGTAACACCTGCCCATACTGCTCCGTCGCCTGCGGCATCATTGTCTACAGCCTCGGGGATCGCGCCAAGAATGCGCCGCCTGCGGTGATGCACATCGAGGGCGACCCCGACCATCCAACCAACCGCGGAACATTGTGCCCCAAGGGTGCGGCGCTGATCGACTTCGTGCGGTCGGACTCCCGAACCAAATATCCGCTATATCGCGCCCCCGGCTCAGACCATTTCGAGCGCGTGTCGTGGGACTGGGCAATGGGCCGCATCGCCCGCCTCCTGAAGGACGACCGCGACAAGAATTTCATCGCCAAGAACGGCGATGGGGTCCCGGTCAATCGCTGGATCAGCACGGGCTTCCTTGGCGCCTCAGCCACGACGAACGAGAGCGCCTATTGCACTTACAAGGTGGTCCGCAGCACTGGAGCATTAGCCTTCGATAATCAAGCAAGGGTCTGACACGGACCCTCGGTGGCCAGTCTGGCCCCAGCTTTCGGCCGCGGCGCGATGACCAACCTCTGGCAGGACATCAAAAACGCAGATGTCATCATCCAGATGGGCGGCAACTCCGCTGAGGCGCATCCTTGCGGCTTCAAGTGGGTGATCGAAGCGAAGGTTCACAACAACGCCCGGCTGATCGTGGTCGATCCACGCTTCACACGTACCGCATCGGTCGCCGATCTCTACTGCCCGATCCGGCAGGGCACCGATATCGCGTTCCTGAGCGGCGTGACGAAGTACCTGCTGGACAACGACAAGATCCTGCATGAGTACGTTAAGGCATACACCAACGCTGCGTACGTGGTACGAGAGGAATTCGACTTCAACGAGGGATTGTTTACCGGCTACGACGAGGATAAGCGTGATTACGACCGTTCCAGTTGGGAGTACGAGATTGGTCCCGATGGGTACGCTGTATTGGACGACACGATGCAGCATCCGCGCTGCGTCATGCAGTTGTTACGCAAGCATGTGGAACCGTTCACGCCGGAGATGGTCGAGCGAATTTGCGGATCTCCGAAGGACAAATTCCTGAAGGTCTGCGAGCTGATCGCCAGCACGTCCGCCCGGATCGCGTCATGACCTCCCTGTACGCGCTAGGCTGGACGCAGCACAGCAAGGGTTCCCAGAATATCCGCGCAATGACCATCGTGCAGATGCTGCTCGGCAACATCGGGATGCTTGGTGGCGGCATGAACGCGTTGCGGGGCCACTCGAACATTCAAGGGCTTACCGATATCGGCCTGATGAGTAGCCTGCTTCCAGGCTACATGAACCTGCCGACTGACAAAGAGCCTGACCTCGCCACCTACATGAGAACCCGGCAGTTCAAGCCGCTTCGCCCCGGCCAGACCAGCTACTGGCAGAACTACAGCAAGTTCTTCATCAGTTTCCAGAAGGCGATGTGGGGGAAGGCTGCCACGCCGGACAACGACTTCGCCTATGATTACCTGCCCAAGCTGGATGTGCCGAACTACGATGTCCTATTCCTTACCGAGCTGATGAATCAGGGTAAGGTCAACGGCTACGTCATCCAGGGTTTCAACCCGCTTATGACTTTCCCGAACCGGGCGAAGATGGCGTCCGCGTTCAGCAAGCTCAAGTTCATGGTGGTGATGGACCCGCTGGAGACCGAGACGGCGCGGTTCTGGCAGAATCACGGAGAGTACAACCCGGTCGATCCAAAGCAGATACAGACCGAAGTTTTCGAGCTGCCGACCACATGCTTCGCCGAGGACGAGGGATCTCTCTCCAACTCGAGCCGCTGGGTGCAGTGGCACTGGCCCGCGCAGGACCCGCAATTCGAGGCGCGCACCGACATCGACATCATGTCGGAATTGTTCCTACGCTTGCGCGAACTTTATCGAAATGAGGGAGGTGCGTTCCCCGACCCGATCCTGAACCTGAACTGGCCCTATGCGCTACCTGAAGGGCCGCGTCCCGACGAGCTGGCGAAGGAGATCAACGGCTACACCGTCGAGAACATTACCGACCCCAAGGATCCAACGAAGGTGCTGATGCCGGCCGGGCGCCAGCTGGACAGCTTCGCCCAGCTAACGGATGACGGGAAGACGGCGTGTGGATGTTGGATTTATTCGGGATGCTACACGGAACGCGGCAACATGATGGCTCGCCGGGACAGCAGCGATCCGGGTGGACGAGGCATTGCGCCGAACTGGGCCTGGGCGTGGCCAGCCAATCGACGCATTCTCTACAATCGAGCATCTTGCGACCCACAGGGTCGGCCGTGGTCGGAGAAGCACAAGCTGATCGAGTGGAACGGCAACCAGTGGGTCGGCTTCGATGTCCCGGACTACGGTCCGACGGTGCCGCCATCCGCGGGTGTCGGGCCCTTTATCATGAATCAGGAGGGGGTGGCGCGGCTGTTCGTACGCGGCCTGATGCGCGATGGGCCCTTCCCCGCGCATTACGAACCCTTCGAATCGCCGCTCGACAACCTGGTTGCGCCAAAAATCATCGGCAATCCGGCGGCACGCATATTCAAGAGCGATGCGGCCGAGTTGGGCAAACGGGACGCATTCCCGTATGCGGCGACCAGCTACCGGTTAACCGAGCACTTCCACTACTGGACCAAGCACGCCCGGATCAATGCGATCCTCCAGCCCGAGTTCTTCGTGGAGATCTCGGAACAGCTCGCGCAGGAAAAAGGCATCCAGGATGGTGGTTGGGTGCGGGTCTGGAGTCAGCGCGGCGAGCTGAAAGCCAAGGCGCACGTGACCAAGCGAATCAAGCCACTGATCTGCGACGGCAAACCCGTGCATGTGGTCGGCATTCCACACCATTATGGCTTCACCGGGCTCACCAAGAAGGGCTGGTCCCCCAACTCGCTCACGCCGGTAGTGGGAGACGCGAATACGGAGACACCAGAGTTCAAGGCATTTCTGGTCAATATCGAACCCACTAGCCCGCCGGCGGTCGCGTGAGGAGACGGAGTTAGGTCATGGCCGACTACCAGTCGCTCGACATCGTGCGCCGCTCAGCATCGACGGAGGTGCCGCCGAGCATTCGCGCCCACGCGGAGGTCGCCAAGCTCATTGACGTGACGCGCTGCATTGGCTGCAAGGCGTGCCAATCGGCCTGCGAGGAGTGGAACGACCTACGGGACAACGTTGGCGACTTCGTTGGAGCATACCAAAACCCACTCGATCTCGGGGCACGCAGCTGGACGCTGATGCGGTTCACCGAATACGAGAATCCGAACGGAGATCTCGAATGGCTGATCCGCAAAGATGGGTGCATGCATTGCACCGATCCCGGCTGCCTCAAGGCCTGTCCGTCGCCGGGCGCGATCGTTCAATACGCCAACGGTATCGTCGATTTCGTCGAGGAGAACTGCATTGGCTGCGGCTACTGCGTGAAAGGCTGCCCGTTCAACATCCCACGCTATTCGCAGCACGACCACAAGGCCTATAAATGCACCCTCTGTTCCGATCGAGTTTCGGTCGGGCAGGAGCCGGCCTGTGCCAAGACCTGCCCGACCGGCGCGATCATGTTCGGAGCCAAGGAGGCCATGATCCACCAAGCTCAGGAGCGGATCGTGGACCTGAATTCCCGTGGGTACGACAATGCGGGTCTTTACGATCCCCAGGGCGTGGGCGGCACACACGTCATGTACGTGCTGCATCATGCCGATCAGCCGGAACTCTACGCCGGATTGCCGAAGGATCCCCACATCAGTCCACTTGTGCAGGCTTGGAAGGGCGGACTGAAGGCGTTCGGCCTTGCCTCCTTCGCGCTTGCGGCGGTTGGCAGTTTCATCCACTACGTTGTCAAGGGTCCCAACGAAGTCAGCCTCGACGAAGAGGATGAGGCCATGGCGATGCAGAAGCAGCTCGCCCGCAAGAAGGAGCTGGAGGGAGCGCGACGGTGAACGAGCGCGAGTCGGATCTCGTCTACATTCCCCGCTACGATGGCCTAGTGCGAGTGAACCACTGGATCACCGCAGCCTGCTTTATCCTGCTTACCTTGAGCGGACTCGCGATGTTCCACCCACTGTTTTTCTGGTTGACTGGTCTGTTCGGCGGCGGTCAGGCTACCCGCGCCGTCCATCCCTGGATCGGCCTCGTTCTGTTTTTGAGCTACGCGCTCCTGTTCGCCCGGTTCATGACATCGAATTGGCCCAATCGGGACGATGTCGTGTGGTCTCGGCACATCATGGACGTGATCAGCAATCGTGAGGAAAACCTACCCGAGCTTGGGAAATACAATGCCGGCCAGAAATTCGTGTTCTGGTCGCAGGCCTTGCTTATCATCGTGCTGCTGATTACGGGCCTTGTGATTTGGGATTGGTATTTTTACGGCTGGACTGCGATTCCGACGAAGCGAATGGCGGCCCTGATCCATTCCTTCGCTGCGATCTTAGCCATCACAATCGTGATCGTGCATATCTATTCCGCAATATGGGTCAAAGGCACGATGCGGGCGATGACCCGTGGGACAGTGACAATCGGCTGGGCCTATCGCCATCATCGCCGGTGGCTACGCGACTACCTGACCGGGAAGTCCGCGAGGGCCGCCCCGCGCCGATCGGAATTGGACTGAGGAGGGGAAGCGATTTTCCCCCTTCTCGGCGTGCCCTGATGGCCCGGGCCCGCCCGCACGAGAATCCCGAAAATATTGGGGAAGTCAGCGGTCCGGTTTTCGTGCGTCTGCCCGATCCGCTCAGGGTCTTTGCTTTAAGAGCGGACCGGCTGCGGGCAGTTGCCGAAGGAAACCTGCTGGCTGACTATCTCCGTTTCCTTTCCACAGTGGCGGCCGCACAACACTCGGCGGCGCACGCCCTCCCAGATCCTCGGAAGCTCGATTCGGTAGAACTCGAGGCGCGGTTCGCGGCCGGAATGCCGCCATTGTCGCTCGAGCTGCTGCAGCAGGATTCCGAGTTCGTGGCCACTCTCGATTGGCTGCTGCGTCGGTTGACGGTCGAGAACATGCCCGACGCCGCTAGGAAGGCGCGGCACGGCGTATTGTCGATGTCCGAGACCGAGAGGATCGCTCTCGCCAATAGCATATTTGGGGGCGCCTATCCGGCCGACCAACTCGCCGAAGGCCTGTTCGTCGCGGCGGCGTTGCAGGTGCATCTGGCGCGATGCGCGAACCGTTTGCCCGCAAGCCGGCTGAAACCGGTCGGCGACGGTGTGTGCCCCGCCTGCGGCAGTGCACCGGTAGCCAGCCTCGTCGTAGGCTGGCGGGGAGCAAACCAGGCGCGGTATTGCTGTTGTTCGCTATGCGGGACGATGTGGAACTACGTGCGTATCAGATGCACGTCCTGCGGATCGACCGAGGGGATTGCATATTCCACGATCGAGCATGGGTCCCAGGATATCACGGCCGAGACTTGCGCCAAGTGCGGCTGCTACATCAAGCATCTGCGGCAGCACCGCGATCCGGCATTGGAGCCGTTCGCCGACGACGTCGCCTCGTTCGCACTCGACCTCTTGCTTCGCGAAGAAGGCCTGCACCGCGGAGGCATCAACCCGCTTTTCATCTTGGATTAGGGCCTCGAGCGGAATGCGCAGTCGCTGGATCGCTTTTTTATCCGGAACTGCGCGAACGCTTCAGCTATTCGCGTTTATGCAATCCGGCCAAGCGCAATCAAGGTCAAGGTAACGGTGATCGCACCGCCGATGCGGGTCGCGATCTGGGCAAACGGCATCAGCTGCATCCGGTTCGCGGCTGTCAGGATCGCGACATCCCCTGTCCCGCCCTGCCCGCTGTGACAGGCATTCACGATCGCTGTGTCGATCGGATACATTTTCAGAAAGCGAGCGACCGTAAATCCTGTTCCCATCAAGGTAGCAACGGTGGCGACGATGGTGATGAGGTTGCGCAAGGTGAACGCGGCAATCAGTTCGTTCCAAGGCGTCAGGGCGGCGCCGATCGCGAACAAAAGCGGATAGGTCACCGCCGTCGAGAAGAACTTGTACACCCGATATGCCCCGCGCTCGAGATCCGGCGAAACAGCATGACTTAGCTTTAGCAACACCGCGAGGAACAGCATAAGGACGGGGGCCGGGAACTCGAACAGACGCTGACCCAATACCCCGACCAGATAGAGGGTGACTGCCGTGACCACGGCTGCACCGACCGTCTTCACGTCGGGAGGGATAGGCTGCGGGGTGTCGGGATGCTCTACGTCCACGTGCTCGCCGGGCTGCAATCTCCCCTCTCCGGTCAGGTGCGGATACTTCTTGCCGACAAAGTTCAGTGTGCCCGCAAATATAATCGCAGTGAGGCTTCCGAGCATCACGGGGGGCAACACCTGAGCAAAAAGGCTCCCTTGGGCCTCCCCGAGGATACTCGAATAGCCAATCGACAGCGGAATGGCCCCCTCTCCAACGCCTCCGGCCATGATCGGAACAACAATGAAGAAGAAAGTTCGGTACGCTCCGATTCCGAGCGCGGTGCCGATCAAGGTGCCGACGATCGCCGCTATGACCGACCCCAATCCGAGCGGAATGAAAACCTTGAGAAAGCCGGCGATTAGCACCTTGCGGTCCATGCCGAGAATGCTGCCGACGATAATGCAGGCTATGAACAGATAAAGGAAGTTGCTTGCTTTGGTGAAGTCTGTGACGGACGTAAGGATTGCCGCAGGAAGCAAATGGTAATAGGCGAGAGCGGAAGGAATGAAGGTCGCGAAGATTGCGCCGGCTCCGATGTTGCGGATTATTGGAATGCGCAGCCCAATCTCCGCACAGGTGAAGCCTCCCACGGACAGAAGCACGATTCCAACTAGGATATCGGACGGGACTTTACCTGTCAGCACGAGGCCGGCGAGGAGAAAAATCAGGACGACGTAGACCGGGATCGGCACGATGCCGATCTTCGCATCCACGATCCTCCACCACCGCACTGGCCAAAACCGGCTTCCCGGCTCCAGTGCCTCGTAGGTAGTGCCTTCTCCCGAAACGTCCGGACTCGCCTGGATCGGACGTGAATCGCTCATTGCTTCCACCCTCCCTTGTTTATTGTGATGTGGGCGAGGCTCGGCGGATTCTCCATGGATCAGCTTCTCTCACGGCCTCCGCTCACGGTGGAGGCTTGTTCGAGCCGGCGTGCTCCGCTGTGAAGGCCTGTGCCTCCGCAAGGGTCTCGAACACATGCGGCGCCAGCGCGCGATCGGCCAGGCTCCCGCCCAGCTTCAAACGCATGAATGCGCTGGTCGTATAGCGCGTGGCGGTGGCGTAATAGCGCTGCTGCAAATACGTCACCATCGAGAAATAAGCGTCGCTTACCGCCGGATCCAGAGTGAAAGAATCATAGTTGACGATGAGGGAAACTTTTTTTCCAATCGCTCGGCAGCGATTCTCGAACTCCCGGCGAACAAGCTCGACATCGTCGGTGGTTCGGACCGCAAAACCCTCGAAGTTCGCGAACAAGGTATTCCGCGTCGGGTCGTAGCTGATACGGTCGGCCAAGCTGAGGCCCAGAAGCGTCTGCTCCAGCCCCATAGGCTCCGGCCGAAAGATGCGAGGGTCCATCAACCGCGGATCACGAACCAGCGGCTGAAATTCCATATGAGCAAGGATATCACGCTCGATATCGATTCCGGGTGCCACTTCGACAAGTTCTACACCGTCCGGCCCTCGCCGGAAAACACAACGCTCGGTGACATAGAAGACGGGTTGTCCAACGTCGGCGGCGTACTCGCCACTAAAGGTGATCTGCTCGACACGACGGATGAATTTTTTTGACTTCCCTTCCCGAATGACCCGCAGCTGCCCGCCATCGGCCGCAATCTTTAGACCTCCGGCGGTGAAGGTCCCAGCGAAGACCAGTTTCCGGGCGTTCTGGGTGATGTTGATGAACCCTCCCGCACCGGCCAGCCGCCTCCCGAAACGACTGACATTCACGTTTCCCTGCCCGTCGGCCTGCGCCATCCCCAGGCAAGCGAGATCAAGCCCCCCGCCGTCGTAGAAGTCGAATTGCTGGTTCTGCTGAATCACAGCTTCGGGATTTAGCGCCGCGCCGAAATCTAGCCCGCTTTGCGGAATGCCTCCGATGATACCTGGCTCCGCAGTCAGGGTGAGGTACTTGAGCACTTTCTCCTCGGCGGCAACCGCGGCAACACCCTCAGGCATTCCGATTCCGAGGTTCACGACACCGCCGGGGGGCAGTTCCAACGCTGCGCGCCGCGCGATGATCTTTCGTTCGTCCAAGACCATCGGTTCGATGCGATCGACAGGCACTCGCAATTGCCCGGAAAAAGCTGCACTATATGGGGTAGCGTAAGTCTGGAGATGGTTCTCCGGGCGACTAATCACGACGCAATCGACCAGAATGCCGGGGATGTGTACCTTGCGCGGATCAAGAGAACCTTCGGCAGCGATTCGCTCCACCTGCGCAATGACAAAGCCACGTGAGTTCTTGGCAGCCATCGCAGCCGGGAGGCCATCCAGCGTCAGGGCTTCGCGCTCCATCGTGACATTGCCGGCCAAGTCGGCGGTGGTGCCCCTGATGAGCGCGACATTGATCGGGAAAGCCTTGTAGAATAGCCACTCTTCCCCGTCGATTTCGAGTCAGGTGGACGAGGTCCTCCTTCGTGATCCCGTTGATCTTGCCGCCGTCGTGGCGTGGATCCACGAAGGTTCGCAGGCCAACACGCGTCGTCAGCCCGGGGCGATGGCCGGCGATCTCACGATAAAGCTGTGTGATACATCCGAGCGGAAGATTATACGCCTCGATCGCTTCATCGAGCGCCAATTGCGCAAGCTTGGGCACCAGGGACCAGTGCCCGCCGATCGCACGCTTGACCAGACCCGTATGGGCAAGCCGGTTAACCCCGCGCTCGCCGGCATCACCGGGCGCCGCCGCGAACACGAGCGTGAGATTTGCGGGTTTGCGAGACTCAGTGAAGCGCCGTTCGATTGCAAGGATGAGCTCGTCGGGTGTGCCTATCCCAACGAAGCCGGAAATGGAGACGGTATCCCCGTCCCGAATAATAGCGGCTGCTTCGGCAGGCGAGACGATCTTGTTCTTCATCGCTCGCCTTCCCCTTGCTCAATCCCGCTTCGACAACCAATCGGCGATGCCTGGCCCCAGTAGCTTCTGTGACCTCCCTCCCACGAATACCCCCACATGGCCTCCCGGCAGCGCAAGCTCAGTATAGTCCTGACTGCCCACCTTGCCAGCCAGCGCACGCGACGTAGCCGGGGGGATAATATGATCGTCTTTGGCAAAAATGTTGAGCACCGGCATTGTGACGTGTCCCAAATCGACACGCTCTCCGCACAGCCGCCACTCATTCCGTACTAGTTTGTTCTTCTGATACAAATCCTTGAGCCATTGCTTTGCCGCTTCGCCTGGATGATCCGGACGGTCCGCAATCCATTTCTCCATTCGGAGGAAATTCAGCAACTTTTGCTGGTCATCGACGACTTCCAGCATGTCAAGATTGTACTTCAGGAGTGAGCGCATTGGCGTCATGAGCGAGAACACCGCGCCCATGAGCTCGCCCGGTAGATTGCCGTGCGCTTCGATCATGCGATCGATCTCCTCGGACGGAAGGCTTCGGGTCCACAGATTGATGAAGCCGTGCCCGAGCCTGCCCTCCTCCATGTCGGCATGGAAATCGACAGGTGTGATCGTGAGAACGAGATTTTTGACCATCTCGGGATGCAGTGCTGCGTAGGAGAGCGCAAAAACCCCTCCTTCGCAGATGCCGAGCAGGCTGACCTTATCGACACTAGCCCGTTCGCATATCTCCTGCACGCACTCGTCTAAGTACGATCCGATGTAGTCGTCCAGTGTAAGAAACCGATCGGCCAATGATGGATTTCCCCAATCGACGACATAGAGATCGACTCCAAGTTTCAGCAGATTCTGCACGAGGGAGCGGTCATCTTGCAGATCGGCCATTGTCCATCGTCCAACCAGCCCGTAAGCGATCAGAACCGGTGTCGTGACCTTCCTCTCCGCCATCGGACGGAAGTGGTACAGCTTGACCTTGTCTTGCTGCCATACCAAATCCTTCGGCGTCGTGCCGACCGTTACGTCTTCGTCGCGCACTTCGTTCAGCAGTTTGACGCCGCGTATCAATCGGCTGCTCAGTTTGGCCGCCTCAGCGAGCGGGTCAGCCGAAATCGGGGGCGACGTGTCCGGGCTTGCCATGATTTAACTCCTCGGCTTCCGGGTTCGTGTCGTAGACAGGTCCGACGACGTCGCCGGCAAGGCCTGCCGCCGCCGTGTTGCACGCAGCTCGCGTTTCAGTTCCGTAACCGTTCGGTGCACATCATCCAGCTCCGTCCGAGTCGGAAAGCCGAATATATGGCTATCGTACTCCGTCAGCTCACGCTGCGCGAAGCGCAAGTCGGTGCTCGCCTTTAGCAACTCCGCCTGGGTCTGCAAGAAGCGATCGGAATGCTGGGTTTCGAGTAATGCTTGATTTGCCGTTTCGACCCAGAGGTCGAGAGCTTCTTTGAGCGCGGGTTGGCGGTTGTCAACCGTAATCGAGCCCAGCCTATCTGCAAACGCGTTGGCTGCCTTCAACCAAGCCTCCAGGACTACCGTGGTGTGCTCCAGACTGCGCCGGCGCAGCGTTAACCAAGCCTGGAAAACCCGCACATATTTGCGCTCGACATTCCACATATCAGCGAATCGCGGCCCCTCGGCCAGGCGCTGTAGGAGCTCGTCCAGCTCGCCAGAGCCAGATGTCCAGGCACGCGGATCAAGCATCTTCCCGAGGACGGACCCCATGGCCGATTCGGATCCATTCGAGACCGCCAACCGTTGCGCTAGCGCCGCTGAGAGCTCGGCGGCGGAGGACCAGAGCCCCATTACGGTCTGACTGGACTTGCTCAGCGCCTCCGCATCCGATGAAACCGAAGGAAGCAGCCCGGCGAAGGGCTGGGTAGCTGCCTTGGCAACTCCGTCAGTAAACGCCCGAACGGCGCTATCCTGTCCGCTCATGAAGGCCTTGCCGCCAAGAGCCCAGAGATCGGCTAAAGCCTTGCCGTATTCGAACATGTCCATTTCAGAGCCCGATCACTGCCGCGTCAACCTGCCGTTCTGGACCCATTTACGCCGGCGCGATGGCCGGCACGATGTTCCTTAGTTCGTCTACCAGAACCCGGATGTTCTCGGAATAGTCGATGGGCACGGTGACGAGGTGCACGCCACCCCCTTCGAAGGCGGCATTTAGGCTCGGAGCCAGCCCGTCCGCGGTATCAACTCGGGTGCCCTTCGCTCCGTACGATTCCGCATACTTCACGAAGTCCGGATTGCCGAAGGTCAGCCCCCAATCGGCGAAATCGTCAACTGCCTGTTTCCACCGGATCATGCCATAGGCATTGTCCTGGAGAATAAGCACCACGAGATTCAGCCCAAGACGCACAGCCGTTTCCATCTCCTGGCTGTTCATCATGAACCCACCATCGCCACAGACAGCCAGCACCCGTCGCTTCGGATACAGCATCGCAGCCATCATCGCCGAAGGAAGTCCTGCCCCCATCGTCGCCAGTGCGTTATCGAGCAAAAGCGTGTTCGCCACGCGCGTTCGGTAGTTACGCGCAAACCAGATTTTGTACATTCCGTTGTCAAGGCAGACGATCCCATCTTCCGGCATCACCCGCCGTACATCGTGTACGATCCGCTGGGGCGTCAGCGGGAACCGACTTTCTGTCGCGCGATCGGCGATCCGATCGAGGATCTCCTGCCGCAGGGGGAGCAACGCCGAGGCATTCTTAAGCCTGCCCTCAAGGCGATCGGCCAGAAGGGTCAGACTAGGACCGACATCTCCGATCACCTCGGTATCCGGAAAGAACACCTGCTCCACGTTCGCGGGCAGATAACCCATATGAATCACGCGTGGGCCTCCAGGCCCCATGAGGAAGGGTGGTTTCTCGATCGTGTCGTGCCCGATTGAAAGAATGAGATCGGCACGGTCGATTGCCCGATGAATGTAGTCCCGCTCGGAAAGGGCCGCTGTGCCCATATAGAGGTTCGAGCCGGCTGCCACGGAGCCCTTGCCCATTTGGGTATTAAAGAACGGGATCCGCACGCGCCCCATGAACTCGGTTAGAGCATCCGCCAGCCGTGGTCGGCTCGCCGCTGCGCCGAGCATCACCAATGGCCGTTCGGCTTCGAGGATCATCCCGGCTGCACGGTCCAATGCCGCGGGATGGGCTACGGGAATATCGATCGGGTGAGATCGCACGGGCGATAAGCCAGGCGCTTCCTCGCCGGCGATGTCTTCTGGCAGCTCCAGGTGGACCGGCCCTAGCCGCTCCTGCTGCGCCACCCGGAACGCCTCGCGTACGATCGAAGGGATTGTAGCCGTGCTGACAATCTGCCGCGACATCTTCGTCAGCGGCGTCATGCTCGCGACCACGTCGACGATCTGAAATCGTGCCTGTTTGCTGGTCAGTATTCCCTTTTGCCCAGTGAGCAGCAGCATAGGCATCGCGCCGAGCAGAGCGTACGCGGCAGCCGTAGAGAAGTTCAACGCGCCGGGACCGAGCGTAGCTATGCAAACGCCAGGCCTGCCGGCCAGCCGCCCATAAGTAGCGGCCATGAAAGCAGCAGCCTGCTCGTGCCGCGTCAGGACCAGCTCGATCCTGGAGCGTCGGAGTGACTCGACCACGTCGAGGTTCTCCTCGCCCGGAACGCCAAAAACCCGCTCTACACCCTCGTTTTCGAGCGCAGCGACAAGCAGGTCGGAGCCTTTGGTCATCCGCAGTCCCCTCTCAACAAGAGCGCGTCCAGTCCGGGTCGGCCCGCCCGAATCTGACGTCGTATGGGCCAAGGCATCCGCCCGCCGCATCATCCGGGCCAAAGAAAGCCCCTCCTAGCTTGACCGAGGTAAGCCGGTCCCGCTCCGAAGGGCATCGCTAGCCTCCCGAGGCTACCAAGGAGCTTGCCAGCCCACAATCGACACTGTCGTGAATTGCCGGCCGCAACCTGGGAACAGGTACGGAGCTTCACATTGCCAGGGACCACGGGTCCAAGGAGGAATTCCCTCGCATGGAGCTCCCACGTGAGTTGCGTCGAGCTAGGAGGAGCGCGCGTCGCATACTCAAGGCAGTTTCTGGGTTTCTCAACACTGGCCGGAGCGCAGCCGGCCCCCTCCCCGGAAAGAGCCCGTTTTCGCCGGGAATAACAGAAATTTTGAATTTTGCCTCCAACCCCGGAAATCTTCGGATGCTGGTTTACGTTCCTCCGACCCCGCTCCGGCCGCGCTCACCGCTGGTTGTTGTCCTGCATGGCTGCGCGCAGAATGCTGCTGACCTCGCCAGAGACGCTGGCTGGATTGCGATGGCAGATCGCCATGGTTTCCCGCTGTTGATGCCCGAGCAGCAGGAGGAGAACAACCGGGGCCGCTGCTTCAATTGGTTTCACTCAACGGAAACCCGTCGCGGCTCCGGGGAGAGTCACTCTATTACCCAAATGGTCGATGCCGCGGTACAGCGATTCCACTCTGATCCGGCTAGGGTCTTTGTCGTTGGCCTCTCGGCGGGTGGAGCCATGACTGCGGCCGTTATGGCCGCCTACCCGGAGGTCTTCGCATCCGGGGCTGTCATAGCGGGTCTCCCGGTCGGCTGTGCCTCGAATGCCGCCCAGGCGTTCAGGCGTATGGTCGAGCCGGGCCCGAGGCTGTCCGCGGAGGCTTGGGAGGCCAAGGTGCGCGCAGCAGCGCCCCCCGGCTTTCGCGGGCGCTGGCCGCGGATTTCCATTTGGCATGGATGCTCAGATTCCGTGGTGAACCCAACCAACTCTGTTCTACTCGCGAGGCAGTGGACGGCGGTACACGGGATCGAATACGCCGACGTAACTGAAACGCATCGTTCACCCGGAATTCGTCGAAAAGTCTGGGGAGAGCCGCGAGAACCCGTTGTGGAGCTCTGGTGCCTGGAGGATTTCGGGCATGCTTATCCAATTTCTGGCATTGGCCAACCAAGCCAATGGGTCGCCCGAGCAAGCGCTTCCGCAACCGACCGTTTCGCTCGGTTTTGCGGGTTATGCTAAGTGCACCGTTGTGTTGGCGTTCTCTTCAGCTTAATTCCAGTACATCGATCGACGGATTGAGCATTCCGCTCCTCAAGAAAGTCGTTCTGTATCCGTAATGAAATGGGCAAAACTTGATAGGCGAGAGAAGACGAGCCGGTAGCACCTCGACACTGTAGGGCAAATACAAGGAGGAGTGAAGCGTGAACAAAACAGTCGTTATCACCGGTTCGTCGGCCGGCGTCGGACGCGCTGCGGCAAGGGAGTTCGCCAAACGGGGGTGCCGTCTCGGGCTGCTTGCCCGCAGTGAGCTCCAGCTTCGCTCGACGGAGGCCGAGTTGCGGGCGATAGGCGCCCAAGTTTGCGCGATCCCAGTGGACGTGGCCGACGCTGCGTCCGTGGACAATGCCGCCACTCGTATCGAGGAGGAGCTTGGGCCGATCGATATTTGGGTCAACAACGCTATGGCAACCGTTTTTGCCCCCGTTCGTCAGACCACCCCGGAAGAGTTTCGTCGTGGGACAGAGGTAACCTATTTGGGCACTGTGCATGGCACATTGGCCGCACTGAAGCGGATGGCCTTGCGGAATAGCGGAACCATCGTGCAAGTGGGATCTGCGCTCGCCTACCGCGCAATACCCCTCCAGGCAGTGTACTGCGCGTCGAAATTCGCTATTCGCGGCTTCACCGACAGCCTGCGGTCAGAATTGCTGCATGATGGTCTTGCCATTCATCTGACCATGGTGCACCTGCCCGCCGTCAACACGCCTCAGTTCGATTGGGCACGCAATCGGATGCCGTCGCGTGCTCAGCCAGTGCCTCCGATATTCCAACCAGAGGTACCCGCCCGAGCAATCGTCTTCGCTGCGACCCACCGCCGCCGCGAGATATGGGTCGGTCTACCAACTGTCAAGGCTATCATTGCAAACAAGATTGCTCCTGGCCTGCTTGACCGCTACCTGGCAAGGAACGGGTACACCGGTCAACTCACGCAAGAGCCTAATGATCCCGCAAATCCGGGAAACCTGTTCGAGCCGTTATCGACCGACCCAGGCGCGCACGGTCGGTTCGACTCTCAGGCTCGCTCCTCCAGTTGGGAAATGTGGACCAGCCGGCACCGAGATGCCGTCATCGGGGGTCTTACCTTCCTGCTCGGGTTGGGGGTCATCTCGCTTTCTCGAAGCAGCAAGGAGCGGACTTCAAGG
This sequence comes from uncultured Alphaproteobacteria bacterium, assembly GCA_963808965.1. GTDB lineage: Bacteria > Pseudomonadota > Alphaproteobacteria > Acetobacterales > Acetobacteraceae > CAWEHU01. The sequence continues at coordinate 215,938 of CAWEHU010000006.1, forward strand.
AATTATCTCGATGCGAACAGGTGGAAGCGTAAGAGGTGAGAAATGCCGTTGCCCCGAGGAGGCGACAACGCTACGGCGTAGCTCATAATCCCCGGCCGGCGCGTCCACAGGCACGGTATTGTGCCCGATATACGGAGCACACCCCCGCCCCGACGCTGGCAAGACCTGGTCACTCCACGCAACGGTTCGCTCGGGCGAGTTTGCTTGGCTTAGGCGTACCAGATGCATTTGAACCGAGAGGACCACCTCTGCTTCCGCACAGATCGTAGAGACGAAGGTAAAACGTCCGCCGGAATGAATGCGACTTATAGCAGCCCCAGTCGCAATGCTCTCTTTGCTGGCCACCATCTCGAATGGCCCGTCGGTCCCACGGTATATGACGGCACTCTGGTTCCACTCATGGCGAAAGCTATGGATGACGAGAGGTCCAGCTCCTGCAATGGATATTCCGATTGCCGCTAGGCGCACGCCCAATCTCTCCCGAGCTCGCGATCTCACCGATGAAGGCCACCAACCAACGCGTTCCAGCCGAACGCAATCAGAGCTAGGAAAGCAGCTGTGAGCAGACTCTTCCAGAAGGCCCAGTCGTCTCGGCTCACAAAGTTCTCTGTTACCTCCTTCAGACTGTCCCGGAACATTTCCGCCTGACCAGATAGCGCCGACGTGAATTGGTCGGACATGGCCCGCAGACTAGCATCCAGTTCTGCATCGCGGTTGGCCAGCCTCTCGACCGCACTGACGACGTGCCGCATCTGCTCCTCAAGTCGTGCCAACCGCTCGACCACCTCGTCCGCCATCGCGACAAGAGGGGCTGCATTAGGCGAAAGTGTGCTTCGCATACCTGGGTCCTTAATCAGCCGGCAAACGCCACGCCGCCCGGGCCGACCTTCATCGGCACTCCGGGGCTTATGAGGATAGGCCGGTGCCATATCTGGGAAGGGGCCGGAACCGAGATCGGCGTTGGTAACATGCCGAGTAGTCGCCCAGTCGTGAGCCCGTCGCCATCGCCCGCGTTGTTATCGTAGATCGCGCTTCCGGCTGCGGAGGAAACGTCGAACGGCAGGCGATACCATACGTCAAGCGACTGCGTATCAGCTGGCGTTGCTGCAAGCGTAATGGAGATCTGAGAAGGCTTAGTCAGATCAACGGCAGCTATCGGCAACGCTCCGGTTAATTGCCCAGACGGAAACACTTGGAACTGCGTAGTCGGATCGCCACTACAGACAAAACTGGTTCCCCCGAATTGCTGCACCGGGAGCGCGATGGCTGCACTTCCCCGAGCTCGCGACCCGTAACCCAACAAAGTTGGGCCCTGGTCCCCGGCGGAGCTGAGGCCGATCATTTGCAGAAATGCGCGATAGAAATGCCGGGCAAATGTCACGTTGCCGGCTTGACTCGGATGGATGTCGTCTGGTGCAAGCGAGACGTCCAGACCGGATACGTAGGTTGCGAGCGGATCCGAAGCAACTGTACCGGAGGTGCGCCTCTCGGATAGCCTCGATGCCGGAAGGCAAAAATTTGGCGGAGGCTGCCGACTGAATTGTAGGAATTGAGCAAAGGATGCGGTAAAAGCTTGTCGTTGGGAAGGCAGCCGCTAAACTGCTGAGCAAGGAAGTCAGGTCCGCCATATACAGAGATGGGGCGGTTAGATGATGTTGCGCACCAGCGCGTGCATCGGCGTCGTTATGTCCCTGGCACCATAGAAAAGTGCCAAACTTTCCCCCTGAAGTACCCAGCACAGAGATAAGGTTTGCGTAGTCCGGCTGGCCCGGAAGCCAGTACGTGCCAATATCGGTTCCCGAGTAGCCATAGCCCACCAGCGCAGCAGCAACTCCCGTTGCGGACACCACCAATCGCAGGAACTCGGCGACGAATGCAGAGCGATAAGTGCCGGTATCGGAAGGAATCGCCCAATTGGTTAACGAGGAGGGGAGAGTGCCTCCATCCCAGGCGGCCAGAGCGGAACCAAACGGGCTTATGGCTACTCCAAGAGACGCGAGAGTTGTACCATCGCCGTTCGCAGCAGTGCTCCAGAAGTCGGCCGCAAGAGACTGTCCAGCCGCCGCGATCACTTCGCCAACGCCTATCCCGCTCGTAGTACTGACCACGGTTGCGGGGTCGCTGTTTGCGCGAAGATCGATCAGATACCACGCAGCATTCGCAGGCAGATTGAGGGTGAGTTTCTGAGTTCCAGACCCTAAGCCGGCGGCCGCCTGGGTCCAAGGGACGAGCACTGTCCCGGGCGAAGCAGCGTCGCGAAGCTGGTATTCGACCAGTGCCGCCGGCGTCGAAGGATTAATCGTAAGACTGACGGCCCCGGTACCACGCCCGAACCGTCCGCCGCTGCGTGTATCCCGCTGGAACACACGCAAAGCGGCCGGTTGCGTCAACGAGAGCGTTCCGTTGTAGGCCATTACGGGGTGTTCCAATATGACTTGAGCGCGGCTTTGATCGTTGCTATATCTGACGATGAAAGTTTAGTCGGATAGATTATGAGAGACAAAAGGTACATATCCGCCTGATATGTATACGAGCTACCCGACCACATCGCGCCGATTTCGAGGCGATCGAAGGTGCCCGCGACCCCCGTGCAAGTCGTTGTGGCTGCTGTCAACGCATCACCGTTAATTGCCGCATATGCCTGCGCCGAACTGCCCGACACCGACTTTTGACCTACGAAGAGGAATGGGGTCCCGACCACCGGTACCGAGGACGATGCAGCGACCGATGTCGAACTTGGAGTTGGAAAATTCTGCGTCTGGACGCTCGTGCTCCGGAAATCAAAATAGATATGGCCTGCGTCGATGTTGCCCCCATTTCCGATAGTTGCGTTCTGGGCGGCGCTGAGAAGGATGCTCTTGCTGCTGCCATTGAAGCTACGCGGCACGGCCACTGCAAAGATTGTGGCTTGAGCGGTCATCCCCTCCAGCGTGTGCACGGCCGGACCGCTGATCGACAGTACCGCGCCCCCCGTGATGAGCAACCCGGGTTTCCCGTTCTGAACGTTAACAGCCAAAGTTGGAGTGCCCGCCACCGCCGAAATCGTGTTGCCGACGCCACTCTGGTCGGCAACCGTAGTGACGTTGCCCGCTAACTGACCGGTGTTGGATGCGTCGATGTAAAGAGAGGGTGCTGATGCAACCGGCGGCAATGTCAAACCGGCAGCTACAGAAGCAACGGCGATTGAGGCGCTCTCGTTCAGCATCAACCCACCTGCCGAGCTGTCAAACAGACGTAGTGTGTAGCTGCCCGCAGCTGGAGCGGTAACGGTCACGGGGCTGTTTGTTACGGATATCCGTGGGCCGAGCTCCGTGCCGTTCCACCAGGCCAGATAGGCCGTTGTTAGCCCGGCCATCGTGATGGGAACCGCTGCATTCTGGCCCGCCACAAATCCGGGCAGCGTTCCGAAACTCCCGCTCTCAACCGCAAAACCGTTCGAGGTGGCAGTGAGCATATTGCCATCCCGGACCTGAACTGATGCCGCAGTGTTTGCGGCTATACCGGGATTGCTGAAGCTGAAGGCGGTCGCGGTCGTCGTCGATCCCGAGGGTAGCGTTGCCCAGGTCGTCCCTCCGTCATTGCTGTAGCTGAGCACAGGGGTGGTACCGTAGCCGGTGAGCGTTCCGGTTACCGTGAAGCGGGTGCTTGCTAGCTGGTTTCCAAGCGCACCTATATTGATAGACTGAGTTCGATCCTGCAGCGACGGGTGTCTGCGCGTAAACTACGGAGATATTATTGGAGGTAACCCCGCGAATCCATACTGCCTGCTTAGGCTGGAGTGGACATTGCGCCGTAGCATGTGATTCCACTGCCGAGTGTAAGCGTTGTGGCGGAGGTGTTAATGACCTCGCATTCAAATCCGTCCCCACAGTCGGAGAATGCAGCGACGCTTACGGTTCCCCCATTCGGGAATGAAACGAGCGATTTGTTATGGCGCGCAAAGGTCAGGTTCGTGGAGCTCGCCTCTTCCACCCGTCGGCGCAGCCAGCCGGACTGTTTGCCTTGAAGGTAAGCAGCGAGCTGCAGCAAAACCCCGACGGATAGGGTGCTAGCTCCTCCTTGAGATAGCCAGAATGCGTCTCCATCGGACATCGTGGAAGCGGGTTGATTACCGGCATCAGTGATCAGCTTGCCATTTAGGAAGTTGGCGTAGCTGATCGCATGATCCGTGCCCCCCTGGCTTATCCCGACCAGGTCACTGGCCCCCACACTGACCGCCAAAGGTGCGGTCGTTATGCTCGTAGAGGAGCCGGAGAGGCCTTGTGGCCCAGTGGGGCCGGGTGAGCCGGCGGGGCCCTGCGGCCCTGCAGGACCTGACGGACCAGCGGAACCCTGTGGTCCGGCGGGACCCGACGGGCCAATTGGTCCAGCGGGGCCTACAGGACCCGAGGGACCCGGTAGTCCGACCGGACCTTGAGGACCGGCGGGACCAATCGCGCCAGCAAGCCCTTGCGGTCCCGCCGGACCTGAGAGGCCAAGAGAGCCTTGAGTGCCAGCGGGGCCAGGCAAACCCTGCGGACCTTGCGGTCCCGGCGGACCTGCAATTGCTCCGATCTTGGCCCAGAGCCCGCCAGATCTTCGAGTAGACGTCGCCGCTCGCGGCATCCACGTAACCATCGCCATCGGAGCCGAGAACGGCAGATGGCGCGCCTGGTACCGCTGAGAATGCTGGCACCTCTCGAGCCGATCGGTCCGGCAGGCCCCTGCGGGCCGATCCCGCCTCCGATTGCGGAAATTGCTCCATTCGCATCAATCGACACATTGGGACCGGCAGAGAATAATGCACGTAGTGCCACAAGCGGGATGCGTCGTGGTGCACCAGCGCTGTTCACAATCGCCTCGTCGGTCGGCTGCAGCGCGGATTGAACTGGGAACTCGGCGTGATCGGCTCCGGTCGCCGTCAAACCAGCGCTGGTGAGAGCGATCCTGTGCCGATAGCAATAGCTTCAGGCCCACCAGGTCCGATGCTGGTTCTGCCTAGGAGAGTGCCGGTCTCCGTGATCAGCGCGGGCTGCATCCCGGTTAGTAGGGTACCTACGGTAGCAGCCTTAGTCTGCCCCGCTTGACTGATGGGGATTGTATCTTCAGGATTGACCTGATTCGTGAGTGGAAGCTGGTTTATTGTCGGCATGTAGAACCTCGGCGGAGACGGGAACGGGCCAAAAGGGAGTCGGCTATGCCTGGACTTGCGAGCCGCTGCAGACGGAAATCCAGCGTGCACCGTCGAAGAAAACCTCGACGCCGGTACCCGCGCCCGCCGAGTCGCCTGGCTTTCGGCCGTTGCTGGCAAACGCTTTAGCCCCGGGCTGCTGACCCGTAGGTAAACTCCCAACCGTGTAGCTCGCTAATGCAACAGGGCCGCTGAAACGTGGATTGACCCAATTAGTGCGGAAAACCTCTTTCCAGCCCTGCCATTGGTCTGAAACGATACAGTATCGATCATTAGGATGCAGCACTATCGGCCCGTTATCGATCCTCTCTCCTGTCGTAGGTTGGATCGTCACATCCGCGCTACCCATATTGGTAAAAACCCAACCCGTTCCTGCGGCAGCCTGCGCGACAGGAGGCAAGTAAATTGTTACTGGGCTGGAGTTGACACAAAACACGATATTTCCCAATGTCCGAGGATCAAGGGTGATGGATGCTGTTACAACCGTCTGCCAGCCTAGGGCGATGCCCATGCCGATTGGGTTTGACTGTCCGGCGCGGACGGATCGCATAGTATTGGTCGTCAGAATCATAAGTCAGATAGCACGAGCCATCGCTACTGAAGGCAACATGCTGACCTGTTGCGAGCCAGACAGCATGTCCTCCTGCAAGCTGCTGACTCCAGCGCGTGCAGAGAGCCGCTTGCGAAAACGGAGCGGCCACACGGATACCCCGCTTGAAACTGCCCTGATGACCGGCAATGAGGGTCACCAATAGGCCGTTTGCCGCTTCCACAGGAGGGCCAGAGGTATTTGCCTGCAGCAATGCGAAAGACGCCAGATACCTTCCGCCGTCGCCTGCATTCATATCATCCGCGCCATTGGCGTGAAAATCGAGCTCCATTCCCTGCGCAGCGTTTGTCTTGCTCGTCGGCAGCCCGGTCTGGTCAACGGACTGAACGCAGGTAGCCCAAACCTGTGGCTGCGGAAGCACGTTGCCGTTGTTATCGGTTCCTGCGGTCGCCCGTATGGCCTGGATATAGCGGGCCACATGTTGAGCAGGATTGTTGGAGTCCGGCGTTTGAACACCGTTCCACTGCAGTCGGTCCAGCCCCCCCCAAATGTAGTTGTTTGGGCTGTTGTATATAATGGTGTCGGATTTCTGATTGGTGGCAACCACGCCCCCTGTCGGGCCGCCGGTGTGACCTACCACATAGCTGCTGTGTAGCACGGCAAAGTCGGTCGACTGCGAGCCGCACTGGGAAAACTCAGCGGCGGCCGCGCTGTTCCCGGTTACGATTCCGGGCAGGAAGCTGGAACTTGGACCTGTCCCGGAAGGGATCGCGCTCGCGAGCGGAGTTCCATCCGGAAGAGTGGTCCCATCCACGATCCATTTCACTCGCTTGCTGATCGGAATGCCCCAGTTATTCGGATTCTGAAGATTGGCCACCCCAGCCGGAACATAGATCACCGAATTTGCGGCGGCAGCTTGATAAGCCGCCTTGAACGCTGCGGTGTCATCCGTCCTGCCGTCTAGCTTGGCCCCGAAAGGCGCGCTCCTGACGTTGAGCACTCCGTTGGCGGCTACCGAACCGTCCACGTATCCCTTTGTCGCAGCATGCAGCGGCTGGACGGGGTCGGCCACCAGAGTCAACGCCCCAGTCATTGTGTCGCCAGAGCGTTGAACACGCCCGTCGACGTACCTGCTTTGTTGCTGCCTGGAGGGCGAGAATGGGATCGGAAGCGAGTATAACGGGACCATTCATGGTCCCGCCAGCTTTCGGCAGAACTGCTGCCGACAGAGCGTCCACGTACTGCTTGGTTGCTGGCTGGAGCGGCTGGACCGGATCAGCGGGCAAGGTAAGCGCCCCCGTAAGCGCTCCTCCACTCCTTGGCAGCAGCGTACCGGTCTGAGTATCCACATACTGCTTCGTGGCGGCCTGAAGCGGCGCGGCGGGATCGAGAGAGAGTGTTAGCGCGCCCGTTAACGTGCCGCCGCTTGTGGGAAGGAGCCCGGCGGCCCGATTGTCGACGTACTGCTTCGTCGCCGGATGCAGCGGTTGGGACGGATCTGCCGCAAGGACTACGGGACCCGTCAGAGAGCCACCCGTTTTGGGCAGTGCAGTGGAAGTTTGTGCATCGACGTACTGTTTCGTTGCGGCATCGGGCGGGCGTACCGGATCGGACGCAAGCGCAAGAGGTCCCGTCAACTGTCCGCCGGAGATCGGTAGTGTTCCCGCCACGAAATCAGCAAGCTTAATGGGCGTCGTGTCACCGCTAGGTACCACCTTCATTTCCGACGCATCCAGGTTTGGCACACCGGAAAGCGCACTCATGAACTGTGAATAAGTCACCGCAGTATTCGCGCCCGCTTGGCTCAGCGGTACCAGATCGTTGGTGGCGGGAGTTGTGCCGGAAGGCAATTCCGAGACGACATAGGCGGCAGCAGCCGCAGACAATTTGCCATTGCTTAGTGTCAGGTTTGCACCGATGCTCACGGGCTCGGCGGAACCAACCCCCGCGCTGGAGCGACCAAGTAAGGAACCGGATGTCAGAGCGATCTGCGGCTGCAATCCGGCCAGAATTGAGCACGAGTGGCTTTGCGTGCGACTCCGTTTTGGCTGACCATAAGCTCGTCAGTATCGGAGGAGGCGGTCGCTGCGGCCAACTGATCAATCGTCGGCATTCTCGGAGGAGCTCCAAAATAAGGGAATAACGGGCCGAAAATGGCCCGCTCTGCAGCAGGCGCCCGTCCGTGGTTGCAGGGATTTGGGGACGCAAGGTCGTTCCCAGCATCGCTGGAAGCGCTCTTATTCAGGATTTGCGAGCGGCTTCAGCGATCCTGGATCGCGGGCAATTTCAGGCAACCGCGATCTGCTCTCAAGAGATGAGGACGGGATTGCCGTTCTGGTCGGTTACGACAAGGCCTCCATCCGTGACCAGAGACGTAGGGGGCGCGGTAGGCGAGGAGAGCGAGAGGACCGGAAGAAGAATGGTGCGTTGGAGGCTGCGCCCATTGAGCGTCGTGATGCTGAGCGTGACGGTATACACTGTGCCTGCTTGGCCGGCTGACAGCCAAAGAACAGCCGAGGCGCCGTCAGCCGAGACGGCGTTCAGCGTCAGATCGCCGGGCGCGTTGGGGCCAATGGAGACATCCAGCGTGGCGATGCCATCCCCGTCATTGCCAACGAGTGCCGCAGAAATATCGAATTGGTAATCGAGGACGTCCGCCGGGTCTTTCACCGGCCATGCGAGTGGGGCTGGTGCAAGCGCTGAGCTGCCACGAGCAACCGGCACGAAGCTGTCGAGAAGCAGAGTTCGCGCACTGCTCGGGCGCCACAAGTGGGCGGCAGGTGTCGGCATCAATTCCTCCGTGCGTCAAGAATTTTGGCTAAGCAAAGCAATGCGAGCTGAAATCGCCTGCAGCTGAGCCTGAAGGTCGAGCAGAGTTGGTTGATCGGAGGGTCGTATGGGTACAGGAGAAGCAAATCCTCCTGCCTCATAGGTCCAGCCTTCGACGACGGCCTGTTCACTGGGAACAGCCACCCACATCAGAGCGGGATTGAAAAGCGTCGAAATGTCCCGATCCGTCTCGAACAGCTCGGCCACTCGCCCTTCCTGAATTCGCGCGTATCGGTTCATCGTTACCACCTGATCACCACTAACCCGTTTGCGCCCGGTGCGCCGTTAAACTGCGCGTTCCCGGCCGGCCCGGTACCGGCGCCGGAAGCACCGCCGCCGGGAAAGATGCCGGCTACGCCTGCTGTACCGCTATTCTGCATGCCGCCCATCGGAGCACCGCCGCCGAGCCCACCGACATTGGATATTCCCGCTTGGCCTGCCGAACCCGCAATATTTACGTCACCACCCACGCCGATGCCGCCGGGTGTTGCACCGTTTTGTGGATTGACCGAGCTTGAGTAAGGATTGAGGCTACCGCCGGTAGCACTGACATAGGTGCCGAAGCTGGACGTGCCACCTGCGCCGGTTGGAGCTCCGCTAGTGGAACCACCGGCTCCGCCAGCACCGACAACAACGGGAATGGTCTGACCCGGCGTTAAACCCGCGATACGCTTGCGGGCGTAACCGCCCCCCGATCCCCCGCCACTCGGTGGACCGCCAACTGATGCGTAGATCCCGCTCCGGCTCCCCAGAGTTCGACTTCCACCGCGGTAACGCCCGCCGGAACAACGAACACGGTGTTGCCCGTGATTGAAAGAACACCGGATGCGAAGCCTGGACGCAATGCGGGGAGCTTGAACTGAACGAATGGAGCCCCCGGGATGGCAACGATATTGGTTGCCGTCACCGTGCTCTGGCCGTAAGAGACCGTAATCACATAAAGCCCTGCCCAGCCGTTGTCGACGGGCGGCGTCGTCTGCGCACCGGTCGGAGCGGCGACGCCGGGCTTCAGCTGCAACTGCACCCGCTGAATGCGAGTGGTGTTCTGAGCAACGCCGCTGTTTGCAGGACCGCTGTATGGCTGTGCCGGATTTGCCGAATTGTAGTAGGGCAGTACCATTGGATTGGTGTCGCTCTCCTGCAGCGCAGCTTGGAGAAGATAATTGACGGATGTGCCAGATGTGCTTGGCGGCGTGAGCGTGAAGGATATGGGGGTAAGATTGATTCCCATCTTCACCAGTGGATCGGAGCCGTCAGCCGGCAACGACCCGTAAGCGAGCGGATCGACAACGGCCAGTTGCGTAATGCTGCCCGGCCCCACTGCTACGGTCAGGGATGCCGGAGACGTCGGATTGCACGCTAAACCGTCCACCACGGGTCCGGTCCCGAGCACTGCCTGCGCCAGATAGCCAATTGCCACCATTGCGTTCCGATTGGCGGCTAGCAGATCCGTATCAAGCGGAATGCTGCCCGGATAGACCAGGTTTCTGTCCATGAGTTTTCCCGAAATATCAGTTGCTGATCTGCGTCCAGGCAATCGCGCTGACTGGGGGACGCCGGCAATTGCCGCGTAGATGTCGGAGTCCGTTACTTGGCCGGCGACCATCGCGAGGCTGGCGTACTCAATCGCGCCCTGCCCGTAACCTCCCGCCAGCGAGCCCCAGCCAGCGACTGCCGCGATTCCCGAGCCGTGCGGCCGGTAAGCCGTCACAAAGCATTGAAACGGCAGTTCCAGGCTGCCCCACCCACCTACGGAGCCGTATCCCAGTCCCCCGCCTCCGCCGTCCAACGACCCGTAACCACCCGTATCGGTCGTGCGCGCCGGTTCGAAGATGGCCGGGGCACGCCCTGTAAGATCTCGCAATACGGCTACAATCGCAGCTCGCGTACCCCGCTCGCGCAGAAGCTCTAACTGAATTCGTCGACGGAAGGCGTCGTCGAGCTGTCCAGCGCGACGGGCCAGCCGCACACCGAAGAAGTCCTGCGCGATGATGTCGAGCCACGTCCCGGAAGCGGTGGCGATCCGGGTCTGCTCCCGAGCGAAGTCAATGAGACCGAATAGCCATTGCCATGCCCATACCAATCCCGCGAGAAGTCCGTCCAGTACCGGAGACGAATTTGCAAACCACCGAGCGGGCAACACCGCTTTCAAACGGTAGAGCATGTCCTGATTGTCGCCGGTCACGTCAGTTCACCGCTACCAGTCCGGCCTTGACTACGCCGTAAGTGGGGGGAATGACATCGGAGGGGCTCCCGTTTGCCCGAAGATTCGTGACGTTAATGACGCCTGGGTTTGCAGTGTAAGCGACCTGAGCAAGCCGAGTCAGAGGGAGGGTCGCCCCTATTGGCAGCCCGTCGATCAAGGCATGACGGCATTGCTTACGCTGTTGATGACCTGCGCTCTGTCCGCCCCGTTTGCGACGGAAATTGAGAGAGAGACATCCACCTTTACGATAGTCGGAGCACGGACAAGGAAGGTCGACCCACCGGGCGGACGAAGTCAACCGCAGAAGCGATGCTGGCAAGAAGTGCCGCTGAAGGCGCACCAGATCCGTCGTCGACGGTTACGACAAAGTTGCCCATCATGGCATTGCCGGCGGCATCGACATTCTCCTGGATTGTATACTCCAGACCCTGCTGAATGCTGGTGATTGCGTATCCGATCGAAAGCGGAGTAGCTCGCGAGCGGCTGGCAATGAAGTTTTGGAAACGTGCGCGGAAGGCAGCGTCTGTTTCGGCGTCCATCCCGTTCTGAAATCGGGGCTACGTTCGCAACGGAGTCTACGCCCGGCAAGGCTGAAGACAGAAGGGAGATGGCGCCCACCTGCACGTTGCCAGCCGCGCCTGCAGTCTGGGCCACCACTGGCACATCAAGCGCCGCTATTCCTGGACCGAGGGCGTATCCGTTCTGCTCCGCCGAGTAGGAGGAGCTTGCCGGGCTCGCGACCACAGAGAAGACCTGCGAGCCGTCAGCGGTTCGTACGGCCGCCCCTACCGGCACAAGCGCAGGAGCGAGCGGGGTAAAACGGGAAAAGGTTACAATGCCGCTGGCAGGCACGGCTGGGAGGCGAGCCAAAGAAAAATCGGCCATCCAAGTATCGAGATCCGCGCCCGTGCTAGTCGCGGCTCGTGTCGTCTGAAGCACTTGCAGGATGAGCCATTGGAGCCAGAGCGCAAGCGAGGCGTTCGCCTCCAGAATCGCGCGCAGCGTGGATCCTACTGTCAGATCTAGGAGCTGATTTGCCGCGGACTGGACCGCTGCCGCCATATTCTGCACGAGGGTAGTGAAATTCTGTAATGAGAGTTGCATCAGGCCCTCACCGAAAAGGACAGGAGCTGAGTTTGGCCGCTTGGCGCGTCCACGTACCGGACGTGCACATAGACCGTGCCGGCCGCGCCCCCGGGGGACACCTGAACATCTATGACCGGCTCCGGTGTGCGGGCGACGACAGCCTCCTTGAAGATCTGGCTGCGCACCACCGCTCGAATCTGGAGAGCGTTACCGGGCTGTCCTATAAAGCGCGCTAAGCCAGCCCCGTAATCGGGCTGCCAAATGTAATCTCCGGGACTGGTCAGTAATCGCCGAAGCACGCGTTGTTGGCCGAGCAATGGGCCTGAAACGCAGGCAAAGTCGCCGGTTGACCCGATCGTGAGATCGGAGCCCCATTGGTGCGAAAGATCGGTCATGCTCAGTCCTGGGGAGAAGGCAGCTGCCCGCCGGCGTGTGTGTGCACGTCGTAGTGCTGGCGCAGGCGGTCCAGCGAGCCACGGCGATCAAAAACGTCACCATTCACGTGCAGGTCGCCATTTATTTGAATTGTGCCATCGTTCTGAAGCTTCACGAAGCTGCCGCTCTGGTGAACGAGCCAGAGCTCTCCTGCGGGAGCTGGCGGCGGACGCTGGGCGTCGCTGAACCCGCGTCCAACGATGACGCCGTGTTCTGCATCACCTTCCTGCGGGAGGACTAGAACTTGGTCGCCAGGTGATGGTGGACAGGAAAGGCCCCAGCCTGCGCCAATCCATGGTGAAAGCACCGGCAGCCAGCCGGTGAGCACGCCTTCGGGTTGGAGCATCACGCGCGCCGTCGCAGCCGCAGGATCTACCGAAGTAACCGTGCCGAAACGCGGCTGTCCCTGTGCATGATCGAGCGCACTGGCTTGGGCCTTCAGGGCGTTGAGAAAACGTTGCATTTCTTTGCGATCAGCCTGTGACGCTTGCTACGATGTCCGCGGGCGGAGTTGCTTGACTGTGTGGATCCAGATTTTTTGCACGGATGCGCTGCGTGAAGCCCCCCTCGAAATCGCAAGTGCCGCTCAATTTCATCTACGTGGTAGGTTTGATCAAATTCGGTTCCAGTCCCCTGCAACGTGAGGAGGCTGCGAGGAGTTATCGTCAACTCGCCCGGCATGGTCGCGGAGATCACACGCTCGTGCCGGGTGATTTCCGCCAGAAGCTGCTGTGAGAGCTTGAGAGCCTGATCGGGCGTGAGGTTCGGTCGGACATAGACATAACGTTGTGGAGACCCCCCTTTCGACTTGCCCCCGTGAGCCCGCGCGGTCTGTGCGAAGGCACTCTGCTGCCGGCTATTCCAGCTTTTTACGGTCACCTCAATGTCTCGAGCGAGAGTGAGGGCACGCTCAAGTCTGAGATCGAGTAGAGCGGAAGGCTCGAGGAGAATTGCGGTTTCCGGCAAACTTGATGGCGGCTGAAAGAACAGTGTGGTTCCGCGTACAAATATATCAAAGCCTTCTTGGCGCGCCAGGAAAACCAAAAGATCCCATTCGGTTGTCGCACGACTGAACTGATCAAGTGTGATGCGGTCGTGTTCGTTCTGATAATAGCGCCCTACCGGCGTCGTTGTCTTCGTAACCTGGGCGGTTAGGTTATGGCGTTGCGCGAGCGTTTGTGCGATTTCGCTCGACGTCTGATTTGCAAAAGTCTCCTGAGTGCGACTCTCGATCAGGGCAGCAGTCAGATCGCGTCCGGAAATCCGGGCAGTTCCGGCGAGAAATCGATATCCACCTGATCAACCGCGCCCTGTATCAAACTGGCGAAGGACACCCCGCCGTCCAAACTTATTTGGACCTCTACAAGTATGTCGGGCTGAGAGGCCCAGAACCCCGCGCCTGTGGAGACGTCGGCACCGAGGGCGAGGCTCACAGAATCTATCGGCGGCGTAGTGGTTATTGGATGTGACCTCCGCCTCCATCGCGCCAGCAACCGGAACTCCGTTGGCAAGAATTTGGAGACGGGGAGAACGGATACCGAAAGGCTGAAATGCGCTTGCGGTCAAGCTACTGAGCAGCAATTCCGCCTCCAGCGCTCGGGTTGGTCTCTGGTATCAGAAGCGTAACGACGCCTGACAGCATCGGATCGGAAAGATTGTTGAGCTGGGCAATACAAATCCACTGGGTGGCATCGCCAAGTTGCTCTGCCGCGACCCGGAAGAGATTGCCGCCCGCGACCGTGATCGTCTTCATCCGGTAGCCTCCGTCTCAGGTGCTGGCGTTCGCAAAATTCACTGCCGCGCGGCCGAGATAGCCTCGAGCGTTCGTCAAGAGCGCGAGTTGCCGTGCGTTTTCGGTCGCGCCGTTCAGGGCAACGATGCCGTCCTGAGCTGTGTCCGCGTCGGTCAAAACCGTGGCGGCACTGGTCAGGCCGGTCTCCCCGGTGTTGACGCCCGCGTTAATGGACGCCTGCGCTGCGGAAAGACTTGCCTGGGCGCTTTTGAAGCTTAAGCGGCGGCCTCATGACGGCTGGGACAGGCGGCTCTGGCATCGTTCGGACTGCGCAGGCCGTTCTTCTCGATCAGCCACTCTGCGTTGTAGCGGGCGACGAAGTCCGGACGGCGTCACGGACCTCGTCGATGGTCTGGTAGATGCGACCGTGCACGATCTGCTCCTTCAGCGTGCAAAGAACCGTTCGATGACACCGTTCGTCTCGGGCTCGCCGACGAACGCGTAACTGGGGGTCATGCCCAGAAGCGGATCTGGTTATGGAAATGGTCCGCGAGGAACGCGCTGCATGGTCGTGTCGCAGCGCCACGCCACGGGCAGCGCTGGGGCTGACATGGCCGAAGACATTCCGGACCGCCATGCCGACGGCTGGACGGCGGCGTAGCGATCGCCGCGCTTGGCGACGTGCAGCCAACGCTTCGGCATTCCAGTGCTCGATGGTGCCGAACAGCCAGACCTTGCATCCTGGACGGTGATGATCTCGCGTCGGTTGCCACATGATGTTCGGCGCCTCGGTGATGATGTGGCGGTCGTGCGGCGTATCGTGGCGCGTGGGGGCGCGATGTGGCGACAGCAGGACGTTCTAGCCATCAGCCGCAGCACTCGTTTGCGCGCAACTCGGACCGTCCATCACCGCAGCCGCGCCACACCTTGCGATGTCCTCGCCGTGCAGGGCGAGCGGGCGAGATCGGCGCGGATCGCCGCAGCAGGGCATCGTCTGAGACTGCGGGCTTCGGTCACGACGATGTGCCGGGACTGGCGTCGTCGTGGTGTCGGCCGGCGCCGGTCGGCATAGAACGAGATCGCGACACGTCCAAATCCGGCAGACGGGCGATGCCGTAGCGGCGAGCGGAGGTCGGTGAGGTCGTCGCCGCATCACCGCGACCTCCTGCGAGCAAAGGGCCGGGCGCTCGATACGAGACCGCAGCAGCTCGACCTCCATGCTCAGTTCGCCGATCCGCTGCTAGCATGCGAGCTCGCTCACCGCATCCGTCTCGCGCTCCTTCAACGCGCATCCAGCGCCGCTTCCGCCTTCTGACGCAGCGCTCGAGCTTGTACGGAACGCGAGTTCGCGCGAGATCTGGCGCCTCGCACGCAGCAGTCGAAGCCCGCCTCTCGCTTGCGGTTGACGCTCAGCGCTGGCCGGCGTCAGCGGCCCTCGCGCCGCCGCGCGTTGTGGCTGTGGGCAGCGTGGACGGCTTCGCCCCGCTGCCGGTGCATCACTCCTTCGCTGTTCTGCTCTGCTGGATTTCCTATCCGCCTCCGGTCGGACTCGGTGTAGATGGGGGCAGCTCACGAGAGTGCCGCGCATGCTCGCGTTTGGAGCGTTCAGCGCTGCTTGCGCGCCGGACAGATCGATCCCGCCCGAGATCGCCTGGACCGCAGCCTGGCCGATGTCCGAGATCACAGAGGTGGCGAGGGAGATCCCGGCATCGATCAGTGCGCCTGCCTCATCCCGCAACACGGTGCAAGTGATGCGATAGGGGAATCCACCAGCCTGCCCGGTAGTCGGCCTCAAAACAACGAAGGATGACCGTGTAGAAGAAGACGTCCCAGGTCAGCGGGAGAGGCATCCCTTCGGCCCGCAATGTGTCGAGCATGCGAGCGCGCAAGGTCGCGTCCGGCCCTGAGAAGATGCCACTGAATGTGATCTCCGAATCATCACGGCCCAGTGCGTCGATAATACGTGGGCCGCCGGGAAGGCGGTGGATTGCAAGACGCTGCTCGCCGCCGAAGCCGATGTTGGAGGGCAGTTCGAATTCCTGGAAGGCGACTGGCCCCAGCAAGAGGGTAATGTCAGACATCGCGACGGGCTCCAATGATTTGGGCAAAAACCGCGCGCCCTCGTCCGCACTTGAGGCGTTGTGACGCGATTAAGGGGTGGTTTGATCCAGCATGGCTGGGCGCGGGCTAGATAAATATGGTGCAGTTTACCCCAGCGCCTGAGGCCTCTTTTTTTACTCGACGACTTCATCGTCGAAGAGGTGCAAACTCGGCAAGGCCTCTCTAAGTTTGCTGGTGATTTCTTTGGATCGGAGTTGACTCGGATTACGCATTAGGATGAGGAGCGGATAGTAGGGCTGGCTTTCGATTAAGATGTCCACGTATTCCGCGTCAAGATTACGCTTTAGATATATGTTTTCAAGCTCGCCATCGATATCTACTTCATAAAGATAGTAGTCGCCCCGGTGGAGGCCATACCTGGCCTCGAACCGTATACCAACACAACGCTCGATAGCTTCACGGACCGCCTCTATGTCGGATGCTAAGACGCCGAATTCGTCAAATACTATCATGGGTGCTACCTGGGGTTTCGACAGCGGTTCCCTTTTTTAAGCGGCGACTTCTATGCCAGCGGCGACGCCAAAATCGTCGAACACCACGGACTCATGGTGGGATGCCAAGGCTTGCTCCTCTCTCCAGGACAGCATCACGCGATGTATGGACCATGCAGCCGACCCGTCCCATTTTGCTGTTGAGTACAATCGCTCGACAACGCCCGTGAGGTCGTGTCCCTGCAGATCGTCCTCGTAGGGGCTCGGTCCTCATCCGCCGCTGCGCAATCCAATCCGTTGGCAAAGCCCGGCGGGATACGGTGCGCGACCTCACCCGCAATAACTCGAAACCGCGTGGTCAAGCAGGTGAAAGTCCGGCAATACAGGTCTTAACCTTTTGGCGATCTCCTCTGATCGCAATAAGCTGAATGTAGCGACTAGTATAACCATATTTAGCATCAATGTTGGACTAAATAAAAATCGCTTCTCTATCTGTTTTGGATTGAAAGCAATATAAATAGTAATCTCCTCGGTTAAGCCCGTTTCTAGCTTCAAACTTCAGCCCGAGAGCTTTCTCAACAAGCGTCTGTGCACCATTGATGTCACTGTGTGCCGTAGTCATCATACACGGCCCACTGCCGACCGCCCTGCTTCACGCATCCTCCCTTTTTCTATGTCACCCCATTGCGATGTACAGTCCTCGGGCGGCATGATCGCTAGGCTTGGGCCTCTTTCAGGCAGGGAGCCATAAATCTCGATGCTGACGTATCGGCCATTCTGCTGCTTAGAGACAATTCAACAAGGGCCGTAAGCTCGAGCACGCCCAGATCCAGCTCTCGCCGCAGCATTCAGGAGCGTACCATTTCATGGAGGACTACCCCTTCCCCATCGAAGGCGCTAGCCAGAACAGCCCTGGCATTTTCTACCGCATGAGGCTGCCATTTCGCTTTGGTAAGACAAGATCGAGAATTCACTGCTGAGATGTGGACCGCCGAGGCTAACCCGATCCAGTAGAAACTGGATACGTGGCGCAGCAGGTTCAATATTCCGATCAACTCAAACTCAGATTTATTTACGCCTCGTCCGACCGTAGAGTCGCACAGAAAAGACGCCACTTGCGAGCCCGGCAAAACTGGGTCGCTCGCTTCGGCCCAAGCATCCTCGACAAAAAATGACCACTCCTCACTTTTGGCAAACAAGGATGGTATGTAGCCGGCAAGCCACCTGAGTGTTCTTTCGTAGCTGGTTACGCCTCCGTACTCGTAACTCCGGTCAGATGGAACGCTGGCGGTGTCCGGCAACATGGTCCACGGGTCTAGAACGCTCCCATAACGCTGCAACAGAGACGCTGACAATGATCCACCATCTCTAAGTCGGCTCCTAAGGAACTCTGCTCCCGTTATCCCGAGCCGTCCTTTACTAGTCCTTCCATTGAATTCATGCCTTCGAACGAATAGTGCCATCTGGGAACCAGCGATACCAGTCTCG
>CAWEHU010000007.1:0-222426 GCA_963808965.1 uncultured Alphaproteobacteria bacterium
CTAGCGGATAAAACCTGACGGAAGGGTCCGGATACGCTTTCCTCGACGCGGCGCGCCATGCAAATCGGGGGTATGCGCACCGTCCTGGATGGACGCGTGATCGGACGCTGCATGAGCATCGCCATCAGGAGTTCATCCGCTTCCTCAACGCCGTCGAGGCCGAGGTGCCGGCTGGCAAGCTGATCCACGCCATCGTCGACAACTACGCCGCCCATAAGCATCCGAAGGTCCGCGCCTGGCTCGCGCGCCACCCGCGCTGGACCTTCCACTTCACCCCCACCTCGGCGTCCTGGCTCAACGCGGTGCAGGGCTTCTTCGCCAAACTCTCCAAACGTCGACTGAAGCGAGGGGTCTTTCACTCCCTCGTCACCTTGCAGGCCGCAATCAACAGCTTCCTCGATGACGCTAACCCGAGCCAAAGCCCTTCAGGTGGATCAAAGACCCTGACAACATCATCGCCGCCGTCCGGCGAGGGCACCTCGCGTTAAATTGGATCCACTAGTTCCGGTGTCTTTGGCTGGCGAAGCGAAAAATCCGGCTGTTGAGAGTCTGATGTCGGGCTATCATGAGGAAGCTCGAGGACACCAACTCATTATGTCGCAACCAGATGCGGATGGCTGCGGGCTTGACGAGGGCGAGGTAGTTGGTCGCGTGTTTCTCGTAGCGGGTGGCGATCGCGCGGTAGGGTAGTGTCCTCGGAGGTGGTGGAAATTCGGAACCCATGAGGGTGTAGGTAGAGGTGGCCATCGGATCGGCTGGCTAAGGTGGAGTTGCGAGACTTCAACCTGCTGCCGAGAGGACCCGATGACCGACGAGACCTTACCGTTGGCCGAGCTGCTGGCCAAAGCCGGAGATGGTGACTTCCTGCGCAGCGTGGCTGAAGCCGTGGTGCAGCTGCTGATGGAGACCGACGTAGACGGGCTGATCGGTGCCGGACGTCACGAGCGATCAGGCGACCGCACGACTTACCGAAATGGCTACCGGGATCGCACGCTCGACACGCGTCTTGGCAGCTTGCAGCTCCGTATCCCGAAGCTGAGACAGGGCAGCTACTTTCCTCCCTTTCTCGAGCCCAGAAAGACGTCGGAGAAGGCGCTGGTGGCCGTGATCCAGGAGGCCTGGGTGAGCGGCGTGTCGACCCGGCGCGTGGACGAGTTGGTGCAGGCCATGGGGCTGTCGGGGATCAGCAAGAGCACGGTCAGCAAGTTGTGCAAGGACATTGACGAGCGCGTCGGCGCTTTCCTCGATCGCCCGCTGGTCGGTGAATGGCCGTATCTCTGGCTGGACGCCACCTACCTGAAGCAGCGCGAGGGCGGCCGCATCGTGTCCGTCGCGGCGATAATCGCCGTGGCGGTGAGCACCGAGGGCAAGCGAGAGATCGTCGGCCTGCACATCGGTCCGAGCGAAGCTGAAACCTTCTGGTCGACCTTCCTCAAGAGCCTGGCCCGCCGCGGCTTGCGCGGTGTGAAGCTGGTGATCTCCGACGCGCACGAGGGGCTGAAAGCGGCTATCCGGCGGGTTTTCGGTTCCTCCTGGCAGCGCTGCCGCGTGCATTGGATGCGTAACGCGCTGTCCTATGTCTCCAAAGGCCAGCAGAGCATGGTCTCGGCCGCGCTGCGCCAGACGTTCATTCAACCCGATCGCGCGCAGGCTAGCCAGACGCTGCGGCACGTGGCCGACCAGCTGCGCCAGAAGTGGCCGAAGCTTGCCGCGTTCATCGACGAGAGCGAGGCCGACGTGCTGGCGCACCTGGACTTTCCTATCCAGCACCGCAGCAAGATCCACTCCACGAATCCTCTGGAACGCTTGAACAAGGAGGTGAAGCGGCGTGCCGATGTCGTCGGCATCTTCCCGAACGAAGGTGCGATCATCCGCCTCGTCGGCGCCGTGCTACTGGAAGCCAACGACGAGTGGCTACTACAACACCGTTACATGCAAACCGAAGCGATGACCGAACTTACCCCGCCGCTGATCGAGGCTGAGCCCACCCAGATTTCCACCAAAGCCGCCTGATCCGTGGTCACTTCAGCTACACCATAATTTCCACCACGTTGACGGACGTGACCCTCGCGCTCCAGGAACGCACCCGCGAAAGTGAGCCGCTCCAATGGGCGGATACGGAGTTCAATCTGGGACGCGCGTTCTCGGTCCTCCGCAAAAGAACCCGCGACAAGAACCAATTGCGCGAAGCTCTCGTCTGCTTCCAGGCAGCCAGACCTGTGTTTCAGAGTGCCGGCATTAATCAGTGGGCGGACGCGGCCGGTCGCATGATCGATCTTCTACAGCGATCTTGCACCGCGTCCGCCCGACATCGAGCAATCATCGAAGCAGCCGGGAGGCTGTGCTGATGCAGGGTGCAGGTAATGCCTACGCTACAGACGCCGAGTTCCACACTGCCGCCGTATGCAATGGAAATGCCGCAAGGTGAATGGAACCGACTTCCCTCGTATCTCCGCACGTTGAAGACGAGCGCTCTGCGCCGACCCACGACTGCCTGCCGGGGGGCGATCGCCTCGGGTCGAGAGCGCCATCCAACACCGGCAAGCGCATCACCCCGACTGACCACCATACTCGCGCGCAGCGGTTTTCCGTAACGTCTCGATGGTGCGGAAGATGTGGAGCAGTCTCGCGTGCTCGGGCTCGCTTAGATGGGTGAGCAACAGGCGGTTGCCGAGGGAACGGCCAGCCTGCATGTCGGCGATCTGCTGGCGCAAGCGGAGATCAGTGAGCGTGGCGAAATCGGTAGCGAGGGTGGCGCGGAACGAACTGCTGATCTGGCCCGCGTCCGCCAGCGCCTCCAGCCGCTCGAGCGTGCCGGTCGCGGCGATGCCGTGTCGTAAAGCGAGAAAGCGCACGATGCCGACGAGCGGCAGCGTTCCGTGCAGTTTGAGGTCGATCGTGCCTTCCTCGGAGGAATCGGCCTGGATCGTGCCGAACGGTCCAAGCGGCCCGCCCTCGCTCGCCTGCTGCCAGGAGATTTGGCGCAGAAACGCAGGATAGAGCCTCGCCACCCGCATCACCTCGCGCCGTAACGTTTCCCCGAGCGCAAGCTCGCCCCAGATCGGCCGGAAGTCGAGGAAGATGTCGGCTGAGAGTACCGCTTGCGGGCTGCGCCGCAGCGCCCATCCCTCGATCTGTGACACCCATTGCGGCAGCGTCTTCCGCCACATGGGATTGGTCGCCATGACATGACCGGTGCAGAGCGGGAAACCCGCATCGTCGAAGGCGCGCGTGAGGCGTTCCGAAAAGGCGATGAAGTAGGGGTCGATCGCGGCGTGGTCCGCGTCGGGATAAGGTTCCAGCACGAGGCCGTTGTCCTGATCGGGATGGAGGAAACTCTCCCGCCTCCCGCCGGAGCCCATGATGATGAGGGCGAAGCGCACGGGTGGTGCGCCCCAGCCGTCCGCTTCCATGCTCTCGATGACGCGCGCGGTGATCCGTCGCATAAGATCGTCGTTGAGCGCGGCGAGCGTGCGCTGCAAGCCGACCGCGTCCTCACCGTTCCGCACCAGCGCCGCCGCAAGCTGCGCCCGCGCATCCGCGCCGCTCTCGGATTCCGCGCCGAGATAAATTGCGATCGGTGCGAGCAGTGGCGCGAAGGCGCGCTCGGCGAGCAGGAGCCCGGCGGGCTTTCCGTCGCGACCGACCACGCCAAGCGCACGACGGCCCCCCCGCTGGAAGCAGGCAGCTTGCTCGTGCAGGAACGCATCGGAGGCGCAGAGAGAGGACGCGCCCTGCATCACGCGCGAGACGGGCAGTCCCGGTTGACTCTCGAACACCACGCGGCGCAGCACATCCTCGGCATCGAGCAGACCAACCGCCCGGCCGTTCTCCCCGACCACGATCGCCGCCCCCGCATCGGCGGCGCGCAGCACGGCGACCGCAGCGAGCATCGTGTCGCTCGCGCGCACGACGGGCACGTCGGTTTGCATCGCCGCGGATACGGGCGCGCAAATCCAGTCCAAAAGGGCGCTCATTCGGAGAGAGTAGCGAGGGGATCCGATCCGTGCAGCCCGCTCACCGCAAGCCCGCGAGCGTGGCCGCGATCCGGTCGCTCAACTCCCCGAGCGCGTCGCTCATCGCCGCGGCGATGGCGCCGGCTTGGCCCGATGCTGCTTGCCGGGTGATCGAGGCGCGCTGTGTGAGCCGGGGGTGCTGCTGCTGGTCCAGCACCGACCAATCGACGTCCAGCACGACCTTTCCCGCCGTGTCGCCGACGAACTGCCGAATGTTGAGCACGACCGTAAGCGAGCGGCTCTGCGGTGTCGGATCGCCGGGGGCGAGCACGCGGTCGGCGGGAAGCCGCGCGGCCAGATCGGCGGCCACGACGCGCGCGATCATGCCGTCGAGCGGCGCGGCCCAGCGATCCTGGTCCGAGACATCGATCCGGTTCGGCCCGGACCGGGTGACGAAAGAGAGGCGGTCGAGCGGGCCCGGGATGCTGACGTGCCCGATCTGCACGGGCGGTCCAGGGTCGGGGAGCGGAGCGCGCGCGGACGGGACGGGATCGAGCATGTAGAAACGGGTCGGCGGCGAGCTGCCGCAAGCGGCCAAGAGAAGCGCGAGCAGCAGGGCAGCAAAGGAACGCATCAGCCCTTGCTGCCTTTGCCTTGCAGCAGGGCTTCCGGATGCCGGTCGAGATAATCCGACAATTCGCGAAGGGAGCGAGCCGCCCGGCTCAGCTCGTACAGCGTGCCGGGCACGCCGGCGCTCTCTGGCGCATTCGAGGTCTGGGCGCCGCTCGCAAGCACCGTGCGCGCCGAGGCGAGGGTGGCTTGCGCCTGATCCGCGGCTTTGCGGACATCAGCCAGAATCGGCGCGATCCGCTCGCGCGCCTGCGCGGTGATCTGGTCCACGTTGGCGAGCGAGCGGTCGAGATTGCGCAAGCTGTTGGTCAGCTCGGGTGAGTTGCTCAGCCGTGCGATGCGCTGGGTGGTGCGGTGGACATCATCGGCGATCTGCGGCAGCGGCATTTGGTCTACCTTGGCGACCACGTCCCCGACCTCGGCGATGATGCTGTCGATGTTCGAGCCGGGCATGCTTGGAATTTCCGGAGGCGAGCCCGGCAGCAACGTCGCGGGTTTCGCGCCAGGCACAAAGGTCAACGAGACCATCTGCTCGCCGATGACCGGGGTGGATTGCGCGAGTTGCGCCCGCAGCCCTTGGCCGATCAACGTTCCGAGCATCTGGTCCATTTGAGCGCGCGGGTCCGTCTGCCAACCCTGCCCGCCCTCGGCCAGCGTCAGGTGTGCGGGCTCGATCACGATCGTTGCCTTCGTGCGTAAGGTGCCGTTTAGCGGATCGTATTCGAGCCGGCTCTGGCGCACCGAGCCGATTCGCGTGTCCATCAGCTTCACCGGCGCGCCTTCGTCGAGCCCGCTGGCCTGGCTCTCGAACGTGACGAGGTACGTGACACCTTGCGCGTCAGGCGCGTTTTCCGCCGCGTCCTTGTCCGGGTAGAGCGTGAAACTATCGCCGTCGTGAGTTGGCGGGCCTTCCGCCGCGCCTGACGGCGTCTCGAAGGCGATCGCGCCGTGGAACAGGGCGGGGATGGACTGGAACTGCACCGTCGGCCCCGACCCGCCCGTCGACAAATGGACCGCGCTCGCATCCCAGAACCGCGTTCCCTGATGCAGGAGCTTGTCATGCGGGGCCTGCACGAAAACCTCGATCGCGAATCGGCGGTCGTTCGGCTCCAGCTTGTAACCCTGCACCTCGCCAACCTTGAGATCGCGATAAAAGATCGGCGTGCCCCGATCGACGTTGCCCAAACGATCGGAGTAGAGGGTGAGGCTCGTGCCCGGCGTCTCGTCCTTGAGCACGGGCGGCTCGTCGAGACCGGCCATGTGATGCACGGTTTTCCCGGCTCGTGGATCGATGCCGATATACGGGCCGGCAATCACGCTCTTGATCGCCGAGAGGTTGGAAAGGCTGAACTGCCCACCGGCGATCCAATAACGCGTGCCAGGACCGAGCTGCCCGTCCATGTCGGAATTGAGGCTGAGCTTCACATCGACGTGCTTCAGGTCCTTTTGCAAGGTGACGGATTCGACCTCGCCCACCTCCATGTCTTTGTACTTCACTTTCGTATCGCTCGCCTTGACCCCGCCCGCGGTTTGAAACGTGACCGTCACCTCCGGCCCCTGATTGACGAAGCTGCGGATGCCGAGCCAGATCACGATGGCCGCGGCCGCGATCGGCACCGCCCAGATCCATCCCGGCCAGCGGCTCCGGTGCGTCTTGGCTTGCTTCTTGTCTTGCTGCTTTTCGTTTTCATTCACGGCGCTTTCTCCGCTGCCGCATCCCACATGAGGCGAGGATCGAAGACCCGGGCGGCGAACATGGTCAGGACCACGACGGCAAGGAACGCGACCGCGCCTTTCGCGGCGAACACCGTCGCGAGCTGGCCGAACTGCATCAGCGGCAGGAAGATCGCGATCGTGAAAACGTCGATGTTGGACCAGCGGCCCAGGCCATCGATTGCGCGATAAAGGCGGGTGCGGGCGACGAGCCCCCACCGCGATCCCTGCTTGACCGAGATGAAGAACCAGGTGAGACCGGCCAGCTTCAGGACTGGAATGCCGATGCTGACGGTGAAAATGATCGCGGCCAGTGGCCACAGCCCCGCCCCGATCAGTTGCAGCACCCCGTCGAAGATCGTGTGCGGCTTCGGCCTTCCGAGCTGCACCGCGATCGACATCGGGTAGATGTTGGCTACCGGGTAGAGCAGATACCCTGCCGTGACGAGCGCGATCATTCGCATCATCGAGTACCGGCTTGCGTCGCCAGAGACGGGCGCGGCAGCGAGGGCATCGCTCACCCTCGTCCTCCGCGGGCCGCAGCAGGCCGCATTCGGTGCAGGCGACGATGTCCTGCTGGCCGTCGGGCGCCGGGGGGGCTGCGATCAGCCGCCAGATCGCCCGGCGGTCGAGACTCGCGCGCGTCAGCATCGTCAAAAACGCCGCGGCGATGAAGCACCAACCCCCCGCACGGATATGAACCGGAAGAAACGGCTCGACGCGGCTGTAGCCGATCGCGCAACCGATCAGGAACACGTCCGGCATCGCCCACATATCGAGCTGCTCCGCCCAGCGGAACACTGGGCCGATCCAGGCATGGGTCCGCCCGAGCCGGAGCGCGCCCAACACCAGTGCGAGCAGGCCGAAGCGGAAGAACGGCAGCACGATTTCCTGGAGGAAGACGACGATCCCGAGCAGAACCCATTGCTGCTCCCACATGCCGATTGCGCCCGAGCCGAGCCGGCTCATGCGAGTGGCGCCGGCCATCGACACGCTGAGCAGCGGGAGCAGGTTGGCCGGGAAGAGCAGCAGAAAGGTCGCGAGCGCGCAGGCAAGCGCCGCGTCCACGCTGCGCCCGGTGCGACGCTCCAGCGTATTGCCGCATTGGCAGCACGCGAGCCGGCCGCTTTCGGTCAGCTCGGGCAGTTCCTGAACGGCGCCGCAATCCGGACAGCCGATCACCCAGCGCCGCTGCGCCGCAGGACTTTCCGCGCCAGGGGCCGGTTGAGCGGATCGGGTGAAGTGCATCGTTCCAAGCCAGAACGCTTGTTGTTCCTGGCAGGTTGCAGGATTAGCCCGCTCATCCCCGCCCTGGGCGATTCCACCGGAAAGGGCCGACTCCTCGCTGGATGCGCCCGCAGGTTCCAATCGCAGCCGCAATCCGAGATTTTCGTGGGAAAGAGAAGAGGCGGTGCTGGACGCGCGCTCCGTGCGGTATCGATCTCACCTGTTATGGAGTTCGAACCGTAGGGACGAAAGCAGTGTCGCCGACCTCCTCACCTCCACCACTTCGATTTCAATGGGCCGCAGCCGTCCGGCCGCGAGTACTCAGCCCCTATCCGCATCAAAGGCCCCCGAAACGACCGCGTAGGACCTCGGCCGCCCTCGATGCGCGTACGCCTGACTACTTCTTCCCGCCGTGCTGTTCGGAATAGGTCCGGGTATGGTGATGGATGGTGCCGTCCTTGTCCCGGTATTCGCGGGATTTGAGGTCGTCTGCCTCCCCGCCGGCCGACTTTTTCGTCGTCTCGGCCCTCTTCTTCGCTCCCGCGTCCTGTTTCGCCTCGGTCTCCTCTTTCGCTCCACCGCGGGCCTCGTTCTTCGAGGATGAACCGCGCTCATCCTGCCCGAAGCTGGCGCTGCCGCGGCCATGATGCCGGCTCGCATGTTCGCCGTGTTCGCGGCGTTCCAGCGTGTCCCGGCCGACAATCTTGCTGAAGAGGCTGTCCTCCTCA
Source organism: uncultured Alphaproteobacteria bacterium (assembly GCA_963808965.1). Classification (GTDB taxonomy): domain Bacteria; phylum Pseudomonadota; class Alphaproteobacteria; order Acetobacterales; family Acetobacteraceae; genus CAWEHU01. The sequence continues at coordinate 8,255 of CAWEHU010000007.1, forward strand.
TAGAGCAGCGCGAGGTTGCTCTCCTCGAACTGCTCGAAAAACTCGTCCCAGGAAATCTCGACCAGGCTCTGGTGCGCGGATTGCGGGTTGTCCGGGAACATGATGCGGATAATCCCGACATCGCCGCCTTGGTGCGTCCGCTCGACAGCGGCGGGTTTGCCGCCCTTGGCCTCGGCCCATTGCCGGATCTCGTCATGGTCGGTGGTCGCGATGGCCATTGCTATGTCTCCGTTCTGTGCCGGGCTGACGTGAGCTGAGCTAGTCTTTTCCCGAGCCGCCAGGGGCCGCAACGGCCCCTTTTGGCAGACCCACCCTCGTAACTGTGACCGGAACATGCTTCCGCCGGGCCGGTTCCACCGAGAGCGCCGGGAGCCGGAAGTATCCTGGGCCGCGCGTCCAAGCTCAGGGGCAGCGGTCCTGCTTTGCGTGATTGTCCCGGTTCTGCTTCCTCCCCCTGAAAGGATCAAGAAAGTCCTTGCATTCCTCCACGACCGGCCGATCACAGGAGGAGGGAAGAGTTTGACACGGGAGGGAAGTCATGCCCGAGCGGCCGTTTAGCCGGTCCGATCTCGAGATTCTAAAGCAATGGGATACGCCTACAATCTGCAACGCGCTCGAGTTGATCGTGCCGGAGCGTCGCGCTATCGGCTTTACGGTCGAACCGATGGTCGCCGTGGACGCCAAGCTGCCGCCCATCGTCGGGCTGGCGCGGACCGGCACCATCCGCGCGAAGGAACCGCCACGCGGGCCAGTTGCTGATCGGGTCGCGTGGTACGACTATGTTGCGGATGCCGATCTGCCGACCGTGGTCGTTATTCAGGATGTGGACGATCGCCCCGGCTACGGCGCGTTCTGGGGGGAGGTGCAGTCCACCATCCATAAGGCGCTCGGGGCCGTGGGCTGCGTCACGAATGGTTCGTTCCGCGATCTAAGTGCCTGGGCGCAAGGCTTCCAGATGATCGGGGGACGCATCGGTCCGAGCCATGCGCATGTTCATATGGTCGATTTCGGCAAACCGGTGAACGTATTCGGCATGCAGACCGCGCATGACGACGTAATCCACGCCGACTACCACGGCGCTGTCGTGATTCCCCGCGATGCGGTCAGGAAACTCCCCGATGCGGTCGCGCTCATTGCCCGGCGGGAGAAGGTGATTCTCGATGTGTGCATCGCCCCTGATTTTACCCCAGCAAAGCTGCGGGAGGCGATTCGCAAAGCCGGGGAGATCCACTGAACGGTGGCCGCTCCCTTCCGGAAGCGATCACACCCTCAATTTGTATACAGATCGGCGCGCGTCAGCGGCAGTCCCGACGGCCCTCGCACCCGCTTCGAGGCAAGCGTCTGGTAGATCCCGACCGTGTTTCGCTCGAATGCGATCGAGCATCCCGCGAGATATGCGAGCCAAAGTCTAGTTGTCACGCTGCCGACCTCGCGTTCGGCCGGCTCGCGGTTCGCGAACAGACGGTCGTGCCAGAGCCGGCAGGTCCGGGCATAGTGTTCGCGCCAGCCTTCCACGTCGTGCACTTCGAAGCCGTGGCGCTGAAGGTTGGCGATCGACATGCCGAGATGGTCCAGCTCGCCGCCCGGAAAGATGTATCGGATCAGCGCTGTATATTCCGGAGGCCGGCGCCGAAAGCGCCTCTCGTCGCGCTTGGCCGGGCGAGCGATGGCGTGATGCAGATAAAGGCCACCAGGACCGAGCAGCCGGTTGATCGTCGCGAAGTAGGCACGGTGGTTCGCCAACCCGACCTGCTCGAACATGCCGATCGAAGCGATCTTGTCGAACGGTCCCTCGACATGGGTGTAATCCCGCAGCTCGATCGTCACGCGATCGTTCAGGCCGGAGCGCTTCACACGCTCCTGCGCATACGCATACTGCTCTTCCGACAACGTAACGCCGTGCGCGCGTACGCCGAAGTGCTCGGCCGCATGGCACAGCAGCGCGCCCCAGCCGCAGCCGATGTCGAGGAACCGCTCGCCCGACTTAAGGCGGAGTTTGCGGCAGATCATATCGAGCTTGTCGCGCTGGGCGGTGGCGAGATCATTCCCCGGCATCGTGAAGTACGCGCACGTATAGACCATCCCGGGATCGAGAAAGAGCGCGTAGAACGCATTCGACACGTCGTAATGATAACCGACATTCGCTTTGTTCGCACCCTCGGTTCCATCCGCCCGCGCGCGGTCGCCACGCACGCCGGCGAGCGGCCATGGGCCACCGCGCGATACGGTGAGAAATCGCGCTCCGGTCGCCAGCACGAGTTGCTTATCCAGATTGCGGAGAAAGGCTTTCGTGCGCACCTTTGGCCGCCGCGCCACGAGGTCGAAGATCGAGCCGTTGCGAATATCGACGCGGGCGGCGACCCAGAGATTTGCGAGCGTCTCGATCTTTGGCCGGCGGATCAGCGCCGCGACCGCGCCTTCGTCCGCGATGGCGATGGCGAGTGCGTCAGGGGGCAGACGGTCCGGCACCGTCGAGCCGTCCCACAGGATGAAGCCGAGATCGAGCGCGAGCCGCTCCCGGGCGTGGGCGAGCAGGCGTTTGAAGCTTTGCAGGCGTTCGGTTGCGGGCAGGGCCATCTCCCATTGCAAAAGCCATCCTTGCGCATCGGGTAAGTCGAGAACCTGCCGTGGCGCAAGCCGCGCCGGCGCTGTATGCCGAATGGCGCGCTGGCACGAACGGAGGAGGGCATCGCCGTGACCGCATCGAGCCTCAGCATCGCTTCTCCCCGCCTGATGCTGGTCGGGGGCGGAGCCGTAGGTCAGGGGGCCGAGGTCCTGGGGAAGTTCGGCCTGCGACGACCGCTGATCGTCACCGACCCGTTCATGGTGTCCTCGGGTCTGGTCGAGCGCTGCCGGGACCCCCTCGCGCAAGCCGGGATAGCGGTTGACATCTTCAGCGAGACCGTGCCGGAGCCGATCGATACGGTCGTGGAGGCGGGCGCGGCCAGGCTCGCGGACGGCTCCTTCGACTGCCTGATCGGTTTTGGCGGCGGATCACCCATCGACACGGCGAAGGCGATGACGATCCTCGCCAGTGGCGGCGGCAAGATGCGCGACTACAAGGTGCCGGTGCAGGCTGACCGTGCCGCGCTCCCGGTGATCGCGATTCCGACCACCGCCGGCACCGGAAGCGAGTGCACACGGTTCACGGTTATCACCGACACCGAACGCGACGAGAAGATGCTGATCGCCGGCCTGGGCGCGCTGCCGCTTGCGGCGATCGTCGATTACGAGCTGACCTTCAGCGTGCCCCCGCGCACCACCGCGGATACCGGGGTGGACAGCCTGACCCACGCGCTGGAGGCGTATGTGTCGCGGCGGGCCAATCCGTTCTCCGATGCCCTCGCACTGGCGGCGATGACGCTGATCGGGAGGCACATCCAGGCCGCATACACGGAGCCGAACAACGCCCGCGCGCGCGAGGGCATGATGCTCGGCGCCTCGCAGGCGGGGCTTGCCTTCTCCAACAGCTCGGTGGCCTTGGTGCATGGCCTGTCGCGGCCGATCGGCGCGCATTTCCATGTGCCGCACGGGCTCTCGAACGCCATGTTGTTGCCCGCCGTCACGCAATTCAGCGTGGAGGGGGCGCCGCAACGTTACGCCGAAGCGGCACGGCGAATCGGCTTCGCTGCCCCCGGCGACGAAGATCCGGTCGCGACGGGTAAACTGACCGCCGGTCTCATAGCCCTGAACAGAGAGCTTAACGTGCCGAGTCCGCGGGGCTGGGGCATCGCGCAGGACGCGTGGGAGGCGAAGCTCAATCTCATGGCGGACCAGGCGCTCGCCTCGGGCAGTCCCGCCAACAACCCGCGAGTTCCCAGCAAGGCCGAGATCGTCGGACTGTACCGACAGGTCTGGGCGGGAGAGGTGGGGGAATAGCTGGAGTGATTCAGTGTAGCCTGGGCTGCTCCCGCCAAGCCTGAAGCCAAACGGGCACGGCGGCGAAGGGGAGCGGGCGCGAGACGAGAAAACCCTGCGCCTGGTCTGCGCCCAGCTCTCGCATCGCCCTCCAGGTGCTCAGGTCCTCGACACCCTCGGCGATAACGGTCAAGCCCCGCGCCTTGGCAGTTTCGATGGTGCGCGCCAGGAAATTCAGGGTATCGGCATCGTGTCCCGCCTGTTGCACGACCGCCTTGTCCAGCTTCATCGCCGTGAACGGCATCTCCATCATGGCTTCGTGCTGGGGTACCGCAGGGCCCACGTCGTCGATCGCGAGGCCGTAGCCCGCCCGCCGGAGCCGCTCGATCGCCACGCGGAGAGCAGCCAGATCGGCAACCGGCCGGCTTTCCGTGAGTTCGACGATGATCCTTTCGGCCTCCAGTCCAGCCTCTTTCCGGCGCGCATCGAGCCGATCGACGGCCTCCGGTACCAGCAACAAATCCAGCGGTAGATTGATCGCGAGAGAGAGGCGGGCCGCGGCGAAGATCGGGGAGGCGAGATCGGCGAACGCGCGCCCCGCCACGATATCGGTCAACTCCTGAGCCAGCCCGGCGGCTTCGATTTGGGGCACGAACAGATCCGGCGTCAGGGTCCCGCGTGCGGGATGGTTCATCCGCGCCAACGCCTCAAGACCAACGGGCGCGGCGTCCCAGAGTGCCACGATCGGTTGATACCGAGTCTCGATCATGCAGCCGGCGATGGCTTGGCGTAGCTCAGGACCGTCCATTTTGGCATTATCGCTCCGGCGATCCCGGCTTGGCGAGAGCGCGCGCGCCACAGAGCGGCCACTGGCGGATGTAATGACGCCAACGCGCGGAGGATTTCGACCCGGTCGCCCCGAGTAGAAGCATTTCGGTGCCGGACGCCGCCTCTCCGCTTGTGAGACCGACGAAGTCGCCCATCAGTTCGCCCGCGCAGGCCGGCTCGATTAGGAGGTGGGAGGTACCTCGTCCTGACGCCTGACAAGCAACGAAAGGGCGTCACGCGCGGACAGAGGCGGGTGAATGAGCGGTACCGCCAAGTTTCACGGCTGCCGCGCGCACAGCCCGCTCCCACCGGTGACTGTCGCTAACGAGCAGAAGGTTGATGGCAGCGGGCATTGGATCAAACTTCACTCCCCGCATACAAAGATATGGAAAAATCACGGTGCGATAGAGGGAGAAACGCTAAATGATGCTATGAGGTGGTGAAATCCGCGCGAGCGAACTCTGGCCTGATGGCGCTCGGGCCATGCACAAGCTTCAGGTCACGCGTTTTCCGGGCGGTGTTCGGAAAAGACGATCACGGGCGGGCAGCGGTCGCCTTGTTCGCGGACTGGCGCACCGGCGCATTGTCCCGCCGCAAGCGGTTTTCCCCCAGGAACAATAGAATCGGCGCCGCGATGAAGATCGAGGACGAGGTGCCGACCACGATGCCGAACAGCATCACCCAGGCGAAGCCGGAGATCGACTCGTTGCCGAAGAGCGCGAGCGGCAGGCTGGCGAGGAACACTGTCATCGAGGTGCCCAGGGTGCGGTTCAGGGTCTCGTTGATCGACAGGTCGATGAGTTGGCGCAACGGCATCGTTTTGTATTTGCGAAGATTCTCGCGCACGCGGTCGTACACGACGACTTTGTCGTTCGTGGAATAGCCGATCACGGTCAGGATCGCGGCCACCATGACCAGGTCGAACTCGATCCGCGTGAGTGCGAGGAAGCCGATGGCCTTCGTCGTGTCGAGGATCAGGGTCGCGACCGCGCCGACCGCGAACTCCCACTCGAAGCGGAACCAGATATAGGCGAGAATCATCAGCAGGCTGATGCCGAGTGCGAGCAGGCCGTCGCGGAACAGTTCGGAGGAGACCGAGGCTCCGACCGCATCGGTGCGAACGATGCGTGATCCGGGCGCCGCTTGATCCAGTGCCTGGCGCACACGGTTGACCGTCGCTTGCGTGTTCTGTTCACCGGCCTGGCCCTGGAGCCTGATAAGCACGTCGTTGTCGGCTCCGAAGCGTTGCACGCCCTGCTCGCCGACATGCTCGCCGGCCAGCGCCGACCGGATCTTGGCGAAGTCGGCCGGTTCGGGTGTGCGGACCTCCATCACGATGCCGCCGCTGAAATCGATGCCAAGATTGAGGCCTGGGTGGAAGAACAGCACGACCGAGGCGGTGGAGAGCACCGCGGAGACGACGAGCCCCAGAATGCGGCCGCGCATGAAGTCGATGCGCGTGTCGTCGGGAACGAGGCGGAAGAGGGGGCGGATGAACATGGCGATCAAAACCTAGCGGGGGAGAGGCCCGAACGGCCCCTTTTCCGTGCATCCCCGCGAAGGCGGGGAACCAGAGAAGCTGAGGGTCACAACGACTCGCCCCGTTCGCGGAACGGCCTCGGTCCCCGCCTTCGCGGGGATGAGCGGAAAAGAGATCGGCGGCTTCATTGGCGTCAGACCGGAAGCAGTTGCGGCCGATTGGCCACATACCAGCGGGAGACGAGAAGGCGCGTCAGCATCCAGTTGGTGAACATCGTTGTGACGATCCCGATCGTGATCGTAAGCGCGAAGCCGCGGACCGGGCCGGTGCCGAACACGAACAGCATCACATGGGCCAGGAAAGCGGTCATGTTACTATCGAAGATGGTGCCGTAGGCACGCCTGAATCCTGTTTCCAGCGCCGAGAGCGGGGGACGGCCGTGTCGCGATTCCTCGCGGATGCGCTCGTTGATGAGGATGTTGGCATCCACGGCCATACCGAGCGTGAGCAGGATTCCCGCCATACCCGGCAGCGTGAGGGTGAACTGGCCGAGCGACATTATCGCCACGAGCAGAATGAGGTTCACCACGACGGCGATATTCGCGAACCAGCCGAATAGCCCGTAGAACGTGCCCATGAAGCCGATCACGAGCAGGAATCCGACGATCAGCGAGATCGCGCCCGCCCGGATCGCATCGGCGCCCAGCTCGGGGCCGACGCTCCGCTCCTCCACGACAGTCAGCGGCGCGGGCAATGCACCGGCGCGGAGCAGCACGGCGAGATCGTTGGCCGAGGCGGCGGTAAACTGGCCGCTGATTTGACCGCGGCCGCCAGTGATCGGCTCGCGGATCACCGGGGCGCTGATGATCTGATTATCCAGCACGATCGCGAAGCGGTGGTTGACGTTGGCGCGGGTCACGTCGCCGAAACGTCGCGCGCCGACCGAGTTGAAGGTGAAGTTCACCACCCATTCGCCGGTCTGCCCGTTGTTCCCTGCGCGGGCGTCGGTCAGATCACCGCCGTCCACGTCCACCCGGCGGCGGACCGCGAGCTTTTGGGCGGGGTTGTTCTGCATCGGCAGATATTCGTCCCCGGGCGGCGGCGGGCCGCTCGCGGCGGGATTGGCGGACTCGTCCACGAGCTGGAACGTCATGTGGGCGGTCTTGCCCAGCAGTTCCTTGATCCGGTTCGGGTCCTCGATGCCTGGGAGCTGGACCACGATGCGGTCGGTGCCCTGGCGCGTGATCTGCGGGTCCACCACGCCCGTTTCGTCGATGCGGCGGCGGACGATCTCGATCGATTGCTGGACGGCGGCGGTGGCCCGCTCGTTCAGCGCGACCGGGGAGAGCGTGAGCGTGATCGCACCATCCGGCGTCGAAGCGAGATCCAAATCCGGTCGCCCGGTCGCGCTCTCGGCGGCGGCGAGGGGCCGGAGCGCGGCCATCGCTTCCTCCGTGCGCGCGGGGTCGCGTAGGCGGAGCAGCACCCGGTTCTGGTCGGGCTGGGCGACGAGGCCCTGATAGAAGATGTTTCCGGGACGGAGCGCCTGGCGCACGGCATCCGTCAACGCCTCCAGGCGCTCCTTGATGACCGCCTTCATATCCACTTCCAGCAGCAGATAGCTGCCGCCGCGCAGGTCGAGGCCCAGGTGGACCGTACGCCAAGGCAGCCAAGCCGCCGGGGCTGGGATCAGGTTCGGAATGCAAAGGAGCGCGCCAAGGATGCAGACGCTCAGGATGAGCGTGGTCTTGAGGCGGCTGAAATACATCATGACGGGCAGGCAACTCCAACGGCGGCGCGCCGTGGCGCCCCGCATTCACCCCCTCGGGGCCGAGTGGGCGCGGAGAATGGCGATGGGGCTCGGGCGATGCAACCCCGGCGCTCGGCGCGAGCCCGGTTGCCGCGTGGGGCGGTAGCGGCCGATAACAGCGGGCCAGGGAGGACCGGCCGATGGGATCAGCGGGATTGCGCGTCGGCGTAGCGGGCGCCGGGCATTTCGGCCGCCATCACGCGCTCAAGGTAGCGGCGTCCGAGCGGGCTCTGTTGGCTGGAATCTACGATCCCGACGAGGAACGCGCGAAGACGGTCGGGTGGGAGGCGGGCGCGCCGTCGCTCGCCTTCGAGAGTTTGTTGGCCGGCTGTGACGCGCTGATCGTGGCCGCCCCCGCCGAGGCGCATCATCGACTCGCCGCCGCCGCTCTACGGGGGAGCAAGCACGTTCTGGTGGAAAAGCCGATCGCGGCGACCCTCGAGGAGGCGGACGATTTGGCCGCGCTCTCGATTGAGCGGGGCCTCGTGCTGCAGGTCGGGCATTTGGAGCGATTCTCCGCCGCGCACGGCGCAGTGGCAGGGCGAATGGGCCGGCCGCTCTATATCGAGGCGACCCGGATCGCGCCGTTCAAGACGCGCGGAACGGACGTTTCGGTCATCCTGGACCTGATGATCCATGACCTCGATCTGATCCTGTCCCTGGTCGAGAGTCCGCTCGAGAGCGTGGATGCCGTCGGCGCCGCGGTCGCGAGCCCGCACGAGGACATCGCCAACGCCCGCGTTCGCTTCCAGAACGGCAGCGTTGCGACGATCACCGCCAGCCGGATCTCGTTTCGGACCGAACGGCGGATGCGGGTGTTCGCCCAGAACGGCTATCTGGCTGTCGATTTTGCGAGTCGCCGGCTGACGGCGATCGCACGCGGGCGAGGGAAGCCGATCCCCCAGGTCCCGGAGTTCGGCATGGAGGATTTCTCTTGGGAAGAACATGACGCCCTGGCGGCCGAGCACGCGGCCTTCTACGCGGCCGTGCTCGACGGCGCGCCCGTGGCGGTGGACGTAGCGGCGGGGCGGCGGGCGCTGGCCGCCGCATTGGCCGTGATGCAAGCGATGGAGGAATCGCGGGCGCGCGTCCGGGCGTCGGGACTGATTCGCGATTAACTTCCGCTCACCTCGCCAAGAAGCCCGCCCACTTCGCAAGCGAAGCTGATCGAGGCCTGGGGCAAAGAATGTTCAGCTTCGTAATATGTGGTATAGCCGGATTCGTGCCTGTTGACGAATCCGCGGGGAGGCGAGCGTGATCAAGGGAGAGTCCGAACACCGGCCGCTGCGCCGGGTCCATTGGACTCGCGTGCTGCTGATTCTGCCCTTCATCGCCGTGCTTTGGGTTCCGTTCTACAACCGGTTGGAGCCCATGCTGCTGGGAATGCCCTTTTTCTACTGGTATCAGCTCCTCTGGATCCTGCTCTGTGCCGTCGTGGTCGGGATCGTGTATGTCGCCGAGAACTGAACCGGAAAGATCGCGATGAACTGGACCGCCATCGCCGTCTTCGTCCTGCTGTTCGTCTTCGTGACGTGGCTCGGCTTCGTCGCCGCGCATTGGCGCAAGGGCGACCTCACCCTGCTTCATGAATGGGGGCTGGGCGGTCGCCGCTTCGGCACGTTCGTCACATGGTTCCTGCTCGGCGGGGATCTGTACACCGCGTACACCTTCGTCGCGGTTCCCGCCTTGATGTACGGCGCCGGCGCGCTGGGTTTCTTCGCTGTCCCGTACACGATCATGATCTATCCGCTGCTCTATCTCGTGTTCCCGCGGCTGTGGTCGGTCGCGCATCGGCATGGCTACGTCACCTCGTCGGATTTCGTACGCGGGCGCTTCGGCAATCGCTGGCTTGCGCTCGCGATCGCCGTCACGGGCGTAGTCGCGACGATGCCCTACATCGCCCTGCAGCTCGTGGGAATGGAGGTCGTGATCGGGGCGATGGGCGTCGAGACCGGCGGTCTGTTCGGGGATTTGCCGCTCATCATCGCCTTCGTCATCCTTGCCGCCTTTACCTACACGAGCGGACTTCGCGCGCCGGCGATGATTGCGGTCGTGAAGGATCTGCTGATCTACATCACCGTGATCGCGGCGGTGATCGTGGTGCCGCTGCAACTCGGGGGGTATGGCCGGGTGTTCTCAGCCGTCCCCGCGGCCAAGCTGCTGCTGGCGACGCCGGGGGCGAACACCTGGGGCTCATATAGCGCCTACGCCACGTTGGCGCTCGGCTCGGCGCTGGCGTTGTTTCTTTATCCGCATTCGCTCACGGGCATTCTCAGCAGCAGCAGCGCGCGGGTGATCCGGCGGAATGCTGCGATCTTACCCGCTTATTCGCTGCTGCTCGGATTCCTCGCGCTGCTCGGCTTCATGGCGCTCGCGCTGGGGCTCGCTGACATGCCGCAATTCGCCGATGGTTTTAAGCGCTACGGCAACAATTTTGCCGTTCCGGCGCTATTCCTCGCGGCTTTCCCTGACTGGTTCGTGGGTGTCGCCTTCGCCGCGATCGCAATCGGAGCGCTCGTGCCTGCGGCGATCATGTCCATCGCCTGCGCCAACATCTTCACGCGCAATATCTACCGCGAGTTTCTGCGTCCCGCCGCTACCGACGCCGAGGAATCGCAGGTCGCGAAGATCGTGTCGCTCGTGGTGAAGGCGGGCGCGCTTATCTTCATCATCTTCGTGCCTGTACCGTACGCGATTCAGTTCCAGCTTCTGGGCGGGATCCTCATGATACAAGCGGTGCCGGCCGTGGTGCTCGGGCTCTACACGCGGTGCGCTGAACGGTTGGGCGCTGCTGGTTGGTTGGGCGATGGGAACGGGGCTGGGCTGCTGGATGGCATTCGAGCTAGACCTGAAAAGTCCGGTCTATCCGCTCACGGTGCTCGGCACGACGATACCCGGCTATGCCGCGCTCTATTCCCTGATCGCCAACATTGTGGTCTCGGCGGTGCTGTCCGTCGTGTTCAATCTAGTCGCTTCCGATCGGCATAAGGACGTGACGGTCGCGGAAGACTACGCCTGACCGGGAGCGGCTTAGCCGTTCAGGATCCAAAGCGGGCGATGTAGCGCGCGCTTTCGGCTCCCTTGGTCTTCAGGAAGCGATCCCGTAAGTCGTGAAACTCGTCCGCCGTAATCTCCCGCTCGCGCCGGAACACGAAGACCTTGACGGAGTTCTCCAGATCGAACTCTTCATTCAGTCGCGTATAGGCGCGGCCGATGCCGGTTGCATCGAGCAGATCCCGAGCCGGAATCACGACTGACTGCTGATTGCTTTCGGCCAGGTGCGTCTGTACCGGCGAAGCGACGACCATGATGGAACAGTCGAGAATGCGCGAGTCCGGGGGACCGTCTCTCGTATCGACATCACCGATCCAGAGGGCGCTGGAGGTGACGGGCGAAAGCAACAGCCGCCGATCGAGCTGCCACAGATTGCTGACCAGGGTCGCGTTGAGCGTAAGATTTGATGCCATCACGCAGTAATGCTGGCCGCTTCGCAGGTTGGCCGTCAGCCACTGGGCAAGGCGCGAGAGCTCGAGGATATCCGGCCGGACGGGTGGTCGGATGGACGCCTCGGCCGGAAGTAAGTATCTGAGCCACGGAGAGCGGCCCGGTATCAGGACGAATAGGAAGCCGAGGAGCAGCACGGCGCACAGTGCAATTCGCTTGCCCGCGCGTCTGGCGAGCAGGATCGCGAGACCGGCCGCCGCACCCGAGAACAAAGGCATCAGAATGTAGTAATGCTGGATGCTTGGGCCTTGCACCTTCAGGAATGCCCCAACCGCCAAGGCCGTTCCTCCCAGCAGAAGGGCGGGCAAGGCCTTTTCGTCCGCTCGCACGAATACGTAGAGGACGAAGCCCAACAGGACGATGGGAACAATGAGACTAAATCGATCGACGAACTGGACATACTCCGCCTCGGCCCCGAACCAGTAGGCCGCATAGCTCTCGGCGTATTGACGCTAAGTCCACTGCAAGATCCACTAAATCGCGATATCGGCTCCCCACGCCAACGCGAGGAGGATGCCGCTTGCCGCAGCCAAAGCCAGGTCGCGCAAGAGCGCCCGCACATCTCGTCCGCTGCTTCTCACAGACGCCGCGAGGAAGATCGCAGCCGCGATCGCGTTTCCGACCGCGTAGAACACATACCAACGCCGAAAAACGAAAACGAAGATCGACAGCCCGGCGACCAGCAACGCGGTCGCGATGACGTCCATATCCCGTGCGAGACCCAGCGGCCGTGCCGGCCGATCCAGCAGGAGATTCAGGAAATACACCCACGACACCGTCAGGACGACGCAGAAGAAGACTCCCCCGATGTCGAGAAGAACGCCGGAGAGGTAGGTAAGAAAGAATGCGGGGAGGACCATGAAGGAGGCGACCGCACCGATCACGATCATATCCAGCTTGTCGCCGGCGTCTTCGAGCCTGCGCGCGGAGCGCAGCCGGTTGGCGAGAGCGTAGCCCAGGGCTCCTGTCGCCAGCGATGCCGGCACGACGTAGGCGATGGCAACAGCCAGCATATAGGCAATCAGGGTGTGATCGGGGGCGATTGAGGTGAGAAATCCGGGCAGCACGGCGGGCAGCAACGAATACTCGTCGCTCGCCGAGCGAAGGATGTGGCGGACGTCTTGCAAGCTGAGGCCATGCCGTACCAACGCGGCGACTTGATCGACCTTGGTCCAATAGGTGAGCGGATCCCAGGACAGGATACGCCGCGAGAATCCGACATAGATCGACACGGCGGCGATCACGCCGAGCAAGTAGATGAGCCATGACCAGTGGTTCACGACCGCTTGCAGACCGCGCGTGGCGGAGCGGGCGGAAGCTGAGGCGCGGCCTTTCCATAGCAGGCGCCCCATTGTCTGTGCCGCGGCAAAGACGAACAGGATCACCGCCGTGATCCAGAGGGCGGTATCGCCCATGACCGCCAGCCTTTGGTTCGCCCCGTGCAGCCCGGGCTTTGTGACCGCGACCAGCGCCGCGGTGGTGACGATCCCGAGCAGGATCAGCGCGGCCGCGCCCAGTTGCCGCGAAGTGCGGGCCACGAGGCCGATCAGCAGTCCAAGGGCGGACAGGAAACTGAGGGAGGCGACAAGCTCTGCCGCCCGGGTGATCTCGCGTCCCCGTTCCGCCACTCCGAACCCGAGATGTTTCCCTACGGACAGAGAGAGCAGGAGGGCACAGAGCGCACTGATCGTGTAGAGTATGGGCCGAGTAGCCGTCCGCCCACGGTCCGTCATAGACGTCCTTCAGTCAGTTCAGGTTGAAACGGCGGCACTATCGCAATCAGGCCAATGCTGCAACCGCGGCATGAACGCCACTGTCATGCGCACCCGCTTCACAGGGGCGGGACTGGCCGGTGCGACTTTAGCCCCCCGCTATTCGGAGCTATCTTGGGCCATCCGCGTTTGTAGCTATAGCAGGTGACTTCTAACCTTGGTCTCCCGGATCGCCCTTTCCGTGGTCGCGCCTTGCTTCAATGAGGAAGCCAGCCTCGACCTGTTCCACGACCGCGTCTCGAGTGTCTGCGCGACTGTGCTTGGCGAGACGGGCCAATGGGAGCTTGTCCTCGTCAACGATGGCTCGCGCGACCGGACGTTCGAGGTGATGCGAAGATTGGCCTCGGCCGACCCGCGCGTGGTCGCGGTCAGTCTCGCGCGCAATTATGGCCACCAGATCGCGCTCACCGCAGGATTGCAGCATTGTCGCGGCGACCGCGTGCTGGTGATCGATGCCGATTTGCAGGACCCGCCCGAGCTGCTCGGTGAGATGATGCGGGTCATGGATGCAGACGATGCCGACGTGGTCTATGGGCAACGCCGGACGCGGGCCGGAGAGACGCGGTTCAAGACCCTGACCGCCGCGATCTTCTACCGCGTGCTGCGCCGGCTGGTGGACATCGACATCCCCCTGGACACCGGCGATTTCCGGCTGATGAACCGGCGAACGCTGGATGTGCTAAACAGGATGCCCGAGCAGCACCGCTTCATCCGCGGAATGGTCGCTTGGATCGGGTTGCGGCAAATTCCGATTCCCTATGACCGGGATGCACGAGCGGCCGGCGAGACGGGCTATCCGCTCCTGAAGATGGTCCGCTTCGCGCTCGACGCGGTGACGAGTTTCTCGATCCTCCCGCTCCGCCTCGCCTCATTGGTCGGCGCCCTGGTGGGCGTGCTCGGGCTGTTTGGCCTGGCTTATTCGCTGGGTAGCTGGGCTCTTGGAGCGGCCGTGGCAGGTTGGACGAGCCTCGTGACGCTCGTACTGGTGATCGGAGGCGTGCAGCTGATGGTCCTCGGCATTTTCGGGGAATATCTGGGGCGCCTCTATCTTGAGGCGAAACGTCGGCCGCTGTTCGTCGTGGACCGCGTGGTCGTGAAGGCGCGGGCGGGAGAAGACGCGACTCCGGTGCATCCCGTGAACCGCGCCGCGATCGAGCGCGAACCGATCGACGCTGCGTGACTCCCGCGTTGCCCCGCTGGGGTTTTAGAAGCGTTCCTCGCCCTGCTGCCGTACCGGGTCGGGGAAGTCGCGATAGAGCGCGAAGGACGTATTTCGCACCAGACCGTTGACCCCGAAATGCAAGCCTTCCACCGGCTCGCGGCGGCTGGCGACATGGCGGAAGGCGTCGTCGAGCTGCGCGAGGTCCCGCACTTCCATCATCACATGGAATTCGCCAAGGCCCTGCGCACCGAGGCCGAGTTTGCGCCGGGTCAGCCGCCAGCCGGCGATCAGGCCTTCGTTCTTGAGGTGGTCCATATACGCGGCGACCTGCCCGGCGAAGGTGATATCCGCCACGCCGGGCTTCAGATCGCACCAGACATGATAGATATCCACCGCTTTTCTCCGCAGTTCGGCGGGGAGTATGGCAACAGAACGGGGGCGGTGCGGCAACCCTGACCACGGCCGGCCGTTCGGCCCCGGAGTGCGGCGGGAGCGCGAATGCCGGAACATCCTCCACTTCAAGATGCGGTATTCGAGACCGACGTGCCCGCACGGCTTGATCGGTTGCCATGGAGCCGATTCCATTGGCTCGTCGTCTGCGCGCTCGGGATCACATGGATTCTCGATGGGCTGGAGGTGACGCTTGTCGGATCGCTGTCCGCCGCGATCGCCGAAAGTCCGAGCTTGCAGCTCTCCGGTGGCCAGATCGGGGTCGCTGCCAGTGCCTATCTGACCGGAGCGGTGATCGGCGCATTGTTCTTCGGTTGGCTGACGGACCGGCTGGGTCGCAAGAAGCTGTTTACCATCACGGTGCTGATCTACCTTTTGGCCACCATCGCCTCCGGCCTGTCATGGGATTTCTGGTCTTTCGCGGTGTTCCGCGCCATCACCGGAGCCGGCATCGGCGGCGAGTACGCGGCCGTGAACGCCACGATCCAGGAGCTGATTCCGGCACGTCGCCGCGGCTTTACCGATCTTGTCATCAACGGGAGCTTCTGGGTCGGAGCGGCGATCGGTGCGGTCGGCGCGCTCGTCGTTCTCGATCCTTCCGTGATGGACCCGGAATGGGGCTGGCGGGCGGCGTTCGTCATCGGTGGCGTGATCGGGTTCGTCGTCCTGCTGATGCGCCGCTTTATCCCGGAGAGTCCGCGCTGGCTCATGACGCATGGACGCCCGGAGGAAGCCGATCGCGTGGTCGCCGGCATCGAGGCGCGTGTCGAGGCAGAAACCGGCGCGCCGTTGCCCGCCGTTCCGCACCAGAAGCTGCGCCTCCGGCGCGATGTGCGGCAATGGTTTGGCGTCAGCGTGCGCGCGCTATTCCATCAATATCTGCGCCGAACGATACTCGGGACCGCGCTGATGGCGTCCCAGGCGTTCTGCTACAACGCCGTATTGTTCACCTACGCGCTGATACTGACCCGATTCTACGGTATTCCTTCGGGACAGGTCGGCTGGTTCATGCTGCCCTTCGCGCTCGGCAACTTCGCGGGGCCTCTGCTGCTCGGGCGGCTGTTCGATACGATCGGGCGGAAGGTGATGATTACCGCCACCTACGCCGTGTCCGGTATCGCGATGGGGGTGACGGGATTCTTGTTTGCCCAGGGCGCGCTTAACGCGGTGCAGCAGACTGTCGCCTGGACCGGGATCTTTTTCGTCGCCAGCGCCGCGGCTAGTTCCGCCTACCTAACCGTGGGCGAGAGCTTCCCGCTTGAAGTGCGAGCCGTTGCGATCTCGCTGTTTTATGCGTTCGGCACCGCGGTCGGCGGAATCGCAGGCCCCGCGTTGTTCGGTGCCCTGATCGAGACCGGCTCCAAGAGCGAGATCCTGTGGGGCTATCTGCTCGGCGGCGCACTGATGCTGATCGCGGCCGGGTTTGAGGCGGTTCTCGGCGTCGCTGCCGAACGGCGGTCGCTGGAAGATGTAGCTCCCCCCCTTTCATCGGTGGTTGTGGAACCCTTCAGGCCTGCAGCCGTTGTCGTTGGGTCTGCCACATCCTAGGGAGCATCTGATGGATAAGGACCGGGTCGAAGGCGCTGGCAAGCAGGTAAAGGGCGCCATCAAGGAAGGCGTCGGCAAGGTGACCGGCGACACGAAGACCCAGGCCGAGGGTCAGGCCGACAAGGCCGCAGGCAAGGTGCAGAATGCGGCTGGCGGCGCCAAGGACGCGGCGCGCGATGCCCTCGACAAGAACTCGTAATCACCTGAACTGAAGGAGATGCGCCGCGGCTTCCGCCGTGGCGCATCCACGTTTTAGGGGAACGCCGCCGCGCGCAAGTGCGGTCACCGAGCTTCGGCCCCTCGTCCCTCCTGCGACTCTCCTCTGTGCCGATAGAGCTGCGCCGATAGAGTTGCGCAGCGATCAAGCGTTGCGCCGGCTCCAATGCTGTGGTCGAACCCCGCGGTACGCTGCGGAGGGGTGATGTGACCGCCTCGGGATTGTCCGAAATCGGCGACCGAGGGTTCCGGGGCAAGGTCGCCGGACTCTATCTCCTACTGTTTGCGGCCAATGCCGCGGCCTGGATTTGGGCGTGGATCGCCTTCTCCGATCGGCCCGTGCTTCTAGGCACGGCGTCCCTGGCTTGGGTGTTCGGCCTCCGTCACGCCATCGACGCCGACCATATCGCCGCAATCGATAATGTCGTGCGCAAACTGATGCACGAAGGCAAGCGGCCTCTCGGGGTGGGATTCTTCTTCTCGCTCGGCCATTCGACGGTGGTCGTGCTGGCCTCGGCGGCGATCGCGGCAACAGCGGCGGCGTTGCAGGATCAACTGGAGTGGTTCAAGACAATCGGCGCCGTGGTCGGCACGCTCGTTTCGGCGGCGTTCTTGCTCCTGATCGCGCTGACGAATCTGGTGATCCTGGGTGGCGTCTGGCGCAGCTTTCGCCAGGTCGCCCATGGCGGGAAGTTCCACCCGGAGAACCTGGACTTGCTGCTGGCCGGTCGCGGCCTGCTGGCGCGCCTTTTCCGGCCCCTGTTCCGGGCGGTGCGAAGCAGTTGGAGCATGTATCCGCTCGGCTTCCTGTTCGGCCTCGGTTTCGACACGGCGACCGAGATAGGGCTACTCGGCATTTCTGCGGCACAGGGTGCCCAGGGGATGTCACCCTGGCAGACCCTTGTTTTTCCGGCCCTGTTCACCGCAGGAATGGCATTGGTCGACACGACGGACAGCGTACTGATGACGGGTGCCTACGGCTGGGCTTTCAGCCACCCAATTCGCAAGCTCTGGTACAATCTCACGATCACCGCAGGTTCGGTGCTTGTAGCTCTCCTGATCGGGGGCATCGAGGCCCTCGATTTGCTGGCCGGCCAACTAGGGCTTGAGGGCAGGGCCTGGTCCGTCGTTTCCAGCCTGAACAAGGATCTGGCCAATCTCGGCTTCGCGGTGATCGGAAGTTTTCTTCTCGCCTGGGCTATCTCGGCACTGATCTATCGCTGGAAAGGCTACAACTCCCTTCGCGCCGCCACGCCGCCAAACCCGGGCGAGTGAGGCGTCGCGAAAACTGGGCTATACTTGCCGGTCCGACTGCCGGCCGCTCAGACGGTCTTGAGGAAGTCCGCCAACTTGGTGGCCGCGGTCGTCTTGTCCGTCTGATCGAGGGCCGCCAACTCGGCCGCGAGCCGATCCATGGCCGCTTCATAGATTTGCCGTTCGCTGAAGCTCTGATCCGGCTGGCCGGCGTTGCGGTGCAAGTCCCGCACGACCTCTGCGATGGCCAACGGGTCGCCGGAATTGATCTTCGCCTCGTACTCCTGTGCCCGACGCGACCACATCGTGCGCTTGACGCGCGCACGCCCCTTCAGCACCGCGAGCGCCTCGTCGAACAGCTTGCGGGTCGCGAGCTTTCGGAGACCGGCGGTGCGAGCCTTGGCAACCGGCACCCGCAAGGTCATCCGGTTTTCCTCGAAGGTGATGTGGATCAGCTCGAGCCGGTGTCCGGCGATATCTTCCGTCGCGATCCGCTCCACCTTGCCGACCCCATGCGTCGGATAGACGACATGGTCGCCTTCCGCGAAGTTTTCCTGCTTCGCCAGCGGCCGCGGGGCTGGCATCGGATGGCGATCAGGCTGGGGAGCCCTGCGTTCGGCCGCGACAGCAGGCGGGGTAGCCGCGGTCGGCTGCTCGGGTGCTTGGGACGGCTGCATCACTTTAGGGTCATCCGCTTGCTGGACCTCAGCCGTAGCAACGACCGCCGGGCCAGCGCTCGCCGGGGAAAGACTCGGCTCCGGGGCTGGAGGGGGGCTGACCGGCGCGGGCTGCTCCCGAAGCTCGGGGGCCGCGGTGAGAATAAATTCCGGAGCCGCTGGCCCGGAGGGGGCAGGCTTCATTACAGGAGGAGCGGGCGGCGGCTTGGGGGTCTCTATCGGGCGCGGCTCCGCTGCCCTCGATGCGAGTTCTGTCGGTGCCTTGGTCGGGGGAGTGGATTTAGGTGAGGAGCTGGCCGCGGCGATCGTCGGCTTGATAGCCGCGGCCTTCCCGGCAGTCGCCTTGCCCTGACTCGCCTGAGCCGCCGGAGCGGGTGGCTGACCCGAAGGAATCCTCGCCTCGGCAAGATGCTTGGTGGGCTTGCCGCTACTTGTGCGTTGGTTGGGAGGGCTGGTGTTTTCTTTCGGCGAGGACGGCCGAGAGCTCGTCTTCTTCGAGGCTGAAGAAGAAGAGACCGCTTTGGCCGAAATCCTCTGGGGAAGGGGCTTTTTCGCCCCGGAGGTCGGGGCCCGACGAGTTGACACCGCGGACGCACCGGATGTCTTCATGCTTAACACCTCTTAACCTCACACTTTGCGATACCGCGAGCCAATGCCTCACCGCCGAGTCTAAGCTACCCAGCTAGCGTGCCGCCCCGCAGGATCGCGTCCTTGAAAATCCGGCCCGCGGCAACCCCTCGGGGCAAGCCGCCACCCTCATCACTCGTTTATCTTATAGCACGAATTAGGGGGCCCGTCATGGGTCCGCAAGCGGAGCCGGATTGCATAATCAATATGTTGGGGTGTGTGACCCTTTGGCGGGCCACACGCGATCAGGGCTTACCCGGTTCCGGCGAGAACAGCTTGGCCTTCTCAGGTGTGTCTTTCCACTCGTCCGCGTCGGGCGGCGGCTCTCCCTTGCGGGTGATGTTCGGCCACACCCCGGCGTAAATCCGGTTGTGCTCTGCCCAGGCCGCGGCCTTGTCGTCGCTATCGGGCACGATCGCCTCAGGCGGACACTCAGGTTCGCACACCCCGCAGTCGATGCATTCGTCAGGGTGAATCACGAGCATGTTCTCGCCCACATAGAAGCAGTCCACCGGACATACTTCGACACAGTCCATGTATTTGCAGCGAATACAGCTTTCGGTGACAACATAGGTCATTGACGGCCCCCGGCGGGCTGAAATTGGCCGATGCTCCCGGCCAGGCCGGGAATCCTCGGGCTCGTGTTGGCTGACTCGGGCGGCTTCGTCGCCACCGACCCGCTCAGCCGCGATCTGCTCTCTTAGAAGCCGCGATATGCCGACAAATCAGCCTCGTTGCAAGGGACCCCTCCGGTCTGGCTATCCGGATCCCCCAGTTCCTCGTAGAGCAGCCGGGCCTCGGAGGCCGGTCCTCGACGGCGGCCGAGCGCAATTACGCGGATCACCCGTACGTCGCCCCGCATCGGCAGAGTGAGAACGTCTCCGACTCGGAGTCTGGCGTGGGGCTTGTCGGTCGCCTGGCGATTGATGCGCACCGATCCTTGGCCCACCAGGCGGGCGCAGTCGCTGCGCGCCCGCATGAAGCGTGCGCACCAGAGCCATTTATCCAGCCGCTGCCAATCGCGGTCCTCGTGCTCACCCATCCCTATGCCGAGCCCCGCTACGACGCTCCCGCCCGCAGCCGCAGCGAGGCGAGCGCGGCGAACGGCCCGGATTGGGCCGCCAGAGGAGTTGCAGCCCGCTGCAAGCCTAATTCAGGGGCGGGCCGTTTGCGCCGCAGAGGCAGAATCATGGACGGAGCGGGGGGGCCGTATTCGTCGGGAGCGAGGCTACTGGCGGGAAAAATGCGAAAGCCGAGGCAGCGCAGCACCACCGGGATCAGCTCGGCCTTCACCGAGAAGCGTGAAGCCAGATTGGGCGGCAGCGCCACCGGACCTCGACGGGTCGCCCAGCCGAGTTCGGCGCTGATCCGCTCCGCGACGTCGATCCGCAACAGCACCGGCCCGGTGGTGATCCAGCCCATCGCTTCGGCGAACCCGGGCGGCCATCCCGGTGGAGGGGCCAGGGACACGGAGCCTGTCGGGAGCGGTTCGGGAACCGGCACCCCTCCCTGAAGCGACCAAAGCCGTGCGCGCGTCGCGAGAGCGCGCTGCTTCAGCAGCGCCGGCATGAATAGCGCGTAGCGCCCGGCCCGCACCCCGATCGCTTTCATCTCCCGACGAAGCTCGGGCGACATCCCTGTTTCGCCCGGAACAAGCCCAAGATTCTCGACCAGCGCATGCACGGCTCCCCGGAGCCCGGGTGATTGTTGCGCGCTGGTCTCGGCGGCGAACAGCGCCGCGAGGTCGGCCCGCACCCGCTCTTCGACGAACCGCTGTAACCGGCTGCGCAGCCGCTCCCGTTGCGCTCCATCGAGAAATTCGCTGTCGAGAACCTGTATTTGCGGCCGGAGCGCCGTCCTGCCGCGACGGAGGCGGGCGACAGGAACGCCGTCCCAAGCCACGCTCTGGTCACGGGTCAGCATGAGCGCCGCGTCCGCCGCGCTCTCGAGCTGAGCGACTCGCCGACGCATCTCGTCGCGCAAAGCACGTCGGGCTGCCCGCAACACCAACTTCTTCTCTTCCCCCTCGGCGAGCGGATCGGGGAAGAATGCGAAACCCCGGACGTGGCCGACCTGGTGGCCCTCCACGACCACCTCGCCCCGCCGGGTCACGGCGGACAGCAGCTCTCGCCCTTCCGTTGCCTCCAGCCGACGGACCAGATGGGCGGCGCGGCGATCCACGAACCGAGCGGTCAGTCGTTCGTGCAGCGCGTCCGAGAGCAGATCCTCGGCCTCCCGGGCCCGGTCTTGCCAGTGCGGGGCATCGCGCACCCAGTCGGAACGGGCGGCGATATAGGACCACACCCGAACCCCGGCGAGTCGCTGCATCAAGGTATCGATGTCTCCCTCGGCGCGTGCGAGCGGGGCGATCTGGCTGGCCAGCCAATCAGGCGGAAGGCTTCCCTCGCGAGCGATGTGCCCAAAGACTCGAGCGCAGAGCCGGGTGTGCGTGTCGTCGGCGAGCTTGCGGAAATCCGGGATCTGGCAAGCCTCCCAGAGCAGTCTGACCCGCCGTCGTCCTTGCGCCAGGTCCCGAATCTCGGGCTCGCGGGCGAGGGACGCCAGCGTCTCGAGATCGCTCGCGTCGTTGCCGCGGACGAGGCCGGGACCGGGCGGGGGAGCCGTCAGCGTGGCGAGCAGCCGGTCCACGTGCGAGAAGTCGAGATCGGCATTGCGCCAGCAGAGTTGTTCCAGCGGGTCGAAGCTGTGCGACTCCACCCTCGCGATTACGTCCTCCGGGAGCGGCGGGCACTGGGCGGTGCTGCCAAACGTGCCATCCCGCATCCCGCGCCCGGCCCGTCCGGCAATCTGGCCGAATTCGGGCGGGCTGAGACGGCGGGGGCGATGTCCGTCGAACTTGGACAGGCTCGCGAAGGCGACATGGTCCACGTCCATGTTCAGCCCCATCCCGATCGCGTCCGTCGCGACCAGGAAGTCCACCTCTTTTTCTTGATAGAGCGCCACCTGGGCGTTGCGGGTGCGGGGCGAGAGCCGCCCCATCACCACGGCGCAACCCCCGCGACGGCGGCGGATCATCTCGGCGATCGCATAGACCTCGCCGGCGCTGAACGCGACCACCGCGCTCCGCGGCGGCAATCGAGCAAGCTTGGCTGGACCCGCATAGGCAAGCTGCGAGAGGCGGGGCCGGGTTTCGACGAAAGCGTGAGGAACGAGACGTTGCAGCAGCGGGCGTATCGTTTCGGCCCCCAGGAACATGGTCTCCACCATGCCGCGGGCGTGCAGCAGGCGCTCGGTGAAGACGTGGCCGCGATCAGGGTCGGCGCAGAGCTGTATTTCGTCCACCGCGACGAACTCGGCCTCGCGGTCGAGCGGCATTGCCTCCACCGTGCAGGAAAACCACCGCGCCTCCGGCGGCACGATCTTCTCCTCGCCCGTAATGAGGG
This sequence comes from uncultured Alphaproteobacteria bacterium, assembly GCA_963808965.1. Taxonomy (GTDB): domain Bacteria; phylum Pseudomonadota; class Alphaproteobacteria; order Acetobacterales; family Acetobacteraceae; genus CAWEHU01. Next base: position 30,845 of record CAWEHU010000007.1, read on the forward strand.
CGACGTGCCGCGCACCCTTGCGCGCCACCATGCGGTCGTAGTTCTCCCGCGCGAGGAGACGAAGGGGAAAGCCGATAATCCCCGAAGCGTGGGCCAGCATCCGCTCGATCGCCAGATGCGTCTTGCCCGTGTTGGTCGGACCGAGCACGGCCTTCACGCGGGGTACGAATCCCGACATGGTCCGATGTTTGGGGGTCAGGGCCTCGATTGCAAGCGCTTGTCGCGCGATGGATTGCGCGGTCGAAGGCGGGCTCTTCGCTTGACCAAAAGGGAATCGGCGACGTAATACTAAGGCATTACTCAGGAGCCGGCATGGGAACGCGCATTACCACCAAGGGGCAGGTCACGATCCCGGCCGAGATCCGGGCCGCAGCAAGGATCGAGGCCGGAGCCGAACTTGAATGGGTCTACGATGCTGCCTCTCGAAGGGTGATTGCGACGAAGGCTGGCGATGGGGCTCGCCTGGCCAAAAGTCGTTTCGCGCGAGCTCGGGGCTCAGCCTCCACCGACATGACGACCGACCAGATCATGGCGCTCACGCGGGACCCGCACTGAGCGTGACGGTCTTCCTGGCGGACAGCAATGTCCTCCTCGACATCGTCACCGACGATCCGGTCTGGGCCGCGTGGTCGCAAGGTCAGCTTGAGGCAGCCGCTCAGACCGGGCAAGTGGTCATCAACCCCGTCGTCTATGCAGAGATGTCGGTTGCCTACGGCGCGATCGAAGCGCTCGATGCGGCTCTCGTCACCATGGATCTCGATCTGATCGAGATTCCTCGTCCGGCGCTCTTCCTGGCTGCGCAAGTCTTCCTGACTTACCGGAGGCGGGGCGGAACAAAAACAGGCATTCTCCCCGACTTTTTCATTGGAGCGCATGCGGCCGTGGAGGGCTTCACGCTTCTCACCCGAGACGTGCGGGGAAGGACTTATTTCCCCACTGTCGCCTATATCAGCCCCAACCGTTTCCCCACCGGCCGCGATTGAATCTCCGTCCACTCTGTCGCATATCCGCGCGCGCTGAGGAGGGCCGCAATGAGTGACGTGAGCGAAACCAAAGAACAAGCAGGTGAGCGCCACGGCTTTGGCGCGGAAGTCGGGCGGCTGCTCGACCTCGTGGTCCACTCGCTCTATTCGGACCGCGAAATTTTCCTGCGCGAGCTGGTCGCCAATGCCGCCGACGCGATCGACCGGCGCCGCTTCGAGTCTCTGACCGACACCCGGCTTGCCCCCCCGGGGGAAGCCAAGGTCCGGATCGTACCGAATAAGCCGGCCCGTACCCTGCTCATCGCCGATTCGGGTATCGGCATGACCAAGCCGGAGCTGGTCCAGAATCTCGGCACTATCGCCCGTTCGGGCACGCGCGCCTTCGGCGAAACGCTGGAAGCGGCCAAGCCGGAGGACCGGCCCAATCTCATCGGTCAATTCGGTGTCGGTTTCTACTCGGCCTTCATGGTGGCCGAGCGGGTGGAGGTCGTTTCGCGGCGGGCGGGGTCGGAGGAGGCATGGTTGTGGACCTCGGACGGGGCGGGGGAATTCACCGTGTCCCCGGCCGAGCGAGACGAGGCGGGCACAGACGTCACCCTGCATATGAAGCCGGATGCAGGGGAGTTCCTCGACCCGGTCCGCCTCGAGGCGATCGTACGCAAATGGGCGGACCACATCACCGTTCCGATCACGATTTCTCGCGACGGTCGCGACGTCCAGGCGAACGAGGGCAGCGCACTCTGGCGCAAGAACCGCGCCGAGGTCACGGAGCAATCGTACCAGGCCTTCTACCGCCATCTCGGGCATCTGTTCGACACGCCTTGGGCGACGCTGCACTGGAAGGCCGAGGGGACACTCGAATTCTTTGCGCTACTCTTTATTCCGGGCACGCGGCCGTTCGATTTGCTGGAGACCGCGCGAGAGTTGCGGGTCCGCCTGCATGTCCGCCGTATGTTCATCACCGATGAGGCCGAACTTCTGCCGCCCTGGCTGCGCTTCGTCCAGGGCGTCGTGGATACCGAGGATCTGCCGCTGAACGTCTCGCGCGAGATGCTGCAATCGACCCCGGTTCTGGTGCGGATCCGGAAGGCGCTGGTCGGCCGGGTGCTTGGCGAGCTGAAGTCACGATCACAGGACGCGAAGGACTACGCGAGTTTCTGGGAGAATTTTGGTCCCGTTCTCAAGGAAGGCGTCTGGGAGGATTCCGAACATCGGGCCGACCTCGCGCCACTGCTGCGCTTTCGTTCCTCGAAGGAGGACGGGTGGACGTCCCTCGCCGACTATGTCGGACGAATGCAGCCAGGGCAGCAGGCCATTTACTATCTGGCGGGCGACGGCGCCGAGGCGCTGCGCAACTCGCCACAGCTCGAAGGATTTCGCGCGAAAGGGATCGAGGTGCTGTTGCTGACCGACCCGATCGACGCGTTCTGGCCCGATCGGTTCGATACCTTCGAGCAGCATCCGATCCGCAGCGTGACCCAGGATGCACCCGACCTCTCGCGCGAGCAGCCGGGCGCTCAAGCGGAAGCGGACACCTCCGCCCTGATTCCCGCCATGAAGGCAGCGCTCGGCGACGAGGTGGCGGAAATCCGCGTGAGCCAGCGTCTGGTCGACAGCGCAGTCGTTCTATCGGCTTCTTCGACCGGGCCGGATTTGCAGATGCAGCGCCTGCTGCGGCGTTCGGGGCGGGCCATGCCGTCCCCGCCGCCGGTGCTCGAAATCAATCCCCGGCACGCCCTGATCCGGGATCTCGCGGCCGCTTGCGCGAATGCGGAGCTTGTCGCGGAGGCGGCCCGCACGCTGCTCGATCTGGCGCGCGTGCAGGAGGGCGATCTGCCGCCCGACCCCGGCGCTTTCGCCCGTCGGGTTACGGGACTCCTGGCGCGCGGGATCGGCGGATCCTCCGCACTCGGACAAGATGCAAGATCAGGCTGGCGCCGAGCCCTAGACAGGAAACCCATGCTCGACCCGGATCTTCAGCTTCCTGGTCGGTCCGGCAGAGCCGTTCCGGCCTTTATGGGCGGTGAGGCCGGGGTCTCTCCCGGCCTTCCTGGAGGGCTTGCCGGAGGCGCAGGCGCAATTTTTGCGCATGAGCGAATTCGCCGCGGGCTCCCAGGAGTTGGCGCTTATTCCCGGCCCGGACGGAGTTGCGGGCGCTGTGCTTGGGCTCGGCCAGGACCTCTCGCCCCACGCCTTCGGCAATCTGGCGTTCAGGCTGCCCGAGGGGAGCCCCTGGCGGCTGGAACCGGGCGACTACGATGCGGCGACGGCGGTTCTCGGATTCAGTTTGGGCGCGTATCGCTACAGCGCCTTCAAGGCTCCGAAACGAGCACCGGCCCGACTGATCCGTCCCGAGGACGCCAACGCCAGTCTGATCGCCGCCGCCGCCACCTGGATGGTCCGGGATCTCGTCAATGCGCCGGCTAACGTACTCGGCCCGGTCGAACTGGCCGATTTCGCGGTCTCGCTGGCGGAACGGTATGGCGCTGAGGCGGCCTGCGTGCGGGGCGAGGAACTCGATTCGGCTTATCCCACGGTCGCCGCCGTCGGACGAGGGTCGGCGCGGCCGGCCGGCGTCGCTTCATTCCGATGGAAGTCGCCGCGCGCGGACGCGCATGCGCCTCTGATCTCGCTCTGTGGCAAAGGCGTGTGCTTCGACAGCGGCGGATACGACATCAAACCTTCCGCCGGCATGTTGCGGATGAAGAAGGACATGGGCGGGGCCGCGACCGTGCTCGGATTGGCTCGAATGATCATGGAGGCCGACCTGCCGGTGCGACTCGCGGTGCGAGTCGGCTGTGTCGAAAACAGCGTCTCGGGAACCGCCATGCGCCCGCTCGACGTGATACGGACCCGCCGGGGCCTGAGCGTCGAGGTGGGCAATACCGACGCCGAGGGGCGGCTCGTGCTCTGCGACCTGCTTGCCGAGGCATCCGATGAACGTCCGGCCCTGCTCCTCGACTGCGCGACGCTGACGGGCGCGGCCCGAGTGGCGCTTGGTCCCGACCTGCCGGCCCTCTTTTGTAACAATGAAACCTGGGCGGAAACATTGTTGCGGGCCGGACAGATAAATCACGATCCGTTGTGGCGGCTGCCGTTATGGACCGGTTACGAATCCTGGATTGACAGTTCGGTCGCCGATCTCAACAATGTGTCTTCCAAACCTCTAGCCGGTGCCGTAATAGCAGCACTGTTTCTTCGGCGTTTCGTTACCTTAGACGTTCCCTGGGCGCATATCGACTTGTACGCCTGGAATGAGCAAACGCAGCCTGGTCGCCCTGAAGGAGGGGAGGCTCAAGGGATGCGAGCCGCCTTCGCCGCGATTGACGAATACGTGATGATCGCTACGAAAGCGGACCAGAACAGGCCGGTAACGTAATTGGGAATACCGCTAACATTTTCTAGGCGGTAGCATCTCTTGTCGAGGTAACATGGAACCCTTAGGGAGGGGTTCCGTGGGCGGGCCCGGGGGCCGAAGGCCCGGACAAAGAAAAGACGTCCGGATAACGAAAGGATCAAGTCATGGCAGCAACACAATCGGCCGATCAGTTGGTCGGCATCTTGCGCGACACCGTCGTGGCGTTGGTGCGGCGCGATGGTCCCGATCTGTCGGCGCGACAGCTCGGGGTATTTCTCACCTGCTATCTGCAAGAAGGCGCGCACACGGTGCGCGGTCTGGCGGCAGATCTGAATGTCTCGAAACCGGCGATCACCCGTGCGCTCGACAGGCTTGGGGAACTCGATCTTGCCCGCCGCAAGGTTGATCCGATGGACCGGCGCAGCGTGCTCGTCCAGCGTACTCTCAAGGGCGCCGCGTTCCTCCGCGATCTGCGCGCGATCATGGCCGAAGCTTCGACTACCTCGCGCAAGGCCGGGACACACGAGGCATCGTCCCGCAGAGCGGCGGGCTGAGATCGCCATTAGGGCGGCGGGGTATAGAGGCCCTGCCCGCCCGCTCGGCTCCCTATCGGCGGCGGTCACGGCGGCAAGCTTCGCGGCAAAGCTGAAGAAGCCGGGCGCCGGTAGCGGAGCGGCTGCATGTGGCGGCCCGGCTACGAGGTTGCGCGCTCTTTCCCCAGCCCAGCGATATGCCCGACCAGCATTCCGCAAGGTAGCGAGCAGGCAATCCATAGCGCGATCAAGGCAAGCAGCTTCACCCCCGCAGCGGCCGGTCCTAGAGCATATGATGGTATGCAATGGGAGCCGTATCCCGTCCACCCTTTTGAGTAGGCGGCCGGGTCCGGGTACGTTACCGGTACTCCGCCCGGCCCGTTAGACTCGTTTTGGGCTGACTGTAGGCGGCCCTGTGACCCTCCGTTCGTTCCCGCGCGAGCGGGAACCCAGTCTTGCAGAGCAACGCCAGCCTTGTGCGCGACTGGATCCTCGCTTTCGCGAGGATGAACGGAATTGGCGTGCGCGTTTCCAGTCCACCCCGAGACGGGGCTAGTGTTTCCACATGATCAGAGCCGTCGTGACGGGAACTCCATAGACCAGGGCAACCAGCGCGACGTTGCCGCAGCACCGCGCAAACTCGGCCGAATGTTTTGCTAAGGCTTGGCGCATTTGCGGCCTCCTGAAGGTGCCTCATCTAAAAGCCGGCTTAGGGTCTGTGCCGGATTCCGGCTATGACGTGGGTCACGACCAGCGCACGAATCCCCGCCTTCCGTCATCCTCGCCGATCAGCCGCGATCGCCTGGATGGCACGGATCAGCTGCTACACTCCTGAGTAAGGACGGCTGTCAGTCGCGTTATCCGCCTTTGACCCCGCCTGCCGTGAGGCCGGCGATGATCTCCTTCTGCATCAGCAAGGTCAGCAGCAGGACCGGCGCGGTGACGACCAAGGCCGCGGCGGCGAGCGGTCCCCAGCTCACCTGCTCGAAGGTCAAGACGTTGTAGACCGCGACGGGCAAGGTGCGGGTCTCCCGCCCCGCAAGCACCACGCCGAAGATGAAGTTGTTCCAGCTGAAAATGAAGGACAGGATCATGGCGACGGTGATGCCGGGCCGCGACAGCGGCAGCGCGACATGGCGGAAGGCCTGCCAGATGTTCGCCCCATCCACGAGGGCCGCTTCCTCCAGTTCCCCCGGGAGACCCTCGAAGAAGCCGATCATGACGTACACGACGATCGGCACCGTGATGACCAGATGCGTGATGACCAACGGGGCGAGCGTTCCGGTGAGCCCGAGCCACTGGAACAGCAGGAACAGCGGAATGAGATAGGATAGGCCGGGCGTTATCCGCGCGACCAGAATCAGCACGGCGGCGCGGGTCGCCCGAGCTTTGGCGATCCCATATCCCGCCGGCACGCCCGTTAGCAGGGCGAGGCCGGTGGCGCTGAACGACACGATGACCGAGTTTACCGTGTAGGTCAGGAAGTCGTTCTTCTCGAACACGTCGATGAAGTTCGCGAGTGTCGGCGGATTCGGAATGAACACCGGCGGGAAGGCCATGTTGTCGATCTCGTTCTTGAGCGAGAGCGATAGCATCCAGAGGAAAAACAGGAGCGCCGGCGAGATCAGCACCAAGACCGAGAAATAGAGCGCCGCCTTGCCCGCGAAACGCCGAAGTCGGTGCCGGTTCATCGCCAGGCCTCCCGCTGCCGCACTTTCAGCAGCACCAAGCTTATCAGCATGATGATCACGAAGAACACCACGACGATCGCCGAGGCGTAGCCCAGATCGTAGAAGGAGAAGGCCTGCAGATAGAGCAGGATGTTGATCGTCTCGCTGGACGTGCCGGGGCCGCCGCCCGTGATAACGAAAATGGTGTCGAACGCCTTCAGCGCGTCGATGGTCCGGATCACCAGTGCGACCACGATGAAGGGCCAGACCAGCGGCAGCGAGATGTGACGGAACATCTGCCAGGGGCTTGCGCCGTCGAGGATCGCCGCTTCGTAGGGATCGACCGGCAGGCTCGCCAGCCCGCCGAGCACGATCAGCATCACGAGCGGCGTCCATTGCCACGTCTCGACCATCACCAAGGTCGGGATCACCGTGTTGCTGTCGTAGACCCAGGTGGAGGGGGGCAGACCCATCGCGGTCAGCAGATAATTCAGCACGCCGAGTTGCGGGTGGAACATCATGGTCCACACCAGGGCGATCGCCACCGGGGTCGCCATCATGGGCAGAATGAAGATGGTGCGTGCCAGGCCGCGCAACGGGAACTTTCGGTGAAAAATGACCGCGGCGAACACGCCGAGGATAAGCGGTGCGATCACGGACAGCGCCGTAAAGTAGAGCGTGCGCAGGATCGCCCACTGGAAGCGCTCGTCGCCGAACAGATGCGCGTAATTCGCGAGCCCCGCGAAGCTGCGGTTGCCGCCGACGTGGAAGTCGTTCACCGACATGAAGAAGGTGAAGAGCCAAGGAAAGACCATTACGGCGAATACGACGATCGACGCCGGGAGCGCGAACGCCCAGTAGCGCCGGGCGTAATTCTGTCGTCGTCCGTTCGCGGCCATGCGGCTCGCCCGCTCTTCCGACCGCGCGGGAATCGAGACGGCCATTTCTTTCCCTTCCGCGTTGACCTCGGGCCGGCTTGGCGTGGCTCCTTATCGGCGCATCATAGGCGCGGCACTCCTCCGCAGGAAACGACTCAGCATGGTCTTCCCGATAAGGGCGGGCACCCTCGCCGTAGCGGCCTGGTGCCTTTACGACTGGGCGTACGGCGCCTTCAACACCGTCGTCTCGACGTTCGTGATCGCAACCTATTTCGTGCGTGCGGTCGCCGTGGATCCGGCTACCGGGACCGCGCAATGGGCCGGCGCCCAGGCGACAGCGGGACTCCTCATCGCGCTTATGGCCGCGCCACTCGGCTCGATAGCGGACCGGAGCGGATCGCGGCGGCCCATGCTGGCCGCGTTCACCGCGCTCATGGTGGTGCTCACCGGCGCCCTCTGGTTCGTCCGTCCGGTTCCCGAGGACGTGTGGTTGGCGCTGGTCTTGGCCGGCGGCGCGACCGTCGCGTTCGAGATCGCCACGGTGTTTTACAACGCCATGCTGACCGACGTTGCTCCGCCCTCGCGACTCGGCCGCATCTCGGGCATTGCCTGGGGCATGGGCTATGGCGGGGGTCTGTGCTGCCTGCTGCTCTGCCTCGTCCTCCTGATCGATCCGAACCCGTCCCCGTTCGGGCTCGACCGGGCGCAGGCCGAGAATGTGCGGGCGGCTGCGCTGCTGGCGGCGGCCTGGATCGCCCTGTTCGGCTGGCCGGTGATCGTTTTCGTCCCGGACCGCTCCCCCCGCCTACCTTGGTCATTGGCTTTGCGACAGGGCTTGGCCGGTCTGTTCCAAGTGCTGGCGCAGGCGATCGGCAAACCCATGCTCGTTCGGTTCCTGATCGCCCGGATGCTCTACACCGATGGGCTCACGACGTTGTTCGCGTTCGGGGCCATCTATGCGGCCGGGCAGTTCGGCATGGACGCGCGTGAGGTACTGCTTCTCGGCATAGCGCTGAATGTTACGGCGGGGATGGGCGCACTGGCCTTCGCTTTCGTCGAGGATCGGATCGGCGCCAGGACCACCGTGCTCGCTTCGCTCGGCTGCATGATCGTGCTGGGTAGCTTCCTGCTCGTGGCGGCGGACCGGCAGGTGTTCTGGGAACTCAGTCTCGGTCTCGGGGTGTTTGTCGGCCCGGCGCAGGCCTCAAGCCGCAGCCTCATGGCGCGGATGGCGCCGAGCGCGGAGGCGAGCGCCCATTTCGGCCTCTATGCGCTCTCCGGCCGGGTCACGGGTTTCGTCGGTCCCGCCGCGCTCGGTATCGTCACGGCCATCGCTCACAGCCAGCGGGCAGGGATGGCCGTGATCGTGCTGCTGCTCGCGTCGGGAGCGGCGTTGCTTGCCACCGTGCGGCTCCGCCCTGCTGCCGGCGCGGCTACCATATCCTGATCCCGGCTCCGCGAGCCCGCACCGAGACGAAGCCGAGCCAGGCGAACTGGGGCAGCACCGGAAGCAGCGCGATCTCGGGTTTCCAGTAGGCCGGAACCTTGATGAAGGCGAGGCAACACAGGCCTCCGAAAGTGGCGAAACCCCAATGGACGGCGGTTACGGCCGGGGCCGGTACGCCGGAGCGCTGCGCCACCTGGTAGAGATGTCCGCGATGCGGCTCGGTGATGCGTTCACCGGCCAACGCGCGGCGGGCGAGGGTGAAGGCCACGTCGAACAGCACGCCCGAGAGCAGCATCGGCACGATGAGAAACGAGAGCGAGATGCCGGTAAAGCGGCTCGCGGCGATGCCCAAGACGGCGAGCACGAAGCCGCAGAACTGGCTGCCGACGTCGCCCATGAAGATGCGCGCGCGGGGGTAGTTGAACGGCAGGAATCCGGCGAGCCCGGCGGCGAGCAGCAAGGCCGCGAAGTAGACGAACCAGCCGCCCTGCTGCTGGGCGATAAAGGCGAGAAACGCCGCCGCGATCAGCGCGACCCCGGCCGCGAGCCCGTTCAATCCGTCGATGAAGTTCATCGCGTTGGTGGCGAACAGGATCCAGGCGAGAGTCGCGACCGCACCGATCCAGCCGATATCGACCTGTCCGACATAGGGAATGCTGTAGACCCGCACGTAGAGTCCGGTGCCGACCGCCGCGAGCGCGGCCAGGACCTGCGCCGTGAGCTTCACAGTGAACGGCCAATCTCTCAGGTCATCCAGAAACGCGACGAGCGCGATCGCCGCCGAGGCTACGATGACGCCCCGGAGGTACGGGTCCGCGATGCGGGAGAACGCCGCGTACCGGTAGAGGACGTAGATTCCGACCAGGAAAGCCGCGACGATGCCGACGCCGCCGCCTTTCGGGGTGGGATGGTCGTGCGCTTTCCGATCGTCGGGTGTGTCCATGACCTGCACGCGGAGCATGACCCGCACCACCGCCGCCGAAAGCGCGGCGAGGCTCGCAGCGAAAGCAAGGTGGCGCAGGAAGGCGAGGAGGGTCATCCGGGCTCCGCGAGGGGTCGCGGGAGCTATGGCGGAGGATGCGGGCGCGGGCAAATCGGGCTCTGCGGAGCGCTCGGTCCCCTCGCGGGCGCCGAATTTCTCGATTGACGAACGCATAACCTTTCGGTTATTGATCAGACCAATAGCCAGCGAGTTATGCATCCCGATGCCGTCCAGTCACGACGTGCTCTTCAGAACGCTCGCCGATCCGACTCGGCGAGCAATCTTCGAGCGGCTGTGCCGTGAAGGGGAGCAGACGGTCGTGGCTCTGACGGCTCGGGCCGGGGTCTCGCAACCGGCCGTCTCAAAGCATCTTGGCGTCCTGAAGCAGGCCGGGCTGGTGCTCGACCGCCACGAAGGTCGCCAGACGCATTACAGCGCGCGCCTCGGCGCCTTGGCCCCGCTGATCGATTGGATGAGCCAAATGGCCGGGTTCTGGCAGAGCCGGTTCGACGACCTCGAAGACCTGCTGAAAAGGATGGACCAATGAACGAAAAATCGGCCGAAACGCTCACCGTCGTTGTCGAACGGGAGATACCTTATCCGCCGGAAAAGATCTGGCGCGCGCTCACCCAACCACACCTGATCGAGGAGTGGCTCATGAAGAACGACTTCAAGCCTGTCGTGGGCCACCGTTTCGATCTTCGCGCAGACTGGGGCGCTGTTGACTGTCGGGTGCTGGCAATCGAGCCGAACCACACGCTGTCGTACACCTGGGAGGCCTATGGTCTCGAGAGTGTCGTCACTTGGACTCTCACTCCATCGGGCACGGGGACCCACCTGCGCATGGAGCAGTCGGGCTTCCGGCCGGATCAGCAGCAGGCCTACCAAGGCGCCAAGGGCGGGTGGCCGCGGTTCTTTGCGGCCCTGGAGCAGCTATTGGCACGGACGGACTGAAAGTCCGCTTGCAACACGTCAAAGCTAGGCCCGAGTAAATTGCGCGGTATCGCCGATAAATCGAGCACGCCTCCGTGCTCGGTTGGCCCAAAGAAGAAGTCCCTCGGGTGATTGACCCGAGTCGGAGGGCGCTGTCCGTCTAAGTTGACATTGGCCCATGGGATAACTAAACAAAGTTCACCATGGGTGAACTGTCAAGCCGATCGGCCGCACGGCCGCAAGCCGCGCGGCCAGGGCGCGTCTCGCCGCGGCGAGATCCTGGCCGCGGCGAAGCGCCTGTTCGCGGAGGAAGGGTACGAATTGGCCACGATGCGCCGGATCGCGGCTGCCATCGGGGTGTCGGGCGCCGCGCTCTACGTCTACTTCCCGGACAAGGAGGCGATCCTGTTCGCGATCGCCGAAGAGACGTTCGCCGAGCTGCTGGCGGCGCTGGAGGCGTCGCAGCGCGTCACCGGCGATCCGTTGCAGCGCTTCCGCGCGGGGCTGATGACCTACATCGCGTTCGGACGAGCCCGGCCCGACGAGTACCCGTCTGACGTTCCAGCGCAAGATGATCAGCGCTCCGGCCCCCGGCCGGCATTGCGGGGACATCGAGGCGGCCGACCGCTCTTTCGGCATCATGGAGCGCGGCGTCGCCGAACTGATGGACGCGGGCATCTTCGAGCGGCGCTCCTCGGTTCTCGTAGCGGAAGCGCTTTGGGCTTGCCTGCACGGCGTCACGGCTTTGGTTCTGGATCACGCCGAGCACCTGGAGACCGATGCCGACGCGCTGGCAGCGACGGTGGTCGATACGGCGATCCGAGGCTTGATAGCCTCATGCACCCCCTCTCGGCCCCCCGAAGAGCAGAGAAAGATAGCCTGAAACCTCTACGGAAGGGCGGGCGGAGGGGTGGATGCCAATCCGGCGCATCACGGTCCCGTGAACGTTCGAATATGATTATTGTTAAGTAAACATAGTTTATATAGCCTTTCGCGCACCGACATTCTTGAGGTGCTTCGATGGGTCGTGCTCTCGCTTCGGCCGCCGTCCTTCTGATCGCGTTCACCCTCGCCGCATGCGACCGCGCACCGGCGCACAGTCGAGCCGCGGATGCGCCGGTGCCGGTTCGCGTGGCCCAGGTCGTGTTCACTCCGCGGAACGCTGCGCTGACCTTGTCGGGCTCGGTGCAGGCCCGCACGCTCGCCGATCTGGCGTTCCGCGTTGGTGGCAAGGTGGTGGATCGCCCGGTCGAGATGGGCGATCACGTGCGCGCCGGCCAAGTGCTGGCGCGCCTCGACCATGCTGACCTGGAGCTGTCGTTCGAGGCGGCGCAGAACACGCTCCAGTCTGCGATGGCCGACGCCGCGAACGCGCGTGCAGATTTCAGCCGCTACGAGCGGCTCGGCCGCAATTCGCCTGCTTTTCTGCCTTCGGAGTACGACCACCGCCTTTCCGCGACGCGGATGGCCGACGCGCGGCTGTCGCAGGTCGAGCGCCAGGTCGCGCTGGCCAAGGACCAGCTCAACTATGGCACGCTGACGGCGGACGCGGACGGCGTGATCACCGCGTTGCCGGTGCAGGTGGGGCAAGTGGTTGGCGCCGGCCAGACCGTCGCCAGCCTTGCGCACACGGCGGAGACCGAAGTGGTGGTTGATGTGCCGGAGAACCGGCTGCCAGAAGTGCGCCAGGCCGCCGGCATCGATATCAGCCTGTGGGCCGATCCCGAGCATAAGCTCACGGGCCGGGTGCGGGAGATCGGCGGGCAGGCCGATGCTGCGAGCCGTACTTTCGCGGTGAAGGTGACGGTGCTCGACCAGCCGCAGAACCTGGTTGCGCTGGGCATGACCGCGACGGTGCGGTTCGTGGTGCCGCCGCGCGCTCCGGTCGCCATTCTGCCGGCGACCGCCATCACGGCCCGTAACGGCGCGCCGGCCGTCTGGGTGTTCGACCCGAAGGAGCAGCACGCGATGCTGCAACCCGTCCAGATTGCCGGTTACGGCGGCGACGGCTCGGTGGCGGTCGCCTCCGGCCTCTCGCCCGGCGAGCAGGTCGTGACCGCCGGCGCGTCGCAGATCGATCCCAACATGCGCCTCGTCGCCTGGGCGGGAGCGGCACGATGAGCGCGCCCGGACGCATGAACCTCTCGGCCTGGGCGTTGCAGCATCGGGCGCTGACGCTGTTCGCGATGCTTGCCGTCGCGGCCGCCGGCATCTGGGCCTATCTCTCGCTCGGCCGCGCCGAGGACCCGCCCTTCACCATCAAGCAAATGGTGATCATGACCGACTGGCCCGGCGCCTCGGCCGACGAGATGATGCGCGAGGTCACCGATCGCATCGAGCGCAAGCTCGAGGAACTGCCTTATCTCGACTACACGCAAAGCTACAGCGAGCCGGGCCACGCGGCCATCACAGTCTCGCTCAAGGACAGCACGCCGCCTCGCATGGTGCCCGATCTCTGGTATCAGGTGCGCAAGAAGATCGGGGACATCCAGCAGACGCTTCCCGCCGGGCGTTCAGGGCCCGTTCTACAACGACGAGTTCGGCGACGTGTTCGGCATCGTCTACGCCGTCACCGGCGATGGCTTCACTCTGCCGCAGCTCAGGCACGTCGCGGAGGACATTCGCGAGCAGCTCCTCTCGGTGCCTGGCGTCGGCAAGATCGACCTGATCGGCACGCAGGACGAGCGTATCTATCTCGATTTCTCCTACCGCAAGCTGGCCCAGTTCGGGCTGACGGCGCAGGATGTATTCGCCGCCGTACAGCGCCAGAACAGCGTGGTCGCGGGCGGTTTCGTCGATACGCCGCACGATCGCATCTACGTTCGCACGTCGGGCGCGCTGGATGCGCCGGCGGCGCTCGCATCCGTGCCGGTTCAGGTGCATGGCCACCTCGTGCCGCTGCGCGATCTCGTCACCATCCAGCGCGGCACTGTGGAGCCACCGGTCTCCACCATGCGGATCAACGGCAAGCCGGCGCTCGGGCTCGCGATCTCCATGGCCGAGGGCGGGAACATCCTCGACCTCGGCCGTGCACTGACTGCGCGGGTTGCGCAGACGGCGCAGACCTTGCCCCTCGGCGTGCGGATGACGCGCGTGAACGATCAATCCGAAGTCGTGGCCAAGGATGTCAGCGACTTCCAGGAATTGTTCCTCGAAGCCCTCGCGATCGTGCTGTTGGTGAGTTTCCTCAGCCTCGGCTGGCGTACCGGGATCGTGGTCGCAATCAGCGTTCCGGTGGTTCTGGCCGGCGTGCTCCTGGGCATGAAGCTGCTCGGCATCGATTTGCAGCGCATCTCCCTGGGCGCGATGATCATCGCGCTCGGCCTGCTGGTGGATGACGCGATCATTGCGATCGAGACCATGACGGTTAAGCTGGAGCAAGGCTGGGACCGGCTGCGCGCCGGCAGCTTCGCTTACACATCAACCGCTTTCCCGATGCTGACCGGGACCTTGGTGACGGCGGCGGGCTACCTGCCCGTCGGACTCGCGCAGTCCAGCACCGGGGAATACACGCGCGACATCTTCCGTGTCGTCGGCATGGCGCTGGTCCTTTCGTGGCTCGTCGCGGTGTTTTTCGTCCCTTATCTCGGCGCGCGCTTGCTGCCGGAACCGAAGCCGCACGCCGTGCAGCACGATGTGTACCGCACGCGGACTTATAACCGCTTCCGCCGCGTGGTCGCGTGGTGTGTCCGCCGGCGCTGGATCGTGATCGGTTGTACAGATCGCCGCGTTCGCACTTTCGGTCGTCGGCTTCATGCGCGTGCCACAGCAATTCTTCCCAGCGTCCGACCGGCTGGAAGTGGTGGTCGATATGCGCCTGCCGGAAGGCAGCTCTTTCGCGGCGACGGCAGCCGAAGTGGCGAAGCTGGAGGCGGTCCTGAACCAGGACGACGGCATCGCCTCCTACGTCGTCTATACCGGCAGCGGCAGCCCGCGTTTCTTCTTGGCCTCCTCCCCGGAGCTGACCAACGCGAATTACGCGCAGTTCGTCGTCAACACGAAATCCGTCACGGCGCGCGAGGGGCTGCTGGCCGAACTGACGGCGCTGACGGATCGTGGCATGTTCCCCGACGTACGGCTGCGCGTCTCTCGCCTGGAGCTGGGACCCCCTGTCGGTTATCCGGTGCAGTTCCGCATCGTCGGGCCCGATCCGAGCGAGCTTCGTCACATCGCCGGTGCGGTGGAGGCGGCGATGCGCGACCAATCCGCACGTCCGCAACATCAGCGACAACTGGGGCAATCCGTCCAAGATGGTCGATGTGCAGGTCGACCAGGACAAGGCGCGGTTGCTCGGGGCTCTCGAGCGAGGACATCGCGACGACGCTACAGACGCTACAGCAGGGCTCGACCATCACTCAGTACCGCGAGGGTACCGACCTGATCCCGGTCGTCGCTCGCGCCGACGCACGCGAGCGGCAGGACCTCGCCGGACTTGCGGACGCGGACATCACCGCCGCGGACGGGCACGCCGTGCCGCTCGGACAGGTCGCGCGCGATCCGCTACGGGCTGGAGGAGCCGACGCTGTGGCGGCGCAGCCGCACGCCGATGCTGATCGTACGAGGCGACATCGCCGATGCCATGCAGGCGCCGGTTGTGACGGCGCAGATCCTGCCGAAGCTCGCGGCGGTGGAGGCATCGCTTCCCGCGGGCTACCGGATCGAGACGGCGGGCGCCGTGGAGGAGAGCGGCAAAGGGCAGAGCTCGGTCAATGCGGTGATGCCGCTGATGGTACTGGTGATGCTGTCGCTGCTGATGGTGCAGTTGCAGAGCTTCAGCCGCGTGCTGATGGTGCTGTTGACCGCACCGCTCGGACTGATCGGCGTCGCAGCAGCGCTGCTTGTGACCGGAGCCCCGTTCGGCTTCGTGGCAACGCTCGGCTTCATCGCGCTGGCCGGCATCATCATGCGCAACTCGGTGATCCTGGTCGACCAAATCGAGCAGGACATTGCCGCCGGCCTCGCCCCGACCGAGGCGATCGTCGAGGCCACGGTCCGCCGGGCACGGCCGATCCTGCTGACCGCGGTTGCGGCGATCCTGGGCCTGGTGCCGCTGGCGTTCTCCGTGTTCTGGGGGCCGATGGCGATCGCGATCATGGGTGGGCTGTTGAGCGCCACGTTGCTCACGCTGTGCTTCGTGCCGGCGCTGTACGCCGCTTGGGCAGGGGTCGGGCGAACCAGCGCCAGCGTGCGGCCCCGGCGGCTATCCGGCCGGCGCGCAGCAGAACCGGCGATGTCGGCTCGCTAGTGGAGGCTGGCTCCCGGTTTCGCCTGACCTCTTCGGCGTCCTCGGTCATAGGGTGAGGCGGTCGCCGCGCCTCGCTCCCTGATTCGCGTCGCTCTCAACGTCGCCCTGGACGGTGGTCGGGTTGTAACTCGCGGGCATAGAATACGCCGCTCCGGGCCGCTACTTCCTCGTTCTCCGCGACGTTGAGGAAGGCGTAGGTCGAGGTGAAGTAGACGGGCGGGGTGACCGCTCCAGGGTGATCGGCCAATGGTGCAATCGATCCAGAGCCTGTCCGCCCAAGCGGCAGCCGAGCGCATCGGCAGGCCGCTCCTGCTCGGCGTGGGCGCGACCGAGGTGATGCTGTGATGCCCGAAGCAATCGAAACCAGCCGACCTGAGCCCAGTCTCCAGCGCGCGCCAACTGCTGGGCGGAGGCCCGGTGCCGGGCCTCCATTCCTATTGCTGCGGACCGCAGGCGATGCTGGACGCCTTCGAGAAGGCCACTGGCGACTGGCCGGCCGGAACTACTTCGATCGAGCATTTCGTCCCGCCGACACTGCCCGTAGCCGAGGGCGCGAAGCCCTACAGGTATGCCGGTCCACGACCGGGGCCGAGATGGAGGTGGAACCCGGCGGGAGCATGCTGGCAGCTCTGTGGGAACTCGGCGCCAAGGTCGATGCCTCTTGCGAGGGAGGAATTTGCGGCGCTTGTGAGGTGCGCTGGCTCGAAGGCGAGCCGATCCACCGCGACCGCGCTCTCGCCGGAACGGCGCCGGACCCACCTGATGGCCTGCGTCGCCCAGTGCGCGTCGGAACGGTTGGTCGTGGAGGCCTAACCCGTTCACCCCTGCTTCTGCGAGCGGATCAGCCCAACAGCGGCTCGCCCCCTTTTTACGATGTGTTGGGCACGGTCAGGGCGGCATAGCCGAGGCCGAGGCCGGCAGGGCATTTGCAGGGCGCGGCACATGGATTTCAGCTCTGTGCTGCCGGGGAGGCTGGCTCCCGGTCGCGCAGCGCATCGACGAGTAAGGCGAAGGCCGGCGTGGGTTGCCGGCGGCTCGGGTAATAGAGGTGGTAGCCCGGGAAGGGCGGGCACCAGTCGGCCAGCACCCGGATGAGCCGCCCCTCAGCAAGCTGCGCTTGTATTTGGTCCGCCGGCAGGTACGCCAGGCCGAACCCGGCCAACGCGGCGTTTAGTCTCAGGGCGATGGTGTTGAACACCAACTGCCCTTCGACCCGCACCTTCAGCTCGCGCCTCCCTTTCTCGAATTCCCAAACGTAGATTCCGCCATAGGTCGGCAGCCGGATATTGATGCAGGCGTGGGTTGTCAGTTCCTGCGGCGTCCGGGGCCGCGCCCGGTCCGCGAAGTAGGAGGGCGCGCCGACGACGGCCATGCGCATGTCAGGCCCTATGCGCACCGCAATCATGTCCTTCGCCACCTGCTCGCCGAGACGAACGCCCGCGTCGAAGCGCTCGGCGACGATGTCGATCAGGCCGTAGTCGACCGCGATTTCCACCTTGACGTCCGGGTAGTCCGGCAAAAATTTTCTGAGGGCGGGCCAGAGGATCGCATCGGCTGCGTGCTCACCTGCCGTGATGCGGATCGTGCCCGCCGGCTTCTGCCGCAGTTCCGTGAGTGCGGCCAGTTCGGTGTCGATCTCATCGAAGCGGGGACCCACGGTCCGAAGCAGGCGTTCGCCCGCCTCGGTCGGCGCGACACTCCGTGTGGTGCGGGCCAAGAGCCGAAGCCCGAGCCGCGCTTCCAGGCCACGATAGTGTGGCTCAGCGCCGATTGTGAGACCCCGAGCTTCGCCGCGGCTCTCGTGAAGCTGCGCTCCCTGGCGACCGCGAGGAAGGCGAGCAGGTCACTGGCGTTCTCTCGGTTCATTCATGAGTTCCAGGTCATAGCCGTGTGCGAAACTTAGCGTCTAATAGCATACCGCCGGACGCGCTAAATCATGATCCGAAGGTATCAATCCGCGTCCGACTGGTTAGTTACGGGAGAAACACATGAGAAAGCGCACGCTGGGGAGCAGTGGCCTGGAGGTCTCGACCATCGGCCTCGGCTGCACGGAACCGTGCGTTGAAAACGGGCCTGCGCTTTGCGGAAATTATTCTGCGTCGTGGCCCACTGGAGCGGCATGCGCTCGCGGATCATTCGTGCGGGAGCACGCCATACTGACACTGCCGAGTGTCAGCTAAGCCGAGCCCGCAGTTTAGCAATAACGCCGACCAGCGAAGGATCGACGTCTTGCAAACCATCTAACCAATCAGCAATGGCCTTTCGTCGGGGTGACGCTATCAGTTGATTGATCACCAGGGAATTGACAGCATCAACCATTGTCCGCTGCGCAACGCCCCGTGGAACGGTGTCGGGCGGGACCGACAGAATGAATCCGTCATCACCTTTGACTGGCTCTGACCAGATCGCTGCTCCGAGCAGGACCTTCAAGCCAACCTTGTGGCGATTGAGCAAAGCCCGTTTGTCCACGCGCTCCTGCCTCAATGCAGTGATCATGTCGGACACGATCGAACACTTCTGAGAGACCTTTGCGTCAATGGGATTGATCCGGCGGCACACTCGAATTTAACCGCAAGTTCGTGAAAAATAGTCGGAAGCGATTTCTTGAAGAAACCGTATTTTCTGATTTGTTCCTTCACTTGCGAACAGAATGGCCCGACAGCTGCTGTGGTGCTTCCATCGAGGCGGTCGGCCTCATATACTTCCATGCGTCACACCGGCTAGATCGGAAGGGACGTGCACGCGGATGGTATTGGGCAACACAAAAAAGCACCGTTCAGGCTGGAGATGCCCGGTGAACAATCCAAGCTCGAGAGCACATTGTCCCGAGCAATGAGATAGGGCTGTCCGCGTATTTCAGCCGCGTCGTCGGGCGCGAACACGAAAACGGCAAAGTCCATGGTCGCACGGTCGCCATTAAAGTCGCAAGAGTTGTCCCGCCGACCGGGAAGCCAACATCCCACACCGTGATTCTGCTGTTCCAGTAAGCCGCGAGATGTATTGCGTTGGCAAAGTCCAGCGCCTCGCGTGAAGATCCGATGAACAGTCGTCGGTTTCATGCCGAAGCCTCTCCGGATAATCGAAGCTCTTGTCCCACTTAGGATCATTAGCAGAATGAAGTGGGATCCGTAGCCTTCGCGAGCTTCACCATGTTTATTGTAGACTGAAACCGTCGGTCTGCGGAGTCGGGCCTTATGCCGTACTGGCCCCGCACAGCGGCTTGATGCCAAGCTCGGGTGTTCGCGGATCGCCACGAAATAGTATCGGACAATCAGCCAGTGCTCCGATGCGAACGGGCTGTGAGAGGGGCTGGGCCGGTCATTCACTAGAGGGGTCGGGATCAGGGCTTCCGGCCCAAGCCCGAGTCTCCGGGCGAGGGCCAGTTAGGTATTGCGGGAGCAGGTGGCAGATGCCAGCTCTGTGCTGCCGGGGAGGCTGGCTCCCGGTTTCGCCTGACCTCTTCCGCGTCCTCGGTTATAGGGTGAGGCGATGGCCGCGCCTCGCTCCCTGATTCGCATCGCCCTCAACGTCGCCCTGGACGGGATCGCCGGTGGCCTCGCCGTGCCGGTCGCGCGCTGGATCGCCGACCCGGGCGGGGAGTGGCTGCACCCGCTATGGACCATTCCGGCCGGGGCCGTCCTGCTGCTGCTGGCGGGGCTGCCGTTCCGCCTTTCGCTCCAATACTGGCGCTTCGCGGGGATCGGCGACCTGCTCGGGGTGGCCGGGGGCAGCGTGCTGGGGGCAGCCTTGTTCGCGGTTCTGCTCCATATCGCGGCGGTCCCGCCCCCCAATCCGGCGCTGCCGATCATCCACGCGCTGACCTTGCTGGCGTTCCTCGGCACGCCGAGGGTCCTGTACCGGCGGTCGCAACTGCACGGGAGCGCTCGCCCGGCTCAGGCGAGCGAGGACGATGTGCCCTCGGTGCTGCTGGTCGGCGCGGGAGAGGACGCGGATCTTTTCCTCCGGGCGCTGGCTCAGGAGAGGCGGCGGTCGCTGCGGGTCATGGGTCTGCTGGCGCTCGCCTCTCGCCAGACCGGGCGGCGCATCCACGGGTTTCCGATCCTGGGATCGGTCGATGACGCGCCTTCCGTGCTCGATCGGCTGAAAGCCGAGGATCGGGTGCCGGCCATGATGGTCGTCACCACGCCGAACCTCACGGGCCTCTCGCTCGCCAATCTGCTCGACATCGCCGATCAGCACGGGCTCATGGTTCGGCGCGCGCCGAAGCCGACCGCCCTGCATCCCGCGACCCGCCGCGGCGAAGCACCCGCTGGCGTTCCGGCCCGGCTGGAACTCAAGCCCGTGGCGATCGAGGATCTGCTGAACCGGCCGCAAGTGCCGCTGGATCGGGAAGGGATGGCGCGGCTCGTTCAGGGGCGGCGGGTGATCGTGACCGGGGCAGGCGGGACGATCGGCAGCGAGCTGGCCCGGCAAGTGGCGGCGCTCGGGCCGGAGGTGCTGATCCTGCTCGACAACGGCGAATACGCCTTGTGGCAGATCGACCTCGAGCTGGCCGAGAACCATTCCGGCGTCCACCGCGAGGCGCTGATCGCCGATATCCGCGACGAGGCGCGCGTTCGCGCCATCTTCGAGACGTGGCGGCCGGAGCTGGTGTTTCATGCCGCCGCGCTGAAGCACGTCCCGATGGTGGAGGCGAACCCGCTCGAGGGGATGCTCACCAACATCGCCGGAACGCGCCACGTGGCGGACGCGGCGCGCGGGGTGGGCGCGCTGGCCATGGTCCTGATCTCGACCGACAAGGCGGTGAACCCGACCAGCCTGATGGGCGCGACCAAGCGGCTGGCCGAGATGTACTGCCAGGCGCTCGACATCGCCGCGCGCGTCTCCGGGTCGGGCATGCGCTGCGTCACGGTCCGGTTTGGCAACGTGCTCGGCAGCACGGGCTCGGTCGTGCCGCTCTTTCAGCGCCAGCTCGAACGCGGCGGGCCGCTCACGGTCACGCATCCCGACATGCAGCGCTACTTCATGACGGTGCGCGAGGCGGTGGGGCTCGTCTTGCAGGCGAGCGTGCTCGGGACCGGCGATGTCGTGCTCCCTTCGGGGCGCGATGGCGGGATCTTCGTGCTCGACATGGGCAAGCCCGTGAAGATCGTGGAACTCGCGCGGCAGATGATCCGGCTGGCCGGCTTGCGGCCGGAGGAGGATGTCGAGATCCGCTTCACCGGCCTCCGGCCAGGCGAGAAGCTGTTCGAGGAGCTGTTCCACGGCCGCGAGCCCCCGGTCGCGACCGGCTACACGGGCCTGTTGATGGCCAACCCGCGCACGGCCGACCCGGCTATCGTGGGCCGCGCCATCGACGAGATCGCCTCCGCGTGCCGCGGCGGCCAGGCCCGGCTCGCGCTGACGCTGCTCGGCCGGCTCGTGCCGGAGTTCGAGCATAACGCCGACGGCTCCGTCGGGACCGTCCGGGCCTGAGAGCAAGAGGTAGCGAAGCGATGAGTGATGGCCGCCGCACGGGACCTCCCGTGCCGTTCCTCGATCTGAAGGCGCAGCAGCAGCGCATCGCGCCCGATCTCCGCCGGAGGCTCGAGGCGGTGCTCGGCCATTGCCAATTCATCCTCGGGCCGGAAGTCGCGGAACTCGAGCAGGCGCTCGCGTCATTCTGCGGCGCCCGGCACTGCGTCGCGGTGAGCTCCGGCACGGACGCGCTGCAAATCGCGATGATGGCGGAGGAAATCGGTCGCGGAGACGCCGTGTTTCTGCCGGCATTCACCTACACCGCGACGGCCGAGGTGCCTCTCGTGCTCGGCGCGACGCCGGTGTTCGTCGATGTCGATCCGCGCACGTTCCAGATCGATGTTTCGCATTTGCAGGAGCGGATCGCGGAGGTGAAGCGCAACGCTCGGCTGCGCGCACGCGCGATCATCGGCGTCGATTTGTTCGGACAGCCGGCGGACTGGCCCGGCCTTCGCGCGATCGCGGCGCGTGAGGGCCTGTTCACGCTGGACGATTGCGCGCAGAGCTTCGGTGCGGCGCTGAACGGCAAGCGCCTGGGTACCGAGGCGGATGCGACGGCGACGAGTTTCTTTCCGTCGAAGCCGCTCGGGGCGTACGGCGATGGCGGCGCATTGTTCACCGAGAGCGACGCACGCGCGGCGCTATACAGGAGCCTCCGCACGCACGGCGAGGGGACCACGCGCTACGAGGTGCTGCGCACCGGCATGAACGGCCGATTGAATTCGATCCAGGCGGCTGTGCTGCTCGCGAAATTGGCGGTGTTCGAGCAGGAACTGGCCGCCCGCGAGCGTGTCGCGCGATACTATGATTCGCGGCTCGGCGATGCGGTGCAAATCCCGGCGCGCGTGCCGGACAGCAGCAGCGCTTGGGCGATCTATGCGGTTCTGTTGCCGGACGGCGCGGTGCGGGATCGAATCCAGTCGGCGTTGAAGGAGCAGGGCGTGCCAACGGCGATCTACTATCCCCGCCCGTTGCATCGGCAGCCCGCCTATCGCGACCATCACGACGGATCGCCGCTGCCCGTATCCGAGGATCTCGCTTCGCGCATTCTGGCGCTGCCGATCCATGCGGATCTCAATGAGGCGGCGATGGCGCATGTTTGCGATTCGGTGCTTGCGGCTGCGGGGCCTGGCAACTAGTTGCTGATTCGCAACGTTATGGGCGCACGTTCGCTCTCGCGCTCAGGCCCTGGAAAGAAATAGGCCCGCGAGCGAGTGCGCCGCCGCGGTAAACAGCGAGCGGACCGCGACGACGAGGGCGGCTGAGGCGGCGACGGGTCCCATCGAACGTCCCCGGAGTTGATCCGGGATCGATGAGGTCCCGATTCCACGGTCGCGCAACCTGAAGGAAGAGTGGCGAGGCGGCCGGAAGGAGGACTGGCGACCGGGCTGGAAGCAAGCGCCGCGGCGGGGCCGGAATCGGGAGTGGCCGCGGGTGAAGTCAGGCGCCTGCGGAGGGAAGAGCGAAGCGCCGGCGCGGCCGGATCGCCGGTCTCCGGCAGCGCGGGCTGAGACGGGGAATTTGCGGCGATAGCGCCGAGCAGCGCCGCCCATCTCCGGGCCGAACAGCCAATGCTGCACCTGTTTGTCGAACGCCGCCGTCCCCGGCACCAGCCGGAGCAGCCAGCCGAACCCGCGCCGCAGAAGGTGCGGCGGTCGGGCCAGCGTGCGGGGCGACGCCGGGATCTCGGGACCCGGGCGGTTCGCCTGCGGACCGGCGGGAAGCAGGCCGGCGTGGAAATCGGCGATCAGCGCCGCGAACCAGGCGGTCAGACGACGCAGTTGCGTCAAGACCAGACGCTTCATTGGCGAAGCCGGCAGCTGCTCCTCGCACCCCGCGGCGATCGCCTCACACAGCCCCTGGACGATGCGGACCAGGCTCTCGGCCGGGTCAGTCGTGGGTTGAGGGGATGTGGCCTCCATGAACGCTATGATTGCATAAATTGAGGAAGATTGGCAACCACGCAATGCAACCCTCCCGTTTGCGATACCCAGCATGATCCGGTTTGCACCACGCACCGTCCTGATGGACGCCAGAACGCGCTTCATGGAAGGCATTGCTGCCTTGGTCGCTATAATACTCTGTGCTATAGTCTAGCCAGATGCCCTTGCGGGTGCCAGTGGGGGCATGTGCGGATATTCAAGACCAAAGCGTTTGCGCGATTCGCCCGAAAGGCACGGCTCGCGGATCGGACATTGGTGGAAGCGGTGGACAGAGCCGGAAGGGGATTGATCGATGCCGACCTTGGAGGCGGGGTCATCAAGCAACGTATCGCCCGCCCGAGCGGCGGTAAATCGGGCGGCTTCCGAACGATCATCGTGTTCCGGGTGGGATCGCGGGCGTTCTTCGTCCATGGCTTCGCGAAAAGCGAGCAGGACAACATCCGCGACGATGAATTGACGGCGTTCAAAATGCTGGCGGCGCGGCTGCTGGCCTTTGACGAGGCGGCGTTGGCTCAAGCGATGGCCGCCGGGGTGCTGATGGAGGTGATCGGCGATGAGTAAGCAGTATCGCAGCCGGCCCATGGCGTCGGTCCACGAAACGGCGGAAGGGCTGCACAAGGCGGGCCTTCTCGACAAACAAACGATGCGGGAATTCGATGCCGCGTGCCTCACGCCCGTCCGGCCCCTGACGCCTGCGCAAATCCGGGCGCTGCGCGAAAGGGAAGGGGCCAGCCAGGCGGTGTTCGCCCGCCATCTCAACGTGACGACCGGCCTTGTCAGCCAATGGGAGCGCGGCGAGAAGCGCCCGCAAGGCCCGTCGCTCAAGCTGCTGTCGCTCATTGCTAAGAACGGGCTGGCGGCGGTCGCGTAAGGGTTGCTCGAAATAGGCATAGCAACAGCTGATCCGTTATAAGCGATGCACGTCTACATCGGCGAAAGCGGAAGTCTGCGGCGCTCGCAGAATAGTAAAAACGAGAGCAGTAGCCACAGACGCGGCTGGCAAAGGGTCAACGGAAATGCCCGAAACTCTCAACGTCCGCGCAGCGCAAGTCCTTCCTCCCCAAGCCCGATGGTTCGAGGGACAGCGGGAAATGGCTACGATCCATCCCCATGTCAAGCCAGCATCGTCCGTTGACGGCATTCGGATTGCGGTTCTTTACTGTGCCGTTTGCTTCAGACGGGGAGAACAGTGGTGTTCCAACGCATCCTGCTTTGTGCAGTGGTCGCCGGCGTTCTGCTGACAGGGGCAGCCCGTGCGCAGCAACGAGCGCCCACCCCACAAGAGATCAATCGTATCGAAGCGTTGGTGACGAAAGCCGCTGCTCTGGTCGAGAGCAAAGGAAAGCAGGCTGCGTTCGCCGAGTTCGGAAAGCGTGACAGCGAGTGGTGGCATGACGATACTTACCTGTTCGCTTATGACATGAACGGGAATGTCCTCCTGAACCCTGCGGCTCCGAGCCGGGTTGGGACCAACCCGCTCGCGGAAAAGGACGCGAACGGCAAGGCGTTCCACCAGGCCCTCATCGAGATGGGGCGGGTAAATGGGTCAGGCTGGGTCGACTACCTGATTGCGAGACCCGGAAAGCCAGAGCCCTCGCCGAAGTGGAGCTACGTGAAAGCGGTTAAGATCGACGGCGTGCCAGGTGTGATCGGGGCGGGATTCTATCTCGAATAACGGGCCAAGACTGCGCCGGCGACGCCGGGCGGGGGGGTCCCAGGGGATGTTCCCGGAGCCCTTGATTTTGCAAACCTTGTGGGGGCGAGCGGCACTCGCAGAAAACAACGAATCTAGCAAATTGTTGCCACCCAAAGCTGGAAGGCAGGAAGCGTTCCCCGCATCACCCAGCGTTCCGCATTGCCTGCGCACGCACTCGCGCCTCGACCGCGGTGAGATCATTCGGCGCCAGCTCGTATCGTTCCTCGCGCTCGAAAAGATCGGCGAGGTGGTCGGGAAGTGGGGGACGAAAGCCGACGGCGCGCTCGATTGCATCCGGAAACTTGGCCGCATGCGCGGTCGCCATCGCGATCGTCGGCGCGCCATGCAAGCACGGGAGCGCGCGGGCTGCGGCGATTCCGATCGCGGTGTGGGGGTCGGCGAGATAGCCGGTCGCACGGTGCAGGCGGCGGATTTCCTCCTCTGTGCCGGCGTCGTCAAGACGGAAGCCGTGGAACAGATCGGTTGCCCGCCTCCAGACATTGTCGGAAACCGGCATCCGGCCCGTCTCGCGAAAAGCGGCTATGGTCCGCGCGGTCGCCTCGGGGTCGCGGTCGAGCAGCTCGAACAGCAGCCGCTCGAAATTGGAACTGACCTGAATATCCATGCTCGGCGAGAGGCTCGGCTCGACGCCTCGCACCGACATGTCGTTCTCGGCCAGGAAACGAGCAAGAATATCGTTCCGATTGGAAGCGACGATCAGCCGCGCGATGGGCAGTCCCATGCGTCGCGCCACCCAGGCAGCCAGAACATTGCCGAAATTTCCGGTGGGAACCGCGAAAGCGACCTCCCGCTCTGGCGCGCCGAGGGCGAGCGCACTGGCGACGTAATACGGGATCTGCGCCGCGATCCGCGCCCAGTTGATCGAGTTTACCGCCGAAAGGTGCATCTCCCGCCGGAACGGGATGTCGGCGAACATCGCCTTGACGAGATCCTGGCAGTCGTCGAACGTGCCTTCGACCGCGATATTGCCGATATTCGGCGCGAGCACGGTCGTCATCTGCCGCCGCTGCACCTCGCTGGTCCGGCCCCGCGGATGCAGGATGGCGACCTTCACCCGCTCGCGCCCGGCGAAGGCCTCGATCGCCGCCGACCCGGTATCCCCGGAAGTGGCGCCGACGATGGTGACGCGCTCATCGCGTTCGGCGAGCACGTGCTCGAACAGCCGCCCGAGCAACTGCATCGCCATGTCCTTGAAGGCGAGCGTCGGGCCGTGGAACAGCTCTTGCACCCAGAGCCCCGTCTCCAGCTGCACGAGCGGAGCGACCGCGGGATGGTCGAAGCGGGCGTAGGCGTCCCGGCACAGCGCCTGGAGGGCGCCAAAGGGAATGGACGAGCCGATGAAGGTCTGGATCAGCCGCGCCGCGAGTTCCGCATAAGGCAAGCCGCGCATGGCCCGCCAGTCGCCCGCCGAGAAGTGCGGCCAGGACTCGGGAACGTAGAGCCCGCCATCTTCGGCGAGGCCCGCCAGCAGCACGCCGCCGAAATCGCGCACGGGCGCCTGCCCGCGAGTGGATATGTAGCGCATGAGGCGACAGTATCGCGATCCCAGCTTGTATCTAAAGCCGGAACCGGTCAGCAGGGTCGGATTAGCTCCGCTCGGCCGTGATGTGGTAAACGCAGGATCGTACAGCGGAGTCGGCTTCGAGGCGGCTGTCCGATATCTTTCCTTTGATGGATGCCGCTCCCGCTTGGCCGCTGAACGAGCCGTCCGGTCCTATCCTGACGGAAGTCGAGTATCCGCTCCTCCTGTAAATGAAAGCTCCGTTCCGCACACGTATGCTGACATCGTGCGCCGGGGGACACCGTCTGCCCTCGGCTTTCGTGACAGCCGAATGTCCTTGATAGACCCCGTCGAAAGGCCCGGCGGCGGCTGCCTGAAAAGCGGCGGCAAACCCGAGGATGGCGGTTGCGATGCGAGCCGTGGAACGCATGTCGAGCCTCCTTCCGGGGGATGCAGCCGGGCGGCGCCTTGCGGGCCTGGTTCGCCGTATTGAAGTCAGGGCGTTCAGCCGCCCCGATGAAATCATAATCAGCCCGGCTTCGGGATACTGAAAATGGTGCGGAGGCCGCAGATGGGCCTCCGCTACCTTTGGCACTGGATGGCTTAAGAACGCTTCCGGCAAATCAGCCCGAGGCCGGCAAGACCGGCGCCGAACAGGGCGAGGGAGGCGGGCTCGGGCACCGGGTTGATCTGGGCGACGCCGGAGACCTGGAAGATTTCGAGGAAGATATTGTCATCGGCGCTCGGGTTCCGCGTGTTGACGGTGATCGAGGTGTCCCCCGCCGTGATGAATGGAACGAGATTATAGCGCTCGTGGTCCTGGCTGATCGTCGGGTTCAGCGGGGTGAACGGGTCGTTCCAAGAGCCGACGGTGATAAGGTTTCCGTTCGCGCATGTCGCGTCCCGGGCATCGTCGCAATGGCCGGCCACGTTGGTGAGCGTATTGCCGTTCACGGTGATGATCGAGACCTGGCTCGTGTTGGTCGGGTTGTTCGGGGCCGAGCCGTCAAAGCTGAACCCGTCTCCGATCCGCATCTCCGCGACGAAGCCCGGAGCCGAGGGGTTCAGCGGGTTCGCGAAAGTGATGTGACTGGTATCCCCGGCCGAGGAGGAGAAGCCATCGAGAATCCCGACCGTCGTCGTCGGAAGGGTCGGGTTCGAGTACACGACGACCAGGGCTTCGCCGTCCTGGAAGCTATTGGTCTCGGTCACGTTGAAGGTGAACGGCGATGCGGCACCGCCGCCCACGATGGGCGCGACGATGCTGGTGACGTCGGCTCGCCAAGCCTGAAGAGAGCCATTGGCACCCAGCGCGGTCGTGTAGCTGACCGGGGAACCGTTCAACGTGCCGCCGGGAGTCGTCGTGTTGGAAAATAGCGAGCTGTACAGATACGCGGCCTCGAGCGTCGACCCGACCGGAACGCTGGCTGTCACCGTGCATGCCTGGGTGGTTGACCCGCAGCCGTCGCTCGAAACGCCCTGGTTACCGGTGAAAGTCTGGAACACGCTCAGAGTCGCGTGAGCCTGCCCGGCGATCGCTAAGCCACCGAGCATGGTGGCGGCGAGTAGGGCGGTCCTGTGATTCAGCATGATCTCTCCGTTGCAAGATGCGGGGCGCCGGTCGTTTCGAGGCGGCCCCATGCATTTGACGATGCAAGTGACGTGCCGAAACGAGATCGGTTTAATTTTGCTGGCGGATCCGGTCGGCGTTCGAAAGGGCCGACCCGCCCTATGTAAAAGATGCCGACAGGAAAAACCCTTGTAGGAGCTTTCCGGTTGTAAAATGTTCCGACAGTACGTGGTTCGCGAGCGGGGCGGCGTCAATCCTCGCCGAGATAGCGCCGATGCAAATGGTGTCGGTAGACCGCGGCATCGAGCGGGCGTCCGGTCGCCCGGGTCAGGATCTCTCCGGTGGACGCCGAGCTTCCCATCGCGTGCACGTTCGCCCGTAGCCACGAGACCAGCGGGACGAAGTCGCCTCGCCCGATGCCGGGCACCACGTCCGGCTCCGCCCGGCAGGCCGCGTCGAAAAGCTGCGCCGCCATCATCGCGCCCAGCGTGTAGGTCGGAAAGTAGCCCCAGGCCCCGCCGGGCCAATGAATATCCTGGAGGCAGCCCAGCCTGTCCTCCGTCACGGTAAGCCCGAGCAGCTCGCGGATTTCGGCATTGAAGGCGGCGGGTAGGTCGGCGAGCGTCATCTCGCCCGCGATCAGCGCCTTCTCCAGTTCGTAGCGAACGATAATGTGAGCGGGATACGTGACCTCGTCGGCATCGACACGGATGAAGCCGGGCCGCACGCGGGTCATGTGCCGGTACAGCGCGTCGGCGTCCCAGACCGCGCCACGGGCGCCGAACGCTTCCCGCAGCAGGGGGGCCAAATACGCGGTGAAGGCGCGGCTGCGGCAAACCTGCATCTCGATCAGCAGGGACTGGCTCTCGTGCAGGCTCATCCCGCGCGCCCGTCCCACCGGCTGGCGGAGCCATTGCGGTGGGCGTCCCTGCTCGTACAAGCCGTGTCCGCTTTCGTGCAGCACGCCCATGAGCGCGCCAGAGAAATCCCCCTCCTGGTACCGATTGGTGATGCGTACGTCGTCAGTCGCCCCGCCGCAGAACGGGTGCGTGCTCACATCCAGCCTGCCCCGCGTGAAGTCCAACCCGACGACCGTCATCAGCCGTTGGCAAAGTCCGCGTTGCACCTCGGTAGGGAAAGGACCTTCCATCGCCGGGGGAGGCGGCAGGCGCTCCTGATGCGCCAGCGCAGCGTCCAGCAAGGAGGGCAGGGCGATCCTGAGATCGGCGAATAGCGGGTCGATATCGGCCTGACGCGTGCCGGGGTCGTACTCGTCCAGCAGCGCGTCGTACGGCGCCAGGCCAAGCGCTTCGCCCTTCGCCTCCCCGACTCTCCGCTCGCAGATCAGCACCTCGCTCAGCAACGGGAGAAGGGACGCGAAGTCGCTTTCGGCCCGCGCCTTGCGCCAGGCGACCTCGCAGCGGGAGACGGCTTTCGATCGAGCCTCGACCAGATCCGCCGGAACGGCCGTCGCGTGGCCGTGAGTGCGGCGGATCTCGCGAAGGTTGGCGCGCTGCCAATCGTCCAGTTCGGCCCCGTCCTGCTCCGCCCGCGAAATCAGGTCGCCCGTTTCGACCGTTGTGAGGATCTCGTGCGCGATCACCTCGAGCGTGGCCAGTTGCTCCGCTCGGCTCTCGGCGGCGCCGAGCGGCATCATCGTCTCCTTATCCCAGGAAAGAATCCGGATGGCGTCCTGTATCGCAGACAGCCGGGCGAAGCGCTGCTCCAGCGTGTGGTACGCCTTCATCGCGGTCTTTCCTTGTACAGCTTTAACCCCGCAGCGCCGTGCGTGCCCAGGTCGCGAACACGGCCGCCAGCGAGGCCGCGAGACCAAACCAGGTGATCGCGTAGACGAGGTGGTTATTCGCCGGTCTCGGCAGGTGTCGCGCAGGGTCCGGATACACTCCGGGGCGTGGATCGCCGAGCGCGACCAGGGTGAACCGCGCCACCCGTTGCAGACCCAGCGCGGCCCCGATGGCTGCCGGATTGAGCGTATAGAAGCGTCGTGCCGCCGGGTCGTCCCGCGCGCTGAACAGGCCGGGCGTGTCCGGCGGACGGACGTAGCCTTCGACCACGGCAGGCCCGTTCAGGAACGGCGGCCGGTTGCTTCGTGGCGAATGGGACCCAGCCCAGGTCTACGAGCACGGGCACCGAGCCGGACCGCTCCAGAGGCATGATGAGCTGCCCGCCCATTTCCGGCCCGAGCGGGGTCGGACGAACCTCGACGCCGTAAAGCGCGGACAGATCCGCCCGGAGCCGCCCCTCGGCCCGAACTTTCTCAAACGGAAGCGGATCAGCGGGCAAGGGGATCGAGGGTGCGCTTTCGGCACGGTCGATCTGGTCGAGGATACCCTGCTTCCACCTCAAGCGCTGGATCTGCCAAGAACCGAGAGCGAGCAGGACCGCCATCATCGCGAGCGTCATCGCCGCCGGCCAAGCCAACCGCCGAAAGCCGGTCATGCCCGGCGAGGCTGAGCCAACAACAACGTCGTGGCTGCTGTCCCTATGGACCGGGGATTGGAAGCGTGATCCTGACGTTGTCAGCCCGCGCCCTCGAGAGTTGCGCTCGCTCCGGCCCAGTAGATGCAGACGAACAGGAACAGCCAGACCACATCGACGAAGTGCCAATACCAGGCTGCTGCCTCGAAGCCGAAATGCCGCTCGGGGGTGAACTGCCCGGCGCGGGCGCGGAACCAGCACACGATCAGGAAGGTGGTGCCCACGATCACGTGGAACCCGTGAAAGCCGGTGGCGAGGAAGAACACCGAGGGATAGATGCCGCCGGTAAACTTGAACGGCGCACCGGAATACTCGATCCCCTGGAGGGTGGTGAAGGAGAGGCCGAGCAGGATCGTCAAACCGAGTCCGATAATCAGTCCGCGGCGGTCGTTCTCGAGCAGGCTGTGATGCGCCCAGGTAATCGTCGTGCCCGAGAGCAGCAGGATCATCGTGTTGAGAAAAGGCAGGTGAAACGGGTCGAAGGTGTGGACACCAGCCGGCGGCCACATCGGCACGGCCGCTCCGGCGACGTTCTCGGGGAAGAAGAAGAAGTTGAAGTAGGCCCAGAAGAAGGCGACGAAGAACATCACCTCGCTGGTGATGAATAGCGTCATCCCGTAACGGAGCCCGAGCCGGACGACGGGCGTGTGGAGTCCGGGGGTGCGGCTCTCGCGAATGACGTCGCGCCACCAGAAGAACATCGTCGTGAGCACGACGATGAGGCCGAGGGCCAGCATGATCCAGCTGTCGTAGTGGGCGACGAAGATGATCCCGAGCACGGTGAACAGACCGCCGACCGCGCCGACGATCGGCCATGGGCTGGGATCGACCAGATGGTACGGCTGCTTCAGGCCCGAGCTCGTCGGAACCGTGGCGGAATGCGCGTCGCTGTCCATGCCCGAACCCACATGAGAGCTGCCGGGGATGCCGCCCCGGCACGGGTACGCGCCATCATCCGCAATTTGCCCGTGGGTTCAAGGGGCCAAGACCGCGGCCCGCGGGTGATCCGGAACCGGCGCGCGCGCGTCACAGCTGCGCGGTTACGCCTCCATCGACGTACAGCACGTGCCCGGTCACGAAGCTCGAAGCGGGGGAGGCGAGAAACACCGCCGCCCCCACGAGTTCGTCCACCTCGCCCCAGCGCCCGAGCGGCGTGCGGCCCGTGAGCCACGCCGAGAACTTCTCGTCAGCAACCAATGCCGCGTTCAGCGGCGTCTTGAAGTACCCGGGCCCGATGCCGTTGACGCGGATGCCGTGCTTGCCCCAGTCGATGGCCATGCCTTTGGTGAGCA
This sequence comes from uncultured Alphaproteobacteria bacterium, assembly GCA_963808965.1. Classification (GTDB taxonomy): domain Bacteria; phylum Pseudomonadota; class Alphaproteobacteria; order Acetobacterales; family Acetobacteraceae; genus CAWEHU01. The sequence goes on from CAWEHU010000007.1 coordinate 62,874, forward strand.
TCTTCACGGCACCCTTGGTCGCCGTGTAGGGGGCGATCCCAGGCCGGCCCAGCTCGCTCTGAACCGAGCAGATGTTGATGATGCGCCCGCGCCCCCGTGGGATCATGTGGCGCGCGACCGCCTGCGACACGAGAAAGACACTATCGAGATTGGAGCGGATGATCTCGTGCCACGTCTCCTCCGGGAACTCGTCGAGTGGCATGCGGCGCTGGATGCCTGCGTTGTTGATGAGGATGTCGATCGGCCCGACCTCCGACTCGACGCGGTCGATCGCGTCCCGCACCTCGTCCCCTCGCGTCACGTCGAAAACGGCCTGATGGACGGATAACCCCTCGCCGGAGAGCGACGTCGCCGCGTCCCCGAGCCGGCCCCGATCCCGCCCGTTGAGCACGAGCCGCGCGCCGGCCCGTCCTAGTCCGCGCGCCAGCGCATACCCGATCCCCATCGAGGAACCCGTTACCAGCGCGATCTGGCCGTCCAGTCCGAAGAGGTTGGCCGCCACGTCTGTCCTCCCTGTAGGCTGCTACATCAAACGCCGACTTCTTGCCCCGCATCACGCAGATCATCGAGGTCACGGCCGCGCGGTTCAGGCGTGTAGAAGGTAGTGATCACGGAAATCAGAACTCAGAATCGCGACATAGCTCGCCAGCGGAATCCAGGAGAGCATCGCCGCTTCCTTGGTTCCGCCGTAGTGGCTCGTGGTCCAGGCGATGATGGACGCACCGATCAGCGGCGCGACCCCACCCGCGATGACGGCCGATATCTCGCGTCCGAACGCGACGCCGATGTAGCGGTGACGTGCGCCGAACAACTCGGGCAAGAGCGCGCCTTGGGTCGCGAACATGCCCCAGACCGCGACGAGCGCCACCGAGATCGCGATGACGCTGGAAACCGGTTCGCCGCGGCTCAGCACCCACCACACCGGGAAAGCGATGAGCAGCTGATAGCCCGCATACCAGCGATACACGGGGACGCGCCCCACGCGATCGCTCAGAAGTCCCGTCAACGGCACGATCACCGCGCCAGTCAGGCCTGCCAACAGGAGGGCGACGGTGCCGGTCTGGCCTTTGAGCCCCATGACCGCGACCATGTAGCTGATCGCGAGTGACTGGTGGATCGAGGAGCCGCCGTTCTCGGCCATGCGCAGCCCCATCACGACGAGGACGGCCTTCCTCGATTTCGTCAGCAGATGCGCCATCGGGTGCTGGTCGACCTCATGACGTGCTTCCAGCTTGGTGAAGGTCGGCGATTCTTTCAGCTTGAGACGGATCCAGATCGCGACGGCGATGATGACGACGCTCAGCAGGAAAGGCACCCGCCATAACCAACTCTGGGAAACATCCTCGATGCGCAGAAGCACCAGGAAGTAGATCAGCGCGGCGAAAACGGTGCCGAGCTGGATGCCCATGAAGGGCAGGGCGGCGAAATAGCCGCGTCTTGCCGTCGGTGCGTACTCGGTCATGAGCACGGCGGCGCCGGCCTGTTCCGCGCCCGCTCCAAGTCCCTGCATCAGGCGGAGACCGATCAGCATGATCGGCGCCCAGATGCCGGCCGTGGCGTAGGACGGGAGCACGCCGATCAACGTGCTGGCGGCCCCCATCAGAAGGATGGTCGCCATGAGCACGAACTTGCGGCCGAGTCGATCTCCCAGGATGCCGAACACGATGCCGCCCACCGGGCGTATGGCGAAACCGAGGAAATAGGTGCCGAAGCTGGCGATCAGACCCATGGCCGGATCTTGCGAAGGAAAGAAAAGGGGGCCGAATATGAGAGCCGAAGCCAAATTGTATAGCGCAAAGTCGTAATACTCGAGGGCGCTTCCCAGCGATGCGGCCCAGGCGGCGCGGTAGAGATCCTTCGTTGTTATCACGGCCTCCGGCGTTTCCACGCCGGGGAGCGCCAAAGGCCCTTGGAGATTTGCGTCAAGCGAACTGGTGCCAGGAGTGTCTTGCATGAATTCGGTTCCCCCCTCTTCGGCTTTCGTCATGGTCTTGCGCCGTCTTCCGGTTTACTTGCGACCGGGCGGCGGCCTTAACTCGGTAGTATTCCGACACTACTCACGGTTTGAGCAGATTTATAGTGTAGTAGTGTTCTACTGCTTGTCAGGCAGAGGTAATGATAGCGTTCGGTCGTCTATGAGCAAAGTTATTTGTTCGCCTAGAAGTCCCTGGCTCAGACTCGTTTCAGGCTGACTGGAACACGTGAACGCAAAATCCCGCTCGTCCCCGCGAAGGCGGGGATCCAGGTCTTGCACAAGGAAGTCTGGTATTGTGTCGCGAGACTGGGTTCCCGCTATTCGCCGAAACGAACGGAGGGTGGCGCAGGCTTCAGCGCGCGAGCGTCGGCGGAGCCAGGTCGGCGCGCGCCCCGACATGCGGGCCGGCTTTATCGAGGGTTCCGGTCCTCGCGGCGTCGTCGAGCGAGCGGAAGAATGTGTAGGAGAGCGTGATCGTGCGCACGTCGCTGGTGTTCGGATCGCTCGCGATCGCCGGATCCACCCAGAAGCTGACCGGGAACTGCATCTCCTGCCTTGGCGTGAGCGTCTGCTGGTTGAAGCAGAAACAGGCGGTCTTGTGGAAATACTTTCCCACCTTCTCGGGCGTGACATTGTAGACGGCGACGCCGGTCACTGGCGTGGGGGCGAGATTGCGGGCGGTGTAGAAGGCGACCCGCTCGTCGCCGAGCGGCAGCCGGATATCGCGTTGGACCGGCCGGAATTCCCAGGGGAGGGCGGGGTTGGTATCGGCGTTGAAGCGCACGGTGATCGTCTGCGCGACACCGCCCGGAGCCGCTGCGAGCCCCACTTTCGGCGTGCCCGCATAGCCTGTTGCCGCGCAGAACAGCTTGTAGAGCGGGACCGCTGCGAAGGAGAGACCGATCATGCAAACGACCAGCGTCCCGAGCCCCAATCCGATCAGCTTGTTTCTGCTTTGCGTGTGCATGGCGGCCGCGATCGCGTTTCAGCTCTTCGTCATTTTCACGATCGTGATCGCGTAAAACAGAATGCAAACCGCGACCAGCACGAGCAGCATGGCGAGGTTGCGGCCGCGGCGGCGGCGCGAAATGTCGTCGCGTCTCGGACGGCGCAGCTCCGGGGGCGTCTGGTCGGGCATCTCAGCCCACCAGGTGGTCCACGGCGAGCGCGGAGAAGAGAAGAAACAGATACAGGATGGAAAACCTGAACGCAGCTTTGGCGGGAGCGTCCCGGGTCAGGCTTACCCCGCCTCCGTCCTGACGGTCTCGCGCCACACGGACCGCGTGTACCAGGAAGGCGCCACCGAGCAACAACGCGGCGCACGCCGTAGATCGGGCCGGAGAAGCCGATCAGCCACGGTACGAGCGACACCGGAACGAGGAGCACGGTGTAGAGCAGGATTTGTCGCCGCGTCTCCTTCGCGCCCGCGACCACCGGTAACATCGGGACGCCGGCCCGTTCGTAGTCGGCGGAGGCAAACAGCGACAGCGACCAAAAATGCGGCGGTGTCCAGAAGAAGATGATGGCGAACAATGTCAGCGGCACGAGATCGACCGAGCCCGTTACCGCCGCCCAGCCGATCACTGGCGGAAAGGCGCCGGCGGCGCCGCCGATCACGATGTTCTGCGGCGTGCGGCGCTTCAGCCAGATCGTGTAGACGAACACGTAGAAAGCGATCGACAGCGCCAACACCACTGCGGACGCGATGTTGGTGGCGAGCCCCATGACGAGCACGGATGCGACGCCCAAGGTGACGCCGAAGCCCAGTGCCTCGCCGGGCGCGATGCGGCCATCCGGAATCGGGCGCCGCCGCGTGCGACGCATCACCGCGTCGATGTCGCGGTCGTACCACATATTGATCGCGCCCGCCGCGCCGGCGGCCACCGCGATACAGAGCACGGCGGTGAAGGCAAGCACCGGATGCAGATGCCCAGGCGCGACGACGAGCCCGATCAGGCCGGTGAACACCACGAGCGCCATCACCCGCGGTTTGAGCAATGCGAGCCAGTCGCCTACCTCCGCGTCGGAGCAGAACGGCGCGGCGTCGGCCTCGGCGGGGCGGGCTTCGCCGCTTCCTTTCGGCAGTGCGGTGGATATCTCGCTCACCGGATTTCGCTCAGCAAGGCCGTGTCTCCCTGATCAGCGGATCCGGGGCAGTTCCAAGAAGCTGTGGTGCGGCGGCGGGGAGCTGATGGTCCATTCCAGCGTGGTAGCGCCCGCGCCCCAGTAGTTGTCCGCCAAATGCTCCTTCGAGGTAAAGGTCCGGTAGAGGACGTATAGAAACACTATCGTCGAGATGCCGCCGATATAGGCCCCGATCGAGGCAACCATGTTCCATCCGGCGAAGGCATCGGGGTAATCCGGGTAGCGGCGCGGCATCCCCGACAGGCCGAGGAAGTGCATCGGGAAGAAGGTCAGGTTCACGCCGATGAAGGTCAGCCAGAAATGCACCTTGCCCCAGAACTCCGGGTACTGGCGGCCGGACATCTTGCCGATCCAGAAATAGAAGCCGCAGAACATGGAGAACACCGCGCCGAGCGACAGCACGTAGTGGAAGTGCGCGATGACGTAGTAGGTGTTGTGGACGATCTGGTCGATGCCGGCATTGGCCAGCACGACGCCGGTCACGCCGCCGATCGTGAACACGAAGATGAAGCCGATGGCCCAGAGCATCGGCACGGTCAGCTCGATGGAGCCGCCCCACATCGTGGCGAGCCAGGAGAAAATCTTGATGCCGGTCGGCACCGCGATGATCATGGTGGCCGCCATGAAGTAGGCGCGTGTGTCCACGTCGATCCCGGAGACGAACATGTGGTGCGCCCACACCACGGACCCGACCACGCCGATCGCGATCATGGCGTAGACCATGCCGAGATAACCGAACACCGGCTTGCGGCTGAACGTCGAGACCACGTGGCTGATGATCCCGAAGCCCGGCAGGATCATGATGTAGACTTCCGGGTGGCCGAAGAACCAGAAGAGATGCTGGAACAGCACCGGGTCGCCGCCGCCGGCCGGATCGAAGAACGCGGTGCCGAAGTTGCGGTCCGTGATCAGCATCGTGATCGCGCCGGCCAGCACCGGGATGGCCAAGAGCAGGAGGATGGCCGTCACCAGCTCGCCCCACACGAAGAGTGGCAGCTTGTGCATCGTCAGGCCGGGGGCGCGCATGTTGAAGACGGTGGTGATGAAGTTGATGGCGCCGAGCAGCGAACTGATGCCGGCCAGGTGCAGGGCGAACAGGGTGCAATCCATCCCCGGCCCGGGCTCGTACGTCATGTTCGAGAGCGGCGGGTAGAGCGTCCAGCCGGTCCCGGATTCGCCGAGCAGCAATCCGGTCATGACCAGGCCAAAAGCCGGCACCAGCAGCCAGAAACTGATGTTGTTCAAGCGGGGGAACGCCATGTCCGGCGCGCCGATCATGATCGGCAGGAAGTAGTTGCCGAAGCCGCCGAACGTCGCCGGCATGACCGTGAAGAAAATCATGATCAGGCCATGAGCGGTCACGATCGTGTTCCACTCCTGCCCGCTCGTGACGATGGTGTTGCCCGGGCTCTGCAACTGAGCGCGCATGATGATCGACAGCACCAGGCCGACCACGCCCGCGATGATCGAGAAGCACAGATAGAGCGTGCCGATGTCCTTGTGATTGGTGCTGAACAGCCACCGCCTCACGAAGCTTGGCTTGTGATCATGGTGCTCATGCGCGTCGTCGTGGGTCGTCACCGACATCGTCTTGGCTCCTCTACGCACCGACCATGCAGGTCAGTGCCGGGCTTCGGCAACGGAGGCGAGTTGCTCGGCCTGGCTGGCCGGCGCCGCATCCGAGAACTTGGTCTTGGCCTGATCGAGCCAGGCATTGAATTCCTGCTCCGGAACCGCGTGGATCACGATCGGCATCCGGCTGTGATTGGTCCCGCAAATCTGGTTGCATTGGCCATAAAAGGTCCCTGGCTTGTCGGCGCGGAACCAGGTCTCGATGGTCCTGCCCGGAATCGCGTAGCGCTGCACGCCGAGCGAGGGGATAAAGAAGCTGTGGATCACATCCGCGCTGGTGGCCAGAATGCGGATGTTCTTCTCGGCCGGAACGACGAGCTGGTTGTCGACCTCGAGGAGCCGCATCTGTCCCGGCTTCAACTGATCGTCCGGAATCAAGTAGCTCGAGAAGTCGAGATTGCCCTGATCGGGATAAGTGTATTCCCAATACCACTGGTGGGCTGTCACCTTCACCGTCAAATCCGGGTCGTTGGTCCGGTCCTCGTAGTACACGAGCCGGAACGAGGGAATCGCGATGATGACGAGAATCAGCACCGGTATCACCGTCCATGCGACTTCCAGGATGGTGTTGTGGCTGGTGCGGCCGGGATTGGGATGGCGGCGGGCGCTGTAGCGGTACATCACCCAGCCGAGCAGCGCCGCCACGAAGAGTGTGATCAGCGTGATGATGACCATCACCAGATCGTTCAGCGCGATGATCTGCGCCTTCACCGGGCTGAATGCCGGCTGCATCCCCATTTCCCAGGGGCGCGGCGCCTGCGCCATAGCGGCGGGGGCCAGGGCCACGACCAGGATCAGAGTTCCAGCAAGTGCGGCGACACGCCGCCCAAAACGCTGCATCGGCGCTTCCATCTTGCGAGCGTCCGGACTGGCCCCCCGGCCCGGCTTCAGGGGAGCGAACCTGCTAGCACGCTCCATGCCCCGGCGTACAAGAGCCTTCGAGACAGATCAAGCGCCTACCCGAAACCAACAGCGCGGAAGCGGCGTCCGCGCGAAACCTCAGTTCGGCAATTGGGCCAGCGTGAAGATACCGAAAGGCGGCACCGACGCGGTCCGCATCAGGACGCGATCCTCGGGCGCGAACAGCGCGTCGGTCGCGAAGTCGGGGTGCCAGCCGAGCGCATGTGATGCCGGCGCCATCGCGCGCTCGACCCACCAGCGGAACCCTCGCTCGGCGGCGAAGTGATTTACGAACAGAATTTGGCCGCCCGGACGAACGACGCGGCGCATCTCGGCGAGCAGCCGGCGAGGATGCGGCACGACGGAGGCGACGAACATCGCGACCGCCACATCGAAATGTCCGTCCGGGAACTCCATCGCCTCGGCGTCCATCTCCCGCAACGCGGTCACGTTCCCGAGATCGAGCGACGCCGCGCGTTCCCGTGCCCGGGCCAGCATTTCGGCCGAGAGGTCGATCCCGGTGATCCGCTTCTCGGGCCGGTAGTGGGGCAGGGCCAGCCCGGTGCCGACACCCACCTCCAGCACATGCGTGCCGGGTAGGTTGTTCACGAGGCTCACCGCTCGTCGGCGCCCGAACGCCGAGATGCCGCCGAAAACCTGATCGTAAACGCCCGCCCACCGCCGATAAGCGGCGCGCACGGCATCGGCGTCTAGCGGCGCATGGGGAGCGGCACGTTGGTTGCGCCGGGCATGCAGCCCTCGAGGGGACGGATTCAGGGCGTGACTCATGGGCAGCGAGCTTCCTCCGTTCCCGCTGCGTAGACGTCGCCGCCGACCGGCGCAAGCCCAAGCTGTGCGTTTCGCCCCCCACGGGGCATGGGATTGCGTCCGAAGCTGACCGAAACCGCACAGAAATCCGGCCGATGCCGCGGTTCTCGCGGGCTTGGCCGGCGGTTCAGTCCGTCGGCGACAGATTTACCGCGGCGCTCCGGCCGTTCTGCTGCTGCTCGATTTCGAAGCCGACCTTCTGGCCCTCGTTAAGCGTGCGAAGGCCGGCTTTCTGCACGGCGCTGATGTGGACGAACACGTCCTTGCCCCCTGTATCGGGAGCGATGAACCCGTAGCCCTTGGTCGGGTTGAACCACTTCACGGTGCCCTTGGGCATCGACACGGTGCCTTTCTGCCTGCGGCGAACCCGCGCCTATCCGCGCGGAGCCACGCGATTGAACAGGGGCACGCGGGCCAAGCCCGAACGGCCGGAACCCGCGACGCCCTTCCCTTCGGCAGGGGCTCGTCATTTTTCCCTGGACAGAACGGCTCCGGGGGCCTGTTCGCGGCGAGACTGTGTGCCTGCCGAAGTGCAACGATAGCGCGCAGGTACTCTCGCTCGCAACGAATCGAGTCGGGTGCCGACCATTCTTTCGACGGATGAAGCCGGGGCCTCGCTAGGCGGCGTCTTCCCGGCGGTCGCGGACCTTCACGTAGGCGAGCTGGGCATGGTCGTCGCAATAGGGTTTGCCCGGCACCGAATCCGCATTGCAGAACCGGAAACTCCGGGTCCCGGGCTCGCCGATCGGCCAGCAACAAGCGATCGTGCGACCGTAGGTGCGCGGGATCGGCTGAAGGCGGGGCGGCGGAGGCTGGACCGGTCGTGGCATCGGCGCCGGGGAGCGGTCCACACGTACCGCCTCCGGGGTACTGCCGCATGTGCTGGAGAGGGGCGGAAGGGTCGGGCCGGCGGCACGGCGCGGGGCAGGGCGGCGCGGCGCGGAACACCCGTCGCGTCGAATCGGCGAGGGCCGGGCCGGCAAATCGAGCCGATGCGCCTTTCCGACCACCGCGTTTTTCGACACTCCCAGGCGGCGGCCGATTTCGGCAGTGGAATGGCCCTCGCTCCAAAGCGACCTGAGCCGGACGATTGTTTCTTCGCTCCACTCCATTTTGTGGTCCCCCCGATCTAGGCAACGCAAGATACGGTATAGGGACCCGAGGCCGTCGACAACGGCCGAATCGGTTCCGACCACAAAAACTTGTGGAAAACTCGGGCTAGAACCGCAAGAACTTGAGAGCAGCCCGTGAAGGGACCCAGCAGGGCTGGTCGGCTTCCTGACGGGATAGATTGGCCCGGCTACACGTGTGAACCGTTTTATATACGAATCGGTCTGAGCATGCTCTTCATAGTCTCAGAAGACGAGGCCGGCTTTGATGGCAAAGATGAGACTGATGCTTGGGTCGAAGAGAGTATAGCAGTGAGCAAAATTGGGGCTCTGGCCTCGTAAGACAGCCATTCACCTCTGAGGGTTGGCTCGACGTGACCGTCTGTGGCCCCATTTGAACTGCGTAAGCAGTTAGAGCCTGACCCAAGGCTGCTGCCCCGGCTCTAAACGGCTCTGAGCCTACGCCTTTGCCAGGAGGGGCGCGGTTACCGGCGCTCCCCGCCTGCCGGTCGTTTCGACCGCCGGGCGGGAGCGTTCCCTCCTTATTGCCGTTCTACGTGACCGGGGACGCCGGTCAGCCGTGGCTGACGGTTTCCGGTGTCTTGGTCTTGGTCTGGGCGCCGGGTCCCGCGATCGTCCCCGGGGTCGTGCCCGGCCCCTCGGCACTGGCTTCCATCGAGGCGTCGGTGCTGTCGTCCGCCATGTTCTTCTTGAAGGCCTTGATGCCCTTGGCGAAGTCGCCCATCAGATTGCTGACCTTGCCGCTGCCGAACAGCAGCAGCACGACCAGCAGCACCACCATCCAATGCCAGATGCTGAAGCTTCCCATTGTTCCTCCGTGCGGGGCCGATCCTGACGCCCTTCTGGCCCTGGTGTGTCCCGCGGCGCTTCATAGCAGCGATCGCGGGGCCGCGCACCCCGGCCCTCGCGCGAGGGTGCCCGTTCGGGAGATGGCGTGACCCGGCGTGAGACGCAAGACCGCCGAAGCGGCGATCTCGCCGCACCGGCGCAGCAGAGCGGGCCTCAAGCGCCGCGACCGGGAAGAATTGCCGGAAAGTTGCAATCGCAGGCGCTTGCGGGTAGTTGATCATCGAGAGAAAGAGCGCGCCGACGGAACGGCTGATCGGGGGAATAGTGGCGTCCGCCTTACTGCGCCTCCTCGTGTTGCCGTTGTGGCTTGCGATCTTGGCTGGGCCTTGGTCAGGGGGCATCGCCTCGGTCGCGCAGACGACGAGCCCCGGCGAGCGCCTGGCCTCTCCATCACCGCTCCGTCCCTCCGGCCAGGGCGCGAACGGGCCGAAGGAGATCCCGCTTCAGGAGGCGACCGGGTGCGATCAGCCTATCAAGCAAGCAACCGAGGGCTCCTCTTCCGCCGTCGTCGTGGAGCTTGACCCTGACACGGTGTGGCGACCGCGCGGCGCCGAGGTGCGTTTCTTCATTCGCGGCAGCGGCGGAACCGTCGCAGTCCAGAGCGTCCAGGTCTGCTTCGCCTGGAGCCCGACGAGCGCCGATCCGGGCACGCATTACCTGATCAGCCCGCTGGTCCGCGGGATCAGCAACACCGAGGGAAAGATCGAGTATGGCGCCACCGTTCCGGGGCTGAGCAGCGCCGAGCCGTGGTGGCCGCGGCGTCCGTTCGGAGAATTGGCCATGCGGTTCACCGGGCTTTGGATCGTGCCGGTGGCCAACATGCAGGTGCTCGCGAGAGTGCTTCTCCCCGGCCAGAACGATGCCGTACCCGTCGCCGTGGTCTTGCCGGTGGGCGTCACCAGCGTTTTCGGGGCGCTCGTCCTGGTTCTCGTGGCGCTCGGGACGGCTCTGTACGTACTTTATTCGTTCGGCCGGCACCGAAATCTTCCCGGAGGCGATCCCTTCCTCAAGGTGATCTCGAACCGGTGGGGATTCGCCAGCCTGTCGCAATTCCAGATCATGTTGTGGACCGTCGTGGTCGGCACGGCCGGCATCTATGTCATGGCGCTGTCCGGGAACCTTATCAGCATCACCAGCGGGACCCTTGTGCTGCTCGGCATCTCAGGCGCGACGACGCTCCTGGCGCGCCTCGCTCCGAGCAAGAAGCTGGGCAGTTCCGACCCGAATGGTAACGGAGATGGAGGTCAGAACGGCTCCGGCCCTGCTGACATCGGGGCGGACGCGCACGGTGTTGCTGTCGATGCCGATCTCGCTGCGGCTCGATCCGCCGCATCGAGTGTCGCAGCGGCCGCCACGGGGGATGCGGATGGAGCTGCGGCCCACGCCGCGGCTGCGAGCGCGCAAGCGGCGCGGGCCGTATCGGCGCAAACCCTGGCCGACTCGGCTCGGGGGTCGAATGTGGCGCACCCGGCGCAATCCGCACGAACGACGGCCGCGCCATTCTCTTTGCATGCCCCGAGGTGGTCGGATCTCGTCGTGGTCGATGGCGAAACCGACGAGGAGGAGATCGACGTCACGCGGGTTCAGATGCTCGTTTTTACGGTAATTTCGGCGGCCTTCGTGGCAATCAAGGTACTGAACAGCTACGAGATCCCGGAAATCCCGAGCGGCTTTCTCGTGCTCATGGGCATCAGCAACGGCGTCTATGTCACTGGAAAGCACCTGACCGGCCCCGGCAGGTTGAAAACGGGCTCTTAGAGCCGTTTTGGGCTGAAAGTAGGCGGCCCTGTGACCCTCCGTTCGTTCCCGCGCAAGCGGGAACCCAGGTTGCAGAGCAATGCCAGTCTTGTGGGCGACTGGATCCTCGCTTTCGCGAGGATGAACGGAATTGGCGTGCGCGTTTCCAGTCACCCCCAGACGGGCTTAAGACGAAGATTGATAGGAGCAGCGGCCCGGTTCAGGACGCGGCCCGCGTGAGCCGAGCAGGGAACCATCCGCGGCTGGTCGGGATCGATGCGAAGCCTCCTGCGATGATCGAAAGTTGATCGAAGAACAGGTCGCGAGGGCTGGCAATCGGCTCGCCGGCCCTTCCAGCCGCAGCAGTCGAACATACTTGCGTTTCGGGCAGCGGTTCGCCGCTGTCTTTGTTTCCTCCCCCTAATTCGCGCGAGGCCGAATGCCACGCGCGATTCCTTCAGGGCGGTACCGATTTCGATCTGTACCGCCCGCTTTTTTCGGTCGCTCGCTGTCCCGCCTCGTCAATAGGCCTGGATGAACGCACGCCGAACCGCCGCGCGCGGCTCTGTGTTCACCAGAACAACCGGACCCTGCGTCGATTTTCGGTAACTACTTGATTTGATTGGTCGGAGTGAGAGGATTCGAACCTCCGGCCCCTGCGTCCCGAACACAGTGCTCTACCAGGCTGAGCTACACTCCGGCCGAAGCGGCGCATATAGCCCTCGCGGCCGGGGGCCGGCAAGCTGAAGCTGAGGCTACAGGAGGGCCGCCTCGCCGCCTTCGGCTGTGGCGAGAGTGTTGAGGCGATGTAGCAACTGGTCCACCCCGTCGCTCACCTCGAAAAGCCGCCGCACATCGGGGAAGGCGAAGCCCCGCTCGATCGCGGCCTCGATCGCAGCCAATAAAGGCGCGGCCGAACCCTCGACATCGCAAAGCAGGATCGGCTTGTCGTGCAGCCTGAGCTGCCGCCACGTGATGATCTCGATGGTCTCGTCGAGCGTCCCAAGGCCGCCGGGCAAGGAGACGAAAGCGTCGGCCAGCTCGAACATGCGCCGCTTGCGGCTGTGCATGCTGTCCGTAACGATCATCTCCGTGACCCCCGCATGGGCGACCTCCCGGCGCGTGAGAAAATCCGGGATGACCCCGATCACGCGCCCTCCCGCGGCCAGCGCCGCTTCCGCGACCGCGCCCATGAGGCCGACGCGCCCGCCGCCATAGACGAGGCCGATGCCGGCCTGGGCCAGTCCCGCCCCGAGCCCCTCCGCCGCGACCCGGCAGGCTGGGTCGTGTCCGGGATGAGAGCCGCAAAACACGGCGACGGTACGAATGTGCGGCATGGTCTTCCTTACTTGGCTTGCTCTTGCGGCCGGTTTGCCCGCCAGGGCGACGGGTGTCATGCGAATTCTTGATGGCGGGCGCACCCTGGACGGCGCGTCCGGTCATCCCATAACGTCCGGGCAAACAGGGGGTTAACGCGATGCGATACACGTTGCTGGCTTGCTTGGGTCTGTTGGCGCTGGGCGTCGCTAGCGACTTGCGGGCGCAGGCACCCGGCCCGGACGTCATCGTCACCCGGCAGGTCGGCCAGGACCTCGTAGGCGCCGTGAGCGGGGACATGAAGCGGGCGGTCGCGGCGAAGGAGGACGTGAAACCGTACGCCGACAACGCCAAGGCCATCGCGGGCTGGGCCAGGCAGTTTCCGACCCTGTTCCCGCCCGGGAGCGAGAAGGGCCACGACACGAAGGCGCTCCCTGCCATCTGGTCGGACCGCGCCGGGTTCGAGAAAGCGGCCGCGAACCTGGCGACGGACGCTGACGCGTTGTCGGCCGCGGCGAAGGCGGGAGACAAGACAGCCTTCGCCGACCGGTTCGACGCCATGACGAAGGCGTGTGCCGCCTGCCACCGGAATTACCGCGCGAAATCAGAGTAGGTTGACGACGATCGCGACCAGGCTTGCGGCAGCGGCGAAGATCAGAGCCGCGAGCAGCGGGCTGCCCAGCCGCGGGGGCCGCATCGCTTCGGGCAGACGCTTCTTGCCGGTGAACATCGGCCAGAGGAGGTTCTGACCCTTCAGCGCCCAATAAGAGGCGATCGCGGCGAGATGCATCCCGATGGCCGCAAGGATCAGGTTGAAGTTGAAGGCGTGGATGCCGGTTAGCCGGTTGCTGGTCCGGCGGGCAACATAGGTCGCGAGCGGCCCGTTGATGTCGAGGTCATCGAAGGTATTGGCGAACAGACCGGTGCCGACCTGGACGATGAGCAGGAGCAGCAGGATCAGCACCGCCCAGCCGCCGGCTGCATTGTGGCCCATTTCCAGATCCGGCTCCCGGCGCAGGAACTGGCGGAGATGCCGCAATCCGGCAATCGGGCTCCTGAGGAAGCTCGTGAATCGCGCCGTATCGCTGCCGGCAACACCCCAGGCCAGACGGAACAACAGGGAGGCGAGGACGGTGTAGCCGGATAGCAGATGGATTTGCATCCAGCCGTTCTCGACGCTGATCCAGCTCACGCAGAGCAGCGCGACGATCCCCCAATGGAACAGGCGAATCGGCGCGTCCCACACCCGCACTGGGATCAGCCCGCCGTTGCTTTCGGCGTCTCTACTCGGTCTGCTCACGCTTTCGCTGTCTCGCTCTGCCCGCGCGGATGAGATGCGGCTCGATCTTCCGTTGTAAACGCCGGACGATTGCGGGCGGGTGTCGCTGGTCCTACCGTCCGCCGGGATGACAGACCAGCTCCAGCCGTGGAGACGGATCTCGGGTCCGGTGCCGCTGCTGCTTGCCGGTGCAGCGGCGGTGCTGGCCGGGATCGCGCTTGTACTCGGGCTTGGTTTGTGGGAGAGAGAGCCCGCACCCCAGGTGGCCGCCCCTCCACCGACCGCGACGGCCACGCCCCCGAGCGCCCCGGCTACCAGTGCGGGCGTGCAACCAAGTTTCGACATCGTCCGGGTGAATCCCGAGGGCGGCGCCGTGATGGCTGGGCGCGCGGCTCCGGACGCGGAAGTGGTCATCCGGCAATCCGGACAGGAAATCGGCCGCAGCCGGGCCGATGCGGCAGGGAACTGGGTCTTTCTTCCGCATGAGCCGCTCGCGCCCGGTGCGCGGGAGCTGACGCTTACGGCGCGGGACCCGAGCGGCCGGGAGATTGCCGGGCAGGGTTCGGTGCTGCTTGTGGTTCCCGAACGGACAGAGACCGCCGCCGCACAGCCCTCGGCTCCTCTTGCCCTGCTGACCGGCCGGGACACGCCGCCCCGGCTTCTTCAGGCGCCGTCGTCGGGGGAAACCCAAGGAACGTCGAAGCGCCTCGGCATCGATGTGATCGATTACGGCGAGGATGGAGCGCTCCGCTTCGCCGGCACCGCGCCCGCGCACGCTGCCGTGCGGCTCTACATCGATAATGCCCCCGCGGGCGGTGCGGTGGCGGGCGAGGACGGGCGGTGGACAGCGACGCCAACCATCGCCGTCGCGCCCGGCCGCCACCGGCTTCGGCTCGACCAACTGACTTCGCGCGGACAGGTGACGGCTCGGATCGAGGTGCCGTTCGAGCGTGCGGCCGGGGTTCCGGCCGGGGTCGGCGAGGGGCGGATCATCGTGCAGCGAGGCCAGAACCTCTGGCGAATCGCGCGCCAGAGTTATGGCGCGGGACCGCGTTATACCGTGATCTACGAGGCCAATCGGGAGCAGATCACGGACCCCGGACGGATCTATCCGGGCCAGGTCTTCTCGATGCCCTCCATGCCGGGCACAGCAAGGCCAACTGCTCCGGACAGATGAAAAAGCCGATCGCCCGCCAAAACAGCGTGCGCCAAATCCTCGGTTCAGTGACGCATCAGAACCGGCAGATCGGCATGTGCGAGAACATGCCGGGTGACACCGCCCAGGATCAGGCTGCGGAGCCGATGGACATAGGCTCCAAGCACGAGCATGTCGGCCTTGAGCTCATGCGCCTTCGCCAGGAGTGTTTCTCCGAACACGCCCGTCCCGATCGGAAGCACGTGCAGTTCGGCGCCGATGCCGTGCTCGGCCAACACCTCAGGGACGCGCGGCGGCGGCGAACCCTGGCGTGCACCGGCCAGAACGTAGACCCGCTCGGCACCAGCGAGGAGGCGTATGGCCGCCAGTACAGCCTTGATCGTGAATTGGTCGTGCCGCCAGGCAATGGCGACATGGCGGCCGAACATGGACGAAGGCTGTTCGGGGGGCACGACGAGAACGGGCCGATCGGTCTCGAATAGCGCCGCATGGATCTCCTGCCGACCCGGCACATGATCCTGGTGCGCTGGCCGCTTGAGTACCGATGACGTCCGGAGCGACGTCCCCACTCCTGAATGACAGAGTCGGCGAGACCTTCAACGTCAGCCCATTCGGCGGAAACCCCCGATTCCTGTGCCGTCTCCATCCATCGGTCGAATGCGGCTTTGAGGGCTGTTATCCGCGCCTGTTCGCGCTCCCTGATCTGGAGCTCGTGTTTTCGCGTCAAAACCTCCTCGCTGGGCAGGATGGCGGCATCCGGCGGCGTTCGAATCGCCAGCGCCTCGATTCGGGCGCTTCCCATGAGCTCGCCGAGGCGCTGCGCCGCGCTAAGCACGCGGCCGGCCATCTCGGGATGTTCGATTACGGCGAGAATCACGCCCTGCATGGCGACGACCTCTCTCTCCCGGCGCTCGCTCCATTCTAAACCAAGTTGCCGTGCCGAGGGCCGGTAATTAACGTCGAGTCCGGATGGGGATGGGGTCCCCCAAAACCGCCCGCGAGGGCTGATGACTCCTGCCGTGCGAGGTCGCGGTAGGGTCCGTCGCTTCCCGACAACCCGCCGCGTGGCGGGTTTTCTGTGTCGGCGGACCACTGAGTCCGGCGGATGCGAGGAGGGATCGCTTGGTT
This sequence comes from uncultured Alphaproteobacteria bacterium, assembly GCA_963808965.1. Lineage (GTDB taxonomy): Bacteria > Pseudomonadota > Alphaproteobacteria > Acetobacterales > Acetobacteraceae > CAWEHU01. Next base: position 78,950 of record CAWEHU010000007.1, read on the forward strand.
GCTTATCTTTGGGTCGCGTTGGGCGGGGCGCTCGGAAGCATGGCTCGCTACGGCGTCAGTATCGCGAGCGCCAGCATGTGGGGCAGTGCGTTTCCTTGGGGGACCATCCTCATCAACGTCGTCGGCAGCTTCATCATCTCCTTCTTCGGCACGCTGACGATGTTGGATGGTCCGCTGCCGGCCGGCCCGGGCCTCCGGACTTTCGTGATGGTCGGCTTCTGCGGCGGGTTCACGACCTTCTCCTCATTCAGCTTGCAGACGCTCGACTTGGCACGCGGCGACGAATGGCTGGGCGCCTTCGGCAATGTGGCGCTATCGGTCATTCTCTGCTTGCTCGCCGTTGCCGCCGGGCATCTGTTGGCCGCGGTGATCGCTCAGTTGCCGCGAACGGAGGTCTGATTGCCGGGATGGAGAAGCCGCCTAGCCCCCGCGGTCTTGTCCGGTAGGGGCGAAGCCTCCATAAACCGCAGCCCCGAGCCGAGGTCGCCCGTAGCAGACCATCAGGGATACAGCGAAAACCCATGTCCCTCGCCGACACGCTTCGTTTCGTGCTCGCCCCGCCGCATCCGGCCGGCCGGCCCTTCATTCTCGGCGGGCTGGTGGTGTTCGCGCTCGGCTTGGTGCTCGGAGCAGGATGGCTGACCTGGCTTGGGCTGCTCTTCGTGGTGCTGTGCCTCTACTTCTTCCGCGACCCCGAGCGCGTGCCGCCGGGCCGTATTGGCGCGGTGGTCGCGCCGGCGGATGGCACCGTGGTCTCCGTGGCGCCCTCGGTTCCCCCGCCCGAGCTCGGCCTCAGCAGCGTGCCCCGGTGGCGCGTCGGAATCTTCCTCTCGGTGCTGGACGTGCATGTGAACCGGGTCCCGGTCGATGGCACGATCACCCGCATCGTGTACCGGCACGGGCGCGTTCCTGAACGCCAGCCTCGACAAGGCGAGCGAGGAGAACGAGCGCAACGCGATCGCGATCCGACTGCCCGATGGACGGGAAATCGCGGTCGTGCAGATCGCCGGACTGATCGCGCGACGCATCGTGTGCGGTATCCGGGAGGGCGATGCGGTCCGCGCCGGCATGAGGTTCGGGATAATCCGGTTCGGGAGCCGCACCGATATCTATCTCCCGGAGGGCGTGCGGCCCCTCGTCGCCGAGGGTCAGACGATGATCGGGGGCGAGACGGTGCTCGCCGAGCTGGGCTTATGAACGACCTGCCCGATAGGGATGGCGGCCGGGCCCGGTTCGAGCAGCGCGTTGCTTCTATGCGGCGGCTCCGGCGGCGGCTGCGCCCGCGCGAGCGGCCGCGATTCAAGGGACCCTCGTTCAACCGGATCATCCCGAACATCCTGACCCTGCTCGGGCTCTGCGCTGGCCTGACGGCGATGCGGTTCGCGCTGGAAGGGCGCTTCGGCGCCGCCGCCGTTTCCATAACCGTCGCGGGCTGCATCGACGGGCTGGACGGGCGACTGGCCCGGCTCTTGAAGGCCGTCTCGCGATTCGGGGCCGAGTTCGACAGCCTGACGGATTTCCTCTGCTTCGGGGTGGCTCCGGCGTTCGTCATCTATCTCTGGTCGCTGCAACGGGCTGGCGGCTTTGGTTTCGCGCCGTGCGTGATCTTCGCGGTCTGCATGGCGCTTCGGCTCGCCCGCTTCAACGCGGCGCTCGATGGCGCGCCGGCTCCCGCCTATGCGTACAATTTCTTCGCCGGGGTCCCCGCGCCTGCCGGTGCGGGTCTCGCGCTGTTTCCGCTGTTCCTCGGGCTGGAAGCCCGCTCGATGCACTGGGTCTGGCTGCAAAACGCGGCGCACAACCCGCTGTTCTGTGCGCTGGTGCTGGTCGGCACGGCGCTCTTGGTGATTTCCACTCTGCCCGTCTGGAGTTTCAAGAATTTCAAGGTGCCGGCCGAGTACGTGCTGCCGTTGCTGCTGGGCACCGGGACGTTCGCGGCGGTGCTGGTCGCGGACCCTTGGGGGGCGCTCGCCGCGGCCGGACTGATCTATCTCGGAATGCTCCCGTTCAGTGTCCGCAGCTTCCGGCGATTGCGGGCCGAGGCCGAACGGCGGCACGAAGCGGAGCCGGAGGACAAGGCCGGAGCCGATCCAGGCCCGTGACGATCGGCTGCACCGTTCTGGCGACCGACGGCGACGCACGCGCCGGCGTGCTGCACACCGCGCATGGCGAGGTGGAGACGCCGACCTTCATGCCGGTCGGCACCGCCGGGACGGTAAAGGCCATGACGGCGGACGCGGTGCGCGCGACCGGCGCGCGGATCGTGCTCGGAAACACCTACCACCTCATGCTGCGGCCAGGCGCCGAACGAGTTGCGGCGCTTGGCGGACTGCACCGGTTCATGGACTGGCCGGGGCCGATCCTGACCGATTCGGGCGGCTTTCAGGTCATGTCCCTCGCGCAGCTCCGCAAGCTGGACCCCGATGGCGTGACCTTCCAGTCACATCTCGACGGCGCCAAGCATCGACTCACGCCGCAACGCTCGATCGAGATCCAGCACTTGCTCGATGCGACCATCACGATGGTGCTCGACGAATGCACGCCATTCCCGGCGACCGAAGAGGCGGCGGCCGCCTCGCTCGCGCTCTCGGTGCGCTGGGCGGCCCGCTCGAAGGAGGCCTTTGTCGCCCGGCAAGGCTACGGGCTATTCGGCATCGTCCAGGGCGGCGTCTACCCCGATCTACGCGCCGCGTCGGCCAAGGCGCTCGCGGCGATCGGCTTCGATGGCTATGCGATCGGCGGCCTAGCGGTCGGCGAGGGGCAGGAGGCGATGTTCGCGGTGCTGGATGCGACCACGAAGCTGCTGCCGGCCGATGCCCCGCGCTATCTGATGGGGGTCGGCACGCCGGACGACATACTGGGCGCGGTCCAGCGAGGGATCGACATGTTCGATTGCGTGATCCCGACGCGCGGCGGCCGGACCGGCCGCGCCTATACCTCGCGCGGGGTATTCAACTTGCGCAACGCGCGATTTGCCGACGACGCCCGGCCCCTCGACCCTGGCTGCGCCTGCCCGGGATGCAAGCGGCATTCGCGCGCCTATCTCCATCATCTGTTCAAGGCGGAGGAGATGCTCGGCCCGATGTTGCTGACCTGGCACAATCTCACCTATTACCAGGGCCTGATGCGCGGTCTGCGGGCCGCCATCGTGGAGCGTCGCCTGGCCGAACACGCGGAGACGGTCCGCGCCGGATGGACGCGCGAGGATGGCTGACACCCGGCCGACCGGCCTGACGCAACTCGGCCACCCGTCGCGGCAACCCGCGAGTCCCGACGAGGCGAAGCTCGAGCGCGTGCCGAGCCCCGCGCCGGGCAGCAACTACGTGGTTCGCTTTACCTGTCCCGAGTTCACGTCGCTCTGTCCCATCACTGGGCAGCCGGACTTCGCGCATCTCGTAATCGACTACATCCCCCGCGACTGGATCGTGGAGAGCAAGTCGCTGAAGCTCTTTCTCAACAGCTTCCGCGATCACGGCGCATTCCACGAAGCTTGCACGATGCAGATCGCGCAGCGGCTGGTCGCGCTGCTGGATCCCGTCTGGCTGCGCATCGGCGGCTATTGGTATCCGCGGGGCGGCATCCCGATCGACGTATTCTGGCAGACCGGGACCCCGCCGGAGGGCGCGTGGATACCGCCCCAGGAGGTCGCGCCGTATCGTGGCCGGGGCTGATCCGAAGCAGGCCATCAGGGACAAGGCCCTCGCGCTGGGCTTCGACGCCGTGGGCTTCTGCGCCGCCGAGCTTGGACCCGAAGCGCGGCAGCGGCTCGCGGCCTTTATCGCCGCCGGCCAGCACGGGGATATGGGCTGGCTCGCCGATCGCGCCGAACCGCGCAGTCACCCGCGCTCGCTCTGGCCCGAGGCGCGCAGCGTCATCGCGCTCGGCCTCTCCTACGCGCCGGAGGAAGACCCGCTCGCGACCCTTCGCCGCCCGGATCGGGGCGCGATCTCGGTCTATGCCCGCAACCGGGATTACCACGACGTGGTGAAGGGGATGCTCAAGCATCTCGCGCAATTCATCGTCTCGCGCTTCGGCCCGGAAGTGAAGGTGTTCGTCGATACCGCGCCAGTGATGGAAAAGCCGTTGGCGGAGCGGGCGGGCATCGGCTGGCAGGGCAAGCACACCAATCTCGTCTCGCGCACGCAAGGATCGTGGCTGTTCCTGGGCGAGATATACACGACGCTCGACCTGCCGCCCGACGATCCGCACCCGGATCGCTGCGGCACCTGCGCCCGCTGCCTGAATGCCTGCCCGACCCGAGCCTTTCCCGCGCCCTATCGCCTCGATGCCACGCGCTGCATCTCCTATCTGACGATCGAGCATCATGGCCCGATTCCGCTCGAACTGCGGCCGCTCATGGGCAATCGCATTTACGGCTGCGATGATTGTCTTTCCGTCTGCCCGTGGAACCGCTTCGCTCGCGTGACGCGGCAGGAGAAGCTGCGCGCGCGCGCCGACCTCAGCGCGCCACGCCTGGCCGAGCTCGCGGCTTTGGACGATGCCGGTTTCCGGCGTCTCTTCGCCGGCTCGCCGATCAAGCGCATCGGCCGCAATCGCTTCGTTCGCAACGTGTTGATCGCGATCGGGAACGCCGCCTCTCCCGCGCTCCGCCCGGCCGCCGCCCGCCTGACGGCCGACCCCGATCCCGTGGTCGCGGAGGCGGCCCGCTGGGCGCTGGCGCGCTTGTCAGACGGGCACGTTGAAGCGGAGCTGGAGGGAAGCGCCTGACCCGAACTCGTGAAGCGCAGCTTCTCGCTCGCGGGCCATCGTACCAGCGTCGCGCTGGAGCCGGAATTCTGGGACGCGCTCGCGGCCATCGCCGAGACGCGCAATCTCGCTCTGTCGGCGCTGGTCGCCGAGGTGGACGTTGCCCGCGATCCGAGCCGGCCGCTCGCCTCGGCTCTAAGAATCAGGGCATTGCAGGAATATCGTCCCGGCCGTTAACCAGCGGGCAAGCCGATCGACGGAACATCCACGCGCGAGCCGCACAGTTCGCGAACGAGGAAGTCCGTCATGACGCATATCAGCCCCGGCGGCGAGCTGCCGAACACCATTCAGGTCAGCCCGCTCGTCCTCTCCGATACCCTGCTCACGCTCGCGCAACGAGCAGACCGCGCCGGCTATCGTAGCGCCGCCCGCCGGCTTCTCCGGCTGGCGCTCTCGGTGCTGAACGAGCGGCCGGTGCCGCGCAGGCGTGGGGGGAGCCGATCCTACGAAGGCTCGATCTCGACCGCTCTGTAGCCTTGGGCGAACAACAGGGCGCGGGATTGGCGGCAACGAGTCGGCGCCTCAGGATGATCGGGCGCCCATCCAGACTAGGGGTCGCGGATTGAAGGCAAGAGCCGTCTTCGCCTTGCGATTCGAGGCGCCGCTAAGCTGAGTTTGGTAGTAAACAGCCTCGGCACCCGCCTGCTCGATGGCGTTCCCGGTGCTCATCTTGGGAGGCTCGGGCGCGCCGACCCAGGAAGCGAACGCGGGAAGCCACCGTGCGACCGGCTCGGGATGGTCATCGACCACGTTGTAGACCCCGGGCTCCGCATTTAGCGCCGCCACGGTCGCCGCGGCGGCGTCCTCGATGTGGACGAAGGACCACACGCCCTCGCCGCCCCCGATGATCGGAATCTCCCGCCGCTTAACCTGCTCGGCAACGGCGCCGTCGGTCCAGTACCCAAGTCCCTGGTCCGTAGAAGAAGCCGTAGCGCAGCGCGATGCCGCGAAGCCGAGAAGCGTTGAGCACCCGCGTTTCCAGCTCCGCATACATCGTCGAGCTGGCGCGGATGCCGCCGGGCGCATCGACGCGCAGCGGAGCCGATTCGTCCGCAAGCCCGTCCTGAGCGGCAAGGTAGAACCCACTCGACTGCTGGATATAGCGTTGCACGCCCAACTCCTCGGCCGCGGCGAACAGGTTGCCGCCACCCTCGATGCGGAGCCTGCGGTCAGCGGGCAGTGCCTTGGCGAGATCAGCCGGGCTCTTTGGCAAGGAGGTGAGCTCGTCGATGACAACGGCGGGTTGCGCCCGTTCCAGAGCCGCCCGAACCGCGTCGCGATCGAAGGCGTCGACCTGGACAGGTTCGGCGCCGAGCTGCCGGAGTTGATCGGCGCCCTCGGCGCGCCGGATCATGCCGGTGACTTCGTGTCCATCGCGCGTAAGCCGCTCAATCAACGGGCGACCGATCGCCCCACTCGCACCTGCGACAAAGACCTTCATGCTCGCCTTCCTTCGCCTGCGCTTCCGATTGGCTGATATGGCTTCATTGGGCCGGCATCACGAAGGGCGCGCCCTTGTCCTTGACGAAGAAGGCGAGAAACTTGGCCGGCTTCGTCTGGCTGGCATTGCGGCCGACGACATGGATATCATCCGGCCCCTCGTAGAAGGTCTGACCGGGATGGAGGGTGACCGGCGGCGCGCCCTTCACCTGCATGACGACCGAGCCTTCGAGCACGTAGACGAAAACGTTCGCGTTGTGCCGGTGGACGGGGTCCGCCGCTCCGGGCGGGTACTCCACCATTATGAGTGCGCCCTCCTTGCCGGCCATGCCGGTCAGGTCATGCGAGAAGAGAGGCGTGACCTTCGTGGTTCGCGCGGTCGTGGTTTGGGCTACGCCCGGGAGGGCCATGGAGATCAACGCGCCGGCGACCAGCAATGACTTCATTGGGGCAGTCCTTTGCTTAGCGGAAGCGTTCGTGGCTCAATCAGGTCATTACCCCGACGCAGCGCGGATCTCGGAGGCCGAAAACCCTTGGGCGAACAACAGCGCTCGGAGGTCGGCATGGTCGACCCGAGCGCGGGCTTCCGCGGCCACGACGGGCTTCGCATGGAACGCGACCCCGAGTTCCGCTTCGCGCAGCATGTCGAGATCGTTCGCCCCGTCGCCGACCGCCAGCGTGGCGGCAAGCGGCAGATTCCGGCTGCTGGCTAGTTCGCGGAGGGTCGCTACCTTGGCGTGACGCCCGAGGATCGGCTCGGCCACCCGGCCGGTGAGCGCCGCGCCGTCGTCGATGAGGAGGTTGGCGCGGTGAATATCGAAGCCGGCCAGTGCTGCCACTCGCCCGGTGAAAAAGCTGAAGCCACCGGAAACGAGGCCCGTGAGCGCCCCATGCGCGCGCATCGTGGCGACGAGCTCGATCGCCCCCGGCGTCAGTCGAACCCGACGCCACGTCTTCTCTAGCGCATCGAGGCCGAGGCCCTGCAGCATCGCGACGCGCTCGCGCAAGGCCGCCTCGAAATCGAGCTCCCCGTTCATGGCCCGGCGCGTGATCGCCGCGATCCGGTCCTTGAGCCCGGCGAAATCCGCCAACTCGTCGAGAGTCTCGCCGGTGACGACCGGTACTATCCATATCGGCGAGCAGCAGGCTCTTGCGGCGGCCGTTCGCCTGTACCGGTATGGCGTCGATGGGAGCTCCGTCGAGGGCGGCGCGGGCCGCGTCTAGGTTCGGGAGGGCGGGGCAGGGGATGTCGGCGGCTTCGCCATCCGAAAGGATCGTCGGCGGCCCGCCTTTCACCGCGTCGCGGACTCGCTCGATGACGGACGGGGAGAGGGTCGTCGCGGTCCGGTCCGCGACGAGGGTGAGGACGTAGCTCATGGGCGGGCGAACTTGGCGGCGGCGAGGCGGTGGTGCAAGCGGCGGCTGAGCGCGAGGCCCTCATCGTCGCGGGGCCGACTTGCAGCGGCAAGTCGGCGTTGGCGCTGGCATTGGCGGAGCGGATCGGCGGCACCGTCATCAACGCCGATTCCATGCAGGTTTATCGGGAACTTCGCATCGTCACCGCGCGACCGAGCCCCGAGGAGGAGGCCCGCGCGCCGCATGCCCTGTACGGCATTCGCCCGGCCTCCGAACCGGGGAGCGCGGCCTGGTGGCGTGGCGCGGCTCTCGGGGCCATGGATGATGCGCAAGCGGCAGGTCGAATGCCGATCCTGTGCGGCGGGACCGGCCTTTATCTCGCATCGCTGACGCATGGCATCGCTCCGGTCCCCGAGCCGGGCGCGGCCGCCCGGGATTCGGCGCGGACGCTGATTGCCCGGATCGGGCCTGCGGCCCTGCATGCCAAGCTCGCCGCGGTCGATCCGACGACGGCAGCGCGCCTGCGGCCGACCGACACGCAGCGGATCGCGCGGGCGTGGGAAGTCTGGGAGGGAACGGGGGTCGGCCTCGCGGCCTGGCAGGCGCGCACGGTCGAGCCCGCCCCGTGGCGGTTCCGCGCTATCCTGCTCGATCCGCCGCGCGAGATGCTGCGCGAGGCGATCGCTGCGCGGTTCGCGGCGATGCTGCAAAAGGGCGCGCTCGACGAAGTGCGGGCGCTGCTTGGGTTGGGGCTCGATCCCGCGTTGCCCGCCATGCGGGCGCACGGTGTGCCGGAGCTTTCCGCCCATCTGCACGGGAGGATGACGCTGGCCGAAGCAACGCGGCTCGCGGTGCTCGCCACAGGCCGGTACACCAAGCGGCAGGCCACCTGGTTCCGGCATCATCCTTTGGCCGAGCCAGCCTCCTGCCGCACGATTAGTGCGCGCATGGGGGCTGAATGGCAACTTTCGGAAAGCATTAGCGCCGATTTGTTGAATTTTGTTCAACGGGGCTGTTGACGCATCGCACCATCCGCCTTTATGCGTGAACGGCGGCCCACCTCCGGGTCCCGCGGCGAGGAATGAGCGATGTCGATCGAGCAGCTGCAATCAGGGGCCGAAGTCCTGCTGCGCGCCCTCAAGGATCAGGGCGTGGAGGTGATCTTCGGCTATCCCGGCGGCGCCGTATTGCCGATCTACGACGCCCTGTTCCAGCAGAATGCGATCCGGCACATCCTGGTGCGTCACGAGCAGGCTGCGGTGCACGCCGCGGAGGGTTACGCCCGCAGCACGGGAAAAGTGGGCGTCGTGCTCGTGACCAGCGGGCCGGGCGCGACCAACGCCGTGACCGGGCTCGTCGACGCGCTGATGGACAGCGTTCCCGTCGTGTGCCTGACGGGGCAGGTGCCCACGCATCTGATCGGCAATGACGCCTTCCAGGAGGCGGACACGACCGGCATCACGCGGCCGGCGACGAAGCACAATTACCTCGTGAAACGCGCCGAGGATCTGGCGCGGGTCGTGCACGAGGCGTTTTACGTGGCGCGCAGCGGCCGGCCCGGCCCTGTGGTGGTCGATTTGCCGAAGGACATCGTGATCGGCAACGCACCGTATTCGCCCGCGCCCACCGCCGAGCATCGCAGCTACCGGCCGCAGACCGAGCCGGATCCGGATCAGATCCGCCGCGCCGTGGCGCTGCTGAAAGCCGCGAAGAAGCCCATCATCTACACGGGCGGCGGCGTCATCAACGCGGGCGACGCCGCGACCGCGGCGCTGATCGAATTCGTGCGCCTGACCGGATTTCCCTGCACCAGCACACTGATGGGGCTCGGCGCGTATCCGGCGAGCGATCCGCAGTTCCTCGGCATGCTCGGGATGCACGGCACATACGAAGCCAATCTGGCGATGCACGGTTGCGACGTGATGCTCAATATCGGCGCACGTTTCGACGATCGGGTGACCGGACGGCTCAATGCGTTCAGCCCGAACGCGCGGAAGATTCACGCCGACATCGACCCCTCCTCGATCAACAAGAACGTCCCGGTCGATGTCGCGGTGATCGGCGATGCCGCGCGCGTGCTGGAAGCGCTGGTCCGGGCGTGGAAGACGGACGAAACCAAGTCGGACAGACACGCGCTCGCGGAATGGTGGCGCCACATCGAGGGGTGGCGCGCCAAGCAGTGTCTCCGCTTCTCGCAGGATATGAAGCCGGGCGGGGTCATCAAGCCGCAATATGCGATCGAGCGACTCTACGCGATCACGCGCGAGTTGCGACGCGAGACTTTCATCACGACCGAAGTCGGCCAGCATCAGATGTGGGCCGCGCAGCACTTCCGCTTCGAGCGGCCGAATCGCTGGATGACCTCGGGCGGGCTCGGCACGATGGGATACGGCTTGCCCGCCGCGATGGGTGTCCAGATCGCGCATCCGGACGCGCTGGTGATCGACATCGCCGGCGAGGCGAGCATCCTCATGAACATCCAGGAGATGGGAACGCTTGCGCAGTACCGGTTGCCAGTAAAAATATTCATTCTCAACAACCAGTACATGGGAATGGTGCGGCAGTGGCAGGAGCTGCTGCACGGCGGGCGCTATTCCGAGAGCTACTCGGCGGCGCTGCCCGACTTCGTGAAGCTCGCCGATGCGTTTCACGGCGTCGGCTTACGGGCGAGCCGGGTCGATGAGCTCGACGATGTGATCCGCACGATGATCGCGACCGATCGCGCGGTGATCGCCGACATCGTCGTCGATCCGAAGGAGAACTGCTTCCCGATGATCCCGAGCGGGGCGGCGCACAACGAGATGATCCTCGGTCCCGAGCACGAGGACCGTGCGGCCGGGATCACGGATGAGGGGCTCGTTTTGGTGTGACGCACACAGGTCCATCATGCCAACCCCCGTCGACGCGATAATGCGGAGCGCCACGATCGCCGTGCTTGTCGAGAACGAGGCCGGCGTGCTGGCCCGCGTGATCGGCCTGTTTTCGGGGCGCGGTTACAACATCGACAGCCTGACGGTCGCGCCGGTGGACGATCAGCGACACCGTTCGCGCATAACCATCGTGACCTCCGGCACCGAGATGGTGATCGAGCAGATCAAGGCTCAGCTCGATCGGCTCGTGCCGGTGCATCGGGTATCGGATCTCACCCAGGTCGGGCCGCACATCGCCCGCGAGATGGCGCTCATCAAGGTCGTCGGCACCGGCGAGAAGCGTTCGGAGGCGTTGCGCATCGCCGAGGCGTTCCGCGCCCGCGTGATCGACGCGACGGTGGAGAACTTCGTTTTCGAGCTGACCGGCAACACCGACAAGCTCGACGCCTTTCTCGACCTGATGCGCCCGCTCGGGTTGGCCGAGGTGTCACGCACCGGCGTCGCCGCCATTGCGCGCGGGCCGCGGACGATCGATGCCGGCACGCACGCGCACGGCATTTGATCGACTGGCATTACAGCTCGCCCTGCTGCCGGATCGTAGGTCGGGCGGATCGCTGCGAGCCTGCGGACTGCCTAAAGGGAGGTAGCGTGTCCGTGCTTGAACGTGCCACAAGGCACGCCCTCTATGTGGCTGCCGTGATCGTCCCCAGCTTACTGGTGACGGCGCGGGCCGAAGCGCAAGATGCGTCGCCTCGCTGGCAATTCTATTTCACGCCTTATCTGTGGGTCTCGGGTATCACTGGCACGACTTCGACGCGTAACCCGAACACCCCATCCCAGACAGCCACCGCAAGCTTTGGCGATCTGCTAAGTCATCTCAACTCCGTGCCGGTCATGGGCGCCGCCGAGATCCGCTACGAGCGGTTCGGGCTGTTGGCTGACCTCATGGTTGTGTCGCTCAAAAGCAATGTTGCGACGCAGGATATGGCGTTTACGGGCGGCAGCGCCAAAGTCACGCAGCTCATTTCCACGGTGATGCCGAGCTATCGCGTTGTGGAAGAGACCAACCGATCGCTCGACGTCGGGCTCGGAACCCGCATCGTTGGGATATGGACCACATTATCATTCAATCCCGGCCTGCTGCCGGGTTTTTCACGCAGCGCTTCTGTCAGTTGGGCGCGTCCGTTGTTCGGGGTGCGCTATCACCTCGGACTGAATGAACAATGGGGGCTCACGGCTTATGGTGATGTCGGCGGGCTCAGCGCAGGCAGCCGGACGTGGCAACTGCTAGGCACGGTGGACTACCAGTCCAATGACTGGCTCGTCTTCCATGCGGGCTACCGCCATCTGCACATCAATTACCAGGGCGATGTTTTGAGGAGCAGCACCGCGCTGACCGGTCCAATCCTTGGATCAACGATCAGGTTCTAATAAGCGGAGGCTTGATGACGTTCCTGGACGCATTTGCCGTTCTGGTCTTGCTGGTCGCAGTGGCGTCCGGACTTGCCATCCTGCTCATTCTTGGTATCGCGCCCGGATATGTTGCCCGCCGGCGAGGACATCCGTGGGCGCAGGCTGTCTCGGTCGCGGGATGGATCACGCTTGTGTTCGGCCTCGTCTTTTGGCCGCTCGCCTTCATCTGGGCTTATGTCGATTTTCCTACTCGTGCGCCGGCGACGGCCCCTGAGCCGCTCCCATGATCATATTTCTGCTGAACGCTTACATAGCCATCCTGGCGGTCCTGATCTGGTTAAGGATCGTTCCTCGTAATCTGTTCTGGAAAATCTCTCCCGTTTTCGTGCTGCTCTTGTTGCTGGTCGGCCTCTTCGTGCCGATGGGCTGGGGCGCACCTTCGGGGACCGCCATTGTCGGCCGCCAGTCCGTCGCCATCGTGCCGGACGTTGCGGGCGAAGTGACCGATGTGCCGGTGACGCCAAATACACCGCTCAAGGCAGGGGATGTGCTATTCCAGATCGACCCGGTTCCCTACCTCGCCCAGCTACAGGCCGTGGTTGCGCAGCTCAAGCTGGCAGAGTTGCGCCTCAGCCAGATGAGCGAGCTGGCCAGCAGACAGGCGGCACCCGAATTCGATGTCCAGCAACGCCGCTCCGAGGTGGAGCGGCTCAGAGCGCAGGTCGAGGCGGCCAAGTGGAATCTCGACAAGACGACCGTGCGTGCGCCGGCCGATGGCTACGTGACCAATCTCGCGCTGCGCAAGGGCGCGCGGGTTGCCGCCTTGCCACTAGCGCCGGTGATGGCGTTCATCGACACGTCCGAGACAATCATTATCGTCGAAGTGCCGCAGATCTATGCGCGCTACATTGAGCCTGGACAGAAGGTCGAAATCGCCTTCAAGTTTCTGCCCGGCAGCATCCAGACCGGCAAGGTGGAGACGGTGCTGCAGGCGATAGCGACGGGACAGGCCGCACCATCCGGGACGGCCGCACCGCCTCGGGAATTTTCGGCGGCGCCATTCGTTATGCGTGTCCGCCTCGACAACGAGGATGTCGGTGAGCGGATGCCCGCCGGCAGCGTCGGCACGGCGGCGATCTATACCGATCATGTTCGTGCGAGCCACATCATCCGGCAGGTGGTTCTGCGGCAGGCGGCGATCCTGAATTACATCGTGCCCTTCTGATCGTGCGGAGCAGGGCCACGTGTGGGCTTCGCCGACCAGATAAATCAGGCAGGAACCAGACGGGAGAGGCACGTATGCGCAAGGTAGCAAAGTCGTGGGCCGGAGCCTTGGCGTGCGCGGTTGCGGCGCTCGCTGTGGTCCCCGCGTTCGGCGACGAAGTGCAGACGCGGATTGGGGCCCTTGAGCTGAATGCGCAGGGTCTGCCGTCGCAGGCCTCGGTCGAAAAGCTGTTCGACGAATTCGATTTCCAACGCGCCACTCAGTCCTATCTTTGGGGCCTGCCGATCGTGGCCTTCGCGGTCTGGCAAAAGGTCCACGAGAATACATTTGGCGCGAAGGATGGCGATATCGTCGTCTACAGCGACTTCAAGGCGAGGCAAGGCATTCTGACCGCGAATGCCACCACGCCGTATATCTTGTCCTTCTTTGATACCAGCCGGACGGGTCCGATGGTGGTCGACTTTCCGGCCGGCGAACTCGCAGGCGGCGTGGCGGATTTCTGGCAGCGCAATCTCAGCGACATGGGAGAGACCGGGCCGGATAAGGGCAAGGGCGGCAAATATCTCATCCTCGGTCCAGATCAGAAGGCACCTGCGGATGCTAAAGGCTATTACGTCGTGCATTCGCCGACCTTCAACGTCTTCTTCGGCTTTCGCATCCTTACCACGGATGAGGCGAAGGCCGGGACGATCATGAGCGCACTAAAGCTCTACCCCTACGCAAAGCACGCAGCGCCGCCAGCAACACACATCATCACGCCGCATAACCAGGCATGGAGCGGCACGCAGCCGGAGGGAATGGCCTATTGGCAGGCGCTGAACGAGATCCTGCAGAAGGAGCCCGTGCAGGAGCGGGACCGGTATTTCATGGCGATGTTGAGGCCGCTCGGGATCGACAAGGGCAAAGCGTTTGCGCCGGACGCGCGGCAGACCAAGCTGCTCACGGATGGCGCCTTCATCGGCCAGAAGATCGCGATCGCCAACTCCTTCGAAAAGCGCTTTGCCGGTTCGCCCTACCGGCCAGGCGTTCATTGGGATCACGTCGTCAACGTCGATCCCAGCCAGGAGGCGAAATACTATTCCGAGCTCGATGAGCGGTCGGCGTGGTTCTACGAGGCAGTGACGCTTTCGGCCGGTATGGCCTCAAAAGTTGCCGGGCTCGGTCAGGCCTATCTCGGGGCCTACCAGGACAAGGATGGCAACTGGTTCGATGGCGCCAAGACGTATCACCTGCGCGTTCCGCCGAATCCCCCGGCGAAGCAGTTCTGGTCCGTGACGCTTTACGACACGGCGACACGGCGGTTCTTGGACACGCCCGAGCAGCGCGCCGACCGCTCGTCACGCCAGGACCTTGTGAAGAATGATGATGGATCGGTGGATCTGTATTTCGGGCCGACAGCGCCCTCGGGCAAACCGGAAGCGAACTGGATACCGACCGTGCCGGGGAAGGGCTGGTTCGCCTACCTGCAACTCTACGGGCCGTTGGAACCCTATCTAAATGCCTCGTGGCCGTTGCCGGACATCGAGCCAGTGTCGTGAGGAGCGAGTGATGATCTACCGGCGAACCGTGGCCGCAGGACTATTGAACGCTGTCGGCCTGGCGGCTTTCCCCTGGCCCGTGCTGGCGGCGCCACCGCGCGATGCGCGTGCCATAGCCAAGGAGGCTTATCTCTACGCTTTCGCGATGATGGAGAACTATCAAACCTGGTATAAGCAGGCGGTCGATACCAAGGCCCCGGAATATGTGGGAGGCTTTGGAAAATATCGTCACTACTCGGAACCTTTCACGCCGGCCAACCACGATGTGGTCACGCCGAACAACGACACGCCATATTCCTGGGCGTGGCTGGATCTGCGCGCCGAGCCATATGTGCTTTCCGTGCCGGCGGTGCCGAAGGACCGCTATTATGTGGTCCAATGGATCGATCTCTTCACGCAGAACTTCGCCTATGTCGGCGTTCGATCGACAGGCTCGGGCGCCGGCAGTTACTTGATTGCAGGGCCGAAGTGGCACGGCAGCAAGCCTCCCGGTATCCGGCAGGTCTTTCAGGCTGAAACGGAGATCGTCGGCACGCTGACACGCACGGCTCTGAACGGGCCCGAGGATGTGCCGAATGTTCGTGCCATCCAGGCGCAATACAAGCTGCAACCGCTGAGCGCCTTCCTGGGCAAGCCGGCGCCACCCCCCGCACCGGCGATCAACTTTCCTCCCTATGACCGTGAAAAGGCGCAAGGGCACGATTTTATCGCTTACCTCAATTTCCTCCTTCAATTCGCCGAGCCTCCGCACCCGAGCGAGATCGCCATCCGCAAACGCTTCGAGACGATCGGCATTGGACCCGGCTGGCCGTGGGACCCAGCCAAAGTCGATCCGGCCTTGTTGGCGGCGATCGACGCCGGAATTGCCGACGCGAAGGAGGCGATCAAGGCAAAACTCGCCGTCACCATGAGTTCGAATGGCCTATTTGGCCCCCGCTCGCTGCTGAAAACCGATTATCTGACAAGGGACGTTGCCGCGGCGAAGGGCCTCTACGGTAACGATCTCGAAGAGGCGTGGTATGGCGGCTATGACGGCGTGGGAAGCAAAGCGGCGGCCATACATTTCCCGGCCGGCAAGCTGCCGCCGGCTAAATTCTTCTGGTCGCTCACTCTCTATACGCTGCCGGAGCGCTTCCTATACGCGAACGAGATCAACCGCTATTCAATCGGCGATCGCACCAAGGACTTGCGCTATGGCAAGGATGGTTCATTGACCCTTTACGTGAGCCACACCCCGCCGCCCGCCGAGATGCGCACCAATTGGCTGCCGGCGCCCGAAGGTAGATATGTCGTCGTCGCCCGCATCTACGGCCCCAGCCCGGCGGCTATGAACGGTCAGTGGAAGTTGCCGCCGCTCCAAACCGAATGAGCGCGACAGTGCGCATCGACGCGTTTGACTTTTCTTTCCCGATTACAGAAGGAGGCGTAACGGCTTCGCCTCCGTCCCCGGCTTTCCGGTCAACCGCCCGATAGGAGAGATACCCGATGCGCGTCTACTACGACCGCGACGCCGACGTGAACCTGATCAAGGGTAAGAAGGTCGCCATCATCGGCTATGGCAGCCAGGGTCATGCCCACGCCAACAATCTGAAAGATAGCGGTGTCGCCGAGATCGCGGTCGGGCTGCGGCAGAGCTCGGCGGGGGTGAAGAAGGCCGAGACGGCCGGGCTCCGTGTGATGGACCCGGCCGACTGCGCCAAGTGGGCCGACGTCGTGATGGTGCTGACGCCCGACGAAGGACAGGGCGATCTGTATCGCGAGAAGCTCGGGCCGAACATGAAGCCCGGCGCCGCGCTCGCCTTCGCGCACGGGCTCAACATCCACTTCAACCTCATGGACCCGCGGCCCGACATCGACGTGTTCATGATCGCGCCGAAAGGCCCCGGTCACACGGTCCGCAGCGAGTACCAGCGCGGTGGCGGCGTGCCGTGTCTCGTCGCGGTCGCGCAGAACCCGTCCGGCAATGCGCAGGAGATCGCTCTCTCCTACGCCTCCGCGATCGGCGGTGGCCGCGCGGGCATCATCGAGACGACGTTCAAGGAGGAGTGCGAGACCGACCTGTTCGGCGAGCAGGTGGTGCTATGCGGCGGGCTCGTCGAACTCATCAAGGCCGGATACGAGACGCTGGTGGAGGCCGGCTACGCGCCCGAAATGGCGTATTTCGAGTGCCTGCACGAGGTGAAGCTCATCGTGGATCTCATCTACGAGGGTGGCATCGCCAACATGAACTACTCGATTAGCAACACGGCCGAATACGGCGAATATGTCACCGGGCCGCGCATCATCACGCGGGAAACCAAGGCCGAGATGAAGCGCGTGCTGGACGACATCCAGTCCGGCCGCTTCGCGCGCGACTGGATGCTCGAGAATCGGGTGAACCAGTCGAGCTTCAAGGCCACCCGCCGCCGCATGAGCGAGCACCCGATCGAGCAGATCGGCGAGAAGCTGCGCGCCATGATGCCGTGGATCAGCAAGAACGCGCTCGTGGACAAGTCGCGGAACTGACGGTCGGTCGGGCTTCGGGTTGCGCGGGCCTCAGTGCAGGACCGCCGCGCGGCTCTTGGTCCGACCGGAAGGGGAGCCGCGCGCGACAAGGCGGCCCCCCAGGAGCAGGACGATCAGCACGGCGACATAGACAGCCAGCTGCACGCCCATGGGCCGATCCGTGTAGCCGACGAGGGCATGCAGCGCCCGGCCGGGCAGTGTGTTCTCGGGAAGCAGCCAGGACGTGTCCCAGAGCTCGTAACCCCAGCTTGGGATCAGATCCGCCCCGGCCAGGGTGGCCGCGGCCTGCCCGGCCATTCCGGCCGCCAACAGGGCGATAAGCCAGCTCGTCACCGTGAATAGCTTTGCGACGGGAATCGCCACCAGGCCGCGATAGAGCAGATATGCGACCGCCGAGCCGAGGCCGACGCCGAGCAGGCCGCCGATGAGCAGCGCGGTCAATCCCTCGTCGCTGGACACGGCGATCCCGTACAGGAAGAGGACGACCTCGGCGCCCTCCCGCAGCACAGCGACGGCGACCACGACAGCCATCGCCATCAGCGATTTCCGCCCCAGGGCGACCTCTGCTCCCATCTCCTTCATCTGGCGAGCGATCTCGCGTCCGTGGCTCGCCATCCAAAGCTGGTGCCAACCCAGCATGAGCACCGCGATCCCCAGAACGCTGGCCGTGAACACTTCCTGACCGTTGCCGGCTATCGTCTGCGAAAGCGCGCCCGTGAACGCGGCGAGCAGGCCCGCGGCCCCGACGCCGCAGGCGATGCCTCCCGCGATCCATGCTCCTCGCCGTGGAACGCCCTTGGTCGCCGCGAGGACGATTCCGATCACGAGACCGGCCTCGAATACCTCGCGAAACACGATGAGGAGACTGGCGAGCATCGTTACCTGCCTTGCGCCGCCGTGAGCGTGCCGGCGGCCGTGTCGGGATGATAATCGTCAAAGAACTTGTAGGTGCCCGGCTTCAAGGGGCCCGCCATCACGGAAATCGTGGCGCCCGCGGCGACCACTTTCTCTACCTTCAAGTCGGCGCTCTCGAACTCGGCCGGGGTCGCGTCCTGATTGGAGACCTCGATCCGAAAGCGCTGGCCCGCCGGCACGCTAACCTCGGCGGGGGTGAAACGGTGATCCTTGATCGTGAGCCTGACGGCGGCGGCCGTCTGCGGCAAGGCCGGTCCAGTCGCCAGCAACATCGCAATCAGGGCCGGAAGCCCGATCCTACCCGCCACCCGCATGCTCTCCACCTCGACATCACCCGCTACCCCCAAGGCGTTAATGCGAACCATTTGCAATAGCAAGCCCGCTCTAGGCATGCCTGGTGAGATGGGTGGTCGGGGCGCTCTCCGCTTCGCCGTCTATATTCGCGTGTTGGTGATCGGGTGAGAGGTGGGGCTCCGGGACGGCTTACGTCGTCTCTGCGCTAAATTCGGCCAGTGACCTCGACGTCGAGTTGTGGGACGCGCTGTCATCTGATCGAATGCTGCTTGCCCAATGGCAGACAGCGGCATGGACTCCGTCCGTTCCCGCTGTGTTGTGCGGGCGAAGAAGTAGGATCGAGGGGGCACGCGCATGTCAGAGAGAGTGTGCTCCGTTCCGGTAGGCCGCCGCAGTGTGTTCGCCGCGGCGCTGATGACTGGCCTTTTAGGGTCATTCGGTCCCGCGATCGCCCAGACGGATCCGCTGCCGTCGTGGAATGACGGGCCAGCCAAGCGGTCCATCATCGACTTCGTTGATCGCGTAACAAAGCAGGGCCAACCGGATTTCGTGCCAGCCGATCGGCGGATCGCCACGTTCGACAATGACGGGACGCTGTGGAGCGAGCAGCCTATGTATTTCCAGCTCGCCTTTGCGCTCGATCGCGTCAAGGCGCTGGCGCCGAAGCGACCGGAATGGAAGACCAAGGAGCCGTTCAAGAGCGTTCTCGCCGGCGATCCTGCGGCGCTGGCGAAACTGGGCGAGAAGGAGCTTCTTCAGATCGTCGCGGAGACTCACTCCGGCATGACCACCGATGAATTCTCGACGATCGTCCTCGATTGGCTCAAGACGGCGCGGCATCCGCGATTCCATCGGCCGTACACCGACCTAGTCTACCAGCCGATGATCGAGCTTCTCGCCTATTTGCGCGCCAACGGCTTCAAGACCTTCATCGTGTCCGGGGGCGGCGTCGAGTTCATGCGGCCATGGGTGAACACGGTCTACGGCATCCCGCCGGAGCAGGTCGTCGGCTCCTCCGACGTCGACGTGTTCAAAATTGTCAACGGCAAACCCGCGCTATTGAAGCTGCCGAAAGTGGAGTTCATCGACGACGGCCCGGGCAAGCCAGTCGCGATCAACCGCTTCATCGGCAGGCGCCCGATCCTCGCTTTCGGCAACTCGGACGGCGATCAGCAGATGCTGGAATGGACGGCGGCAGTTACGGGCGCGACTCTCCCTGCGCTGATCCACCATACGGATGGCGAGCGTGAATGGGCGTACGACCGCAAATCGTCATTCGGCAAGCTCGACAAGGCCTTGGATGAGGCGGAACAGCGCAATTGGCTGGTCATCGACATGAAACGGGACTGGAAGGTGATCTACCCGTTTCAGGCATAGGGAAGAGGCCGGCCTCGGACGAACGCGATCGCTGCCCTTGCCGAATGGAGGGGTTTCTGGGATCCAGTGCGTGTAAACGCTCAGCAAGCTCAGCTTGGGCAAGGAACTGTGGATTGGAGGCAGTAAGATTGAGTACAGGATCAGCGTACTGCTTCGGAGAACGACGCCGGAAGTGCCGGCATGACGTTCGTACCCGGTGGGACGTTCCGCATGGGCTCCGACCATCACTATCCGGAAGAGGCCCCGTCCCATCTCGTGACGGTCGATGGCTTCTGGATCGACACGACGCCGGTCACCAACCGGCAGTTCGCGAACTTCGTCCGTGAGACCGGTCACGTCACGTTTGCCGAAGTGGTACCCGATGTTAAGGATTATCCCGGGTCGCTTCCTCACATGGTTTTCGCCGGCTCACTGGTGTTCACGCCACCTAAGCACCGGGTGGATTTGCGGGATTGGAGCCAATGGTGGACCCTGCTCAAGGGCGCGAACTGGCGGCAGCCGTACGGCCCTGGCAGCAGCATCAAGGGACTCGACCACCATCCCGTGGTGCACGTGTCGTTCGGCGACGCGCTGGCTTACGCCACGTGGGCGGGAAAGGAACTGCCGACGGAAGCCGAATGGGAGTTCGCCGCGCGCGGCGGCCTTGCTGGCGCGGAGTTCGCATGGGGCGACGAGTTCATGCCTGGCGGCCGGGCGATGGCGAACACGTGGCATGGCGAATTCCCAAACCACAGGCGACCCGGCTACAGGCGCACCTCGCCGGTCAGAGCGTTTCCGCCGAACGGCTACGGCCTCTATGACATGATCGGCAATGTGTGGGAATGGACCGCGGACTGGTGGTCGGCGAAACACCAATCCGACGCGCCCAAGTCGTGCTGTATCCCGGCGAACCCGCGGGGCGGTCCAGAGGCCGCGAGCTATGATTCGCAGATGCCCGACATCAGGATTCCGCGCAAGGTCATCAAAGGTGGGTCGCATCTTTGCGCTCCAAATTACTGCCGCCGCTACCGACCGGCCGCGCGTCATGCCGAGCCGGTCGATACGTCGACGAGTCACGTCGGCTTTCGTTGCGTCGTAAGAGAGAAGGGAAGCTATCATGAGCGATAACAGGGACAGCGATAGGACGAGCGGCCTCGGTCGCCGCGGTGTTCTGCTGGGTACGACGACGGCGGCGGCAGCCTCGATCCTGACATCCCCGGCGAATGCGCAGACCACGCCTGCTCAGCCAACAACCACGACGAACGGCAATCAGCCGATCACGGCAACGAGCGGCAACAAGCCAAACATCATCATGATCGTGTCCGACGATTTCGGCTATGGCGACGCCGGCGTCTATCTGGGTGGCGAAGCGCGGGGTATGCCGACGCCAAGCATCGACCGTATGGCGGCGGAAGGCATGATGTTCACATCGTTCTATGCGCAGCCGAGTTGCACCCCCGGTCGCGCCGCCATGCAGACGGGGCGCATCCCGAATCGCAGCGGCATGACCACGGTTGCCTTCCAGGGGCAGGGCGGCGGCTTACCGGCGGCCGAATGGACGCCAGCGTCCGTACTGAAGACGGCGGGTTATAAGACCTTCTTCACCGGCAAATGGCACCTCGGCGAGGCGGATTACGCGCTGCCCAACGCGCAGGGCTATGACGAGATGAGGTATTGCGGTCTCTACCACCTCAATGCTTACACGTACGGCGACCCCAACTGGTTCCCGGACATGGACCCGAAGCTGCGGGACATGTTCCAGAAGGCGACCAAGGGTGCGCTGTCTGGCAATGCCGGTGAGACGCCGCGCGAGGATTTCAAGATCAATGGCGAATACGTCAACACGCCGGACAAGGGCGTCGTCGGGATTCCGTTCTTCGACGAGTATGTCGAAAAGGCAGCGCTCGACTATCTCGACCGCAACGGCAAGTCGGGCCAGCCGTTCTTTATGAGCATCAACTTCATGAAGGTGCACCAACCGAACCTGCCGGCGCCGGAATTCGTCCACAAGTCTCTGTCGAAATCCAAATACGCCGACTCCGTCGTCGAGAACGACACGCGGATCGGCCGCATCATGGACAAGGTGCGCGCGCTCGGCCTCGACAAGAACACCTACGTTTTCTGGACCAGCGACAACGGCGCCTGGCAGGACGTCTATCCGGATGCCGGCTACACGCCGTTCCGCGGCACCAAGGGGACGGACCGCGAGGGCGGATCGCGGGTTCCGTCCATTGCCTGGGGGCCGGGCATCAAGGCCGGAAGCAAGAACTCGGAGATCGTCGGCGGTCTCGACTACATGGCGACGTTCGCCTCGCTCGGCGGGGCGAAGCTGCCGGAGAACGACCGCGAAGGCAAACCGATCATCTTCGACAGCTACGACATCACGCCGGTCCTTTTCGGCACAGGCAAATCGCCGAGAGATTCGTGGTTCTATTTCACCGAGAACGAGCTCACTCCCGGCGCCGCTCGCGTCGGCAACTACAAGGCGGTGTTCAATCTCCGTGGCGCTGATGGTGCGAAGACGGGTGGCCTCGCCGTGGATTCAAACCTTGGCTGGAAGGGGCCGGCCGAATATGTCGCGACCGTTCCACAGGTCTTCGACCTCTGGCAGGACCCGCAGGAGCGCTACGACATTTTCATGAACAACTACACCGAACATACGTGGGTCCTGGTCACGATCAACCAGGCTATCAAGGATCTCATGGCAACTTACGTGAAATACCCGCCGCGCAAGGCGCAGAGCGAGGCATATAGTGGGCCGATCACGCTGTCGAACTATCAGCGTTTCAAATTCGTCCGGGACGAACTGGAGAAGGAAGGAGTCAGCCTTCCGCTCCCGAACGGAAATTGACCGCTCCTTGAGGCGACGGCCCGGTCCTGAACGCGGTCGCACATCTGCTTCGCGATAGCGGCGGCGCGGCGTGAGCGGACCGGAAAATTCGCGGAGGGAAGGTTGGTCCCCTCCGCCGTCGGCACAGGTGTCGATCGGCCTGCACGCGGCTGCTTTGGTCGGACTGCTAGCGGATCCCGCCCGCTGGCGTTGGATGCTGACGGCCCTCGCCGGCAATCACCTGCTGCTCGGGGCGGCGGGAATGTGCCCCCGCAGCACCCTGCTCGGACCAAACATCGTTCGGCTTCCCGATGCTTCGAGACGGCGCGGCGAGGTCGCCCTGACCTTCGACGACGGCCCTGATCCGGAAGTCACGCCGCGTGTGCTCGACCTGCTTGATCGGTATCAGGCAAGAGCGAGCTTCTTTTGCGTCGGCGCGCGCGTCGCCGCCCAGCCGGGAATCGTGAGAGAGATATTGCGCCGGGGGCACAGCGTCGAGAACCATACCGATCGTCACCCCTACGGCTTCGCCTGGTTTCCGCCTGGCCGCATGAGGCACGAGATCGCCGGCGCGCAGCAGGCGATCATCGACGCGGTCGGCGTTCCGCCCCGGTTTTTCCGCGCTCCCGTAGGGATACGCAGTCCGCTGCTGGATCCGGTTTTGGCGTCGCTCAAGCTCCGCTCTGTCACCTGGACTCGGCGCGGGCACGACGGTTTGCGCCGGGACCCGCGACCGGTGCTCCGAAGGCTCTCGCGAGGCTTGGCCGCGGGCGACCTCCTCCTCTTGCACGACGGTTCGTGCGTCCGCAGCCAGGGCCGGGAGCCGGTCGTCCTATCGGTCCTCGCCGCGTTGCTCGATCAGATCAGGTCGCGCGGCTTGCGGTCGGTGTCCCTGACCACCGCCTTCGCGGATGTGGACCGGTGAGTGCGGTTGTCGCACGGAAAGCGAGCAAAGGTCCGTATTTGTTCGCGTCATGTTCGAAGAGAACGCGGAAGCGAATACGATCGTCCTTAACTATTCGTTCCTACTCGGTTCTCCTCTACGGCGCAGTCTGGGCCGGACCGGGAGACCTGCGCGGCCATCGTGAGCCGGAACGCGGTGCCTCCAGGGCCGGTGAATACAAGCCCGACATCGCCGCCATTCGCCCGCATCAAGTCACGCGCGATCGCGAGGCCGAGTCCCGTGCCTCCTGGTTTGCCGCTGCCCGCAAAGGGGCGGAACAGATTTTCCTGGATCGTGCGCGGAAGGCCGGGACCGTCATCGACAACCTCGAGGGCAACGCCGGCGCGATCCTCCGCTGGGCTGAGCTGAACCATGACGGTGTGGGCGCCAGCCTCGGCGGCATTGCCGAACAGATTGGCGAGCGCCCGGAACAACTGGTCGCGGTCGGCATTCACCTTCAGTTCGGGATCAACCGTGTTTTGCACCCGGCACGAGCTGTGGCCCCGGATCACCTGCGCAGCCTCGTCCACCAGAGGGGCGAGACAAAAATCCGCCACGGAGCTTGGCACGGGTCCCTCCCGGACGAAGTCCAGCGTCTGCCCGACGAGTTCGACCGCACGATCCAGCGTTCGTTGCATGACGGCGCCGGAGCGACGGACGGAAGCGTCGGAATGCGCTTCCAGGCTCTCGGCCGAGAGCAAGGCCGGGGCAAGGACGTTGCGCAGGTCGTGCGCCACCTTGGCCACGGCGGTACCCACGGCCGCCAATCGGGCGTTGCGCCCCAGGGCCACCCGCAAAGCCCGCTGCATGGACGCGAGTTCGCGGCCGGCCACCGCCATTTCGTCGTCGGGCAGCACGGTGATCTGCTGCGGGTCAAGCGGCGCGGCACGTTCGGGATCGGAGCGGAAAGCGACGATGCTGCGCGTGAGACGTCGCATCGGCAGCACCAGCAGTTGACGCAGCGCCAGGTAGATGATGGCCCCGTTGACGCCCGCGATGAGCAGCGAGAGCCAGGCGAAGCTCGCCGCGAAGGCGCGCAGCTCCGCATCGAGCGTCAATTCCTGGATCATCAGCTCAAGGTCCGTCCCCGGCTGGAAAGGGCTGCGATCCGCGATCAGCAACAGGCCGTCATGGTCCAGAAACAGCGCCTCAAGGCCCCGGCGCATACCGGCCAAGGCGCTTTCGGTTCGGACGTCCACGCGCGCGTCCGGCGTCACCTCGCGGTCGGGACCGAGCGTCAGGAGCGCGCGGCCGGAGTCGAGTAGCTGCATCTGGATCGTGCCGGACAGTCGAAGCAAACCTTCCCGGGTGCTGTCATCCACCACGGCTCCCGGCGCCGTAGTGAGGGACAAGAGGGCGATATTCGCCGCCTCGATACGGTCCGTGAGCCAGCGATGCCGCTCCATCGCTAGCCCGGGGATGAAGATGAGGATTTCCGTTGTCAGGACGATGCCGACCGTAAGCCAGAACAGCCGTCCCGACAGGCTCCGTCGTGGACTGGCGATGACCGAGCTGGCACGAGATTCTGGCCGCAACGTCACATCGACCTCGTAAGGGTGGCAGTCGAGCGAGGGCTAGTTCGGTGCTGCAATTTTGCGCGAAGGACCGGATTCCGCAGTCCGGGAAACTAGGCCACGCTCGGGCGAACGCAGTTGTTGCAGGTCATCGATCGCGCCGATCAACTGCGTGGCCCTGAAGGGCTTAGCCAGAAATCGCTCGTGCGGACCCAGAACGCGCCCCTCGACCAGCCATGGTCGTCCCGTGATGTAGATGACCGCCGTATCGGGGCAGCGCGCCCGAACGACGCTGCCGAGGGAAAACCCGTCCATGCCTCGCCCGAGGTCGATGTCCGTGACCAGAATCGAGGGAGGCGCAAACGAGGCCAGATGCGAAAGGGCCTGCTCTCCGCTCTCGAAGCACGCGACCGGCCGTCCGAAGTTTTCGATCAGCATCGCAAGGTGGTCGCGCAGCAACTCGTCATCCTCGACGACGATGACCTCCATCGGCGTTCCCTTAGCCGCGGTGATGGCGGGACTTGCGGCGAAGCAGCAGGAAAGCAACCCCGCCCGCTACCAGCAGCAACAGGCCAGCGGGCTCCGGCACGTCGCTTACGGCATCGAGCGGCGCCAGGAACGGAGCACCTAGCGGCAACAGCGGTCCCAAATCGCCCGGGCCGTCCAGGAAGGGGTTCGGCAGAGTCGGCCCCGGCGTGACCGTTACCGGGTCCGGGACGGAATTTCCGGCAAATACCGGAAGGAAATTGCCGGTGATCTCGGGGACTACTCCAGTCACGGCGCGCGATACCGGGGCAAACTCGTCCGGAAGATCGAGCGCCGGAGCGAAGGCGAGCAGTTCCGACGCGCTTCGCTCGAGTGTTGCCGCACTCTCAGGCGCTGTTGTTTCGCTCGCCCCGGAGTCCGGCGACGCGGCCGCTATCACGGGCGTGACGTTGCCCGAGTCCGTCCATACGGTCGGAACGAGAAACTGGGCGAGGAATGCCGCCTCAGGGACGGAGTTCTCCCGAACGGGCGGGAAGAGGGACGTGGAACGCCATGCGCCTGGCCCGACATCCGCGACCACGGGAGGGTAGGGCAACAGTTGCGAGACCGGCCAGTTCAGAGCGGCCGAAGCGGTCTGGTCCTTGGCGAGGCGGAAGGAACCAAGACTTCCCTGACCGGAAACGATGTCCAGATTCGGGGGCGCGGATGCCGCGTCGTCGATGCCGGGAACGGGTGCGGATAGGGTGGCGATCGGCGCATGCAATTTGAGAGGGATCGCCTCGGATACCCACTCCACGTCGCCGCCCTGAAACCCCAAACCGACGAGGCCGGAGAATCCCAGCACTGCCGCGGAGGTGACATAGGCGTGCAGTCGGAAGAACGCCGAAAGCAGGCGCCGGAGCAACATGTCGCTCGCCTTGTGATGCTGCTCCCGCTGAACGTTTCCTCGTCTCTTGGCGCAATCCGGGGCAGGAACAGCTACGGTTGACTTAACCTCAGCCGCTTACAGCCATTTCGGGGCGATTGCAAGACTTATTCTACCTGAGGTTGGGAAAACCGACTTCCTGGGTCCTGTTCGGACCCACATCGCGGGAGAACTCGGCCGCCAGGATCTCCCCTTCTCCGATCACGGAGGCGGGTTGTTGCGGGGTTTCGGGGTGGGAGCCGGGGTCTTGTCCGGGTACCGGCACCAGGGCGCAGCGACGCAGCGCCAGCATTCCGGCAGGCGGGCCTTGCAGACGTAACGCCCGTGCAGGATCAGCCAGTGATGCGCGTTGTGGAGCAGCTCCTTCGGCACACGCCGGAGCAGGCCCTCTTCCACCTCGCGCGGCGTCGCGCCTGGCGCGATCCCTGTCCGATTTCCGAGGCGGAAAATGTGCGTGTCGACCGCGACCGTGCTCTCTCCGAACGCGACGTTCAGCACGACATTCGCGGTCTTGCGGCCCACGCCGGGGAGCGCCTCCAACGCTTCCCGATCGCGCGGCACCGTCCCTCCGTGTCGCTCGATGAGCTGGCGCGAGAGCTCCACGACATTGCGCGCCTTGCCCTGCCAGAGCCCTAGGGTCCGTATGTGCTTTCCGACGCCCTCGACGCCGAGCCGGACCATCGAGGCGGGGTCCGGCGCTTCCCGAAACAGGCCCTCGGTGACGCGGTTCACCGCGACGTCCGTGGTCTGGGCGGAAAGCACGACCGCGATGAGGAGCGTGTAGGGGTCGGTGTAATCGAGCTCGCTGCGCGGGTTCGGATTGGCGCGGGCCAGGGCTTCGAGAAAGCCGCGTACTTCCCCCAAGCTCATCGGCTTTGCCCGGCGAGGAGACTTGCCGGCCGGCATGGAGGGCTTCAGCCGAGGTTTGGAGCTTGGCGGCATCGGGGCTATCTCGCCCTACGGGTGCGGGACGGCAAGGGCGGGACGTGTGGCGGCGTCCGTTGCCGGCCCGCCCCGTGCATGGCACGGTCGCCTT
Organism: uncultured Alphaproteobacteria bacterium; assembly: GCA_963808965.1. Lineage (GTDB taxonomy): Bacteria > Pseudomonadota > Alphaproteobacteria > Acetobacterales > Acetobacteraceae > CAWEHU01. The sequence continues at coordinate 106,363 of CAWEHU010000007.1, forward strand.
CGCGTGGAGAACCTGTTTGACGCTCATCCTGGCTAGTCGTCCCAACGTATATAGCGGCAGTCCGCTGGACCGCGCGGCGGAGAAGCGCGACGACACGGTCTGGATCGAGGCGGCGCTCGCGCATTCCGACACGCTCTTTGTCCCCGTCTGGCGTGCCCGGAATCTCATCCGCGGCGTGGATCAAGGCCGGCCCGAGGCCGTCTACCTTTCCGGCGCGGCCGCCGCTGCCTTGCGCCTCCCGGAGGGCGGACCCTGGGCGTTTTTGGGACTACTGGAAGGGCAGCCGGTCTTCGCGTGCGAAATCAGCCATGTGGACAACCCGCTTCCTCTCTTGCCGCCCGAGCTCGGCCAGTTCGTCGACCTGCGAGGGGTGGGGCGCGCCGGACTTCCTCCGGCGGATGCGTCCGTGCTCGCCCATGCGCGTGGGATCATGAACTGGAGGCTGAAGCACCGATTCTGCGGCGTTTGCGGCGCTGCCTGCGAGCCGCGCAGCGCGGGACACGTCATGCTCTGCACCGGCTGCGAGGCGCAGCACTTTCCGCGCACCGATCCGGCCGTCATCATGCTGGTGCATCGCGGGGACGAGGCCCTGCTCGGACATTCGCAGCGGTTTCCCCGCGCGAACATGTATTCCACGCTGGCCGGCTTCGTGGAGCCGGGCGAGAGCCTGGAAGAGGCGGTTCGGCGTGAGGTGCGGGAAGAGACCGGAGTGGCGATCGGCGCGGTGCAGTATCATTCGAGCCAGCCGTGGCCGTTCCCTGCGAATATCATGCTCGGCTTTTACGCCGAGGCGTTGACGGAGGAGGTCACGATCGACCCGAGCGAATTGCTGGAGGCGCGCTGGTTCACGCGCGCCGATCTGCGGGCGCACCGGGATCTCGGCTTTTCCTTGCCGCGACGGGACAGCATCGCACGCCGGCTGATCGAGGACTGGATCGCCGCGGAATGATCAGGGTTCGGCTGTTCGCGGCGTTGCTGCTGCTAGCGGGATGCGACAGCGGTTACGTGGCCTCGACTGAGCCGGCCGCGCCGTCCCAGTGTGAAACGGAAGCCAACAACGACCCGGCGGTGAAGGAAATCACCATGAAGATGTCAGCCGTGCAGTGGTGGCGCGGCAATCATCAGGAGGATCTGGCCGTCGCGCGGCGCGAGGCGCTGCTCCGGTGCATGCGCCAGAAGGGGCTCATTCCGCCGGGCGGCGTAGAGCCCCTGAAGCCCGTGTGGTACGGCCCGCTGTTCTGAAGGCGTGATGGCCCGCGATCCCGGCGAGCTGCTGACGATTGGCTACGAGGGGAGCACGGTCGGCGCGGTATTGGAGGCGCTCAAGCAGGCGAACGTGTCCCTGCTGATCGACGTTCGCGCCTTGGCCGCCTCGCGCAAGCCCGGATTCTCCAAGCGCCAGCTCGCCGCCGCGCTGGACGAACACGGTTTGCGCTACGTGCATTTGCAGGCTCTCGGCACGCCGAAACCGGGGCGCGACGCGGTCCGGGCTGGCGATGTAGCCGCCATGCACCGGATCTTCGGCGCGCACATGGAGAGCGACCGCGCACAGGCCGATCTTGCGAGTGCGACGGATCTGGCGAGGCGGGATCGGGCCTGCCTGTTGTGCTTCGAGCGCGACCACACGCAATGCCACCGCGCCATCGTCGCCGAGATGATCACGGCGAACACGAAGCAGCGGATCACGCATCTCAAGCCGGAGGATAGCTGAGAGCATCTCGCCTCAATACCCCGTCGATCGGCACGAACTCTTCCGCGATCAGTCGAGCACGAAACGCACACGGATCGGCATCCGCGACGAAATCGGCTGTCCCTCGCTGTCCAGTTCCGGTCTGAAGCGCCAGCGCGCAACGGCGTCCTGCGCCGCGTGATCGAGCAGCGGAAAGCCGGACAATTCGGCGACCGCGACCCCGCCGGCGTGTCCGTCCGGCCGTACGGTGACGACCACGATGACCGCGCCCTGCTGGTGCCGGCGCGCGGCCTCCGCCGGGTAACGTGGGGGCAGGTTGGGCGCGGACGGGTCGGGGCTCGCGGGGATGTCCCCCGAGATATCGTTGGTTAGCCCCGCCGTTCCGTCTTCTCCGAGTCGCACCGCCGGAGCAGGTTCGGACGGACGGTTCGCGGGCGGCGCCGGACGGGTCGGTTCCGCGGGAGCTGCATCGGGCGGCGAAGGCGCGGGCGCCGGGGGAGGCGCTGGCGGGGGAGGCGGCGGTACGTCCGCCGTCTCTGGCGGGGCCGGCGGGGGCGGGGGCGCCGGGATCGCCGTGGTGGGCTCCGATTGCGGGGCGGGCGGAACCGGCGGCGGGGCGGACGGCGGAGGCGCGGACAGCGCCAAATCCTGGCCGTGACCAGACTGCCGTGGGGCATCGCCCTCCCCCGGCGCCTTTAGGATCATCTCGATCGTCGCTTCCGATCGCGGGGGCGGGGGAGAAGGCGCGGGAAACACGACCGTGCCGGCCAGCAACAGCAAGGCCACGACCGCGTGCAGCAGGACAGAGAACAGGGCGGCGCGGCGCATCAGCCTGGCGGCAGCAGCCGCGGTTCCGGGTCCGGGCCATAGGGCAGCCCGAAGGCGGCGGCAGCGGCCGGCAATGCCTGGCTTGCCGGAAGATCGGCCACGACCTGTCCCTCGCGCAAGAGGACGATCCGGTCAGCGTAGCGCATCGCCAGGTCCAGCGCGTGCAGAACGACGACGACAGCGGAGCCGGCATGCGCGATCGTGCGTAGCAGGGCCATGATCTCGAAAGCGGCGGCTGGATCGAGATCGGCGGTGGGCTCGTCCAGCAACAGCACCTCGGGCTCGCTCGCAAGCGCCCGCGCGAGCATCGCGCGCCGGGCCTCCCCGCCCGAGATTCGGTCGATTCGCTTGGCCCGCAGCGCGGCCACCCGACAGGCCGCGAGCGCGCGCTCAACCGGAGCTGTCCCGCTGTCCTGGTGCGGGATGCGGCCAAGTCCGGCGACTTCCGCGACCGTCAATCCCCAGGCGCAACGGGCGCCCTGGGGCAGATAAGCGACACGCCTCGGGTCAGGGGGCGGACCTTCGGGTAGCAGCCCGGCCAACGCGCGCAGCAAAGTCGACTTGCCGGCCCCGTTCGGGCCGCAAAGCGCGACCATCTCGCCGGGCCGGGCGGCGAAGCGCACCGCGCGCAACACCGTTCGGTGCCCCAAACGCACCGCTGCCGCGTTCAATCCGATCCCGCTCACGGAGCGACCCGTCGCGCGATCGTCACCAGGAACGGCGCGCCCAGCAGGGCGGTCAACACTCCAAGCCGCGGCTCCTGAGCCAACGGGAGAATAAGCGGGGCCGCCCGGGCGAGCAGATCCGCCGCGAGCAGGAGGGAGGACCCCGCCGCCAGGGAGGCGGGCAGCAGCCGCCCCGGGCGTTCGCCGAGCATGGGCCGGAGCAGATTGGGAACCACGAGACCCACGAACCCGATGCCGCCCGCGACGGCGGCTCCAGCACCTACGGCGAGCGCGGTGCCGGCGGCGGCGTGGCGAAGGGTGCGAGAGACCGGAACGCCCAGGCTGCGGGCGGTATCCTCGCCGAGACTCAAGGCGTCGAGGCCTGGACCGAGCCGGAGCAGGAGCGCGCATCCGAGCAGGATCGGTGGTCCCGCGAGCGTGACGCTCGAGAGGGAGCGATCCTCGAGACTACCCATTAGCCAGAAGGTGATCTCGGCCAGGGCGAACGGGTTGGGGGCGAGTGTCAGCGCCACCGCGAGCAGCGCGGAGGCGATCGCGGAAAGGCCGATGCCCGCCAGGATCAGCGACGGGCCGGACGGCGCGCGCCCGGCAAAGCCCAGCAGGCAGGCGCAGCCGACGCCCGCTCCGGCCAGACCTCCCAATGGCAGCGCCGGGGCGAACGCTTGGGCGAGACCCCAGTAGTAGACGAGCACCGCCCCGAGTCCGGCCGTGCCGGTGATCCCGAGCAGGCCCGGATCGGCGAGCGGGTTGCGTAACACACCCTGCAAGGCCGCCCCGGAAAGTCCGAGCCCTCCACCCACCAGCACGGCCAGCAAGGCCCGGGGCAGGCGGATTTGCCAGAGGATCAGTGCGTCCGGCACGCTCACCCCCGCATCCCCGACCAGCAGGGACGCGGCGAACAGCACGCACGCGAGCCCGAACAACGCTCGCGTCATCGCGCCAGCAGAGCGGCAGCCCGCGCCGTGAACGGCCCGGCGCAGATGGTCAGCGCGGGCGGCAGCTCCCGGCGGGGTATCCCGGCGACCGCGGGATGCCGGAACAAATCGGTCGCGAGCGACGGCCACGCCGCCGGCGTGGGGACGACCAGCAAATCCGGCGGGTGCGCGAGCAGGTCTTCCAGCCCCATCCGGCTTCCGTCAGAAGCGTTGCGCAGCCCGGCCGCTCGCAGCACGGCGTCCCCGAGCGTACCCGGACCCGCCGTGTAGCCGCGCGGTTCCCAAAACAGGGCGCTCGGCCGCTCCGCTGGGCGAGGCAGGGCGGCAAGCTGCGCGTCCATTTCGGCGATCAGCGCCTCCCCGCGCGCCGGCACACCGAGCGCTTCGGCCAAGCGGCGGGTTTCCGTCCGAATGCCGTCGAAACTCTGTGGCAGATCGACCCGCAGCACCGGAACACCGTGCCACTCCAGTAGCGCGAGGGCGGTCTGCGCCCCGAACGGGGCGGCCAGTACGAGGTCGGGGTGTAGCCGCAGGACGGTTTCGGCGTACGGGCGGACCCAGGGTAAGGGCGCCGCCGCGGCGGCCACGAAAGAGAGCGCGGGATCGCGGGCGAGGGGCGAGAGCGCCGCGATTTTCTCGGGTGCAAGAAGCACCAGCATCTGGTCGGTGCAGAGATTGAGTGAGACGACCCGCTCTGACGCCCGTGCGGAAATCGGACCGCATAGCGCGCCCACCGTGAGCAGGACGCGCGCGAGCCGGACCCACGCGATGGCGGGTCGCAGTCTCCTAGGCCGCCTTCCGGTCGAGTTCCGCCTGGAACAGGCTTTCGTCACCATCCGCCGCCAAATAAGCGAGTTCCACATACTCCTGCGCGGCCTGCATGTCCCCGGAGGACGCGTAGTCGGCGGCTATCGCCGCGAAATGCCGGCTCAGGGCGACGTGCGACATGGCTTGGGTCTTTAGGAGCGGGTTCCATAGCATCAGGCTGATCTCCGTTTCGTCCCGGGCCCACGGCCTCGGTGAATGCAGGGGTATCACCAGCGCGGGAGGCGGCCATCCCTACCAAAGCGTTAAAGTACGTCAAATCGCACTTACCTTGCCCCGAGTACCGGATCAAAGCACCAGCACTCCTTGGTGCTTCGCCTTGCCCTCGGGCTCGACGTGGATGGTGATGACGAGGCCCTCCATCTCGGTCTTCAGCGCCGCTTCGATCCGGTCGCAGATCGCGTGCGCGTCGGCGACCCTCATGGCGCCGGGGACGACCAGATGGAACTCCAGGAAAGTGAGCTTGCCGGCGTGGCGCATTCGCAAATCATGCGCCTCGATCGCGCCCTCGGCGGTTTCCCCCACGAGCGCGCGGATGCGCTGCACGATCTCGATGGCCGGGGCGGCGTCCATCAGCCCGCCGACCGAATCCCGGATGACGGATGCGCCCGACCAAAGCACATGGATCGCCGCCAGCGCCGCAATCACCGGATCGAACACGAGCAGTCCGGTCAGGACCGTCGCGATGACGCCGGCGACGATGCCGACCGAGGTGGCGACGTCGGCCATCAGGTGCCGTCCGTCCGCCACCAGCGCCGCCGATCGCAGCTTGCGCCCGTTGCGTAGGAGCAGCGCGCCCCAGAGGGCGTTGATGACCGTCGCAGCGACGTTGACCGCGATGCCGGGGATTGGCATCGCGAGCGGCGTGGGATTGCGCCAGCTCTCCCAGGCACGCTCCAGGATCAGCAGCGCGGCGACGACGATCAGCACGCCCTCGATCACGGCGGCGAAGAACTCCGCCTTGTCGTGTCCGTACGGGTGATTCGCGTCGGCCGGCTTGGCGGCGACACGCAAAGCCCAGAGCGCGATCGCGGACGCAGCGACGTTGACGGTGCTTTCCAGGGCGTCCGAGTAGAGCGCGGCGCCGCCGGTTATCCACCAGGCGCCGGTCTTCAATGCGAGCACCAAGCATCCCACGCCGATACTGCAAGCCGCGATGCGCTCCGCCCGACCCACCCGTGAGCGTCCCTTTTCCGTCCCCGGCGGGTCTAGCAAACGAGTGGCAGGGCGTCAGCCTGGGGCCATCACGCGGTCGCCTCCCCTGGCCGGCACCGACCGCCGGACCTAAATCCGGGAGGTCCAAGAACCGATCGGGAGAGAGATATGCCGGCCATCGACAGGCGCAGCGTTCTGCGCGGCTCTGCCACCGCGACGGTTGCCGCGGCCCTGAGCGGCGGTGCTTCCAATGCGGCGCAGCCCGCCGAGGGTGGCGAGAGCGTTAAGCCCGCCGCGCCGCCCGCCGCGCCCCCACCGGTCACGCGTACCCTCGCGCACTATATCGTCACCGCCCAGCCCGGCGATTTGCCGGAGCCGGTCCGCAAGGAGGCGACCCGCACGTTCTTCAACTGGGTCGGCTGCGCCGTCGGCGGCTCACGGCACGAGACGGTGGACAAGGCCGTCGCCGCACTGACGCCGTTCTGCGGCCCTCCGCAGGCGAGCGTGCTTGGGCGTACGGAGCGGCTCGACATCCTGCACGCCGCGCTGATGACCGGCATCAGCTCGCACATCTTCGACTACGACGACACGCATCTGAAGACGATCATCCATCCCGCCGGGCCGGTCGCATCCGCCATTCTTGCGCTGTCGCAGTACCGCCCCGTGGCGGGCGCCGATTTCCTCAACGCACTCGTCCTCGGCATCGAAACGGAGTGCCGGATCGGCAACGCCGTGTATCCCGAGCACTACGCGGCGGGCTGGCACATCACGGGCACTTGCGGCGTTTTCGGCTCGGCGGCTGCCTGCGGGCGGCTGCTCGGGCTCGATGAGGAACGGATGTGCTGGGCACTCGGCATCGCCGGCTCGCAGCCGGTCGGGCTGAAGATCAGCTTCGGCACCATGACCAAGAGCTTCAATCCCGGCCGCGCCGCGCAGAACGGGCTCGTTTCGGCCTTGCTCGCGCAGCAGGGCTACACGGCGCCGGATAACGTGCTGGAGGGCAAGGACGGGTGGGGCCAGGCGCTCAGCACCAAGCGGGATTGGCGCGAGGTGACGGAGGGTTTGGGCCAGCGTTACGAGACGCTGCTGAACACCTACAAGCCGTTCGCCTGCGGTATCGTGACGCATCCCGCCATCGACGCCGCCATTCAGTTGCGGAACGAGAACAAGCTCACCGCCGATCAGATCGAAAGCATCTCGCTACGTGTGAACCCGCTCGTACTGTCACTGACCGGCAAGACCGAGCCGAAGACGGGGCTGGAAGGCAAGTTCAGCGTCTATCACACGGTCGCGGTGGCGATCATCCAGGGCGCGGCCGGGGAGAAGCAGTTCAGCGACGCCGTGGTGCGCAATCCGGAAGTCGTGGCACTCCGCCGGCGCGTCACGACGCAGGTGGACCCGGCGATGCCGCCCGAGAAGGTGGACATGACGATCAAGCTCAAGGACGGGCGGGTGCTCACCAAGCACATCGAGCACGCGATCGGCAGCGTCGAAAACCCGATGACCGATCAGATGCTGGAAACGAAATTCGCCGACCTCGCTGACGGCGTGCTGCCGCGCGATCAGGCGCGGAAGCTGATGGACCTCTGCTGGCAGGTCGCGACGCTGCCGGATGTGGGTCAGATCGGCAAGGCGGGAGCCGCGACCGCGGCCTGAGAGTCGGAGCGGGCGAGGGGGCCTACGTCACGCGCGGGCTCGCCCGCGCATGACGGCAGGGAGGGAACGCGCTTATTGCGCGAGGGTGTGGGCGGCGTCGCGGAGTTGCTTCGTGGAGCTGTCAGCGAGCTGGGTGGCGTTGGCAATCTCGCCGATGCTGTCCGTGATGTTCGAGACGGCGCGTGCGGCGGTCTGCATGTTGTCGGAGATTTCGCGGGCGACCGCGCTTTGCTGCTCCACGGCGCCCGCCGTGCTCACGATATATTCGCGGACCGAGCCGACCGATTCGCGGATCACGTCGAGCGCCTTCACCACGTCGTTCGAGACGACCTGGATGCCCTCGATCTCGCGCGCGATCTCCTCGGTCGCCTTGGCCGACTGGTTGGCGAGGTTTTTCACCTCGCCGGCCACGACCGCGAACCCTTTTCCGGCGTCGCCGGCGCGCGCGGCTTCGATGGTGGCGTTGAGCGCCAGCAAATTGATCTGGCCCGCCACGTCCTTGATGAGATCGACGATGCTGCCCATCGATTGCGCGGCCTTGGAAAGCCGCTGGGTGGCCTGATCCGCCTGCGCCGTTCGTTCGGAGGCGCTGTCAACGGCCGCTTGCGAGCGGCTCATGCTTTCGGCGATCTCTCGCACTGAGACGTTGAGCTCCTCCGCGCCGGCCGCGACCGCCTGGACGTTGGCCGAGGTTTGCGCCGACGCGCCCGAGGCGCTGACCGATTGCTGGGCCGCGTTCGAGATCGCCTCGTCGATGTGCCCGAGGCTCTCCTCGATCATCTTCTGCACGCGCTCGCCCTTCGCGCGCGCAAGCACCTGCTGCGTTATGTCGGTCGCATACTTGACGACCTTGAACGGCTTGCCGCTCGTGTCGAAGATCGGGTTATAGGAGGCGCTGATCCACACCTCCTTGCCGTTTCTGCCGACGCGCTTGTACTCGGCAGCCTGGTACTCGCCCCGTCCCAGTGCGGCCCAGAACCGGCGATACTCGTCGCTTGCCTTGTCGTCTGGTGCCACGAACATGCTGTGGTGGCGGCCTTGGATCTCGGCGAGCGAATATCCCATGACATCGAGGAAGTTCTCATTCGCCGTCATCACGGTTCCGTCGAGCGCGAACTGGATCATCGCGTGGGACTTGCTGATCGCGGCGATCTGCCCCGAGTAGTCCGCGTTTTGGGTTTTCTGCGCCGTCACGTCGGCCGCGTATTTGATGATTTTGTAAGGTCGGCCGTTGCGGCCTAGAATTGGGTTGTAGGAGGCCTGGATCCAGACCTCCTTGTTGTTCTTCCCACGCCGGCGAAACTCGCCCGACTGGTACTCGCCGCGATTCAACGCGGCCCAGAACTGATGATATTCGGCGCTCGCCTCGTAGCCGGGGTCGACGAACATGCTGTGATGCCGGCCCTGGATCTCGGCAAGCTCGTAGCCGAGGACTTTCAGGAAATTCTCGTTCGCGGTGATGATTTTCCCGTCTATGTGGAATTCGATCACGGCCTGCGACTTGTCGAGCGCTTTCAGCTTGGCCTGGATTTCCGAACGGCGCGACGCGAAAGAGCCGAGCATGGGGCTGCGTTCCTGCAAGAGCGGGGGGCCAGAGGAACGTATCGGATCAGCGGTTAAAGCGCCGTTTAATGAGCTGAATCGGGGCGCCAAATCGTCTACCGGATCGTCGCGCTAAAAGCGGCCGAGGACGTGGTGCACTGGCCTGGCCCTGAGTTCCAGGCAGCGACCGAGATCCGCAAACGAGGACTACGACTAGGAGGTGGCCATGGCCCGGGCACAGGGCATCCGCATGAAGGCCCCGGCCCATCCGGGCGGCTTCGTGAAAACTGAGATCATCGAGCCTTTGGGGCTGTCGGTGACCGACGCCGCGCGGGCGCTTGGCATAACCAGGGCGGCTCTTTCGACCTTCCTGAACGAGCACACGTCCCTGTCGGCCGACATGGCGATCAGGATCGAGAAAGCGTTCGGCGTGTCGATGGAAACACTCATGCGCATGCAGAACAGCTTCGACATCGCCCAGGCGCACCGCCGCCAAAGCGAAATCGTTGTTGAGCGCTACGTTCCCAAGGCGAAGGACACACCGCCCCAAGCGGGCGCGCGCTGATGCCCTCCCGAGCCGAAAGGGCAGCGCTTCCGGCTGAAGCCGGCACTACGTCCCGATCGTCCCGGCTCCGCTCAGGATAGCGTTGCTTGGCGAAACGCAGCTCAGTGCAGGTTATCGGAAAACGGGAGACACTGGCTGGTCCCTTCTGCGCTTCCGGTTCGGAAATGCTGCGCCCGAAAACTTCTCCTCCCTGGACGAACTGCTGGCCGCGCTTGTGGACGAGAGCTAGCCACGGTCCAGGAGGTATTGTACACGCTGGCCGCACCCGGTCAGGCGCACCGGGCGCAGGATGGCCGGTACTACACCTGAGCGAGCCTCGGGGCTACCACTGGGCAAATCCGCCTCACCGCCGAAAAATTCTTACCGGGTCGTTTCCGAATCCGCTTCCCTGTGACACACTTCACCGAATATTAATCACGAACACGTTATTCTCTACCTTGGCTCGGGCTTCCCGCCAGGAACTGGGCGTCCGGTCCGAGCTAGAGCGGGAGCAAACGTCGGGTGCAGTGAAATGGCCTTGGAACTGAAACCAGAACGGGCGTGGGTCGGGCATCAGGTCCTGGCTCGGGGATACTCGAACCGCAGCGGCTACGTCGTCGTCGCCTTCCTCTTCAGGGAGCAACGCTACGAGGTGCGGATGTGTTCGGGGCTGCGGCGCTACCGGTTCGGCAGCCAGCGCGCGGCGGTCAGCTTCGCCTCGGAACTGTGCGACGACGACCCAGTATAAAGCAAAGCATTGAGACTCGGCCGCGGCGGCGTTACTCGGCCGCCATCCGCGGCTGCTCCACCATTTCCGCCGCCACCTGCAAATCCACGGACAAGAGCCGTGACACCCCGCGCTCCTGCATCGTAACCCCGTAGAGCCGGTCCATGCGCGCCATCGTCAGATGATGGTGCGTCACCACCAGAAAGCGCGTCTGCGTCTCCCGCACCATATCCTCGAGCAGATTGCAGAACCGCTCCACGTTGGCGTCGTCCAGCGGCGCATCCACCTCGTCCAGCACGGAAACCGGGGCCGGATTGCAGCGGAACACGGCGAAGATCAGCGATAGCGCGGTGAGCGCCTGCTCTCCGCCCGATAGCAGCGACAGCGTGGCGAGCTTCTTGCCCGGTGGCTGGGCGTAAATCTCGAGCCCGGCCTCGAGCGGATCATCGGAGCCCACCAGCGCCAGATGCGCGCGGCCGCCGCCGAACATGCGGGTGAACAGCGCCTGGAAGTGGCGGTCCACGTCCTGGAACACCGCCGAAAGCCGGTCCCGGCCCTCGCGATTCAAATGCCCGATCGAGCCGCGCAGCTTGGCGATCGCCGCCGAGAGCTCCTCGCGCTCGCGCGTGATGGCGCCGACCTGCGACTCCACTTCGGCGGCCTCCACATCGGCGCGAAGGTTGACCGGCCCCATCTCCTCCCGCTCCTTTTGCAGCCGCTCAAGGCGGCGGCGGGCCTTGTCCTCGGTTTCCGGGCCTAGCTCGGCGGGCGGGTCGGGCAGGGCAGGGGCCACGCCCAGGCGTTCGAGGATGCGCTCGGCCACCACTCCCCAGGCGTGTTCGGCCTGGGTCGCGTTGCCCTCGGCACGGATGGCGTCCTCGCGTGCCCCGGCGAGCGCGGCTTCGGCGGCGCGAGATGCGCGATCGGCGGCGCTTGCGCGCTGCGCGGCCTCGTCGAGCGCAGCCGCGACGCGCCGGTGCGCCGCCTCAGCCGCTTCGAGCGTGTCCAGCGCCTCCGCCCGGCGCGCGGCGGCCTGCGCGGGCGCGGCTTCCAAGGCGGCGTGCTCGGCTTCGGCTTCGGCCCGCCTGGCCGCGAGGTCGGTGACGCGACCCATGGCGTCGGCCGCGCGCATCCGCCAGTCCTCGCGCTCCGCCGCGATCACGCCGCGTCGCCGGGTCCGGGCCTCGTGTTCCTGCGCCAGCCTATCGCGCTCGGTGCGCCGGGCGGTCTCGTGCCCGCGGGCGCGGGAGAGAGCGTCGCGGCTCTGCTCGACCGCGGCGCGGAGTGCGGCGATGTCGGGCAGCGCGGCATGAGCGGCGCGCGCGCCGGCGAGCGCCGTCTCGGCCTCTACGTGCTCCGCTTCTATCCGCTCGACCTGCTCTTCGAGCCCAGACAGGCGCGCGGCGATCGTGGCGGCCTGGGCGCTCAGCCGCGCGAACGCCGCACGGGCGCGCTCGGCCTGTTGCTCAGCCTGGCCGCGTGCCTGCCGCGCTTGTTGTTCGGCGGTGTTGGCGGTTTTCTGCCCGGATTCAGCCTCGTCGCGGGCGATGCGCGCCTGCGCCGCTTCCCGCTCGGCTTCCGCGCGGCTCGACTCGAGCTGGGCGAGACGGTTGCGCTGTTGCAGGCGGACGGCCGCTTCGGTCGGAGCACCGGCGCGGATCGTGTAGCCATCCCAGCGCCAGACCGCGCCCTCACGCGAGACCAACGCCTGACCGGGCGCGAGTAAGGCTTGCCGGTGCTCGCCTGCCTCTTCCTCCACCAGACCGATCTGCGATAACGCCCGAGCCAGGGCCGGGGGCGCCTGCGCCAGATCGGCGAGAGCCGTGGCGCCTTCGGGGAGACCGGGTGGCGGATCGAACGGCGGCAGCTCCCGCCAGTGGCGCGCTGCGGCGGTATCGGCCGCCGAGCTCAGCTCTTCCCCGAGCGCCGACCCCAAGGCCGCTTCGAGGCCGGCCGGCACGGTGAGCGCGTCGACCATTGGCGGCCAGCGCTCCCCATCCTTCACAGCCAGCACCTCGGCGAGGGCCTGAGCCTCGGCGGCAAGCTTGGCGGCGGCCGATTCGGCGGCGGACTGGCGTTCGCGCGAAGCGGCCAGCACGGCATGGGCGGCGGCGCGGGCGTGTTCGGCCGCTTCCAGCGCCGCTCGCGCCGCGGCGAGTTCCGACTCGGCCTGCTGCTGTTCGCCGCGCGCCGCTTCCAGGGTGGCAGGCTCGACGGCTTGGGCGCGGGTGCGATCCCGCTCGGCGACCAGCCGGGCGCGCTGCTCGGCGACACGGCGGGCGCGCTGCTCGGCTTCGGCTAGGCGCCGGCCCGCGGACTGGGCGAGCGCACTGGCCTCGGCCGCGGCCTCGGTCGCCCGGTTGGCCTCCGCCTCGGCCAGCCGCACGGCTTCCGCCGCTTCGGTCGCCGCGGTTTGCGTCGCGGCGGCTTTGGCTTCATGGCCCGCGTCGGCTTCCGCGAGCGCGCCGTCCTCCCCGGCCAGCCGCGACTCGGCGGAAGCGGCATCCCGGCTGAGCTGCTCGGCATGAGCGAGGTCGCGGCCGAGTTGCGCGAGCCGCTGCGCCGCGGCGTGCAGCGCGGCCCGGGCGCGTTCCTCTTCGGCGGCGATTTGTTCCTGGGCGATCCGGTGACGTTCGAGCCGCGTGCGGGATTCGGTTTCGGCCTCCCGCAAAGGGGGCAATTCCGCGGCGGCTTCGGTCGCCCGCGTTGTCGCGGCGGTGGCGGCTTCGGTCGCTGCGGCCACCGCTTGCCGGGCCTCGTGCAGCGCGGCTTGTGCTGCCTGCCGGCAAGCTTCGGCGCGTGCCCGCTGGATGGCGAGCAGTTCGGCCTCGGCGTCGCGGATATGTCCCGAGATGTTGCGATAGCGGCTCGCCTGCCGCGCCTGGCGCTTCAAGGAGGCGAGCTGCTGCTCCAACTGGCCTCGCAGATCCTCTGCGCGGGCGAGGTTGGCCTCCGCGGCCCGGAGCTTCAGTTCGGCCTCGTGCCGGCGGGCGTGCAGGCCGGTGATGCCGGCCGCTTCCTCGAGCACCATGCGCCGGCTCTCGGGCCGGGCGTTGACGATGGCGCTCACCCGCCCCTGGCTCACCATCGCCGAGGAATGCGCCCCGCTGGCGAGATCGGCGAACAGCGTCTGGACATCCCGCGCGCGCGCCTCGCGGCCATTGATGCGATAAACGCTGCCCTGCCCGCGCTCGATCCGGCGGCTGATCTCGAGCTCGGGGTGCTCATGAAACGGGGGAGGGGCGGCGCCCGCCGTCTCCTCCAGGCTCAGCGTCACCTCGGCGATGTTGCGGGAGGCGCGGGCCGCGCTGCCCGCGAAAATGACGTCCTCCATCTCGCCGCCGCGCAGGGATTTGGCGCTATTCTCGCCCATCGCCCAGCGCAGCGCCTCGACGACGTTCGACTTGCCGCAGCCGTTCGGCCCGACGATCCCGGTCAGACCGGGGCGGATCTCCACCGTCGCCGGCTCGGCGAAGCTCTTGAAGCCGGCGATGCGCAGTCGGGCGAAGCGGACGGGCAAATGGCGGCTCCTCCGGCGATTGTCAGGCTCCCGCGTCGGTGACGAGCTTCTTGAAAGCGTCGAAGCCCACCGCTCCCGCAGTCTTCTGGCCGTTGATGATGAAGGTCGGAGTCGAGTTCGACCTTCCACTTTTTCACGCCCTCATCTTGCTCCTGGAGGATAAAGGTTTTCAAGCCATTATCGTTAATTGCTGAGTTAAAGGTTGCGCGGCTCATCCCGGCAAGCGCCGCCATCTTCCAAAGCTCCTCGGTGCTGTTCACGCCGTGGGCGAAAGCCCAGCGGTCTTGGCTCGCGAAGAGCGCGGTGATGAACGGCTCGTAGCGTTCGGGCGGCAGCGACCGCGCGACCATCGCGGCGGTCAGCGCCACCTGATCCAGCGGAAAGTCGCGGTAGATGAAGCGCAGCTTGCCGGTATCCACCAGTTCCGTGCGCACCTGCGGCATGGTTTCCCGCGAGAAGGCGGCGCAGTGGGTGCAGGTGAGAGAGAAATATTCGATGGCCGTGACCTTCGCGTCCGCGTTCCCGAGCGTCCGCTCCCCCATGCGAGGGTCGGCCGCCCAGGCGAACGCGGGGGCTACGCTGGAAGCCGCGACAACGGACAGCACGGTTCGGCGGGTCAGGCGCATTGTCGACCTCTGAATCTGGTTTGCTGGAGCGGGCTCGCTCTGGAGCACCCGTTCTCTATGTCACGGCCGGGCTCGACCCGGCCACCCTCGCAAGTCCGGGCATGAGGTCTCGGTCAGCGCGAGGGTTCGCCCCGGTTGGTCAGGACGGCGCGGCCGAGCGAGGCCAGCGCGTCGCGAAGCTCGCCTTCGGGCAGCGCCGCGACAGCTTTGTCGGCCGCATCGGCAATTCGGGGCGAGCAGGCGGGGGCCGCCGGCGCTGCCTTCGTCGAAGGCGCGTCCTGGATAAAGCGCAGTCGCTCCACCACCGGGCGCCCGAGATGCGTGTTGATCCGTGCCAGGAGTTCGGTCGCGAGGTGCTGCAATTCCATCGCGACCGGTCCGGCGCAGGCGATCGACAGCGTGCCGCCGTGCAACCGGCGAGGGAGCGTCACCCGTGCCAGCGCCGGACCGACGATCGCCTCCCAGTCGGCCAGCACTTGCGCGGTTGCCGGGGCGCGACGCCGAAAGGCCGCTCGGGTCAGGCCGGGAACCAACGCGCCCACGGGTCGCGGGCCATAGACGTGCCGGTGTTCGACCGGCATAGGGGGCTTCGTGTCTTCTGCCGCCATCGCTCCTGCCGCATCCTCGTCCGGCGTTCGCGCTCCCGCCGCTGCGCCGCTGCTCGAATGGTACGACCGCCATCGCCGAGGGCTGCCCTGGCGGGCCTTGCCGGGGGAGACCCCGGACCCCTACCGGGTCTGGGTCAGCGAAATCATGCTGCAACAGACGACCGTGGCGGCGGTGATACCTTACTATGAGAAGTTCGTAACCCGGTTCCCAACTGTCGAGGCGCTCGCCGCCGCCCCTCTCGAGGAGGTTCTGACGGCCTGGGCGGGCTTGGGTTACTATGCGCGGGCCCGCAACCTGCACGCATGCGCCCGCGCGGTGGCGGCAGCGGGGAAATTCCCACGCGATCTGGACGAACTGGGTCGGCTGCCTGGGATCGGGCGCTATACGGCGACGGCCGTGGGCGCGATCGCCTTCGGCATTCCCGCCATCCCCGTCGACGGGAATGTGGAGCGGGTGGCGGCGCGGCTATTCGGGATTCTCGATCCGCTCCCCGGCTCCAAGCCGGCGATTCGCGCTGTGGCGGAAGCACTCGGGGCCGACCCGCGCGCCAAGGAGCGCCCCGGCGATTTCGCCCAGGCGCTGTTCGATTTGGGCGCCACGATTTGCACGCCAGCCACTCCGGCGTGTGGGCTGTGCCCTTGGATGAAGGACTGCGCCGGCCGTCGCGCCGGCATCGCCGCCGAGCTGCCTCGCAAGGCCGTGCCCAGGCTCCGTCCGATCCGCTACGGCGCCCATTTCTGGCTGACGGATGCAGCGGGCCAGGTGTTGCTGCGCCGGCGGCCATCGACGGGCTTGCTCGGCGGCATGACCGAACTACCCGGAACCCCTTGGGTCGGGGAGAGCTGGGACGAGGCGGCGGCACTCGCTCACGCTCCGGTGCACGCGCCGTGGCGTCCTGCCGGCCAGGTCCGGCACGGCTTCACGCATTTCGAGCTGGTACTCGATCTGTTCGCGGCTCGGTTGGAGCGGATCGAGGCGGACGGGCTTCCTGCGGCCCGTCGGCACATTGGATCAGGAGGCGCTGCCGTCGGTGATGCGGAAATGCGTGCGGTTATGTGGGCACTCCGAGAAACCGCCTGCGCGCGGCAACGTCCAGGAGGTAAGGCCGCGAAAACGGCGTGTGCAGCCCTGAAGGAAACGAATCAATGAGCACCACGGCTTTCCCTCAATCGCCACGTCGAGGCGGCCTGAAAGCGCTTGCGCCTCTATTCGTCTCCCTGTTCGAGCGCTACATGCCCGACCCCTTCGTGCTGGCGATCGGGCTGACCATCGTCACCGTCGTCTTGGCGCTGGCGATCGCTCCCCAAGGCTCGCTGCCGAACGTGATCGGGAGCTGGTATCGGGGCATCTTCGAGATCCTGACCTTCGCCTTCCAGATGATCCTGATCCTGGCAACGGGCCACGCACTGGCGCATGCGCCGGTGATCTCGCGTTTCCTGCGCTGGCTCGTGTCACTGGTGAAAACCCCGAACGGCGCGATCGTTCTGACCTTCCTGGCCGCTGCGTTCGCCTCGCTGCTCAATTGGGGCTTCGGCCTGGTCGTCTCCGCCATTATCGCACGCGAGGTGGCCCGCTCCATCAAAGGCATCGATTTTGGCTGGGTCGTTGCCGCGGCGTATTCCGGCTTCGTCGTCTGGGCGAGCGGCGTGTCCAGTTCGATTGCCCTCACCCAGGCCTCGCACGGCAACGCACTCAACATTGTTGAGAAGGAAACCGGCCAGTTGCTGCCGATTTCCGACACGGTGTTTGCCAGCTTCAACTGGGTCCCGACGCTGATCGTGATCCTCGTCATGCCGCTCGTGTTCATCGCCATTCGCCCGCATGCCGATGATGTACAGGCCTACGTGCCAGAGCCTGAGCTGCCGGCTCAGCCGGTGCCGCAATCCAACTCGCCGGCACGCCGTATGGACCGCTCGCCGTTCTTCAACCTGTTCCTGCTGGCCGCCGGAATCGCGGCCGTCGTCCTGCTCTACGTCCAAGGCACTTTCTCCTTCGACGTGAACATGATCATCCTGATATTTCTGATCGCGGGAATCGCGTTGCATGGCACACCGGTCGCGTATGGCAACGCGATGAAAAACGCGGCGAAGCAGACCGGCGGCATGATGCTGCAATACCCCTTCTACGGCGGCATCATGGGGATCATGCACTACACCGGCCTCGCCGATGTGATCAGCAAGGTGTTCGTCGCCATCTCCACTTCGCACACGCTGCCCTTCTGGAGCTACATTTGCTCATTGATCATCACGTTCTTCGTGCCCAGCGGTGGCGGGCACTGGGCGGTGCAGGGTCCGTTCGTGGTCCCCGCCGCGGTGCAGCTCCATTCCTCGCTGGGCGCGTCGGCGATGGGGGTCGCCATGGGCGAGCAGGTGGCCAACATGCTGCAGCCCTTCTGGGCGCTGCCAGTCGTGGCCATGGCTGGTATCGGCATTCAGAGAGTAATGGGCATTACTGTGTTTACGTTCGTGGTAACAGGCGTCATTTACGGGGCGGGCCTCCTGTTGCTGGGTTGAAGCCGCGTGGCGCGCTCGCTTGCTTGTCTGTGCGGGTCGATAGATTAAGGTCGGTGCCGTCTTCGCCGTCGTCAGGCCGGGTCGGGGGAAACGAAATGCTCGAGAAACGCTGGGACAAGGCCAGGCTGCCGTCCCGTCACGTCACCGAGGGGCCGGATCGCGCGCCGCATCGCAGCTACTACTACGCGATGGGGATGACGGAGGAGCAGATCCATCAGCCTCTGGTCGGGGTCGCCACCTGCTGGAACGAGGCCGCTCCCTGCAACATCGCCCTCTCGCGGCAGGCGCAGTCGGTCAAGAAGGGCGTGGCGGAGACGGGCGGCACGCCGCGCGAGTTCACCACGATCACCGTCACCGACGGCATCGCCATGGGCCACCAGGGGATGAAATCCTCGCTCGTGTCGCGCGACCTGATCGCCGACAGCGTGGAGCTGACGGTGCGCGGCCATTGCTATGACGCGCTCGTGGGCCTCGCGGGCTGCGACAAGTCGCTGCCCGGCATGATGATGGCGATGCTCCGCCTCAACGTCCCCTCGGTTTTCATGTACGGCGGCTCCATCCTCCCCGGCCGCTTCAAGGACCGGGACGTGACCGTGGTGGATGTGTTCGAGGCAGTCGGCCAGCACGCCGCGGGCAAGATGTCGGATGCGGACTTGCACGAGCTGGAATGCGTCGCCTGCCCCTCCGCGGGCGCCTGCGGCGGCCAGTTCACGGCCAACACGATGGCGACCGTGAGCGAGGCGATCGGCCTCGCGCTCCCCGGATCGGCGGGCGCGCCCGCGCCCTACGAGGACCGCGACCGCTGGGCGGTCGAGTCTGGCCGCGCGGTCATGCATCTGATCGAGCAGAGAATCCGTCCGCGCGACATTGTTACCCGTCAGGCGCTCGAGAACGCGGCCGTCGTCGTCGGAGCGACCGGCGGCTCGACGAATGCCGGGCTCCATCTGCCCGCGATCGCCCACGAGGCCGGAATCCGCTTCACGCTGGATGACGTGGTCGCGATCATGCGCCGCACCCCCTACATCGCCGACCTCAAGCCGGGCGGGAAATACGTGGCGTTCGACGTGTACCGGATCGGCGGCATTCAGGTGATTCTGAAGGCGCTGCTGGATGGCGGGCTGCTGCACGGCGACTGCCTGACCGTCACGGGCAAAACGCTCGCCGAAAGCCTGAAGGACGTCGTGTTCCCGGCCGATCAGGACGTGGTCTATCCGGTTTCACGGCCGATCTCGCCCACAGGAGGCGTGGTCGGGCTCAAAGGCAGCCTCGCTCCCGACGGCGCGATCGTGAAGGTCGCCGGTTTGCACAATTTGAGGTTCGAGGGCTCGGCGCTCTGCTTCGATACCGAGGAGGCGGCGTTCGAGGCGGTGCAGAACCGTGCTTACAAGGAAGGGGACGTGATCGTCATCCGCTACGAAGGGCCGAAGGGCGGGCCGGGGATGCGGGAGATGCTGTCCACCACGGGCGCGATCTATGGCCAAGGCATGGGCGAGAAGGTGGCGCTCATCACCGACGGGCGCTTCTCGGGCGCGACGCGGGGCTTCTGTATCGGGCATGTCTCCCCGGAGGCGGCCGTCGGCGGCCCGATCGCTCTGCTGAGGAACGGCGACCGGATCGTGATCGACGCGGAGGCGGGGACGATCGAAGTGCAGCTCAGCGCCGACGAGATGAACACGCGCCGGGCCGCCTGGCAACCGCGCTCGACCGACTACAACAGCGGGGCGATCTGGAAATATGCCCAGCTCGTGGGTCCGGCGCATCTCGGTGCGGTGACGCATCCGGGCGCGGCCGCGGAAACGCACTGCTACTCGGATATCTGACAGCTCCCGTCACTCAGCGCGCGCTCATGCCGGGTAGATCAGCGAGGTCGGAATCATCTCCGAATCGAAGACCACGATCCGCTCCTTGAACCTAAGTCTTCCTGCATCCTGCACCACAAGATCGTGCGAGACCCCGCAGAGGACGATGTCGGACTGCTTATCGAGCATCGTCTGCACGATTAGCACATTCTGCCGGACGCGGATTCCCTCCGGCGCGTCACCCGTTATGCGGAGGCCCGAGAGGAAGCGGCGATAGTAGCGCGGAGCATAGAGGTGGGTCTGCGACAGGCCGGTGACCCGGTCCTGCAACATCGCCCGGCTCTCCGCCTGCATGGTGCAGAGGGCGTATCCCCGCTCATGATTTTCCCGCGGGATGATCCGGTAGAGGCATTCCTTGGTGAAGAAGTCGGGCCACTCCCCGAGGCGAAGATCGTCCAGCGTCTCGATGTAATCGTCGTAGAAATTCCGGAGAGTCTCTCGCGTGAGCGGGCGCTCGCGCTCCGGCCCTTCGCTCATAGGTCCATCACCTCACGCCAGTAACGGTACATGCCGCGGATCGCGGCCCCGGGGACCATATGTGGCGTGTTCTCGATCGCTCGGTACCCCGCCATCGTGACCAGCGCCGAGTTGTCGGGCGCGGCGGCGAAGCCCTGCTGGGCGTCTGCCATGACCTCTACATTATCAGCGGGAAGGAAACCGGAAGGGCAGAACAGGCTCGCCTGGCGCGTGCGGCGGAGCCGCATCTCCGGCGTGTCATCCGCGTAGCACCAATGGGTCGAGTGCAAATCGAAGCCGTGCGACCCAGTGGGCACGATCTGGCGCGTGGCGAGGCTGTTCAAGTCGTGTTGCAGGATCACGCTCGGAAAGACGGTAATCAGTTTCACGTCCGTTTGAGACCGTTTGGCATTGGCCCCGGTGGGGTCGTTCTCTTGGACCAGTTTCCAGTTGGCCGGAATGTGCTGACGATGATAGCCAAGCACGCTTAGTTTTCGCCCGTCGTAGATGCGGGTGAAGTGTTCCCAGAAGCGTTCGCCGAGATATTCCCGGAACGGCCGCGTTTCAGTGCTGAAGCTGGCCCAGACGACGCCGTTCACCACCTCCACCCGAACCTTATGCAGACCGAAGGCCTTCGGATCGAAGTCGGCGGGCATTCCCCGTCGCCGCACGCCGCGGCGAAACGGTACCCGGATCAGGTTCCCTTTCAGATCGTAGGTCCACTGGTGATGCGGACAAAGCAACTCTTTGGCTTGCCCGAAACGAGTTTGGCAGAACTTGAGGCCGCGATGCCGGCAGCGGTTCTCGAATACAGAGATCTCGCCCGCCGCGCTGCGCACGAGGACGACCGGCCGCTCGCCGAGCGTGGTGGTCTTGAAATCGCCGACCTCGGGTATCTCTGCCTCAAGCCCGCAGTAGAGCCAGTGCGGGCCATACCAGATGCGCTTCAGCTCCTCGCGATATACTTCGGGGTCGCTGTATACCCAACACGGAACGCGACCATTCGCGTCCTCCGGCCACCGGCGGCCGATGGCATTCATGCCGTTGCTCTCCGAGCTTGGCTGCGTCGAGGGCGGCACGTTCCGCGACGACACCGCTACGATAGAACTGGGTTAGCTCTCGCTACCAGCGATACAGAGTTGCCGGCAGCCATGCAACCTTGAAGTGAAAAGTCGGCGGGCACGCCCGGCTTAAGCCAGCTCTACCGTGACCGGCACATGATCCGAGGCCTTCTCTACACCCCGCTCGCGCCGGTCCGGGTCGGCGGCAACCAGTTGCTCGGACAGAGTAGGCGATAGCAGCACATGGTCGATCCGCAGCCCGCAGTCCCGGTGCCAGGCGCCGCCCTGGTAATCCCAGAACGTGTAGACCCGGCCGGATGGATGGATTGCGCGAACGGCGTCGGTCAGACCGAGCCAGAGGAGGCGCCGGAACCGGGCGCGGCTCTCGGGACGGACCAGCGCGTCGGTGGCGGGCAGGGAACCGGGGGCGAAGTCCCCGGCGGCCGGGCAGACATTGAAGTCGCCGGCGATTAGCAGCGGGGTATCGGACGCGAGCAGCGTCTCGGCCCGGTCCGCGAGGCGGTCCATCCAAGCGAGCTTGTAAGCGAAACCCGCCTCGCCGCCGGAGTTGCCGTTCGGGAGATAGATGCAGGCGATGGTCACGCCCGAGGCCTCGATCTCCATGTAGCGGGCCTGCGTGTCGCTCTCCGGCATCCCCGGCAGGCACCGGTGGGTGACGCTGAACGGCACCCGTGAGAGCACCGCCACGCCGTTATAGGCCTTCTGCCCGACCGCCTCCGCCTGATAGCCCAGCCCGTGGAAGGTGAGAGAAGGAAAGGCCGCGCTCTCGCACTTGATCTCCTGTAGCAGCAGAAGGTCGGGCTCGGTGCGGTCGAGCCAGCGGCGGACGTGAGCTTCCCGCTGCCGGATCGAGTTGACGTTCCAGGTCGCGATTTTCACGCGGGCAGGTGCGCTCTACTCGACCGAGAAGCTCGTGCCGCAGCCGCACGCGGAGCTCGCATTCGGGTTCCGGACCGCAAAATGGCTGCCCATCAACTCGTCGGTGTAGTCCAGTTCGGCGCCCGCGAGGAGGTCGAGGCTCGCCGGATCGACCACCACGCGGGCGCCGTTCCGTTCGATCACCAGATCGTCCTCGGCGGGGGCCTCGTCCAGCTCGAAGCGGTATTGAAAGCCGCTGCAACCGCCGGCGAGCACCGCCACGCGTAGCGCAGCCTTCCGGCTTTCGGTCCCCAGAATCTCAGCGATCCGCCCGGCGGCGCGGTCGGTCAGGCCGAAGCGGCTCTCGTGAAGCATGTCCATGTCGGCACAGATAGAGGCGAGCAAGGGAGAATTGAAGGTCCTCGCGTCCGGCCGGTGAGCATCGCGTCGGACCTGGCCCGGTTTCGCGATCCGTTCAGGATCTCGGGCGGAATGTGGCGCTGCACATCATCGCTAGCGTGCAAGCTGCCTCCGGATCATTGGGCCGACGGCCTGGGTGATCGCAAGCGGCACATATTTCGACCACAGAGTAGCTATGGTCTGCATCCGTTTCGAGGATGAGTTCAGCACGCTCGGAGAGGCCCTGGCGCCGACGTTAACGGAGTAGAGTTTGTGCTCGATGCATTCGCAACCCCATTTCTTTTTCCAATCCGACTGCCCCTGGTAGCGGATGCTACCGAAATCGAAGAACTTGTGATTTGTCTCCGCCGCCCATTGGATCAGCTCCCAGTGGAGGAGGTCGTTTGGCCTAAGATGCCATTGCTCGGGATTGGAGACCGTGTTGATGATGCTGACGCGGCCGCCGCACGAAAAGCCCAGGAGACCGGCGACAGGAGTTGCATCTTTCATCGCCCAACAGATGAGCATCTTCTCGCCGAACACCCGGTAGCAATTCAAGAAATATTCGATCGAATGCGGCGGAACGCCAAGCCTTTTCATCGATTTGAGATACAGCGGGAAAAATCGCTCGCGAATGACTTTTTCATCACACTCGAACACGACTTTCAGTCCGTGATTGCGCGCCTGGTTGACCGCCTTGCGTACCGAGTAGCGCACGACCTTGCCCCATAGCTCGTCGATCGGCCGGTTCAAGGGCAGTATCGCGACATGGTAGGAAACCGGACCGAGCGCCCAATTGTCGCGCCAGGGTTGCGGCACCCCGTGATTGCCATGCATTTCGATCAAGTCGATGCCGGCAGCCTTCTGCGCAAAGGCGACAAGGGCCGAGAATATTTCCTTGCAGTCCTGCTCGGAAAGGTTTGGGTCCAAAAGCAACCCACCATATTCCGAGAATGGCTGGCTCACGAGTCTCCGTCCGGAGAACAGGCTTTTGATCTGTACCGCCGGAAGCACACCCACGATCGTTCCGTCTTGCACAAAACACAAGTTTCGCGGTGCGTACCCATAACAACCGAGAACCGCCGCGTACCCGAACAGGTGGCAGAACCTTGCTTGCTCATGATGCTCGACAAAATGGTCCCACGATGTGGCATCCTGCCAGTCATCCTTCAGCACGATCATCAGCGTGATTTCCTCATAGCGGCGCTACTGGCTCCAATAGCGACGGCGCGGGCTGGCCGTCGAGTCTACCAAATGGGGGTTTCGATACCGGTCCGAGCTGGGCCTTGGCGCCGAGCTCAGCCCAGCCCAACTGGACTGGTCTCCGGCATTCTCGGATAGGCGCAGGCCACGAGCAAGCCCTCTGTAGCGACCCGATAAGGTGCGACCTTATTGAGATGAGCGTGATTGCCGAACTGTGCATAATTTGTCCCGCCACTCGCGTCCCGTTTCCTTTTCTGGAGTGACGCTCAAAGGGCGACCCTGGCCAACCCCGATTGAACCCCCGCCGCCCCCGGTGTAAGCCCCCCTGCGATGTCCCTCGCCCCATTCGCGGTGCGCGCTGAGACGGCGCGCGGACGGCTCCATCCCGAGCCGGATGCGCCGACCCGCTCGCCCTGGCAGCGTGACCGGGACCGCATCATCCATAGTTCGGCATTTCGCAAGCTGCAGTACAAGACGCAGGTGTTCGTCAATCACGAGGGCGACTTCTTCCGCACCCGCCTGACGCACAGCATCGAGGTGGCGCAAATCGCCCGCTCGATCGCGCGGGCGCTGCATCTCAACGAGGATTTGGCGGAGGCGCTGGCGCTCGCGCACGACCTCGGCCATCCGCCCTTCGGCCATGCCGGCGAGGAAGCGCTGAACGTGGCGACGAAGCCGTTCGGCGGCTTCGACCACAACGCGCAGAGCTTGCGCGTCGTCACGTTGCTGGAAAGCCGCTACGCGGCGTTCGACGGGCTCAATCTCACCTGGGAGACGCTCGAGGGCTTGGCCAAGCACAACGGCCCGCTGCACCGGCCGCCCGGCTACATCGCCGAATACGACCAGCGACACCGGCTCGACCTCGGAAGCCACGCCTCGGCCGAAGCGCAGGTGGCGGCGCTCGCCGACGACATCGCCTATCACAGCCACGATCTCGACGACGGCATCCGCGCGCGCCTGTTCGGCTTCGAGGACATCGGGCATCTGCCGGTCGTGGGCGACGCGCTCGGCGCCGCCCGCCGCGCCAGTCTGGACGTGCCGCCGCCGCGGCTGCGGCACGAGACGATCCGCCGCGTGATCGACGCGATGGTGAGCGATCTTCTCGCCGAAAGCGGACGCCGCATCGCCAAGCTGGACCCGCCCGACTCGGCCGCGATTCGTCGGTCGAAGAAACCAGTCATCGCCTTCAGCCCGCCGATGGCCGACGCCAATCTCGTGATCAAGGATTTCCTGATGACCCGCATGTATCGCCATTGGCGGGTAAACCGGATGAGCCGGAAGGCGCGCGACTTGGTGGAGGCTTTGTTCGCGCTTCTGCACGCGCAGCCGAGCCTGCTTCCCGACGATTGGCGCGCGCGGGCGGGCGAGGGCGGAACGGTGCGCGCCGCCGGGATGGTGTGCGACTACATCGCCGGAATGACCGATCGCTACGCGATGGACGAATACCGGCGGCTTACCGATGTCGCGATTCCGGGGTGAAGGAGCAACGGTCCATGATGATGGCGACCTGACCCGATGAACCATGACATCTACGCCCGCATCCGCGAGCACGTCATCCGCGCGCTGCGCAACGCGGTGCCCGATCTGTCCGATGAGGTCGCCGAAAGGGTGGACGTGTCGCCGACGCGCGAAGCCGCCCACGGGGACATGGCCACGAACGCCGCGCTCGTCGCCGCGAAAGCCGCGCGCCGGCCGCCGCCGAAGCTTGCCGCCGATCTTGTTGCCTCGTTGCAGCAGCTCGATGAGGTCGCCGAAGCGCGCGCGGCGGGTCCTGGCTTCGTCAACATCCGCCTGCATACGTCGTGCTTGCACGCTATGCTGCCCGTCATCCTACGGGACGGGGTCGCGTACGGTGACAACCGGAGCGGCGGCGGCGTACGCGTGAACGTCGAATACGTCTCCGCCAATCCCACCGGGCCGATGCATATCGGGCATTGCCGCGGGGCCGTTGTCGGCGACGCGCTCGCCAATCTGCTCGCGAAATCCGGCTACGCCGTGACCAAGGAGTTCTACGTCAACGACGCGGGCGCGCAGGTCGCGGCGCTCGCTTGGGCTGCGTATTGGCGCTACTTGCAGGCTCTGGGCTCGGTGATGACCGAGGAGGAATATAACGAGCAGGTCCCCGGCGGTTTGCAGTATCGCGGCGAGTACCTTGTCCCGGTCGGGCTGAAGCTCGCGGCTGAATATGGCGGATCGCTCGCCGAGCCGGACGGCGGCATCGCCGCGCCGCATGTATGGCTCGATACTGTTCGCGACTTCACCATCACCGAGATGCTTGCGTCGATTCGCGAAGACCTCGACCTGCTCGGCGTGCATCATGACGTGTTCACCTCCGAGCGCGCGCTCATCCAGGCGGGCGCGGTGGATGCGGCCATCGAGAGGCTGCGCGCGGATGGGCTGATTTATGAGGGCACGCTCGATCCGCCAAAGGGCAAGACGCCGGAGGATTGGGAGCCGCGACCGCAGACGCTGTTCCGTGCGACGCGGTTCGGCGATGACGTCGATCGGCCGCTCCGCAAATCGGACGGTTCGCACACCTATTTCGCGAACGACATCGCCTATCACGCCGACAAGATCGCGCGTGGCGAGCAGGTGCTGATCGACGTGCTCGGCGCCGATCACGGCGGCTACGTGAAGCGGATGCAAGCGGCGGTCAGAGCGCTCGCGGGCAGCGGGGATGTTCGCTTCGAGGCGGTGCTTTGCCAGATCGTGCACGTGATGCGGGGCGGGGAGCCGGTGCGCATGTCGAAGCGCGCCGGAACCTTCGTCACATTGCGCGATCTGATCGACGAGGTTGGTCCCGACACGGTCCGCTTCACCATGCTGACGCGCAAGGCGGATGCGCAAATGGAGTTCGATCTGGACCAGGCGGTGGCGCAAACGCGCGAAAACCCGGTGTTCTATGTCCAGTACGCGCACGCGCGCTGCCGTTCCGTGCTCCGCGCCGCGACCGAGATGTTCGGCGCGGCGCGTATCTCGGAGGAGGCGCTGGCCGGGGTCGCGCTCGATCCGCTCGAAGCGGAGCCCCAACTTGCCGTGATCCGCCGTCTGCTGGCTTGGCCGCGCACGGTGGAGGGCGCCGCAACTGCGCGTGAGCCGCACCGAATCGCGTTTTTCCTCTATGACTTGGCGGCCGACTTTCATATGCTGTGGAACCGAGGCAACGACAACTCCACGCTGCGGTTCCTGCAGCCGGACCGGCCAGCCGAGACGCTGGCGCGGCTGGCCCTCGTCGCAGCTACCGCCGTGGTGATTCGGTCCGGCCTCGCCGTGATGGGCGTCGCGCCCGTGGAGGAAATGCGCTGAGCCTTGGGCTCTCTTCCAGGGCGCTCGGCGCGCTGCTTGGAGAAGAAGCCGCCGTGTCAGACGATCTCGATATTCCCGCTGCCGGAGTCTACAGGGTCCCTCGCCGCCGCGGGATGGACCCCGGCACGAAGCGCCTGGCGATCATCGCCGGTGGCCTCGGTGCGGCGCTGCTGGCGGTCGTAGGCGTTTGGTCCCTCGGCGGGCATCGGAGCAGCCATCTGCCCGTGGTCGAAGCGGACACCCGGCCGATACGGGTCAAGCCGGAAAATCCGGGCGGCCTCCAAGTGGCCGGCGCCAACGACGAGATCCTTTCAGGCGATGCCGGCCCGCAGAACGGCAAGCTCGCGCCGCCGCCCGAATCGCCGGAGCCGCAGGCGCTCCGCCCGAAGGAGGAGGCCGCGGCGCGTCCGGCCGTCGCCGCCCCGGCGCCGGTTGCGCCTCCCGCTTCCGCCACTCAGCCGGCGGCGTCCGCCTCCAGCGCGCCCGTCTCGACGCCTGCTGCGCCGCCGGTTGCCCGCGTCGCTCCGGGTCCGGAGCCGAAAGCGGCTGCTGGCGCGCAAGCTCCGCACCAGATCGCCGCCGCCGCTTCGTCCGGCGCGGCGCATGCTCCCGAGGTGCAACTCGCCGCGCTTGGTTCGGAGGAGGCGGCGAAGACGGAATGGGAGCGTCTCGCCAAGAAAATGCCGGACCTGCTGAAAGGCCGCCGCCCTGCCGTGGTGAAGGCCGAGCGGGATGGCCGGGCGGTCTGGCGGCTCCGGACAGGCGGGTTCAGCGACATCGCCCAGGCGACCGCGTTCTGCGAGCACGTCCGGTCCAAGGGCGGGGGCTGTTCCATCGCCAGCTTCTGATTGTGGCATGCGGGCGGCGATCGTCGGCATCGCCGGCCCGGCACTCGCGGCGGCGGAGCGAGAGTTACTGCGAGCCTACCCGCCCGCCGGGGTGATCCTGTTCGCCCGCAACATCGAGGGTCCGCCGCAGCTCCGCGAGCTGATCGCCGCGCTCCGCCGGGTGCTGCCGGCAAACGCGGTCCTGATGGTGGATCAGGAGGGTGGGAAAGTCGCCCGACTGCGCCCGCCGCATTGGCCGGCCCACCCGTCGGCCGAGGCGATCGGGCGCGTATTCGCCGCCGACCCCGAGGCCGGCGCGCGCACCGCATGGCTGACCGGGGCGCTCATCGGGCTCGATTGCGCCGCGGCCGGTTTCGATGTGGTCGCCGCCCCGGTGCTCGATCTGCGGCATCCGGGCGCGCATGACGTGATCGGAGATCGCGCCTTTGCCGCTGATCCCTATGTTGTCGCCCGTCTCGGTCGTGCAGTGGCGGACGGGTTGCTCACCTCCGGCATCCAGCCGGTCGCAAAACACGCCCCCGGTCATGGCCGCGCTCGCGCCGACAGCCACTGCGAGCTACCGCATGTTGAAGCCGAGGACCTGGACGACGATATTCTGCCCTTCGCATTGAACGCCGACCTGCCTTGGTTCATGACGGCGCACCTGCTTTATCGGGCGTGGGACGCCGCCCTTCCGGCGACCTTGTCTCCCGCCGTGATCGGAAACGTCATCCGTCGCAGGATCGGCTTTGAAGGAGTCCTCGTGTCCGACGATCTGGCGATGCGCGCTCTGTCCGGCGCTCCGGCCTCGCTCGCCGTGCAGGCGATAGCGGCGGGCTGCGACATCGCCCTCTATTGCGCGGGCGAGTTCGATCCGACGCGGGCTCTGCTCGCCGATTGTCCGACGCTGACCGAAGCGGCTGCCGCCCGGCTTCAGGCCGCACGCGAACGCGCACGCGCCTGCCGTGGCGGGGATCAGGAGCGACGCGCCCTCATGGCTGAGCGCGAGCGGCTGCTGGCGTGAACGGATTTCTGCTGCAACTGGCCCTCGCGGTGGTCCCCGCCGTGCTGGCTATCACCCTGCACGAAGCGGCGCACGGCTACGCCGCGCTCGCCATGGGGGACGACACGGCGCGCAGGGCCGGTCGGCTGTCGCTCAATCCGCTGCGGCATGTGGATCGGGTGGGCACGTTGCTGCTCCCCGGCCTGCTCTTGCTGGCCCAGCTCGTGACCATCCACCGCGTCGCATTCATGTTCGGCTGGGCCAAGCCGGTGCCTGTAGCGGCCTGGAAGTTCCGCGATCCACGTCGGGGCATGATGATCGTGGCGGCGGCGGGGCCCGCGATGAACTTTTTCCTCGCCTGGGTGGCGGCTCTATTGATGCCGCGTATCCGTCTGCTGCCCGGATTGGACTTTCTGGGGAGCATGTTGGTGCAGCACCCGGTGCTCGGGACTTTTCTCTTCTACTTTCTGCTTACGAATCTGGTCCTCGGCCTGTTCAACCTGTTGCCGATCCCGCCGCTCGACGGCGGGCGGATCGTGGTCGGCCTGTTGCCGGAGCGGCTCGCACGGGGTTGGGCGAGGCTCGAACGGGCCGGGATCGTCATCGTCATCCTGCTGGTCTTTCTTCTGCCGCAGCTCCTGCGCGAGTTCGGCATCCAGTTCGACCCGGTTGGCGGTCTGCTGGACACGGTTCTCCCGTGGTCCATGCGCCTCGCGCTCTCGCTCGCGGGTCACAACATCGGCCTTGGCCATGCCACCAGCATCTGACGCGCAGGTCGAGCAAGGCCCGGCGCCCGACCACCTTCTGCTGACGCTGGAAGGTTTCGAGGGTCCGCTCGATCTGCTGCTCGATCTCGCGCGGAGCCAGAAGGTCGATCTGGCGAAAATCTCGATCCTGTCGCTCGTCGAGCAATATTTGGCGGTGATCGAGAGCGCCCGCCGCATCCGCCTCGAGCTCGCGGCGGACTGGCTGGTGATGG
Organism: uncultured Alphaproteobacteria bacterium; assembly: GCA_963808965.1. Taxonomy (GTDB): domain Bacteria; phylum Pseudomonadota; class Alphaproteobacteria; order Acetobacterales; family Acetobacteraceae; genus CAWEHU01. The sequence goes on from CAWEHU010000007.1 coordinate 136,191, forward strand.
CGGCCTGGCTCACCTGGCTGAAATCCCGTCTTTTGCTTCCGCCGGGTACCGAGGCGGCCGAGGAGGCTGAACAGGCCGCCGATGTTTTGGCGGCCCGGCTGCGCGACTTGCAGACGATCCGGGCAGCGGCGGCATGGCTCGCCCTTCGTCCGCAACTCGGGCACGACGTCTTCGCCCGCGGCGCACCGGAAGACCTCACCGAGACGGACCGCTCGCGCCTGGCGATGGATTTGCCGGCCCTGCTGCGAGCCTACCTCGCGGCATTGCGCCGATCGGGCTCGAAGCGACGCTACACCCCGAAGCCGGTGACGCTGTGGAGCGTGAAGGATGCGCTGCACCGTCTCGCCGCGCTTGTCGGCAGCGTTCCCGACTGGACCAGTCTCGAGCAATTCCTGCCCGATGCGCTGGAGGGGCCGCTCGAACGCCGCGCCGCGTTGGCGAGCACGCTGCTCGCGGGTTTGGAGATGGCCCGTGGGGGTGCGGTACGGCTGCGTCAGGAAGAGGCATTCGGCCCGATCCTGGTCCGCCGCTCCCGCCAGATCGCCGAGGAAGCATGAGCGAGAACACGACGGAACCGCCGCTGCAAGCCGCCCCGCCCGAGGTTCCGGACGAGGATTCGGTTCGCCTCGCCGAGGCGCTGCTCTTCGCCAGCGGCGGGCCGGTGAGCGCCCGAGGTCTGGCCCAGATCCTGCCGGAAAGCGCGGATGCCGACACGGTAATCGCGGCGCTGCGCGCCCGCTATGCCGGACGCGGCGTCGAACTCGTGGAGGTGGGCGGAGGCGTGCAGTTCCGCACCGCCCCCGACCTCGCGCCGCGTCTCCGCAAGGTGGTCGAGGTTCCTCGCCGCCTGCCGCGCGCGGCTATGGAGACGCTGGCCATCATCGCCTATCATCAGCCGGCGACGCGGCCCGAAATCGAGGAAATTCGCGGGGCCAGCTTGTCGCAGCAGACTTTGGACGCGCTGCTCGAAGCGGGGCTGATCGTGCCGAAGGGCCGCAAGGAATCGCCCGGCCGGCCCACGCTCTGGGGCACGACGCCCGCGTTCCTCGCGCAGTTCGGGCTGCGCGACATGCGCGAGCTGCCGCGACGGGAGGATTTGCTCGTGGAGCCGCCGTCGGCCGCGCCGGAGCCGGATGCAGGGGCGGCGCCGGACGGCGAGGTGGCGGAGCAGGGCGGGTGAGCCGCCGTGTTTTCGGCCGCGCGTTTTCCTGCTAATTCAGCACGCCGCCCGGAGATTTTGGCCGGATATGTTCGATTTCGCCTGGTCGGAAATTGCCTTGATCGGCGTCGTCGCTTTAATCGCGATCGGGCCGAAGGATATGCCCGTCGCGATCAAGGCCGTGACCAGCGCGATCAAGAAGGCCCGCCGCATGGCCGCGGAATTCCAGACGCACGTAGACGAGATGATGCGCGAGGCCAATCTCGACGAGGTCCGCAACCAGTTCAACGAGATCCGCAACTTCGATCTCAAGGGCACGATCGAGCGCGCGGTCGATTCCGATGGGTCGCTCCGTTCCACCTTCGCCCGTAACCCGCTCGCACCCGATCCGCCCAAGGCCGCACCGGTCGCGTCGGAAACGGCGGTGATTGGGGAATATGCGGCCTCGACGCTGGAGCGCCCTGCGGGGACCGATAGCTTCGAGCCGCTTTCTGCCTCGGAGTCGGTCGACTTGCCGGATGAGGCTGTCGCGGCGGACGCCGAGATCGCGCCCGCTTTCATCCCGCCCGCCTTCGCATTGCCGCCCGAGCCGCCGCCTGCCTTCGTGCCGCCGAATGTCGCGAAGCAGCCCGCGCGCTCGGCGCGCTTCTGACCGGTCCTTCCTCTCACATCGGCGCGCACAGGATCTACGTGGCTCAGCCCGAAGTAGACGACCCGATCGACGACAAGCCGATGCCGCTGCTCGAGCATCTGGTCGAGCTGCGCCGGAGGCTCATGTGGTCGATCGCCGCGTTCCTGATCGCGTTCGTGGTCTGCTATCACTTCTCCGGCGCGATCTATTCGTTTCTCGCGCGTCCGCTGGCCGACATCCTGCAGCATCAGACGGGCCAGGATCGGCGGCTGATCTTCACCGCGCTGACGGAGGCGTTCTTCACTTATCTGAAGGTCGGTGTCTTCGGGGGCGCTTTCATCGCGTTCCCGATCATCGCCTCGCAAATCTGGCTATTCGTCGCGCCCGGTCTGTACCGCAGCGAGAAGCGCGCGCTCCTGCCGTTCCTCATCGCGACGCCGCTGTTATTCCTGCTCGGCGCGGCGCTCGCCTACTATTTGGTGTTCCCGATCGCCTGGCGTTTCTTCCTGAGCTTCGAGACGCCCTCGGGCGCCGGCGGGCTGCCGATCCAGCTCGAGGCCAAGGTCAGCGAATATCTCGACCTGGTCATGAAGCTGATCTTCGCGTTCGGGATCGCTTTCGAGCTACCGGTGCTGCTGACCTTGCTGGCCAAGGTCGGGATCGTGACTTCCAAGGGGCTCAAGAAATTCCGCCGCTACGCCTATGTCGGCATGTTCGTCATCGCGGCGATCCTCGCGCCGCCCGACGTGCTGACGCAATGCGGTCTCGCCATTCCGTTGGTTGGGCTGTACGAAATCTCGATCCTGGCCGCGCGCCTGGTCGAGCCGAAGCCTGTCGAGGTGTGACCCGCGCGCTGAGGGACGGACTGTGAGCGATCTCTACGACAGAGACGCCGATGCGCGATCATGATTCACCGGCTGGTTGCATAAAGTTCTTGCCACAGCACCCGGGACGAGGTCTGAAGGTATGCACGACATACGCGCCATTCGCGCCGATCCCGCGGGCTTCGATGCGGCGCTTACGAGGCGCGGTTTGCCTCGTCAATCTGACGAGCTCATGCGGAATGACGCCACGCGCCGGCACGCGCTGACCTTGCTGCAGGAGCGACAGGCCAGGCGGAACGAACTCTCGAAGGAGGTCGCGAAGGGACGCCGCGCCGGAATAGATACCGGCCCGCTCGAGAGGGAAGCCACTCATGTCGGACTTGAGATCGAAACGCTAGAGAACGAGGCCGCCAAATTGGAGGCCACGATTCGCGAGGTCTTACGCGATCTTCCTAACACGCTCGATCCCGAGGTGCCGGACGGGGCCGACGAGAGCGCGAACGTCGTCATCGCGCAACACGGCGAACCACGCGATCTCGGCTTCCAGCCGCGCCAGCATTTCGAGCTTGGCGAGGCGCTCGGCATGATGGATTTCGCGACCGCCGCCAAGCTGGCCGGCAGCCGCTTCACGCTGTTGCGCGGGCCGCTCGCGCGACTGGAACGCGCGCTCGGTCAGTTCATGATCGACCTCCATACGCGCGAGCACGGCTACGCAGAGACGAGCGTGCCATTGCTGGTGAACGATGCCGCGGTCTACGGAACGGGACAGTTGCCGAAATTCGCCGATGACCTGTTCCGCACCACGGATGGGCGCTGGCTCATACCGACCGCAGAGGTGCCGCTCACCAACACGGTCGCGGGCGAGATCCTGCCCGAGAAGCAGCTGCCGATCCGCCTCACGGCGCTCACCGATTGTTTTCGCAGCGAAGCCGGCGCGGCGGGGCGGGATACGCGCGGCATGATGCGCCAGCACCAGTTTCGCAAGGTGGAGTTGGTATCCGTCGTGCATCCCGAGCAGAGCGCGGCCGAGCACGAGCGGATGACGCAATGCGCGGAGAAGACGCTCGCCTTGCTGGAGCTGCCCTACCGCCGCGTCCTGCTTTGCGCCGGTGACACCGGCTTCAGCGCGGCCAAGACGTTCGACCTCGAAGTCTGGCTACCGGGCGAGCAGCGGTGGCGCGAGATCAGTTCCTGCTCGAACTGCCGCGACTTCCAGGCCCGCCGCATGAACGCGCGGTTCCGCGCCGCGGACGGTAAGGGAGTGGCGCATGTCCATACATTGAACGGCTCCGGCGTCGCGGTCGGCCGCGCACTGATCGCGCTCATGGAGAACCACCAGCAGGCCGACGGCTCCATTCTGGTTCCTTCGGTGCTTTGGCCTTATATGGGCGGGATGGAACGCATCGGGCGGGAGTAGCTGCGTGCGCAGTCCGGTCATCGCGCCGGAGGATTTGCGAGGGAGGACGCTGGCGGAGATCACAGAGTTGGCGAGGCGGAAGGGTCTGGTTCAAGACCCTGATAGGCGCCACAGGTACCTCGATCCGGTCACCGGAAAGGAACGTCTCCGTGTGGATCCGGGACATGTGGATGCTATCACAGGCCAGCCTTACAACAACCCAAACGCAGCGGTTCCGCACGTCCACGGTTACCCAGAAGGCGGGCCTCGGGCAGGAAGGATTGTGGACTCCAATACGAACGATCCCCACTTCCCGTTAAAGTAGGAGGCGCACATGGGCCTGACCACGGAGATTTACACGCTGGCCGGTGGCGAGATCGGTGTATGGCGGGATGCGGGCTGTATCTGCATCAAAATCCAGAACCCGGATAATGATCCGGTCGAGTTGTCGGACGAAGAGGCAGTCGAGCTGGCGAAATTGCTGCTTCGCCTCGCCGGCCAGCCTAAACTCGTTTTGGGTTGACTGTGAGTGCCTCGGCCATCCCCCCGTTCGTTCCCGGGGAAGCGGGAACCCCGTCCCGCCATACAATGTCAGCCTTTCTTGTGCGAGACCTGGATCCCCGCCTTCGCGGGGATGCGCGGAATTTTGCGTTCACGTGTTTCCAGTTGGCCTAAACAAGTTCTAGTTGAATGAAAGCGCGAGCATGTCGGAAGAAAATGGCCCGCTGAGCATCGCAACACTCGAAGCCGGCCACTACCGCATCGAATTGCCCGTGCCGCTGTCCGACAGCACCCACGGCACGATGACGCATTTCGAGCTCATCACGGCGCGGCTGCGCGATGCGGATGGCGCGGAGGGCGTGGGCTACACCTATACCGTCGGCGCGGGCGGCGCGGCGGTGCATGCGCTGATCGAGCGCGACCTGCGGCCGCTGCTGATCGGCGCCGATGCGGAGCGCATCGAGGCGTTGTGGCAAAAGATGTGGTGGGCGTTGCATTACGGCGGCCGGGGCGGCCCGACCAGTCTCGCGATCTCCGCGGTCGACATCGCGCTCTGGGACCTGAAAGCCCGGCGTTTCGGCACGCCGCTGTGGCGGCTGCTCGGCGGCTACGATCCGGCGGTTCCGTGCTACGCGGGCGGCATCGATCTCGACTTTCCGCTCGAACAACTGCTGCGCCAGACGGACGACAACCTCGCCCGCGGTTTCCGCGCCATCAAGATGAAGGTCGGCCGCCCGCTTCTCTCGGAAGATGTGGCGCGGGTCGCTTCAATGCGGGCGCATCTCGGTCCCGATTTCCCGCTGATGGCGGACGCCAATATGCGCTGGAGTGCGGACGAGGCGATCCGCGCCGCCCGCGCGTTCGCCGAATTCCGGCTCGTCTGGCTGGAAGAGCCAACCATCCCGGACGATGTCGCCGGACATGCGCGGATCGTGCGGGAAGGGGGGGTGCCGATCGCGACGGGGGAAAATCTGCACACCTTTCACGAATTCAAGCAGATGATCGCGGCAGGCGGCGTGACCTTCCCCGAGCCCGATGTCACGAATTGCGGCGGCGTGACCGTCTTCATGAAGGTCGCGCACTTGGCCGAAGCCTATAATCTCCCGCTTACCTCGCACGGCGCGCACGACATCACGGTACATCTGCTCGCTGCCGCACCCAATCGCTCCTATCTGGAGGTTCATGGCTTCGGGCTGGAGCGATATATCGCGCGACCACTGGTTCTGCGTGATGGCCGCGCCATCGCGCCGGAAGCGCCCGGCCACGGGATCGAGCTCGACTGGGCCGGGCTGGAAACCACGCGGGCCTCATAATATCGCTCGTAGGTTGCATTACTGGTTGACTCCGCGACCGGCGCTCTTTTAGACGACCAGCGCAGGATCGGGCGGCGGCAGCTCTTGGGGTTCAATCGTATCGTGAGATACAGCGCGCCGGAGGCCGTGGGCCGGCGCGACATGCGGCGGAGCAAAAGCTCAAATGATGTCATCGAACCGGATACGGGCCGGCATCCCTCTCCGCGCGCGCGCAACGGTGTGGGTGATGGCCGTGGGAGCCGTGCTGGCGGCACCCGCGCAGGCGATGGTGGTAAATCCCGTCTACGACTCCAGCATCACGAGCCAAGCGGACGCGGCGACGATCGAGGCGGCGTTCGGCACCGCGGCTTCGGTCTACGCGAGTGCCTTCAGCGATCCGGTGACGGTCAATGTCGGCGTGAGTTGGGGCAGCGTGGATGGGATGACGCTTCCCGCCTCGGCCATCGGCTCGAGCGTCGATAATCTCTACGGTTACTTCTCCTATGCCCAGGTGCGTAGTTGGCTCGCCAACGCGGCTTCGACCAGTACCGACGCAAGCGTCCTTGCTCACCTTCCGGCGGCCTCGCCTGCGGGCGCGAGTAGCTATGTAATTCCGTCGGCCGAAGCGAAGGCGCTTCGGATCGTATCGCCGGCCGGAGCCGGAATGGACGGCTATATCGGGTTCGCCGGTAGTCCCTCCGGTTATAGCTTCAATCCGGCCTCGATCGCCTCCGGGACCTTTGATTTCGTGGCCGTCGCCGAGCATGAATTGGGCGAGGTGCTCGGCCGCATCTCGGGCCTCTCCGGCTCCAACCCGAGCTGGGGCACGCCGTTCGATCTCCTGCGCTATTCGGGCAATGGGGCGATGAGCTTCTCCTACGCCGCGCCGGCGTATTTCTCGGTCGATGGCGGCGCGACCGATCTCGGCGACTTCAACGTTTCCGCATCGGGCGGCGATCGCGGCGACTGGGCAACCTTGTGGTATACGACCGACGCGCAGGACGCTTTCATCTCTCCCGGTCAGCACAAATCCGTGTCGTCGAACGATCTGATCGCTTTGGACGCCATCGGCTGGAGTGCGAGCGGTAACGGCGCTTACGCCAGCAGCGCCGTCGTGAGCACGAGCGGTGCCGGTTCCGTCGATCCGATCGCGGAGCCGGCCTCTATCGCCTTGCTGGGGGCCGCGCTGGCCGGACTGGGCCTGCTGAGGCGCCGCGTGCCGCTCAAATACGCGCGTTGAAGCCGGGGCGGCCGGTGCTTTAATCCTCTTCGCTCCGCGAAGAGCGGTACGGGACGCCATGAACCCATCGGCAAGCATCGACGCGCTGTTGCGCGAGGCTGTGGAGAGCGGTCGCGTGCCGGGGGTGGTTGCCGCCGCAGCGATGCCGGATGGCGTGCTCTATGGGGGCGCGGCGGGAACGCGAAGCCTCCCTGGCGGCCGGCCGATGACCCTCGACACGATCTTCTGGGTCGCTTCGATGACGAAGGCGATTACCGGGATCGCCGCGATGCAACTGGTCGAGCAAGGCCGGCTCGCGCTCGATCAGCCCGCAGGCGAGATCGTGGACGGGTTACGGAAGCCGCTCGTGCTCGAGGGCTTCGACCCCGCCGGTCAGCCGAGCCTCCGTCCGGCCAAGCGCCCCGTGACGCTCCGGGCGCTGCTGACCCATACCTCCGGTTTCGTGTACGATATGTGGAACGAGACCATGCTGCGCTACCACCAGCAAACCGGCTTGCCGGCGGTGCGCAGCGGCAGGCTCGCGGCCCTGGACGCCCCGCTGCTGTTCGATCCCGGCGAGCGCTGGGATTACGGGATTGGGATCGACTGGGCCGGACGCATGGTCGAGGCCGTCAGCGGCGAGCGCCTGGACGCGTATTTCCGCAACCACATCTTCGCGCCGCTCGGCATTCGGGACACCGCATATCTCCTGAGTGATGACCAGCACGCTCGCCGGGCCGGTATGCACGGGCGCAAGCCCGACGGCCGCTTGGAGCCGCTCGAGACGGCGCCGCCGGGAGAGCCCGAATTCTTTCCGGGTGGCAGCGCGATCCACACCACCGCCGGCGACTATCTGAGCTTGCTGCGAATGCTACTGGGCGGCGGCGCGCTCGACGGCGTTCGCGTGCTGCGGCCGGAGACTGTGGCACTCATGGGGCAGAACCATATTGGCGACCTGCTGGTTCGCCCGCTCCGGACGGCCATGCCGGAGCTGACCAACGATTTCGAGGCCCTTCCCGGTATGCCGAAGAAATGGGGGCTGACCTTCCTCATCAACACCGAGGACGCGCCGACGGGCCGCAGCGCCGGCAGCCTCGCCTGGGCCGGGCTCACCAATTGCTATTACTGGCTGGACCCGAAGAAACAGGTCGCGGGCGTGCTGCTGACGCAAATCCTGCCGTTCGCGGATGCCGAGGTGTTGCGGTTGTTCGAGTCGTTCGAGACGGCGGTTTATTCAGAGCTCGCGGCCGTCAGGTGAGAGCTTTCACCCCGAGCCGCCCTGCCAAATCCTGGGTGAATTGCCAGGCGACTCGCCCGGATCGCGCGCCGCGCGTCACCGACCACTCCACCGCCTGCGCCCGCAGCGCCTCGGCGTCGATCGGCAGGCGCATCGCGGCGGCATAGCCCTCGACCATCGCGAAATACGTGTCCTGGTCGCAGTTGTGGAAACCGATCCATAGGCCGAAGCGGTCCGATAGCGAGACCTTCTCCTCCGTTGCCTCGGACGGATTGATCGCCGTCGAACGCTCGTTCTCGATCATGTCGCGCGGCATCAGATGGCGACGGTTGGAGGTGGCATAGAACAGCACGTTCTCCGGCCGACCCTCGATGCCGCCATCCAGCACCGATTTCAGCGCCTTGTAATCGGAATCCTGCCGCTCGAACGAGAGATCGTCGCACAGGATCAGACAGCGCCGTGACTGACCCCGCAGCACGTTCAGCAGATCCGGAAGCGTGCGGATGTCCTCCCGATGGATCTCGATCAGCGCGAGGCAGCCGGGCATTTCCGTGTTGGCGACCGCGTGCGACGCCTTCACGAGCGACGACTTGCCCATGCCGCGCGCCCCCCAGAGCATCGCGTTATTGGCGGGCAGACCACGGGCGAAGCGGAGTGTGTTCTCGAGCAGGATGGTCTTCTGCCGCTCCACGCCCTTGAGCAGCGAAACATCCACCCGCGACACCTTGGCTATCGGTGCCAGCAGCGGTGGGACGGGGCGCCAAACGAAGGCCTCGGCCGCGCCGAGATCGACCGGTGCGGGCGGCGGTGGGGCCAAGCGGTCCAGCGCCTCGGCGATCCGGGAGAGGAACTCGGTCTGGCGCGGGTCCATACGGCGAAATCCGGGGAACTTGACGAGAGGGGGCCGGAAAGTATGGTCCCGGCCCGATCCCCGCAACCCAGCCCACCATCCCCCATCCCACGGTAGAGGGTCCCCCCGCGAATGCTCATTTCCCCGGCCTATGCGCAGGACCTCACCGGAATGCTGGGTAGCGCCACGCAATTCCTGCCGCTCGTCCTCATTTTCGGGGTGTTCTATTTCCTGCTGATCCGCCCGCAGCAGCAGCGCCAGAAGGAGATGAAGACGATGCTGGGCGCGCTAAAGCGCGGCGACCGGGTCGTGACCGGCGGCGGCATCCTCGGCACGGTGCAGCGCGTGCGCGAGAACTCCAACGAGGTGGAAGTGGAGATCGCTCCCAATCTGCGCGTCATCGTGTTGCGCGAGACGATTACGAGCGTCGTGAAGCCGACGCCCGCGAACGATCCGAAGCCGCCGAAGGAAGTGAAGAAGGCCTGAAGCGCCGTCTAGTGGCAGAGGGCTCCTGCCTCGGAGTCCTCTGCCGCTTCGATCGCGACTAGAACTTGTTTAGGCCAACTGGAAACACGTGAACGCAAATTCCGCTCATCCCCGCGAAGGCGGGGATCCAGGTCTCGCACAAGATTTCACGGGACTGGGTTCCCGCTTCCTCGGGAACGAACGGGGGATGGCCGAGGCACTCACAGTCAGCCCAAAACGAGTTTAGGCCGAGCGTAGCTGCTGCTCGGCAAAGGCGTAGTTCGCCAGCTTGTCGAGCCAGTTCTGCAAATAATCCGGCCGGCGATTGCGGAAGTCGAGATAGTAGCTGTGCTCCCAAACGTCGCAGCCGAGCAGCGCGCGACCTTCGCCGGTGGCGAGCGGATTGGAGCCGTTCGGGGTTTTCGTGATCTTCAGCTTGCCGTCGTTGCCGGCCACGAGCCACGCCCAGCCCGAACCGAACTGGCCGGCGCCGGCAGCCTTGAACGCATCCTTGAACTGCTGCACGCCGCCGAAATCCTCGGTCAATTTCTTCTCGAGCGCGCCGGGAATCTTGCCGCCTTCGTTCGGCGACATGCATTGCCAGAACAGGATGTGATTCCAGTGCTGCCCGGCGTTGTTGAACACCGGGGCCATGTCTTGCTTGCCGTGGGAGAGTTTGACGATCTCCTCCAGGGATTTGCCTTGCAGCTCCGGATTTTTTTCCACGAACCCGTTGAGCGCGGTGACATAGGCCTGGTGGTGCTTGCCGTGGTGCAGGTCCAGCGTCTCCTCGCACATGCCATTCGCGGCCAAGGCGTTCTTGGGATAGGGAAGGGGCGGAAGCTCGAAGGCCATTGGACATCTCCGTTATCTGCGGTGAGAAGCCGTTCAGGCACGCGCCGGCCAGCCCGTCCTGAACGGGGAATGCCGGAGGACCCTCTGGGTACCTATGATTCGGCCGGAGCGGCGTCAAGCTGGCGGGGCTTGTCGATGAGCGGCGCCGCGGCCACCTCGCGCCCATGCTGACGCGCGTTGGCGAGATCGTGCGGCGCCACGACCCCGACCGGTTTCTTACGGCCCTGTTCGCGCCAGCCGAGCGACGCGACGCGCTGCTCACGCTCTACGCCTTCAACCACGAACTCGCCCGCGCCCGCGACGTGGTGACAGAGCCCTATCTCGCGCTGATGCGCTTGCAATGGTGGCGAGACGTGGTGGAAGGCGCGAAGCGCCGGCATGAGGTGGCCGAGCCGCTGACCGCCGCGATCGAAGCCGGCCAGCTCGCACGCGAGGATTTGCTCGGGATTGTGGATGCGCGAGAAGCCGAGGCGGACCCGTCCATCCCCAGCCTGGAGGACTGGCGCGCTTATCTGCTGGGTAGCGCGGGTGGGCTGGCCGTGGCGGCGGGGCGCCTGCTCGGCGCGCCTTCGCCCGAATCGCTGCGTCCGCTCGGCGCGGCTTACGGCGCGGGCGCCATACTGCGCGGCGCGCGTGTTCTGGCGCACCGCGGACGGTGCGTGCTGCCCGAGGACCGCCTCGCGGCGCACGGCCTCGCGCTGGAGGCGGTCATCGCCAAGCCCGACATGCCGGCGCTGTGTCCCGTTCTGGACGAATTGGCCGGCGAGGGACGCGCGTTCCTTCGCCAAGGACGGGATGCGACAATCCCTCGGAGCGCGCTCGCGGCGGCGCTTCCCGCCGTGCTGGCGCGGCGCGATCTGCGCCGTGTGCAAGAACCCGCCCGGCCGCGCGGTGTCGGTGATCGGCTCGCGGTCTTGTTCGCGGGTATTTTGGGCCGTCTATAGCCGCGATTCCCGCGCTAAATCTGAACTGCAAACCGCGCTCGACACGTCCAAGGATCCCGACGCGCTGCGGGCGGCGACCGTCTCCTATTTGCGCGACCACGACGCCGTGTTCGATGCGCGCGTTCAGCTCTGCACGGATCTTGAGACGATGCCGGTCGAAGATGCGAGCAAGGAATGGAGCGAGGAGGAGAGCCCGTACCAGAAAGTGGCTCAGCTCACCTTCCCTCGTCAGGATCCCTATACGGATGCCCGCAGGGACTATGTCGATCAAAACTTGGCTTTCTGTGTCTCGCACTGCTTGGCGGCTCACCGGCCGTTGGGCTCGATCATGCGGGCGCGGCTACGCGCCTATCCCAAGCTGTCTCGCTTGCGCCGGCAGGCAAACGGCCGGCCTCTCGCCGAGCCTCGATCCATCGAGGAAGTGCCCGCATAGCCGGTCATGCAAGGGCGGTGTCCGAGCAGAGGCTCCGTTGTCAGGACCGCGACGGGTTAGGGCGCGTTCAGTTTTTCCGGAGCACTGCCTCTATTCTGGATGCCAGCACCTGCATGGCGAACGGCTTGGCTACGACGTGCATTCCGGGTTCCAGTCGCGCGTTTCCAATGACGGCATTCTCGGCGTAGCCCGTGATGAACAGAACGGGCAGCTCTGGGCGAGACTGCCGGGCGGCCTCGGCTAGCTGGCGTCCGTTCATGCCTCCGGGCAGACCGACATCGGTAATCAGCAGATCGATGCGAACATCGGATTGCAGCACCTTCAGGCCTGACACGCCGTCCGCTACCTCGATCGCCGTGTAGCCCAGCTCCTCCAGAACCTCCGTTACCAGCATGCGCACGCTCGGCTCGTCATCGACGACCAGCACCGTTTTCTGAGGCTCGGGCGGCGGTGCGTCGGCGGGCTTGGCCTGGAGCTCTCCTTCGTGCGCCTCGCCTCGATGCCGGGGCAAGTAGAGCCGCACCGTGGTGCCAGCCCCCACCTCGGAGTAGATCCGAACCTGCCCGCTGGACTGACGAGTGAAGCCGTAAATCATGGACAGGCCCAGTCCGGTGCCCTGACCGGTCGGCTTGGTGGTAAAGAACGGGTCGAACGCGCGCGCCAGCACTTCGGGCGGCATGCCCGTTCCCGTGTCGGTCACGCAAATCGCAACGTACTGGCCAGGTTCCATGTCGCGCTCGCGCGCGCCTCGCTCGTCAATCCAGGAGTTCGCAGTCTCGATGGTGAGTCGCCCGCCATTGGGCATCGCGTCGCGGGCGTTGATACAGAGATTGAGTATCGCGTTCTCGAGCTGGTTCGGGTCGCATAATGTCGGCCAGAGGCCGATCCCGAGCACGGTTTCGACCGTCACCCCCGGCCCAACAGTGCGTTGAACCAACTCCTCCATGTCGGCGATCAGCTTGTTCGCATTGGTCGGCTTCGGATCGAGCGGCTGCCGGCGCGCGAAGGCAAGCAGACGATGCGTCAAAGCTGCCGCACGGAAGGCAGCGCCCTGGGCCGCGCTAATGTAGCGCTCCAGATCGCCGATCCGGCCCTGCTCGATCCGGGTCTTCAACAGCTCCAGACTCCCCGTAATCCCGGTCAACAGATTGTTGAAATCGTGCGCCAGCCCCCCCGTGAGTTGGCCTACGGCCTCCATCTTTTGCGATTGGAATAGCTGCTCGCGCGCCTGCTCCAGTTGTATCTGCGTTTCGCGCCGTTCAGTCAGGTCGCGCGTGATCTTTGCGAAGCCGACCAGCTTGCCATCGTCATCGTGAATGGCGTCGACCACAACGCTGGCCCAGAAATGGCTGCCGTCTTTCCGACGCCGCCAGCCCTCGGCCTCGTAACGTCCATCCCGGTGGGCCGCCTCAAGCGCCTTCCAAGGCGCCCCGGCATCGACATCCTCTTGGGTGTAGAATCGCGAAAAGTGCTGGCCGACGATTTCCGATGCCGTGTAACCTTTGATCCGCTCGGCTCCCGCGTTCCAGTTGGTCACGTATCCTTCCGGGCTGAGCATGAAGATGGCGTAGTCGGTCACGCTCTGCACCAGCAGGCGGAAGCGGCGCTCGCTCTCCGATGCCGCGAGCTGCGCCTCGCGCTGCTCGGTCATGTCCCGGGTGATCTTCGCGAAGCCGACCAGCTTGCCATCGCGGAGGATGGGGTCGATCACCACCATCGCCCAGAAACGGCTCCCATCCTTCCGCACACGCCAACCCTCGGTGCTGAAACGGCCGGTCTCGGCGGCGATCCTCAAGACTTCCTTCGGCACGTCGGCAGCGCAATCCGCGTCCGTGTAGAAGCGCGAGAAGTGCTCGCCGATAATCTCTCGGGAAGAGTAACCCTTGATTCTCTGTGCGCCTGGGTTCCAGCTCACCACCCGCCCTTCCGGGTCGAGCATGAAGATCGCGTAGTCCACCACGCTCTGGACCAGCATCTCGTACGTATTCGCGGCGGAAGACACTTGCTCGGTTCCTAAAATTACCGAAGATCGGGAGGGTTGGACTGTTATCCGAGAGAGCCGCGAGCGTCATGCCCGTTTGCGCGGCCGCTCGCGCCCCTCGCGCGTCAGCAAGGATGCGAGGAACCGGCCGGTATGGCTTTCTTCGGTCGCCGCGACTTCCTCGGGCGTGCCCGCCGCGACGATGCGGCCGCCGCCCTCGCCCCCCTCGGGGCCGAGGTCGATGATCCAGTCGGCCGTCTTGATCACTTCGAGATTGTGTTCGATCACCACGACCGTGTTGCCCTGATCCACGAGCGCGTGCAGCACTTCGAGCAGCTTGCGCACGTCCTCGAAATGCAGTCCCGTGGTCGGCTCGTCGAGGATATACAAGGTGCGCCCGGTGGCTCGCCGGGCCAGTTCCTTGGAGAGCTTGATCCGCTGCGCCTCGCCGCCCGAAAGGGTCGTCGCCTGCTGGCCGAGCTTGATGTAGCCGAGCCCGACCTGCTGAAGGATGCGCAGCCGGTCATTGATGCGGGAAACCGCGCTGAAATACGGCACCGCCTCGTCCACGGTCATGTCCAGCACGTCGGCGATCGACTTTTCGCGGAATTTGATCTCCAGCGTTTCGCGATTGTAGCGCTTGCCCTTGCATACGTCGCAGGTGACGAACACGTCCGGCAGGAAGTGCATCTCGATCTTGATGAGGCCGTCGCCCTGGCAAGCCTCACAGCGACCGCCCTTCACGTTGAAGCTGAAACGGCCTGGCTTGTAGCCGCGCGCGCGACTCTCGGGCAGTTCGGCGAACCAGTCACGGATCGGTGCGAACAAATCGGTGTAGGTGGCCGGGTTGGAGCGCGGCGTGCGGCCGATCGGCGACTGATCGATGTCGATGATCTTGTCGAGCAGTTCGAGCCCTTCGATCCGGTCATGGGCCAAGGGAACCTCGCCCGACCCCATCAGCCGCCGGGCCGCTGCGCGGTAGAGCGTGTCGATCACCAGCGTGGACTTACCGCCGCCCGAGACGCCGGTAACGCAGGTGAGGACGCCAAGCGGAAAGCGCGCATCCACGTTCTTGAGATTGTTGGCGCGCGCGCGGACTACGCGCAGCTGTCGATCGGTCTGCACCGGGCGGCGCATGGCCGGGATCTCGATCCGCCTGCGTCCGGCGAGATAATCGCCGGTCAGCGAGCGCGGGTTCGCCGCGACTTCGGGCGGCGTCCCCTCGGCCACAACCGTTCCGCCGTTCACGCCCGCTGCCGGCCCCATGTCGATGAGGTGATCGGCGGCGCGGATCGCATCCTCATCGTGTTCGACGACGAGAACCGTGTTGCCGATGTCGCGCAGCCGCCGCAGCGTGCCGAGCAGCCGTTCGTTGTCGCGCTGATGCAGGCCGATCGAGGGCTCGTCGAGCACATAAAGCACGCCCGTCAGCCCGGAGCCGATCTGGCTCGCGAGCCGTATGCGCTGGCTCTCGCCGCCCGACAGTGTCGTGGAGCCGCGTGAGAGCGTGAGGTAGTCGAGCCCGACATCGACAAGGAATTGCAGCCGCTCCACGATTTCGCGGAGAATGCGGCGCGCGATCTCGGCCCGCTGCGGAGTCAGAGTGCCACCCGCGCCCTGGAACCATTCGAGGGCGGCGCGGATCGACAAATCCGATGCCTCCGCGATGTTCTTGCCACCGACCCGAACAGCGAGCGCCTCGGGCTTGAGACGGGCGCCCCGGCAGACAGCGCAGGGCTTCTCCGCCTGGTAGCGCGCCAGCTCCTCGCGCACCCAGACGCTGTCGGTTTCCTGGTGCCGCCGTTGCAGATTGCGGATCACGCCCTCGAACGGCTTGGTGACGGTGTAGGCGCGCACGCCGTCCTTGTAGGTGAACGCGACCGGCTCCTCTCCAGAGCCGAACAGGATGGCGTCGCGCACGCGCTTCGGCAGATCCTCCCAAGGCGTGCGCGTCGTAACCTTGAAGTGGCGCGCGAGGCTTTGCAGCGTCTGATCGTAATACGGCGTCTGCGCGCCGGCCCAGGGTGCGACGGCGCCATCGGCGAGTGAGACGCGCTCGTCCGGCACGACCAGCGCGGGGTCGAAAAACGTCTCGACACCCAGCCCGTCGCAAGCCGGGCAGGCCCCGTGCGGGCTGTTGAAGCTGAACAGCCGCGGCTCGATCTCCTCGATCGTGAAGCCGCTGACCGGGCAGGCGAAGCGGCTCGAAAACACCGTGCGCTCATGGTTATCGGCGTTCTCGGCGTAGACGATGCCGTCCGAGAGGCCGAGCGCGGTCTCGAAACTGTCGGCGAGGCGCGGGCCGATCCCCTCGCGCACCACGAGCCTATCCACGACCGCCTCGATTTCGTGTTTCACCTTGCGGTTCAGCGCGGGCACCTCGCCGATCTCGTAGAGGGTGCCGTCCACCTTCACGCGGGTGAAGCCGCGACGCTGAAGCTCGGCGAGTTCCTTGCGGTATTCGCCCTTGCGGTCGCGCACGACGGGCGCGAGCAGCAGCAGGCGCGTCCCTTCCGGCATGGCCAGCACCCGGTCCACCATCTGCGAGATGGTCTGCGCTTCGATCGGCAGCCCCGTCGCCGGCGAGTAGGGTACGCCGACGCGCGCCCAAAGGAGGCGCATGTAGTCGTGGATCTCCGTGACCGTGCCGACCGTGCTGCGCGGATTGCGGCTGGTCGTCTTCTGCTCGATGGAGATCGCGGGCGACAGGCCCTCGATGCTGTCCACATCGGGCTTGCCCATGAGTTCGAGGAACTGCCTTGCGTAGGCCGAGAGGCTCTCGACGTAGCGGCGCTGGCCCTCGGCGTAGATCGTGTCGAAGGCGAGCGAGGACTTGCCCGAGCCGGACAGTCCGGTGATGACGGTCAGCCGGTCCCGAGGGATCTCGACGTCCACGTTCCTGAGGTTGTGCTCGCGCGCCCCGCGAACGTGGATGCAGCCGGCCATTCGGGAATCGCTCGTTGTTCTCAGGATGTTCTTAACCTATATGGCGTGTTCTACTCGCGCAGGGAAGGTCTATCGCCCGCGGGGGGCGCAAGGCTAGATTGTGGGTTTATCCTCCCGGACCGACCGGGGCGGCGATTTGAAAGGCCGAGAGCGCATGGCGGGCAGCGTCAACAAGGTGATCCTGGTGGGGAATTTGGGGAAGGACCCGGAGATACGCTCCACCCAATCCGGGGGGAAGATCGCGAATTTCTCCGTGGCGACCAGCGACACCTGGAACGACAAGGCGACCGGCGAACGGAAAGAGCGCACCGAGTGGCATCGGGTAGTGGTCTTCAACGAGCGACTCGCCGATGTCGCCGAGCGATTCCTGCGCAAGGGCCGCAAGGTCTATGTCGAGGGCTCGCTGCAAACCCGCAAATGGACCGACCAGTCCGGGCAGGAGAAATACACGACCGAGGTGGTAGTGGATCGCTTCCGCGGCGAGCTGACGCTCTTGGATAGCGGCCGGAGCGAGGAGGGCGGCGCGTCGGAAGGTGGTGGCTACGGGCGCGACCGGGGCGGCGCCCCCACGCAACAGCGTGGCGGCGGTGGCGGCCGGAGTGGCGGCGGTGGATGGGACGCGCCGCGAGGGGGCGATCTCGACGACGAAATTCCGTTCTAGCCTGCGGACAGCTTCCCCGCCCGGCGGCTTCCGGCTCGTTCTTCTCGGCGTTCTGCTCGCCGGCGGGGCGCTCGGTCCGGTCAGGGCCATGGGCGGTGAGCACGCCGCCTCCGGCGTGTTCGCCGCCGCGAAGACGGGCAAGGAGCGCCTGAGCGACAAGGCCTCCGACGAGCAGCGCGTCACCGACTGCAAAGTGCCGCAAGCACGGCGGACCCGCCCTCGGCCGGCGGCGTGCCCGTGAGATGCCAGGGCGAGCGCTTCCAGGCGAGAGGCTCTAGCCGGGCTGAAATCGAAATTAAGCGGTTTCTGTTCCCTTGTATGTGGCGCCGGCGTTTTTGGTCCAGAAGACATGAGAGGTATGCGGCACTGGAATCGCTGATTCTTGCCGAAGAAAGTGAGGCGAGGTCAAATGAGCTTACCGAACTGCAAAGTATGATGGGTCATTTCAAACCGTACTTTTGCCATCGTCCAGATGAGGGGCCGATTTCAATATGTCCGACCGCATCTAAGGACATCGTCGAACTCATCAAAATCCATACATTCCTTGGAGATGTTTGGAACGACCGCGGCATGATTGTTGAGTGTACAAAGATGGATATGCCTGAGAGTGGCCGCCTCGGGATGCGGGGTCAGTCGGCTGTTTGAGGCCGTTGCTGCCTCGTTTCTGACGGATTTGCTGATGTCTCTCGTGGAATGCCTGGAGCGGGGTTCGCCCGCGCATTTTTCTGTGCGGGCGCTCGCAGATCGCACAGCTTGGCCTTGAACCTTACCGGCTTCCTAAACGCTCTATCTTCGGCAATCCTATGATCTGATGAAAGGACCAAGACGCGGCGAATGACGACGCTACCCAGTGACGCACTTCTCGGGCGCTTCCGTACGGCGCTGCATGAGATTTACGGCACCCGTCTCGACCGAGTTGTGCTATTCGGCTCGCGTGCGCGGGGCGATGCGCGGGAGGATTCTGATTACGAGGTTGCCGTGTTCCTGAAGTCCATGCCGGATCGATGGGAAGAACTGGACCGGCTTGCCCTGCTGCGCGTCGATCTGCTCGACGAAACCGGCGTCTTTCTCGACGCCAAGCCGTACGCCGCCGCCGCCTATAGTGAGCAATCCCCGCTTATGCATGAGATCCGTCGGGACGGACTGGACCTGTGAAGCCGGAGGCGACCCGCTTTCTCGTCAAAGCAAGCAATCTGCTGTCGCAGGCGGACGTTATGCTCGATGCTGGCCTGAACGACGCTGCCGGCCGCACCGCTTACCTTGCCGGATTCCATGCTGCGGGTCGGCGAGCTTGCCGCCGCCCAACGGACCGATGATGTAGGCGAGGCTGACCGACAGATAGACGTAACCGAAGTAGCGGTTACGCTCGGAGGACGGGATCGTGTCGGCGATCGCGCTCTGGGCGGTGACGATATTGCCCTCGAACAGGCCCGCGAGCAGCGAAGCGGCGCCGAGCAGGATCACCCTCTGCGCGGCGATGGAGACGCTGATCGCGCCGTAGCACAGCGTCGTCGCTACGAGCGAGACAACGAGAACCGGCTTGCGCCCGTACCGGTCCGACAGCGAGCCCAGCACGGGCGAGCCGACGAACTGCCCCAGCGGATAGAGGCAAAGCAGTACGCCGAGCGCGATGGTCCGCAGCGAGATCGACGCCCCTGCTGGCAGCATCGGCGTCTGGTCCCGCAGCAGCAGGGGAGTAAAGATCGTAATCATCAGGCTGTAGCCGACGAAACCCATGAAGACGACGCCGTAGAGCGGCAGCAGCCGGAGGCCGGGGCGTGCGCGGCTCGCGCCGCTTTGCTGTCCCGGTGTTTCAGATCCCATCGTGTCGGCTCCGGCCTCACTATTCGCCGAGCGTAAGTGACGGGGAACTGGGGCTCAACCAGCGTGCTTGCGTGGCCCCCGGCTGCCAAGCAGCCGATAGTCGTTAAGTCCGCGTCAGGTTTCTACTATGTAGAGCCCATGCCGACCACCCTTCAGCGTTGGGGGAACAGCCTCGCAGTCCGGCTCCCTCGTCCCTTGCTCGACCAGCTTGGCGTGCGCGAGGGCGCGCAACTCGAGCTTCGGGTGGAAGGCGAGCGGCTGGTGATAACGCGCGCGAGGCGACGGCCTTCGCTTCAGGATCTGACTTTCCGGGTACACAGCCGAGGACCGGCCGGGGGAGGTCGATTGGGGCCAGCCAGCCGGACGCGAGATTTGGTAATTCGATGCCCTACGAGCCGGACGCCGGCGATATCGGGTTCATCTCTTTCGATCCGGAGGCGGGCAGGGAACAGGCGAAGAACCGGCCCGCACTGGTCGTGACTGCGCGTTTGTGGAACGTCACGACAGGACTGCTGGTGGCCTGCCCGATTACGAGCACGGCGAAAGGGTGGGGTTCCCACATCGCCTTGGTCGGGACCGAGACCACCACCGGTTTCGTGATGACAGAGCAGGTGAAGAGCCTCGACTGGCGGGCGAGAGGCGCCCGGTTCGTGGAGCGCGCTCCGAGCGAGGTGCTTGAGCAGGTCCGGAACGCACTCGCCGTGATACTCGGAGTGACCTGAGCCTCGGGCCGAGCCCTTCAGGTGACAAACCCAGGTCGTCACGCTACTTCCTCGCCGCCATGGCCAGCAGCAACGACATACGAGCCGCCTTTCTCGACTACTTCGCGCGCAATGGGCACCAGGTCGTGCCCAGCTCTCCGCTCGTCCCCCGCAACGACCCCACGCTCCTGTTCACGAACAGCGGCATGGTGCAGTTCAAGAACGTCTTCACCGGACAGGAAAAGCGGCCCTATGCCCGCGCGGTCACGGCGCAGAAATGCGTCCGCGCGGGGGGCAAGCACAACGATCTGGATAACGTCGGCTATACCGCCCGGCACCACACCTTCTTCGAGATGCTGGGCAATTTCAGCTTCGGCGATTACTTCAAGGAACAGGCGATCCACTACGCCTGGGAGATGGTGACGCGCGATTTCGGCCTGCCCGCGGACCGGCTCCTGGTTACGGTTTACAGCGACGACGACGATGCGGCCGGGTTCTGGCGCAAGATTTCCGGATTGCCCGAGGCGAAGATCCTCCGCATTCCGACGGCCGACAATTTCTGGCGCATGGGGGACACCGGGCCTTGCGGCCCGTGCAGCGAGATCTTCTTCGATCACGGCCCAGGCGTTCCGGGCGGGCCGCCGGGGAGCCCGGACGAGGACGGCGACCGGTTCGTCGAGATCTGGAACCTGGTTTTCATGCAGTTCGAGGAAGGCCCGCCCGGCACGCGCGTGCCGCTGCCGCGCCCCTCGATCGACACCGGGCTCGGGCTCGAGCGCTTCGCCGCGATCCTTCAGGGCAAGCAGGACAACTACGACACCGACACGCTGCGCGCGCTGATCCTCGCGAGCGCCGAGGCAACCGGGGAGGATCCGGACGGGCCACATAAGGTGAGTCACCGGGTGGTGGCCGACCACCTCCGCAGCGTCGCCTTCCTGATCGCGGACGGGGTGCTGCCGTCCAACGAGGGGCGCGGCTACGTGCTGCGCCGGATCATGCGGCGCGCGATGCGGCACGCGCACATGATGGGTGCCCGCGCGCCGCTGATGTACCGGCTCGTGCCGGCACTCGTGCGCCAGATGGGCGCCGCGTATCCCGAACTGCCGCGCGCCGAGAAACTGATCGTCGAGACGCTTCAGCTCGAGGAGACGCGCTTCAAACAGATGCTGGAGCGCGGCCTGCATCTCTTGGCCGAGGAAACCGCCCGCCTCGGCGCGAGCGAGGCGCTGCCGGGCGACGTGGCGTTCCGGCTCTACGACACCTACGGCTTTCCGCTCGACCTGACGCAAGACGCGCTGCGCGAGGAGGGGCGATCGGTCGATGTAGGCGGGTTCGAGAGCGCCATGGCCGAGCAGCGGGCGCGGGCGCGGGCGGCCTGGGCGGGGTCGGGCGAGGCGGCCACCGAACAGGTCTGGTTCGAGCTGAAGGAGCTGGTCGGCCCGACCGAGTTCCTTGGTTACACGACCGAGAGCGCCGAGGCGGAGATTCAGGCGATCGTCGCGAACGGCGCGCCCACGGACGGAGCCCCGGCGGGAACCGAGGTGGCGATCCTGTTGAACCAGACGCCGTTCTACGCGGAAAGCGGCGGGCAAGTGGGCGATACCGGCACCATAACCGGTCCCGAGGGCCTCCGGATCGCGATCAGCGACACGCAGAAGAAGCTTGGCGACCTGTTCGTGCATCTCGGCCGCGTGGAGGCCGGGGAAGCGGTGGTCGGGACGGCGGTGGTCGCGGCGGTCGACCACGCCCGGCGGACGGCGATCCGCGCGCATCACAGCGCGACGCATCTGTTGCACGAGGCGCTGCGCCGGCGACTCGGCGAGCACGTGACGCAAAAGGGCAGTCTTAACGCGCCTGACCGGCTCCGTTTCGACATCAGCCAGCCGCGCCCGCTCACGCGCGAGGACCTTGTTTGGGTCGAACGCGAGGTGAATGCGCGGGTGCGCGAGAACAGCGAGGTGACGACAAGGCTGATGACGCCGGAAGCCGCCGTCGAGACGGGCGCGATGGCGCTATTCGGCGAGAAATACGGCGAAGAGGTGCGGGTCGTCTCGATGGGCGAGGGCGAGGGCAACAAGCCCGCCTACTCGATCGAGCTCTGCGGTGGCACGCATGTGCGCCGGACCGGCGACATCGGCCTGTTCAAGATCGTGAACGAGGGGGCGGTCAGCGCGGGGGTGCGCCGGATCGAGGCGGTCACGGGCGAGGCGGCGCTCGACCTCGTAGAGGCGACCGAGCGCAATCTGGCCGAAGTGGCGGCGGCGCTGCGGACCGCTCCGGCCGAGGTGCCGGAGCGCGTCGGGGCGGTGCTCGAGGAGCGGCGGCGGCTCGAGCGGCAGGTCAGCGAGTTGCAACGCAAGCTCGCGACCGGCGGGGCGGGCGCTGAGGTCGAGGAAGTGCAGGGCGTGAAGCTCGCGGCGCGCAA
Source organism: uncultured Alphaproteobacteria bacterium (assembly GCA_963808965.1). Classification (GTDB taxonomy): domain Bacteria; phylum Pseudomonadota; class Alphaproteobacteria; order Acetobacterales; family Acetobacteraceae; genus CAWEHU01. Next base: position 158,535 of record CAWEHU010000007.1, read on the forward strand.
TCTCGGCGAGGTGCCGGCGCGCGACCTCAAGGGGCTGGCCGACGCGATCCAGAAGCAGCTCGGCAGCGGGGTCGTCGCGTTGGTCTCGACCGCCGAGGGCAAGGCGAGCATCGTGGTCGGCGTCTCGCCCGATCTCACCGGCCGGTTCGATGCCGTGAAGCTCGTGCGGGCGGCGAGTGCCGCGGTGGGCGGCAAGGGCGGCGGCGGCAGGCCCGACCTGGCCCAGGCGGGCGGCCCGGATGGCGGGCGCGCGGACGCCGCGCTGAGCGCGGTGCGACAGGCGCTTGCGGCGTAGGCTGCCCACGCTTTCGGCGCACGGCCCCCGAACTGTGTATGCGGCGCTCGCTCTACTTCGCGATCATGACATCGGATGCCTTGATGACCGCGATCGCGTCATCTCCGACCTGAAGGCCAAGCTCGTCGATTGCTTCGGTGGTGATCGACGAAGTCACGACCACGCCGCTGCTGATCTCGATACGTACATGGCCCGTCGTCTGGCCCTTCTGGAGACTAACGATCTTGCCCTTGAATTGATTGCGAGCACTGAGCTTCATTTCAGGCCTCCGTTAAGCGCGCGAATAGAGCGAAGCGTGTTGAGATACCTGGTAACCTACGACGCCGCCGAGCCGGCACGTCGTCGAAGGGTCACCAGCCCGGCAACGCCGGCCAGCAGCAGCGCAAGACTCGCCGGCTCAGGAACCGCGGTCGGATCGAAGACGGTTAGGCTCGCCAGGTTGGACACGTAGCGTCCGCCGGCGAGATCTCCGGGCACCACGAGCCGGGCAAAGCCGTCCGGACCGTTTCCCAGCTGGCCCAGCGTGTCCGAGTAAGCGATCAAGATGGGAGCATTCCCGAAACTGGGCGATAGCTCGCCGAGCGCGAAGGCTACCTCATAGCCGTCGCTGCCGGTCGCGACGACCATCTTGCGCAGGATGTCGTTCTTGATTGCCGGATCAGTGAGGACGCCGGCAGCGCCGAGCACGTCCCACAACAATGCGCCGGTGTAAGTGTCTGTCACCGGTGTCCCCCCAGCCATGTAAGTGACCGTGGTCGTATGCGGAGTCAGAGCCTCGAGAGTGGACAGCGTGTAGGTCAGGTCCGTCGCCACCGCGCCGCCGACGGAGAACTGGGTCGTCGGACCGCCCCCGGTGCCTGCCTCCATCGGAGCGATGCCGACATGCAGATCGGCTAAGTTGGACACGTAGCGGCCGCCGGCCACATCGCCCGCGGCGGCGATCCGCGCGAAGCCGTCGGGCACGGGAAGCCCGCCGCCCGTATCGGCATAGGCGACGAGGTCAGGCTTGTGACCGAAATTCGGAGCGATCTCGCCTGCCGAAACCACTGCCTTGTAGCCGTCACTCCCGGTGGCGACCACATACGTCCGTAATACATCGTTCTTGATCGCGGGATCGGTCTCGATGCCGCCTGCCGCCTGGAGGAGGGTCCAGAGCGTCGGCCCGGTGAAGGTATCGGTACGGGGGCTTCCGCCCGCCTCATAGCTTAGGGTCTTCGTAGTCGGCGGGAGCGCCTGGAGCGCGGCGAGGTCATAAGCACCCGGCGCCGCTACCTGGCCGGAGAGGGTGAAGGACGTGGTCGGAGCGGCGTCGGCTGTTCCAGCGAAGGCCAAGCAGCAAGCGGCAGCCAGGACCAGTTTCGGGAATTTATGCATTCACTCGCTCCTTGTGGGCGCAGGGGCCGCAACCCGTTATGTTCGATCGACTATAACGGTGATGCTGCGCCTGTCACTCTCGCGGGAGCGTGCGGTGCGGCAGGTGCTGGCAGCCTTGAGACCTTGCGGCTGTCCGGCGACAGTGCATGTACAATCCCATGTTGTGTACAGAGAAGGACGCGGAAATGGCGCTCCAGATCGCCAATCCATCGGTGGTCCGGAAAATCGAACAACTCGCCCGCAGGACCGGACTCGGGAAAACCGCGGCGGTGGAAAAGGCTGTCGATCGTCTGATGGCTGAAGAAGGCCTAGGCGAGGGCGGCGGAGCATGGGAGCGGCTGAACGCCATTCTCGCCCAGCTCGATCGCGTTCCTGATTTACCGGAGCCGTTCGATCCTTTGCAGTGGGACGACGACGGTTGCACTGATGATCGCGATTGACACCTCGGCAATCATCGTCATGGCTTTCGGGGAACCGGAGCGCGACACGTTCAGGCGCGTCATACAGGACGCGAGCAAGGCCCTGATCAGCACCGTGTCAGTGGTCGAGGCCCGCATGGTCGTGCATGGCCGGCGTGGTCAGCGGGCTGTCGTGCTGGTGGACGCCCCTCAGGCTCTCTTGACTATGCTGTATCGCTCGACGGACCGCCTCCGTCGTTGTGGCGCTCCCGTGCAGAACCTGGCCCATAGCGCATCCTTCCACTCGCGTGACAAGACTGCACCATCAAACCCTGGGATCAAACACCTAGACTGATATTGCCGTGACGACGTGAGAGACGGCGGCGGAGGCTGCCCGGAAACAGGACCGACCCAAAGGGATTGCGCCGGCCGGAGGCACGCGCACGCAAGCTCTCATTCATCCTCGCGAAAGCGAGGATCCACTGTTCATAGATAGGGCTGCATCGGACGGCTCAGTCTTTCGGGGCGCCTCGACCTTCGCGGGACTAGCTTCCCCGCTTTTGAGCGGGAACGAACGGAAGGGAGCCGGGCCGTTCACGGTCAGCCTAAACGAGTGCAGAATTGGCTCCTGTTGCATCTGAGCGGCAGGAACGCCGATATTCGTGCGCTCTCTGGAGCAGACCATGCGTGGGCATCTCTACAACAGCGACGTGCTGAGCTGGTCCGAGCAGCAGGCGGCACTGCTGCGGCGGCTGGCGTGCGGGGAAAAGGTCAACACCGAGATCGATTGGCCGAATGTAATCGAGGAGGTGCGGGACGTGGGGCAATCGGAACTGCGGGCTGTCCGCAGTCTCCTGGCGCGAGCTATCGAGCATCTGCTCAAGATCCAAGGCTGGCCCACCGGTCCGGTCGAGCATTGGCGGCGCGAGGTCCTCGCCTTTTTGCTTGATGCGCGCCGGAGCTGGGCGCCTTCCATGCATGGGCGAATTGATCTGTTTCAACTCTACGAGGACGCCTGGGCCGCGACGAGCGCGTCGACCCTCGAAGGCGAGCCGCCGAATGCCCTGCCTCCGCGCTGCCCATTTGGCATCGAACACCTCATCGTCGAACGCCCGCGGATTCCCGACCTCGATTTTCTATTAGCGATGCTGCGTTGATCGGTCTTGGACGCGAGGAGGCAGAATGAAAGCCGAGGAACTTCGGTCACGGCAGGCGCCGCTGAAACAGGGCTATCGTGAATCTCCGGCGAGCGCGCTCATCCCGGCGCGCGCGGAGTGTACGCTCGACATGCAGGACATCGCCTGCGTCGTGCGCTCCTGGCGCGGCGAAACCACCGCAGGACTGCATACGGCCGCAGGCGGCACCGGCGAGCTCGCTTGCTCGGCGGACATGCTGCTCGAGGCCCTGGTTGCCTGCGCCGGGGTGACGCTGCGGGCGGTCGCAACCGCGATGGGCGTCGCGCTGCGGGGAGGTCGGGTGATCGCGGAGGGGCGCTGGGATGCGCGCGGGACACTCGGGGTCGACAAGACAGCCCCGATCGGGCTGACGGAGATCACACTCACCTTCGAGCTGGACACCGATGCGGACCCGGCGAAACTCGCCCGCCTCATCGAGACGGCCGAGCGGTTTTGCGTCATCGCTGAGACGCTCAAACACCCGCCCCGGCTTGCGGTGACGCATCGCGTGGTCGCGAGCGCGTCCTGAGACCGCCTGAGATCTCGGGTAGGGAATCGCGAGGCGGGATCGTTGCGGAGCTCGCGCACAGCACGACCACCCCGTTATCGCTGCACCTGCGTCTGCACGCATAAGAAGTAATAATCCCCAATCGTGCAAGCCAGGCCCCTAAGAAATAGGATAATCGTCCTTACTATCGTTTTTACTTAGCGAGCATTCCGCCGAATGATGACGGAGCCCTTTAACTCGCTTCCCGTTCCGCGAGTTCGCGTACTTAATTCACCGGGTCGGTGATGCCTTGCCGGACCGAGGACGGCGTAAAGCAAGGACTGACTTGCATGGCTAAGGAACAAGGCTCATTCGCCCCGTGCCCGCCCCGGGAAGCGCTCCCCCGGGCATCAGTGCTTGTGTGACACACCTCAACCGATCAGGCCTTAGTCAAAGCGGTCAGGCCGGCAAATTGCCATTCTCTAAGGCAATCCGCACGGGGCGACGATCCACCTGGCCTGCAAACGTGTTCATCGGCTGGCGTGGCCTGGCGTGGTTCTGGGCAATCATACTGGGCATCGGGATGACAGGTGCGGCGATATTGCAGATCGCCGGTCCGCCTCTGACCAATTCAGGCACCTCTCCTAGCCACCGCACTGGATCGAGCGAGCAGGCGCTGCCGGGAAACAGGCTGGCGGGCGCCCAGCGGCTTGCGTCCGTCGCTCCCTTTGTTGAGGAGACGCGGTCTACAAACGACTCTGCGCAACAACCGCTCGCGCCCCGCGATACGGTACCGAACCTCTCCCACACCGAAGCGCCGGCCGTGGAGCGGGCTGCTCCTGATCGGGAGCGTGCCCAGGCGCCGCGCCTCACGGATGATCCGCAGAAAACCCTTACCCCGAATGCGAGATCAAGCGGCGATACATCGGTGCCGGCCACGGCTGCTCAGCCCGCACCTGAGTTGTGGCTCTCGATTCACTGCTCGGCCAGCTCCGGCCCGGAAGCGCAACGGCTGGCCCAGAAAGTCGGGTCTCGTTTCGATCACACCGAGATACGGAGCGAAACCAGGCTCCCTATGACGGCGCTTGTCCGCTTCTCCCTTCCGAGCGACCACGCGGCAGCGCGCGCAGTGGGAAAAGCGTTGGCCGACATGGGGTATACTTGGCGCATCGAGAATCTCTCGGCGCGCGCCCCTGCCTCCCCGTCCCGCGTGATCGAAGTGTGGATGCCCTTCCGCTAACGAGCGCGGCGGTTGCTTCGAAGAGGGTCGAGTTCCGCCGGATGTGTGATCTACCTCACAGTGCGAGCCCGCGCCGCTTGCGAAACTGACGGCCTCGCCCGTCTCGCATGGGCGCAAACAACCGGCCAAGGGGCACCGCCGTGATCCACCACGTTTCCATCCCGGCCAAAGACCCGAAACATGTCGCCAAGGTGCTCGCCGAGGTGATGCAGGGGCGAGCCTATCCATTCCCGGGCAACATCCCGGATTCCTTCATGGCGGTCAGCGGCGACCCGCACGGAACCATGATCGAAGTCTACCCCGAGGCCATGACGCTCGTGCCCGGCGAAGGAGATGACCAGGTGCGGACCGCCCGGCAGCGAGAGGTGCCTCCGGCCTGGCCGTTTCATCTGCTGCTGTCCGTACCGATTTGCCAGACCAGCATAGAGGGAATCGGCGCGCGCGAGGGCTGGCGCACGCAGCTCCATGGCCGGGGGGCTCCCGGCCAGCCGCCGCTCTTTCACGTCATCGAATTCTGGATCGAAAACCGTCTTATGATCGAGTTGGTGACGGAGCAGATGACCGCCCCCTATACCGACCTGGTTCAAATCTGGAAGCTCGACGCCATGTTGGGGCGGACCGGCGCACCGGCCTGATCTCGCCCCGAGGCTTGCGCTCAGGTTCCGCCTGACATTCGCGTGTCAGGCGGTTCCGATCGCGCGACCCGTGCCAAAATAGGCGGAGTTCAGCCCTCTCCGGAATTCCACACCGTGTCAGCCGAGACGCAGTCGCCCCAGACGATCACGCTCCCCGCGCGCCGCGAGGGGACGGTCTTCGCCATCCTCATCGCGATCAGCATCTGCCACTTCCTGAACGACCTGGTGCAGTCGCTGGTCCCCGCCGTGTATCCGATTCTGAAGCAGAGCTTCGGGCTCGATTTCGGTCAGGTCGGGCTGATCACGCTCACCTTCCAGCTCACCGCGTCGCTGATGCAGCCGGTCGTCGGGCTGTATACCGACCTGCGGCCGCTACCCTACTCGCTGCCGCTCGGCATGGGGTCGACGCTCGTCGGTTTGTTGCTGCTCTCGGTCGCGCCGAGCTTTGGGATAATCCTGCTCGCCGCGGCTCTGATCGGGCTCGGCTCTTCTGTTTTCCACCCCGAAATCCTCCCGCGTTGCGCGCTTGGCCTCGGGCGGGCGGCACGGACTCGCGCAGTCCGTCTTCCAGGTGGGTGGCAACGGCGGCTCGGCGGTCGGGCCACTGCTTGCGGCGTTCATCGTCGTGCCGCACGGACAAATCAGCATTGCCTGGTTTTCGGCGGCGACGCTGCTTGCGATCGCGATTTTGACCGGGGTGAGCAATTGGTACAAAGGCCGTCTGGCCCCGCGCAAATCCGGCGCCGTCAGCAAGCGTGCGCCGGGGATGCCGCATCTGTCCTCGCGCCAGGTGACGCTGGCGCTGGCGGTCCTGCTCGCGTTGATCTTCTCGAAGTTCTTCTACACCGCGAGCCTGAACACGTACTACACGTTCTTTCTGATCCAGAAATTCCACTTGTCGGTGCAAAACGCGCAGATCCACTTGTTCATCTTCCTGGGCGCGATGGCGGCGGGAACGCTGATCGGGGGTCCGATCGGCGACCGAGTCGGGCGAAAATACGTGATTTGGTTCTCGATCTTGGGCGTATTTCCGTTCACCGCGATGCTGCCTTACGCGAACCTGTTCTGGACCGGCGTGCTGTCCGTGGTGATCGGGCTGATCCTCGCCTCGGCATTCCCGTCGATCCTGGTCTATGCCCAGGAGTTGGTGCCGGGGAAGATCGGCACCATCGCCGGTTTGTTCTTCGGCTTCGCGTTCGGCATGGGTGGGCTGGGCGCGGCGGTGCTGGGTCAGGTCGCCGATCGGACGAGCGTCGAATTCGTCTACCGGATCTGCGCCTTCCTGCCGCTCATCGGGCTGTTCACGGTGTTCCTGCCTAATCTGGAACCAACGTTCAGGCGACGCCGTAGCGCCTGAACCAGTCCAGCATCCGCCGCCAGCCGTCTTCCGCATCGGCGCGCCGGTAGCTCGGGCGGTAGTCCGCGTGAAATCCATGCGGCGCGTCGGGATAGATGACGATCTCGACTGTTTTCCCGGCAGCCCGGGCCTTCGTCTCCGCTTCTCGGACCATCGCGACCGGGATGCTCGCATCCTGGCCGCCGTACAGACCGAGCAGCGGGCATTTCAGATCCGCGGCCACGTCGAGAGGGTTTCGCGGCTGGATGTCGCTTGTCGGCCCGGAAAGCGGACCGTACCAGGCGACGGCGGCCTTCAGCGCCGGATTATGCGTGGCATACAACCAGACGACCCGGCCGCCGCGGCAAAAGCCGGTCACGCCGAGGCGCGACCCATCGCCGTGATTCATCCCGGCCCAGCGCGCGACCGCGTCGATGTCCTGCATCATCTGTGCGATCCGGCGCTCGCGAGATCACGTCCCGGAAAATTTGCTGGGAGTCGGTCATCTTCGAGAGATCGCCGAGACGCGCATAGTATTCGCCGCGCGACCGCGAGATACCCGGCTTTGGCGAGCCGGCGGCAAATGTCCTTGATGTATTCGTGGACGCCGAAAATCTCCTCGATCACCAGCACGATCGGGAACGGCCCGGCCCCTGCCGGTCTCGCCGCATAGCCGGGTAGGTGGCCATCAGCGACGGGGATTTGCACCTCCCCGGCCTCCAGCCCGGTGGTGTCGGTATGGATCGCTTGCGCGTCCACCCGCGCCGTCGCGAGGGTGAATCCGCTTATAAGGCTTGTCATCACGAAGCCGCGCCGGGCGAGCGGATAACGCCCCAGGCCGGCTAGTTCCTCTATCTGGTCCATTGCGTCCTGCCCCGGCTCAGCGCCGCTCCATCCTTGCCTTCAGGTTCTCGTCGAGTTTTGCGAGGAAGGCCTGCGTGTTCATGGAGGGCTGGTCCTTGCCGATCAGCACGGCGAGGTCTTTCGTCATGTATCCGCTTTCCACGGTTTCGACACAGACTCGCTCCAGCGTTTCGGCAAACTGCGTCACCTCGGGGGTGCGGTCGAAGCGGCCCCGATAGGCGAGACCGCGCGTCCAGGCAAAGATCGAGGCGATCGGGTTCGTGGAGGTTTCGCGGCCTTTCTGGTGCTCGCGATAATGTCGGGTGACGGTGCCGTGCGCGGCCTCGCTCTCGATCGTTCTCCCGTCCGGGCTCATCAGCACGCTCGTCATGAGACCGAGGCTGCCGAAGCCTTGGGCGACGATATCGCTTTGGACATCGCCGTCGTAGTTCTTGCAGGCCCAAATATAGCCGCCGGACCATTTCAGCGCGCTCGCCACCATGTCGTCGATCAGCCGGTGCTCGTAGGTAAGGCCGACTTTCTGATACTGCTCTTTGAACTCGCGATCGTAGATTTCCTGGAACACGTCCTTGAACATGCCATCGTACGCTTTGAGGATCGTGTTCTTGGTGGAGAGATAGACCGGATAGTTGCGCAGCAGCCCGTAATTGAATGAGGCACGGGCGAAACCCTCGATCGAGGGTTTGGTATTGTGCATTCCGAGCGCGACTCCCGCGCTCTTGAACTCGAACACGCGGAGTATCTGCGCCGGCCCGCCCTCCTCGTCCGGTTCGTAGACCAGCCGCACGCGGCCGGGAGCCGGAATTTTCATCTCCACGGCGCGATAGATGTCGCCATAGGCGTGGCGGCCGATCACGATCGGCTGCGTCCAGTGCGGGACGAGGCGGGGCACGTTCCTGCATATGATCGGCTCGCGGAAGATCGTGCCGTCCAAAATGTTGCGGATCGTACCATTCGGGCTCCGCCACATCTTCTTGAGCTTGAACTCCTCGACCCGCGCCTCATCGGGGGTAATGGTGGCGCACTTGACGCCGACGCCGTACTGCTTGATCGCGTTCGCGGCGTCGACAGTCACTTGGTCATCGGTCTTGTCGCGGTACTCGATCCCGAGGTCATAGTACTTCAGGTCGATGTCGAGGTAGGGCAGAATGAGCCGATCCTTGATGAAACCCCAGATGATGCGGGTCATCTCGTCCCCGTCCAGCTCCACGACGGGGGTCTTTACCTTAATTTTGGCCATTTCACCCTCTCATGTCCCCCACAGTCCCCCAGCGAACAAGGCTGCTCCGCCATCCAAGGACATTCGCATTCACCCTATGACCTCGCAAGCCGCGCGGCCCGAGCGCGGGTCCGTCGCCGGCGTTGTCACCCGGGGGCAGGAGCGGGTAGGAAGAGCCGGGTGCGGCCTCCGCTCCCGGCAAAGGCGCAGGCGAGCAAGATGACGGGGTTGAAGCCTCGGCCCGCAAGATGGCGATGAAGCTGGCATCGCGGCGATATCGGCTCGCCCAGGCGAGCATCCTGCTCGCGGCGCTATGTCTCATAACCTTGACCTGGCTCGGGACCATCAACGCGATTCGTGCAGAGCGCCGGGAAGCACGGGCGCGGATCGAGGCCGATGCATCGAACGAGGCACTCGCGTTCGGAGATCAGCTCGATCAGAAATTGCTTGCCTTTGAGCAGACGCTTCGCATTCTCGGCCGCGAGTGGGAAGCCGACCCCGCACATTTCGATCTAGCGGGCTGGCGCAACCGGGCGGTCGTGCTTTCCGACCCGGCCCTACAGATTTTCATAACCGACGAGAAGGGCATCGTTCGTGCCGGTACCCGCCCCGAGCTGATCGGCGTGGATCTGAGTGACCGGGACTACTTCCGGTACGAGGCGAGCCTCGTCGGCGACGAGAGCGGCATGTTCATAAGCCCTGCCACGCGGGGACCCACGGCCCGGCCCTGGATGATGAACATGGTTCGGCGGCTTGGCCGGCCGGATGGAAGCTTCGCCGGCGTGATCGGAGGTTCGTACGATACGACGGCACTGGCCAACTTCTATCGAAAAGCCGATCTCGGCGATGGCGGGATGATCGCGGTCGTGGGCGCCGGTGGCGAGCTGCGGGCCGTTGCCGGCGAGGAGAGCGCGGAATCCGTGGGCAGTATCGCCGGTTCCGACCTGTTCAACGCGATGAATACCTGGCCGGACGGCCGCTGGACCGGTGCTTCCGCGCCCGACGGGGTGATGCGGATCCACGCGTTCCATCACTTGCCCGACCGGAACCTTTCAGTGGTCGTCGGCTTCGACGTGCGGCGTGCCCTTGGCACCTCCGATTCCTGGCAGCGGCGCGCCACGATTTTTGCCGGGGGCAGCACCCTCCTGGTGCTGACGATGGCCGCTATTTTGATGATGGCTCTTCGCGCGGCGCGGCTCAGGGAAGAGCGGATGGCCAGCGATCGTGCGGCCTTGGAAGCCGCCTATGCGGAGTTGGAAATCGCCAAGCGGGGCGCGGACGCCAATACCGCTCAGCTCGAAGCGACCTTGGCCGGCATGTCGGACGGCGTTTCCATGTTCGACGCCGATCTTAACCTCGTACAATGGAACGCTCGGTTTTCCGAGTTCACCGGCGTGCCGGCAGAGCTGCTCCATGTCGGTTTGCCGATCGAGGAAATCCTGCGCGTCCAGGCGGTGGTGGGCGAGTTCGGCGACGTCGACATCGAGGAGGAGGTGAGCCGGCGTATGGCCATCCTGCGCGCCGGTACACAAAATGGCGTGGTCGAGCGTTTGCGCCCGAACGGCGCTACAGTCGAGCTGCGCCGAAGCGGCCTACGGGGCGGCGGGTTCGTTACACTATACGCCGACATCACCGCGCGTAAGCAGGCCGAGCGGGCGCAACGCCAGGCCCGCGAGCAGGCCGAGGCGGCGGCGGAAGAGAAGTCACGCTTCGTCGCGATCGTCAGCCACGAGATTCGCACGCCCCTGAATACGTTGCTCAACAGCATCGCGATTCTCGCCGAATTGGGCTTGGCGCCGTCGCACCGCCGCTTGGTGGTGATGGCGAAGCAGGCGGGCGACGCGCTGCTCGGCCTGTTGAACGACATTCTGGAGATGTCGAAGATCGAGGCCGGGCGGCTCGTGCTCCGCCCGGAATTTTTCGATCTCCGACTGCTGCTGGAAGGCGTGCTCGACATGTTCCGCGTTCAGGCCGCCGCGCGGGGCATCACGTTCTCGCTGGAGATGTCGCCCATGGTGCCGGCGCGGCTCTACGCCGACCCGATCCGATTGCGCCAGGTGCTCATCAACCTCCTCAGCAACGCCACGAAATTCGCGGTACCCGGAAACGTGCTGCTATCGGCCGTGGCGGTGAGCGATGGGGAACGGACTGTGCTTCGCCTCGCGGTAACGGACCAAGGCCCTGCTATCTGCGAGGCGGATCGGGGCCGCTTGTTTCAGCCTTTCTCGCGCATCGATCACGGAGGCGGGGAGGTCAAACCCGGAACCGGCCTTGGTCTTGCGATCTGCCTGCGCCTCATGCAGCTGATGGATGGCCAAATCGGCTGCGAAACCACGGCCGAGGGAGGAAACCGGTTCTGGCTGACGCTACCGGTGAACACCGCGTCGGAGCTTGCCGAGGCGAATGTAGGGCGGCTTTGGCGGTCGGGGGCCGTGGTGCCGCGTACGCGAATCCTGCTCGTGGAAGACGTCACCGCCAATCAGCTGATCATCGCGACCATGCTGCGTCAGGCGGGACATTGTGTGGATGTCGCTTCATCCGGCGAGGCGGCGGTTCGGGCCGTGCTGGACCGGCCCTACGACCTCGTCTTCATGGACGTGTTCATGCCGGGCATGAACGGGCTTGAGGCGACCCGCCGCATCCGCACGTTGACAGGACCCGCGCGGACATTGCCCATCGTCGCCCTTACGGCCAACGATGCGGCCGAGGACCAGGCCCGGTGCCTGGCGGCGGGAATGCAAGGAGTCCTCGGCAAGCCGGTCGATGCAGCCGACCTGATCGCGGCTCTAGCGCGGCATGTGTGGTCGGCCCGTCTGCCGAGCCCGCCGGATCGGCCGGAGCAGCTAAAAGACGAGGGCCGGACTCCGACGCTGTACGAAGATCGGATCGCTGAATTGCGGCAGGGGATTCCCCCTGCGCGGCTCGAGACGCTCGCGGATGCCTGCCTTGGCGATTTGTGGGACCGCATGCCGGCGTTGCGTTCGGCCCTGGTGGCCGGCGACGCGGGCGCGATCGAGTCGGAGGCTCACGCCATGGCTGGCGTGGCTGGCGGCTATGGCCTGACCGCGCTTGAGCAGCGGCTTCGGGCGGTTCTCGCAGCCTCGCGTCGCGGACCGGTCGCGGACGCAGTTGCGATCGGGGAAGATCTGGAGCGAGAACTGGAGCGGGCCGATACGGCATTGCGGCAGGCATTCCGCCCCGCGATGGTGTGAATTCTGAAAAGTCCGACCAGCACGGAGTCTGCTGAAGGGGACAACGCGGATGCCGCCGAGGGCTGGCTCAGCCAGGGAGGGCACCAACTTTCGCTGCGACCCGCACAAGCAGCCATATCGACGGGCCGCCGATTAGCGCGAGGATGGCGTATAGGCCGCCCACCATAATTTGCAGTATCGCGAGCCGTTTATCGATACCAGCCAGCCGTATCTCGTATCCGGCCAGTTCCTCAGCAGCTGCGTCGGCCTTCTCCTTGGTCGCGCCGGCTTCGATCAGGGCGTCTCGCAAGGCGCCAAGTTGTAGTGCCATGTTGTTCGTCCACGACCTAGTTGGACATTAGCGCGCAGCCGCGAGCCCAGGACGCCGGGCCAGCCAGCGTGTTTGAGATTGGTTTTAGCTTCGTCTGGCTCAAGTCCGCCACCGGATCGGCGGAGCAATGGGCCGGAGCTGCGGCCCCTTAGCCCATCGTAAGGCCAAGGAGTTTAGTTCAGGTAAAATCGCCCTTCTCTCGGAATTCGCGCATGCTCGTTCTTATTCGGCCAGAGCCAGATATGCAGCCGAGATGGCTTTTGACCGTGAACCTGGATTGGCAGGTGTTTACTGGAGGTCTCCCCCCATCCGGCGAAGAATCCCCGCAGGATCAGCGGCTGACGGCAGCGTGCCGAAACTGCGGCCCCAATCCCCCGCAAGCCGTGTTTCGCAAAACGCGTCCGCGATCGCCGCTGGCGCGTGCCGGACCAGAAGGGCGGCCTGAAGGGTAAGCGCGAGACGCTCGGCGATCCAGCGCGCGCCGGCCTCGCGCGCACCGCCGGATTCCAAACTCGCCATGAGTTCCTTCGCCGCGCCGTCCAGGCGCGTATCGCCAGTGCGCGCCGCGGCGATCTCGGCACGGTAGATCTCCGCCGCGCGGGGCTCCTTTTGCAGCGTGCGCAAAACGTCGAGCGCGATCACGTTGCCGGAACCCTCCCAGATGCTGTTGAGCGGCGCCTCGCGATAAAGACGGGGAAGCATGCTTTCCTCGATGTAGCCGCCTCCGCCCAGGCACTCCATGCACTCGAAAACGAAGTTCGGTGCGCGTTTGTTGAGCCAGTATTTCCCGATCGCGACCGCGAGTCGGGCGAAGGCGCGCTCGGCCTCATCCGTGCCGCCGAAAGCGCGCGCGACCCGCATCGTCAGCGCCGCCGCGGCTTCGTATTCGAGCGCCAGATCGGCAAGCACGGCGCGCATCGCCGGTTGATCGATCAGCAGCTTTTGAAAGGCCCGGCGATGGCGCGCGTGATGCACCGCCTGGGCCAGCGCCATGCGCATGATCCCGAGCGTGCCGGCCATCGTGTCGAGGCGCGTGTGGTGGACCATCTCGACGATGGTTGGCACCCCGCGGCCTTCCTCTCCCACCATGACCGCCTCGGCGCCGTGATACTCGATCTCGCTCGAGGCGTTGGACCGGTTGCCGAGCTTGTCCTTGAGCCGCATCACGTGGATGGCGTTGCGGCCGCCCTCGGGCGTGATGCGCGGCACCAGGAAGCAACTGAGGCCACCTTCCGCATAGGCGAGCGTGAGGAAGGCGTCGGACATCGGGGCGGAACAGAACCATTTGTGCCCCGTCAGCCGGTAGGTTTTGCCCGGACCGCGCGCACCGAGCGGTTCGGCGCGCGTCGTATTGGCGCGCACGTCCGAACCGCCCTGCTTCTCCGTCATCGCCATGCCGAGCGTCACCCCGGCCTTCTCCGCGATGGGACGGAGCGGCGCGTCGTAAGTGCCGGCGAGGATCTTCGGTGCCCATTGCGCCGCGACATCCGGCTCGTGCCGGAGCGCGGGAACCGACGCGTACGTCATGCTGATCGGGCACATCGTCCCGGCCTCGGCCTCGCTGAAGAGCGCGAGCAGCGCCGCGTGCGCCACATGCGCTCCGGGCCGGTTCTCCGTCCAGGCGATCGAATGGATGCGATGCCGCATCGCGAGATCCATGAGCGCGTGGTAGGCGGGATGAAACCGCACTTCGTCGATCCGCCGCCCGAGGCGGTCGAAGGTGACGAGTTCCGGGGGATGCCGGTTCGCGAGCTCGCCCCATTCGAGCACCTGTTCGCTCCCGACCGCCTCACCCAGGGCGGCGAGGGGCGCGTCCACCCAATCGCCGCCTTCCCGCAGCGCGGCTTCCCGCAACACGGGGTCGGTCAGGTACAGGTTGCGGGGCGCGAACTCCGGCGGCTGGTTCGTCACCTCATGTGTGGCGAGACTGGTGCGGGGCGCGTAACGCGGCATGGCACTTACTTCCATCCTCATCCTAGGCGCGTGGTCCTATAGATCGTAATCTCGGCCAGATCGGGGAAGCCCATGGGCGGAGTGGGGCCGCCTGACCGATCTCGGGAGCGATCTTTTTCACGCAGAGAGGCGTCCATGAGCTTGCTGCACATCGTCACGTGCCGGCGCTGCTTCAGCCGTTCGCTTGCCGCCACTGCCGTGGTCGCGCCGCTGGCGGCGGTTCTCGGCCGCAAAGCATCCGCCCAGCAGCAGAATGCCCCGGTTCCCGGCGGCCCTCTCTCGACGCGGAGCCATGTGCTCGATACCGGCGCCGATGTCATGCAGGTCAAGCGCCCCATCGACGCGATGAGCGCGTTTCTCAACGGGTTTCATTTCTATGCCGACGACATGGGCCGTCAGGTCGAGGCCAACCACTTCTGCACCCACCTGAGCGAGGATTTTCATCAATGCGTGATCTACGATTCCAATCGGTCCGACGCCAAGCTGATCGGGATCGAGTATATTGTCAGCGAGAGGGTTTTTAAGTCGCTGCCAGATGACGAGAAAAGACTCTGGCACAGCCATAATTACGAAGTGAAGTCCGGGCAACTTATCGCGCCGGGCGTACCGGAACTTGCCGAGCACGCTTTCATGAATGATCTTGTCACGACCTACGGCAAGACTTGGCACACATGGCAAATCGACCGCGACCGTAGTTTGCCGCTGGGAATTCCTCAGCTCATGATGGGATTCGTCAAGGACGGAGAGGCCAACGAGGCGATGCTGCGGGATCGCGACAAGCGGTTCGACGTCTCCTTCGAGGAACGCCGCGGGAATCGTGACGACATCGCCAGCCCAACCGTGCTGCCCGGCGCGAATCAGTGGCAGAGCGGCCGCACCGTTCAGCTCAAATTGGAGGAGGTGCAGGTCAGGAATTTGAGGACGTAACGCGAGCCCGACCGAAGCGGAAATCTCCGCGCCGCCGCTCACGGCCGGTTCCGCCCTCGGTGACGTTTTGCACCGTCTGTACCTGTTGCAGAACCGCGTCCGGCAGGCGCGTAGCCGCTGGATTATCGTCGATCGCCTGGAGCTCCCGTGCGCGCCGGAGGTAATCCAACTCGCGTCCTTCCGGTCGCCCTTCGGCCAGCCACATGCGCCATGCCCGCCAGCGAACCCGGGGATCGCTCTCCTGCGTGGCGTTCAGGATGGGCTCATCGTAGCGCATGATCCTGTCCTCCTGACCGAGCGACCGAGCCGTCGCTCGGCCTCCCGACATCCTAGGCGTGAAGCGCCCGGCGCCGCCTTGATCCAGATCAACCGGGACGCGCGCGGACTGAGCCGCGGCTCTCCGGAAATCACATGCCCTCACTCGCCCCGGATCAGCCCAGGCGCTCGTTCGGCGAGCGGCCCGAGAGCGGCGCGCAGGCCGAAAGCACCGGGCAGGGCGCCCTTCGGGAACAGCCGGGTGACGTGGCCCATCTTGCGGCCCGGCCGTGCCTCGGTCTTGCCGTAGAGATGCGGGATCAGGCCGGGAGTATCGAGAATCTGCTGCCAGAACGCCATATCGCGCCGTCCGACGAGGTTCTTCATCACCGCGTCCGAGTGCCGGACGGCCGGCGGCAAGGGGAGCCCCGCGACCGCGCGAATGTGCAGCTCGAATTGGCTCGCGGGGCAGGCGTCGATCGTCCAGTGACCGGAGTTGTGCGGGCGGGGCGCGATCTCGTTCGCAAGCACGCGCCCGGTGCTGTCCACGAACATCTCGACCGCGAGCACGCCGATGAGGTCGAGCGACTCGGCCACCCGCACGGCGATGGCTTGCGCCGCGTCCGACGTGGTTTCAGCGACCGGGGCAGGTGCGAGCGTCACGTCGAGAATATGGTCGCGATGCTGGTTCTCGACCGTGTCGAAAGCGGCGAGCGCCCCATCTGCACCGCGCGCGACGATGACGCTGATTTCCTGCGCGTAGTCGATGAATCCCTCCAGGATGAGGGGCTTCGGCGACAAGGAAGCGAAGGCCGCCGCGAGTTCCGTCTCAGCTTGCAGCAGCGCCTGCCCCTTTCCATCGTAGCCGAGGCGTGTCGTCTTGAGTACGCAGGGAAAGCCGAGCCGGGCCGCGGCTCGCTCGAGATCGCCTTCGGTTTCGACCGGCAGCCAAGGCGCGGTGCGTACGCCCGCACCGTTCAGGAAACTCTTTTCGGCGATCCGGTCCTGACTGGTCCGCAGCACGGCGGGGGAGGGCCGCACCGGCTTCAGCGAGGCGAGAAGATCGAGCCCTTCGGCGCTGACATTCTCGAACTCGAAGGTGATGACGTCCACGGCGGCGGCGAAATCGCGCAACGCGCCCGGATCTTCGTACTCCCCTAACGTGACCCCGGCCGAGACCTGCGCCGCCGGACTGTCCTCCTCCGGTGTCAGGATGTGGGCGCGATAGCCGAGCCGCGCCGCCGCCATCGCCGACATGCGGCCGAGCTGGCCGCCCCCGACAATGCCGATCGTGCTGTTCGGCCGCAGGGGGAAGGTCATGCAGGCTCGTGCGGGTCGTAGGGCTGCTCGGCGACCGACCGGGTCTGCTCGTCGCGCCAAGCGTCGAGACGCCCGGCCAGCGCCGGGTCGGTCGTCGCCAGGATCGCGACGGCGAGCAAAGCGGCGTTCACCGCCCCCGCCCGGCCGATCGCGAGCGTGCCGACGGGTATGCCCGCCGGCATCTGCACGATCGCAAGCAGGCTGTCCATGCCCTTGAGACTATGGGATTCGACAGGAACGCCCAGCACGGGAAGCGGGGTCCACGCGGCGCACATGCCGGGCAGATGGGCGGCTCCGCCCGCTCCCGCGATGATGACCCGCAATCCCCGTCCCTTCGCGGCCCGCGCGTAGGCGGCCAGACGGTCGGGGGTGCGATGGGCGGAGACGATGCGAGTCTCGTGCGCCACATCGAGCCGGGCGAGCGTTTCGGCGGCGTGCCGCAGCGTGGGCCAGTCGGACTGGCTTCCCATGATGATGCCGACCAGCGGCGGCGAACGGAGGGTCATGACCGCGTGCGGTCAGGCGATGCTGTCGGGGATCAGCCGGCTCTCGAGCCGGGAAATCTCGTCCTTCAGCAACAGTTTGCGCTTCTTGAGGCGCTGGAGCTGAAGCTGGTCGACCCCGCCGTCGATCGAGAGGCGCGCGATCACGGTATCGAGGTCGCGGTGCTCGCTGCGGAGTTCGTGCAGCTTTCGCAGCAGCGAGTCCCGGTCGCTCAGCACGGCCGGCTCTCGGAGCAGGCGCCCGGATGGGGCGCGCACAGCGGGTTGATGACCGAGGCCGTAGCACTAGATCGATAAATGGGGATAGGCTCCCTTGCCACGGCAACCATGCCGTGCGAAATACAACCTAGTCCATCAGAAAAGGAGGCACCATGAGCCTGCAGTCTCGGATCGAGGCGCTGAGGGAACGCCACGCCAGCCTGGAGCTGCAAATCGCCGACGAAGATCAGCGCCCGCGCCCGGACAGCGACACCCTTTGGCATCTCAAGGTCGAAAAGCTGCGGCTCAAGGAGGAGATGGAGCGGCTGCAAGGTCACACGCACTGACCACGCACGGGCGGGCGCAGGGCGGCACCCAAATCCGGGCCGCCGCCTAGCCCGCCCCGTCATCGCCGTCAGGCCGCCTCTTCCGTATGCGGCGATGGTGGCGGAGGTACCGTGGCCCCTTCGCGGGTCAGGCGCTCGTTCGCCTGCGCGACGGCCGCGTTCAGGTCGGTCTGGCTGCACAGGCCGAGGATGACCGGATCGCGCGGCTTGATGTTGGCGCTGTTCCAGTGGGTGCGCTCGCGCACTTTCTGGATGGTGTCCTTGGTCGTGCCGAGCAGCTTGCCGATCTGCATTTCGCTGAGCTGCGGGTAGGTGCGCAGCAGGAAGGCGATGGCGTCGGGCCGGTCGTTCCGCTTCGCGACGGGGGTGTAGCGGCTGCCGCGCGAGCGCTTCGGCAACGGATTGGCGCTGGGCGCCAGTTTCAGCCGCGCGTTCGGGTCCGCCTCGGCGCGATGGATTGCCTCCATCGTGAGCTGGCCGTTGGCGACCGGGTCGTAGCCGACGATCCCCTGCGCTACCTCGCCGTCCGCGATGGCCTGCACTTCGAGCGGGTGCATACCGCAGAAATCGGCGATTTGCGTGAAGGTGAGGGCGGTCTTCTCGATCAGCCACACCGCTGTGGCCTTGGGCATCAATGGGAGGGTCATGGCAAATACCACCTTACGGCCGCATCGCTCGGCGCTGCGCACAATCGGGCGCGCCGCGAAAGCGGGTTAAGCGCCGGATATGACCTCCGGGGAGGGGTGGGTCAAGACCGATCGCCCGGTTATGATGTGGATGTTAAGGACTTGGGAGGCACGGCATGGAGGAGGAGGAAGGCCCTCTGCGGAAACGCACACGGCTCGAGCGTATCCAGCTCGATACGCTCGGGATCGAGGAGCTACGCGAGTACATCGGGGAGTTGCGCGAGGAGATCGCGCGGGTCGAGGCGGACATCGACCGTAAGCAGGGGCATCGCAGCACGGCCGATTCGTTCTTCCGCAAGCCTGGCGAGTCGTAGCGCGAGACGATGGCGGCCGAGACGCCCATTTTCTACGTGCCTGTGGCCCGATCGGCCGGGCTGATCGGCCGCGACGCGGCGCTCGGCGCGCTGCACGCGTCTGCTATCCGGCAGCGACGCCCCGGCTTTGGTGACGGCGCTGCAAGGCACCGGCGGGATCGGCAAGACGCAGCTCGCCGTCCGATACTGTGATGCTCACAAGCTCGATTATCCGGGGCGGGATCGTCTGGCTGAGCATGGCCGACCCACGGCAGGCGGTGGACGGGCTCGTCGCCTGCGCCGAGGAGCACGGACTGCCGGGGGCGGACGATCGCGCGAAGGCCCGGGCGGTGCTCGGGCGATTGCGTGGCAGGCCGGACGCGCTGCTGGTGCTCGATAACGTCGAGAAGCCGGAGGTGCTGGATCAGAACCTGCCCGGTCTGCCGGACAGTCATCCGCGTGGCTTGAATTGCAAGCTGCTGGTCACGAGCCGGCACGAGATCCCGGACTGCAACCCGGTCCGGCTCGATTTCCTGCCCTCGCCAGCCGACCGCGCGTTGTTGTTGCGAGAGGCGAAGCGCGGGGAACCGGAGGGCGATCGAGGCGGCGGCGCTCACGGCGCTGCTGGCGATGCTCGGCGGTCTGCCGCTGGCGCTGGTCATGACCGGGCGGCTTCTCGCGGCGAAACACGCAGCTCCGCTTTGCGGGCTTGCGCGATGCGCTGAAGCGGGGCGGAGCCGTCGCCGCGCTCGACAAGCACGGGAAGATTCCGTCCGACTACAAGGAGAAGATCGGTAAATCGTTTCAGGCGGTACTGGCGGAAATCTGGGACAAGCAGACCGCTGAGGATCACCGGGTTCTGAAAACGCTCGCTTCGCTCGGCGAGAACGCTTTTGTGCCCGAAGCCGCGATTCCGCTGCTCATCGATCTGCCCGCGGCCGATCCGGATGGGCTTGCTCCCGATCCCCTCGCGCAGTCCCTCGCGCGGCTCGACGCCGCACAGCTCATCGAGCGCAACCGCGAGCGCGGCCAGATCCGTCTGCATCCGCTGATCCACGAATTCGCTCGCGCTCGCTGCGAGAGCGGCTTCGCGCCGGAAGTCTGGTGGAACAAGCTGGCGCGCCGGCTGGCCGGGGCCGAAGCGATGCTCGCGCTGGCTGCCGGATCAATTGCCGGAAGTTGCGCGGGCGATCGAGCCGCTCAGTGCGCTTGCCGAAGCGGAACCCGATGCGGCGCGGCAAGTGCGCGAGCTCTGCCGCATGATGCGCGTGGAGTCTCACACGTTTGCGGCTGACGGCAGCCCCGGAAACCGGTCTGATCGCACCGGACCAATTGGCCTACGCGGCCGCGCTGCATGGTCAGCGCGACTTGCAAGCCGCGGCCGACCGGCTCGCGCGCACGCGCGGCGATCCGCATATCCGCACGCAATGGACGACGGCCGCGAGCCCGCAAGAAATCCGGCATCGGCTGCGGGGCCACGAGATCTGGTAAATGGTTGGGCGGTGAGCGCGGACGGCAGCACAGGGCTCTCCGCCTCCGATGACGGGACCCTGATCGTCTGGGACCTCGCGCGCGGGGAGCAGCGCTCACGTGCTGCGCGGCCACGAGGATCGGTGAATGGTTGCGCGGTGAGCGCGGACGGCCGCACCGGGCTCTCCGCCTCCGCTGATAGGACCTTGATCGTCTGGGACCTCGCCAGCGGCGAGCGGCGCCACACACTGCGCGGGTCACGAGCATTGGGTGAATGGTTGCGCGGTGAGCGCGGACGGCCGCACCGGGCTCTCCGCCTCCGCTGACCGGACGCTGATCGTCTGGGACCTCGCCAGCGGCGAGCGGCGGCACATATTGCGCGGTCACGACGGTTGGGTGAACGGTTGCGCGGTGAGCGCGGACGGCCGCACCGGGCTCTCCGCCTCCGCTGACACGGACCCTGATCGTCTGGGACCTCGCCAGCGGCGAGCCGCGCCACACTCTGCGCGGCCACGAGGATTGGGTGAACGGTTGCGCGGTGAGCGCGGACGGACGCACCGGGCTCTCCGCCTCCGAGTGACCGGACCCTGATCGTCTGGGACCTCGCCAGCGGCGAGCAGCGGCACACGCTGCGCGGCCACGAGGGTGGGGTGAAGGGCTGCGCGGTGAGCGCGGACGGCCGCACCGGGCTCTCCGCCTCCGAGGACCGGACCCTGATCGTCTGGGACCTCGCCAGCGGCGAGCAGCGCCACACGCTGCGCGGCCACGAGGATGGGGTGAGGGGTTGCGCGGTGAGCGCGGACGGCCGCACCGGGCTCTCCGCCTCCGTTGACCGGACGCTGATCGTCTGGGACCTCGCCAGCGGCGAGCGGCGCCACAAACTGCGCGGCCACGAGGATTGGGTGAATGGTTGCGCGGTGAGCGCGGACGGCCGCACCGGGCTCTCCGCCTCCGCTGACGGGACCCTGATCGTCTGGGACCTCGCGCGCGGCGAGCAGCGCCACGCCTGCGCGGCCACGAGGGTTGGGTGAATGGTTGCGCGGTGAGCGCGGACGGCCGCACCGGGCTCTCCGCCTCCTCTGACCGGACCCTGATCGTCTGGGACCTCGCCAGCGGCAAGAGGCGCCACACGCTGCGCGGCCACGAGGGTTCGGTGAAGGGTTGCGCGGTGAGCGCGGACGGCGCGCACCGGGCTCTCCGCCTCCGCTGACGGGACTCTGATCGTCTGGGACCTCGCGCAGCGGCCAGCCGCGCCACACACTGCGCGGCCACGAGGATAGGGTGAAGGGTTGCGCGGTGAGCGCGGACGGCCGCACCGGGCTCTCCGCCTCCGCTGACCGGACGCTGATCGTCTGGGACCTCGCCAGCGGCGAGCAGCGTCACACACTGCGCGGCCACGAGGGTTGGGTGAAGGGTTGCGCGGTGAGCGCGGACGGCCGCACCGGGCTCTCCGCCTCCTCTGACCGGACGCTGATCGTCTGGGACCTCGCCAGCGGCGAGCACGCGCACACACTGCGCGGCCACGAGGGCGGGTGAACGGTTGCGCGGTGAGCGCGGACGGCCGCACCGGGCTCTCCGCCTCCGCTGACCGGACGCTGATCGTCTGGGACCTCGCCAGCGGCGCAGCAGCGGCACAGGCTGGCGCTCGATGCGCAGCCGTACTGCTGCGCGATGTCCGCGGACGGAAGCGGCGCGTTCGTCGGCGATGCGAAGGGCAACGTGACCTGCTTTGAAATCCATCTCCCATGAGCCACGCCGACACGCCGCTGATCTTCGCTGATCGCGGCGAAAGATTGGCTCGATCGAGGCCCGGCTGTCAGCGCGATCCGGAAGCTGCTGGAAAGTCCCGGATCTGGCGACGCCTCTGGTGCTCGGCATCTACGGCGGCTGGGGCACGGGCAAGACCAGCGTCATGCAGACCTTGCGGGAAGAGCTGGAATCCAAATCCCGCGACCGGCTCATGGTGTGGTTCGACGCCTGGATCTACGCGCGGCAGGAACAGGCGCTGTGGCGCGCGTTGCTGCTGCGGGTCGTCGAGACGCTCCGAACGCGGTTCGAGAGTCCGGACGAGCATTTCTCCCCGGACGATCTCGCCAAGGCGAGGCACGAACTCGATGAGGCGCGGGCCAGCCTGTACCGGAGCCAGACGATCAAGGAGCGCGGCGCGGTCCGCGTGAACTGGTGGGGCGCGCTGCCGCTGGCGGCGGACGCCGCGCTCACCGCGCTCACCGCCGGGCTGAACAAGCAGGTCGCGGAGGCGATCGCCGGCAAAGGCGCGGAGGGCGGGATCACCACCGCGCTTACGAAGTGGTTCAAGGGGAAGGACACGCAGGAGGCGGTCAAGCTCATCGAGCGCGAGGCGAGCGAGCGCTACGTGGAGCAGGTCGTCTCGCTCGAACAGTTCCAGGCGACGTTCCAGCAACTGCTCAAGCGGTTCGGCGTCGGCGAGAAGGGAAGGCGGCTGTTCATCTTCGTCGATGACCTCGATCGCTGCCTGCCGGAAGACGCGGTCGCGGCGCTGGAGGCGATCAAGCTGTTCCTCGATCTGCCCGGCTGCGTGTTCGTGCTCGGCATGGATCGCGAGGTGGTCGAGCAGGGAATCCGGGTGCGCTATAAGCCGCTCGAAGAGATCGGGTTCGACGCGCGCGCCTATCTCGACAAGATCATCCAGGTGCCGTTCAACCTGCCGCCACTCGGTGCGGATCAGGTTGGCATCTATCTGAACCGGCTATCGGGCGCGATCGGGCAGGGCGCGTTCAAGGTCTGCCGCGACCTGATCAGCGTCGCCGCGCCGCCCAACCCGCGCGCGCTCAAGCGCGTGCTGAATGCGCTGCTGCTCACCCTCTATCTCGACGGCTACGACGACGCGCGGCTACAGCGCCTGGCGCAGAACCCTCGCGACAAGGACCGCGTGCGCCTGCTCGCGAAACTCGTTCTGCTCCAGGTCTGTTTCGGCGCAGCGTGGCAGGCGATCAGCGAGCGCCGGTGTTCTCTGAAAGAAGCCGAGAAAGTTGCGCGCGGCGAAGATGTCCTGCTCGGTGACGAACGCAACGGATTTGAAGAAGCTGTTCCGAGAGCGAAAGACTGAAGGCGCTGTTCGAGGCGGAGCCTCGGTTCGGCGCGCTGGTGGAAGACGAAATCAAGAGATTGCTGACGCTATCGAAGGTTACGGCCAGCGATTGAGATTTCCCAGCAAAAAGGGGCCGGAAAGCCCGGCCCCTTTCGACTCGTCCGATGGCCGCGGAATCAGGCGGCCTGGGCAGCGCCATTCTGATCGTTGGCGATAGCCTGCGGCTGCGCACTCTCGGCGCCGCCGATCGCGATGCGGCGGGGCTTCAGCGCCTCGGGCACCACACGTTTCAGGCCGACATGGAGCAGGCCGTTCTGCAGATCGGCGCCCTCGACCACGATGTGGTCAGCGAGCACGAAACGGCGCTCGAAGGCACGGCCGGCGATGCCGCGGTAGAGCAGCTCGGTCTTCGGCCCTTCGTTCTGGACTCGGCCAGACACGACGAGCGTGTTGTCCTTCACCACGAGATCGAGATCCTCGGGGCGGAAGCCCGCGACCGCCATGGTCAGGCGATAGGAGTCCTCGCCGGTCTTCTCGATATTGTAGGGAGGATAGGACGTCACTTCGGCCGAAGCCGCCGCGGTGTCCACGAGACGGGCGAGACGGTCGAAGCCGATCGCCGTACGGAAAAGGGGAGCGAAGTCGAATCCGGTCACAACAAACCTCCTGCGATTAGCAAGGTTCCACGAAGAGCCGCCCGAAGGGCCGGCCCGGTTCACGCCCCGGGACCCCGACAGGGCGCCCCGGACAACAGGGAGGTATGATCCGCCGTCCATCCTTTCAAGAGGATGAGATCGTCCGACGAACGGGTTGGTCCCGTCTCGGGGAGAGTGCGAAAAAGATGCAATGACATACGCTCCGCCGTCCCCCGACCCTTTGCTCCCGCCCGTCCGCGTCAACCTCTATTCCGACACGCAGACGAAGCCGTCGGCCGCCATGAAGCAGGCGATGATGGAGGCCGAGGTCGGGGACGAGCAGCGCGGCGACGATCCGACCGTCAACGCGCTCTGCGATCGAATGGCCGCGTTGCTGGGCAAGGAGGCAGCCGTGTTCCTGCCCTCCGGCACGATGTGCAACCAGATCGCCATCTTGAGCCATTGCCGGCCCGGCGATGAAGTTCTGGCCCACGAGCGGTCGCACATCATCACGAGCGAGGCCGGGGGCGCCGCCGCACTGGCGGGCGTCATGGTGACGGGTCTCAAAGGCGCGCTCGGGCAGTTCGACGCGGATACGGTCAGAGCGGCCCTTCGTGCGAAAACCCGCAACGCGCCGGCGCAAACCCTGGTCGCGGTCGAGCAGACGGCCAATTTCGGCGGCGGCGCGGTCTGGCCTCCCGAACGGCTCCAGGCCGTCGCGGAGACCGCGCACGAACACGAACTCGCCACGCACATGGACGGGGCGCGTCTCCTCAACGCCACGGTCGCGAGCGGGATCGAGCCATCCGTCATGACGGCGGGAATGGACAGCGTCTGGCTGGACTTCACGAAGGGGCTCGGTGCTCCGCTCGGCGCGGTGTTGTGCGGCTCGGCCGGCTTCATCGACCTTGCCTGGCGTTGGAAACAGCGGCTGGGTGGCGCGATGCGGCAAGCCGGGATCTGCGCCGCGGCCTGCCTCTACGCGCTCGATCACAACGTGGCGTCTCTCGCCGAGGATCACGCGAACGCCAAGGCTCTTGCCCGCGGGCTGGGGCGGATTCCGGGCGTCGTCGTGCAAGACCCGGAAACCAACCTGGTGTTCTTCGATACGAGCGGGGCCGGTGTTCCCGCCGCGACGCTCGCACGCCGCATCCGGCGGGAAGGCATCGCGATCTCTGTGTCCAGCGAGTACCGCGCCCGCGCCTGCACGCATCTCGACGTTAACCGCGCTGGCGTGGACATGGCAGTTGCGGTAATCCGGCACGCGCTCGCCGGTTGAGGTCGCTATGGGCTTACACTCAACAGGGTCCCGATCGCGTTCTGACTACAATGCCCACAACAGGGAATCGGACCACCATGCGCTTCTACGCCTCCCTTCTCGCTCTCTCGCTTGTTGCCGCGCAGGCTCAGGCGCAGACCCAGACGTCTCCCTCGACGGCGCCATCCACGCCGCCGACCTCGTCCACAATGGCCCCGGACCAGTCGACGCCCTCGGCCGGTACCAAGCCAGCGAACCATCCCACGCGTCACACGAGCCACGCGAAACGCCACACGACGCATCACCCGGCGGCCAGCTCGAACTCGGACACCTCCGGCGGCGCCTCCACGACGCAGTGATTCCGGCGGGGCCGGTCCTCCATAAGACCGGCCCCCTCGTTATGCGGCGAGCGGGTGACGGCTTTCCGCTAGCGCCCAGCCGAGCAGCAGGAAGAGCCATCCGGCCATCGGCATGGAAAAGAAGCTGCTCGTGGAGGCGATCGGCCAGAGCTGGATAAGGATGGCCGCGAAGAGACCGACTCTGAGCGCCGCCGGATTGCGCCACAAGCCGCGCCCGAGCGGCATCAGCCACGCCAAGGCCAGCGCGCAGAAGAGCAGCAGGCCGGGGATTCCCGCATCCGTTAGGGCCTGCAAATAGAAGTTGTGCGGGTGCGGCGCGCAAACATCGGCGACCGCGAAATGCGCCCGCGCGGCTTCGAGCGCTGATTCCCCGTAACGGGCCAGCGGACAGCCGGTGCGAAAGCCGTCGAAGCCGCGGCCGTTCCAGGGATGCTGTTCCGCGATCACGATCGAGCGCCGGAACAAGAACCCGTAATGGCTGGCTCCGAAATGCTCGAGCTGACCCGAGAATTGCAGCACGAGCCTGTCCCACGTCGCACGCGCGACGACGGCGGAGACGGCCACCAGCGCGCATCCCGCGGCCAGGGCTGCCAGCATCACCGCCCTGAGCCGGGGCAACAGCAGCGCGCAGACGGCAAGGCCGAAACCGGTCAGCACCGCCGGCATCCGCTGGTTGATGAGCACCATCAGACAGCTCGCGAGCAGCAGGAGCGCATAGGCGGAGACCGTGCTCACGGGCCGCCTCCGGGCCAGCAGCAGGGCGGCCGGCGGAATCACGACCGGCAGCAGAATCCGCGAGAGTGGGGGGCCGGCGCGGGGCTTGTCGAATGGGCCGGTGAGCTCGCCCGCGATGCCAAACCCATCGCCGTACAGGTTGTGACCGGTGAGGAACTGCACGATGCAGTGCAGAGCGATGTAGGCGGCGCAGGCGGCCAATACGCCGTACATCCACCGCCGGGCGGATTTTTCGCGCAGCACGGCATGTTCCAGCGCGGCCGTGAAAACCAGGAAGCGGACGGCGGCGATGGCTTGCAGGCTCGAGCCGACGCCGCCCTCGCCTAGTCCCAGGACCGGGAAGGGCAGGGAGCAGAGCACGAGCCACGCCCACCACACGAGGCCGACGGGCGCCCACCCGGCCCGCAGCCATGTCCAGTTCCGCGTCAGCGCGCAGCGCAGCAGGAAACATACATCGGTGATGCCGATCATCACTTCGGCGATCGCACGCCCATGCATCAGGAAAAGCGGGGTGAGCAGCGCCGCGATCAGCGCGACCCGGTCCAGCAGTTGCGGCGCGATGGTCGGCTGCGACGGCCTGAGCCGTGCGGCTGCCAGCTCGGTATTCAGCGTGCGGGCCCGCGAGCCAGCCGACGCTCGACGAAGTCCAGCCGGTCCTGGCCCCAGAAAATCTCGTCCTCGATCACGTAAGTCGGTGCGCCGAACACGCCACGGGCGAGGGCGGCTTGCGTGTCCTGCTTGCGTCGCTCCGCCCACCGCTCCTCGGCCCCGAGCTTCATCAGATCATTCGCATCGAGCCCGGCGTCGCCGATCAGGGCCGCAAGGGTGGAGGGGTCGCCGGTATCCTTCTCCTCCTCCCAAAGCGCCTTCAGCACGCGATGTGCGAGCGCGATGGCGGGCTTGTCCCCGATCGTCTCGCGTGCGGCGATGACGCATTTCGCCGCAAGCATCTCGTTCGCGGGAAAGAAGCGCGGCTCGATCTGGATCGGAACGCCCAGATGCTCGCGCCACCGCTTCAGCTCCATGAGCCGGTACGCCTGACGCTGGGGCGCGCGCTTGGGCAGCGGCAGGCCCCCCGAGGCGGGGAAGATCGCACTGAAATCCACCGGGAAGATGCGGACGCTCGCCCCGTACCGGTCCGCCATCGCCTCGAGCCGCGCGGCGCCGAGATGTGTCCAGGGCGAGTTCAGGGAAGCGAAGTAGTCGATGTGCTGAGTCATGCTTCAGCCTAGCTCGCCATGTTCTCCGCGATAAGCGCCAAGGCCCGCGCGACGGTCGCGAGGCGCACGGCTCGGCGGTCTCCGGGAAAGACGCGGCGCTCGGTCCGCGACTCTCTGCCTCGCCGGGCGAGGGCGAACCATACGAGCCCGACCGGCTTCTCGGCCGTGCCCCCGCCAGGTCCGGCTACCCCCGTGACGGCAACCGCGATGTCCGCCGCCGAGCGACCGACGGCACCCTCCGCCATACGCTCGGCCACTTCCTGGCTGACCGCGCCCACTGCGGCGATCAGCTCCGCGGGCACCCCCAGCATCTCCACTTTGGCGGCATTGGAGTAGGTCACGAAGCCGCGGTCCATCACGTCCGATGAACCGGCGATGGCGGTCAGCGTCGCGGCGATCAGCCCGCCGGTACAGCTCTCCGCGGTCGCAAGTTTCAGCCCGTGCGCGCGACAGCTCGCAAGCAGCCGCTCGGCGTCATCGAGCAACTCGGGCGCGATCACGGCGTGCGCGCCTCGATCCGGCCGGTCCGGATCGCATCGAGGAACAGGCGCCAATCGTGCTCGGTCTGATCCGCGTAAGCCATCGCGAATGCCGCGATCGCGATATCGAATGTCTCCCCCCGGCCCATATAGCCCGCGATGCGCGCCGGATCGCCGGAGCGCGCGTGCGCCCGCGCCAGCGTGCGTCCGCAGAGCCCGGCATAATACGCGAGCGCCGCGTTCTCCATATCGGTGCCGAGCAACGCCAGACGGGAATCCTTCAACTGGCGGACATAGCACTGCAAATCGTCGCCGGGATCTTGTGTCCAGCCCAGGAACACGTCGCTGACCGCCTGCATCACCCTTTGTCCCGTGACCACCCGCTGGCCCTGGTTCGTGTAGGCGCTCGGCCCGGCAAAGGGCGCGAGCACGGATTGTTGCGCTTCCTTGATTTGCAGCAGCAAGGCGTCGCCGTCCGGCGTGGTCAACAGGGCGAGCGCGCAGAACGTGCCGACGCTGCCCACGCCCACCACCTTGAACGCGACGTCCTCCAGCCGATAGCGCTCAAGCAGCACGCGACGGTCTTCCTGCAAAGTCGCTTTATAGGATTCGTAGGCGGTGCGTGCCGTGAACTGGTGCGTGTCATCGCCGGGTCCCCCGAGCGGGAAGATGACCGGCGGTTTGGGCCGGATACGCCACCCGTTGGCGCGACGCTCCAGGAGCTTCGAGTATCCCTTCCGCTCCGTGTCCGTTGCGGTTTCCAGCCGGCGCTTCTCGCGGGCGCGCACGCCAGTCTCGTTGATCCTCGACTGTGTTGCCGCGAGATCGATGCGCGAGCGCCAGATCTCGAGCGGAGCCAGTCGCATCAGTTCCGCCATGTGGGTCCGGTATCGGGCGCAGGTGCTGCGCGCCAGTGCGCGGCAGCTCTTGTCCGTCAGGTTGCGGCTGCGCCCGGCCACCGCGAAACTCGCCGCAAGGCGTTTCAGGTCCCATTCGAAAGGCGCGGGCAGTGTCTCGTCGAAATCGTTGAGGTCGAAGACCGGTATGCCTTCGGGCGAGGCATAGACGCCCATGTTCGCCAGATGGCAGTCTCCGCCTGCCTGCACACGCAACCCGGTGCTCGGCGTAATGGCCAAATCCGCCGCCATGACCGCGGCTGACCCGCGCAGAAAGGCAAAAGCCGATTGGCGCATTCGGTCATAGCGGATCGGCAACAGGCGCGCGATCCGGTGACGGCCACTCTCGATCAGGATGTCCACCGGCGAGCGACGGTTGGCTGGAGGATACCATGTTGCATGCGCGGCGCGGGGGACCTGCTTGCGCAACGCACGTCCCGCAAGCCGCCGTTCTGCGACGGGAAGGAGCGTGCCGGCTTCGGCGTGCTCGAGAGGCATGGCACCCAATCGCGGTTTTCGGGATAGGACAGCAACGTCCCGGCGCACGCAAGCGTGAGCAGGCGGGATGCTGACTCTGGGGCATTTTCTACCCGCGAACGCAATGAAAGGAGCGACGACAATGGCCGACGTGCAAGCCGCGTGGATCGCTGCGAGCGCCTCGATCGCGGTCTCGCTCGTCTCGCTCGCCGGCACATTCTGGACGGCGCAGCGGTCCCGCGAGCTTGCGCGCGAGCAGGCGCGGGTGGGCGAAAATCTGGCTCGGCTCAACAGCAGCCTGAGCGCCGAGAATGACGCGGCGAAGGCCAAGCGCGACTACGAGTACGAGGCTCGCAAGCGGCTCTACGCCGAACTATACCCGCTGGCCTTCCACCTGCATGAGGCTGCGTTCGGCGCGGTCAACCGGATCAAGAATCTCGCCCTCGCGGCACGGAAGGGCTATCTCGCCGAAGGGGCGGACAATTGGATCAGCGGCACGGACCCTTATTACTTCAATAGCGTCATTCACAGCCTGGTCGCCCCGCTCGCGATCTACGAGTTGATGACACGGCGGCTGACCTTCCTCGATCTCAGGCTGGACCAACATCTGTACCGGCAGCATTTTCTTGCGAGCAGGGCTTACCGTGCCTTCCGCTCCGATTTCGACCTTGCGGATCCGAGCCGCTGCCCGGCCATCGCGTTCCCGGATGCGCCGGAAGAGGGATACAAGCCGCCGGAAATCCGCCCGCAAGTCCCGCTCACCGATCTCGAGCAACGCCGGATGTGGCGGCAGGGCCTCTATTCCGGCCAGGTCAGTCAAGCGGTGGACGCGCTCATGCTGACGGACGGTACCGACGGCGCGGGGCGAGCGCGATACCGCGTCATGACTTATGCCGAGTTCGCCAAGGCGCTCGGCGCGAACGATCTGCGCACGCCGGAGCCGGGCGAGGGCGGCGGCGGTGAAATGAAAACGGCGTTGCGGCCGATCAGCGATCTCTTCCTCGATTTCCATCCCGCCCGCCGGCCGGTCACTTGGCGCATTCTCATGGCCCAGACCGCCTGCTACCGAGCCTTGATCGCGGCTGCGCGGGACCCGGATCTCGAGACGTCGAAGATTTTGCGGCAAGCGCTGTTCGCGCGGAGCGAGGACCGGGCAGATTTCGACTGGCTCGGCGATGGAACGCGGGCGATCCCACCTGCTTTGCGGCACGGCATCGACTTCGCGGCCGAACGTGATTCGTCGCTGAGCGTCGCCGATTCCTATCTCAAGACCGCTATCGAGGATTTGGATCGCCACTCCGTCGCGCGCTGAATCGCGCGGCGGCGGGCGTCAGCCCAGCAACTCCGGCCAACGCGAACGAGCGGCCCAGAGAATGCCGGCGGCGATCGCCCCGGCGATCACGTCATCCGCCATCACGCCAGCCGGGCCGTGCTGGCGGTCGGCCCATCCGACCGGGCCGGGCTTGGCCACGTCGATGATGCGGAAAAGCACGAAGGCCGCGAGCAGGCCGAGCGGCGTGGGCCGGGCCAGCCCTACGAGCGCGATCCATTGCCCGGCGACCTCGTCGATCACCACCCAGCCCGGATCGTCCGTGATCCCGCTGGCCGCGACGGCCCATAGCCCGGCGAGCACGGCCAGTAACGCGGCACTCGGCAGAACCCAGGCCGGTCCCAGCATCAGCGGCCAACCGATCAATATCGCCGCGAGGGACCCGGCGCTGCCCGGTGTGACCGGGAACCTTCCGCAGCCGAAAAAGCCGGCGATGAGGCGTGCCACCGTCATCCGACCGCCGCCAGGAAGGCGCGCAGGACCGGCAACACCTCCGGTTCGGTCAGGATCGGGCCGTGGCCGATATGGGGCAGCGTAACGACCTGCATTTCCGGCCGCTCGGCGGTCATGCGCGCGACGGTCGCAGGCAGCAGGATCTCGCTGAGTCCGC
Organism: uncultured Alphaproteobacteria bacterium; assembly: GCA_963808965.1. GTDB lineage: Bacteria > Pseudomonadota > Alphaproteobacteria > Acetobacterales > Acetobacteraceae > CAWEHU01. The sequence continues at coordinate 190,101 of CAWEHU010000007.1, forward strand.
CGCGCACCAGCAGCAGCGGAATGTGGGCGAGCGCCCGGAACATCGGCCACAGATCCGGCGGCGGCTCACGCAGCAAGCGGACGATCCGCGTGTCCCACAACGGATGCCAGCGCCCGTCGGGCCCCGGGCCGTAGGTAAGCCTGCCCATCTGACGCCAATCCTCCTCGCCCGAAAGGGAGAGAGGTGGCAGGCTTGCGCGCAGATAGGCAATGCAAGCCTCGAGATCCGGCAAGGCGGGATCTTCGCCGACGTAACGGCCCACGAAGTCGGCACCGGCCCGGCCGATCTCCGGCCCGACATCATTCAGCACCACCGCACGCAGCAGTCCCGGCCGCGCCGCGCCAAGCCCCATCGCCAGCAGCCCCCCGAAACTGGTGCCGAGCACCGCAACTCCGTGCAAATGCAGCGCGGCGCAGACATCGAGCACGTCGCCCAAGCAGGCTTCGGGTGCATAGCGCCGCACGTCATGACTGCGACCCGACTGGCCCCTTCCGGGATAGTCGAGCGAGACCATGCGAGCGCAATTCAACGCTTCGGCCACCGCCGAGAAATCGCCGGAGGTCCGCACGAATCCGGGCAGGCCCAAGACAGGAGGTCCGCCGCCGTTTCCTCGCCACTCCCGCACATGCAGTGGCAAACCATCCCACGCGGAGACCGTGAAGGTCTTCAGGCGAATGGGCGTGCGGGCCGGCGCCTCGGCGGACTTCATTTCCAAAGAGATACGCACCGGGATATTTCCGGATGCATAACGCCACGCGCGGACAATCTCAGCCGAAGGAGGTCCTGGCTCTGTTTGGATCCATGGCGTGACGGGATTATTCTCGTTCGGCAGACGACCCTGATAAACCGAACACGATTGGAGGACCCGAATGGCTGACCCCTCGGATCATGAGCCTCACGGCACGCGTCAGTCGAAGAAGGCGGCCGCCAGCGGCTGGATCGGCTCGGCGCTCGAATACTATGACTTCTTCATCTACGCGACCGCGGCCTCATTGCTCTTCCCGCAGCTCTTCTTCCCGTCGGACAACCCAAGCGTCGCCATTATTGCGTCCTTGGCGACTTACGGCGTCGGCTACGTCGCCCGGCCCATTGGCGCCTTCGTTCTCGGGCACTGGGGCGACACCCACGGCCGCAAGACGGTGCTGCTGCTGTGTATGTTCCTGATGGGTTTCTCGACGATGGCCGTCGGCGTGCTGCCGACCTATCAGCAGGTCGGCATGCTCGCTCCGGTGCTCCTCGTCGTCCTGCGCCTCATCCAGGGCTTCGCGGTCGCCGGGGAGATTTCCGGCGCCAGTTCGATGATTCTCGAACACGCGCCATTCGGCCGGCGCGGCTACTTCGCCAGCTTCACCCTCCAGGGCGTGCAAGCTGGGCAGATCTTCGCCGCCGCCGTTTTCCTACCGCTGGCCGCATTCATGCCCTCGCAGGCGTTCAACTCCTGGGGCTGGCGCATCCCCTTCCTGCTCAGCGTCGTCGTCATCATCGCGGGGTATATCATTCGCCGTGAAGTCGAGGAGACTCCCGCCTTCGCCGAAGAGGGCTCGCACGGCGCGGTACCGAAATCGCCAATCGCCGAAGCCTTCAGGCTCAGCTGGGCGGACATGCTGCGGGTCGTCTGCATGGCCCTGATGAATGTTATCCCGGTAGTCACCGCGATCTTCGGGGCGGCGTACGCGGTCCAGCCGGCGTACGGGATTGGTTTCCACCCGGATGTCTACCTGTGGATTCCGGTGCTGGGCAACATCATCGCGATCGTCGTCATCCCCTATGTCGGCAACCTGTCGGACAGGATTGGCCGCAGGCCCCCGGTCATCGTCGGCGCGCTCGCTTCGGGACTGCTCTCGTTCCTCTACCTGTACGCGATCAGCATCCACAGCCTGTGGCTGGCCATCATCATATCGTTGCTCATGTGGGGGATCGTCTATCAAGGCTACAACGCCATCTTCCCGAGCTTCTTCCCCGAACTCTTCCAAACGAAGAGCCGAGTCTCCGCGATGGCCATCGGTCAGAATATCGGGACCACCATCACGGCCCTGCTTCCGGCGCTATTCGCAACCGTGGCGCCGCCCGGCTCGAGCAACATCCCGCTCACCATCGGGGCGCTCACCTTCGGCATTACCATCATCGCGGCGATCGCTGCCGTCACTGCGCGGGAGACCTACCGGATCCACCTGAATGACCTCGGTCATCGGAACGCGGTTCCGGTCGAAAAGCGGGATTACGACCAGCTTCGGGCGCAGACCCTGGCCGCGGCCAAATCATGAGTTCGCGCCGCGGGATGAGGGGCTCTTTCTGAGGGCCAGCAAACCCTGTCTGCCACGGTCGTGTGGCAGACAGGGCGGATGGAAATGCTGGCGAGCCTGAACTTGGTGCGCCGAACGCCCGCTAACGTCGGGCAGCAGAAAGCGGGCCGAACTATGACCCTCAATGCCATTCCTCGGAGGCCAGAGATGCAGCGCATCCTTGTTCTCGGCGCGGGCTTCGCCGGCCTCTGGAGCGCGATTGGGGCCGCCCGCAAGCTTGACGAACTCGGCATTGGCTCCGACCGGGTCGAGGTATTGGTAATCAACCGCACCGAATGGCACTCCATTCGCGTTCGGAATTACGAAGCCGACCTCAGCCAGACACGGGTTCGACTGAGCGAGATCCTGGACCCGATCGGCGTCAAGCATGTGGAAGGGGAGGTAACTGGCATCGACACAGCCGCGAGAACGGTTAGCTGTTCGATCAACGGCGGCCTGCGCCCCTTCCCATACGACCGGCTCGTCTTCGCTCTTGGTAGCCGCCTCGCTCGACCCGCGATCCCCGGCCTTGAGGCCCACGCTTTTGATGTCGATACGTACGAGATGGCTGCTCGGCTCAACGACCACATCGCCGCATTGCCATCCCGCCCGCCTTCTCCCGGCCAATACACCGTCCTTGTGGTTGGCGGCGGCCTGACCGGCATCGAGACCGCAACGGAAATGTTTGGCAAGCTCCGTGCCGCAATCCAAGCGGCTCCGGCGTCTGAACCAGTGCCCGCGCTCCGGGTCATCCTCGCCGACCGGCAGAAGTGGATAGGCTCCGACATGGGCGAGAGTGCCCGGCCAGTTATCGCGGAAGCCCTTCAGGCGCTCGGCGTAGAGACGCGTGTTGGCGTTTCAGTGGCCTCGGTCGACGAGGAAGGGGCTACACTCACGTCAGGCGAGCGGATCGCCACCGCTACCGTGGTCTGGTGCGCCGGCATGCAGGCCAATCCATTGACTGCGTGCTTCCCTGTGGAGCGGGACCGGCTCGGTCGCGTGCCAGTCGATCACTGCCTCAAGATCAAGGGCATGTCAGCCGAATTCGCCGCCGGGGATGTCGCGTGGCTCCCGATTGACGGCAGCCATCTGTGCGTCATGTCGTGCCAGCATGGTCGCCCAATGGGTCGCTTTGCCGGCCACAATGTCGTCTGTGACCTTCTCGGAGAGCCGATGCTGCCGCTGAGTATCGATTGGTATACGACGATCCTTGATCTCGGACCTTGGGGAGCCGTCTACACGGAAGGATGGGACCGCCGTGTCGCCTCGAAAGGCTCGGCTGCCAAGCAGACCAAGGAGATCATCAATCGCCAGCGCATTTATCCGCCGCGCTCCGGTGATCGCCGCGAGATTCTGGACGCTTCGGCGCCGGTCATCCAGGCGCCCCCGTATCTGTTCCGCTGACGGGAGTTCCCGCTTACGAGGCATCATCGCGTGAGCGGGAGTGGCGACGATAGGTCGGAGAGGAGCATCGGTTCACCCCGTTTCGCCCGGTAGATGACCACGTTCTCCAGCACGCGCTGTACGTAATTGCGCGTCTCCGAAAACGGGATGAGTTCGATCCAATCCACCATGTCCACCTCGCCCTTGCGCGGGTCGCCGTTCGCGGCCAGCCACTCCAGTACGCGGTTCGGGCCAGCGTTGTAGGCCGCGAGCGCAAGCGGGAGCGAGCCATCGAACCGATCGAGCGTGTCGCGCAAATAGGCCGTGCCCAGCCGCATGTTGTGCGCGGCATCCGTGGTGAGCGCGATCAGGGATGTCTGCTCCCCGACCCGCTTGGCGATGGCCTGCGCTGTTAGGGGCATAAGTTGCATAAGCCCGCGCGCACCGACCGGACTTGCCGCGCCGACATCGAAGCTGCTCTCTTGCCGGATCAATCCGAGCGTCACGGCGGGATCAATCGCCCCTTCCGGGGGATTCACCGGCAAGGGCCATCCGGCGTCCGGCAGTGCGAGCCCGTCCCGTCCCATGCGCCGGGCGATCGCCACCGCGGTCTCCGGAAGGCCGAAGCCAAGCGCGAGGCGAGCGGCGATGGAGCGGTCCGTCGCATCCGGCGCCAGTTCGTCGACGCGCAGCAAAAAGGCCTGCGCGCGGCGCGGCTCGCCCCAGGCGACCACCATCGCGGCGGCGCGCACCGTTTCGCGGCCGGCGAAATCGAGGACCTGATCTTGCGTCCAGCCAGGGTCTTTGAGCGCGCGTATTCGCGCCCCGAGCGCCGCCGGTCCCTCGCCGAGCGCCTGTGCAGCGAGCTGGCCGTAGAATGTCAGCGGAATGGCGGCCGCGAGCGCGAATTCCGGCCTGGCCTCCGCGCCCGCGGCGGCCAGCGCGCGCCCGAGCCAGTAATGCGCACGCGCCTGGCTGATGGCGGCGCGGGCCACGGAGCCAATGCTCCGGAAATGGCGCGCCGCGGCGTCCGGGTCGTTCAAGCGGCGCAACGCGATGAAGCCGGCCAGGAACTCGGCTTCGGCAACGGAATTCGGGGGAGGTCTGTCCCGCCATCGCGGCCAGCGCGTAAGCGCCGCTCGAGTCTCCCGCCCGGAGTAGACGCCGGGCGAGCAGGTTGCGCTCGGTCCAGAACGCGGCGAGGTGCTCCGGTGATACCGCTCGCTGAGCCGCCTCCCCTTGGGTTCGCCAGAGCGCCAGCGCGTCCTTATCGCGCCCGGCGCGGCGGAGCCAGCGCGCGAACTCGAGCATAAGGGCCGGCTGATCGTGCAGCTCCTGGGGCAAGGCGGCGAGCAGGATCGCGGCTTGCGGATCGTCGCGGCGGAGTGCGAGCCAGGCCTCGGCCTCGGGACGCACGGCGGGGTCGAGCCGCATCGCCTGCCGCGCCGCCGCCTCGGTATCGCTCCAGGCGAGCCGGTCGAAGCGCGCCCATTGATCCTGCGGCAGGACGATCGCGCCGTAACGCCGGAGGAACGCGGCTTCCGCGGCCGGGTCGATGATCCCGGTGCGCCACGCTTCGCGGATTGCCGCCGCGGCGGGGTTCGGCTGGCCCGCGGCGGTGAAGGCCTCGGCGCAGCGGAGCAGCGCCTCCGCCAAATGGACGGGTGCGCGCGTGCATTGGTCGAGCGCGGTCGGCTGGTCGGGTTCGCGCGCCAGCGCCTCTTCCCGGCGGCGTTCCAGCAGCGCTTGATTCGGCCAATCCTGATTCGCCGCCATGAACGCGGCGATCTCGGCGGTGCCGGCCGCATTCGGCGCGAGCAGCCGGTAGTACGTGACGAGCTTGCGCGCGACGGGATCCGTATACTGGGCCGCCGCCGCCGCGGCATCGGTCCAGCGATCGGCGCGCACGGCGCTCATCGGGTCCTCTGCCTGCGCCGCCGTCGCGAGGATGGCGAGCAGAGGCAGAGCAGCGCCGAATCGGAAAGCCATGCCATGATTGTAGTCCAGCCCTGCCTTGCGGCGCATCCCCTCCGCGCCTAGCTTCGGAGGCTCTGTCGGGACCCATGCGGCGCGCACATGCGCAACGAGCGGGGCAGCATGGAGAGACGTCGATGTTCAAGGGTTCCCTCGTCGCCCTGATCACGCCGATGCACGCGGACGGTTCGGTTGACGCCAAGGCGCTCGCCAGCTTTGTCGATTGGCAGATCAACGAGGGCACGCACGGGGTCGTGCCGACGGGCACCACCGGCGAGAGCCCGACGCTCACGCACGACGAACATAAGCGCGTCGTAGAGATCGCCGTCGAGGTCGCCCGCGGGCGCGTGCCGGTGATCGCCGGGACTGGCTCGAACAGCACCGAGGAGGCTATCGCTCTCACGCGTCACGCACGTCAGTGCGGGGCGGATGCGGCGCTGATCGTCACCCCCTACTACAACAAGCCGACACAGGAGGGGTTGTTTCTGCATTTCAGCGCTATCGCGGACGCGGTCGATCTGCCGATCCTCATCTACAACATCCCGCCGCGCAGCGTCGTCGACATGAGCGTCGAGACGATGGCGCGCCTCGCGCGGCACCCGAACATCGTCGGCGTGAAGGACGCCACCGCGAATCTCGCGCGACCATTGCAAACGCGCCGGGCCTGTGGCGCCGGCTTCTGCCAGCTCTCGGGCGAGGATCACACGGCGATCGCGTTTCTGGGAGCGGGCGGTGACGGCTGCATCAGCGTGACCGGCAATGTCGCGCCGCGCCTGTGCAGCGATATGCAAATCGCTTGGCAGGAAGGCCGGGTGAACGACGCCATCACCATCCAGGACCGCCTGCTGCCGTTGCACGACGCAATGTTCGCCGAGACCAGTCCAGTCCCGGTCAAATTTGCCGCCAGCCTGCTCGGGAAGACCTCCGAACATTGCCGGCTGCCCCTCGCTCCGCTCGCCGAAGCGACGCGCGAGAAAGTGCGGGCGGCGATGACCGAAGTCGGGCTGCTGAACTGAACGCGCGATGGCGGAAGGTACGAGAAAGAAAGGCCTGATCGCGCACGGGATCGCCGCGCAGAACCGCAAGGCGCGCTTCGACTACACGATCAAGGGCACCGTCGAGGCTGGGCTCGTGCTGAAAGGGCCGGAGGTCAAGTCGCTCCGCCTTGGCCGCGCGACGCTGAGCGAGGCCTGGGCCGGCGAGCGCGACGGGGAGTTCTGGCTATTCAACGCCTACATCCCCGAATACCAGGGCGGCGTGTTGTCACGCTTCGAGCCCCGTGCGCCCCGCAAGCTGCTGCTGAAGCGCAAGGAGATTCGCACGCTGACCGGAGCGGTGACGCGCGAGGGACAGACGCTCGTGCCGTTGCAGATCCACTTCAACGAGCGTGGCCGCGCCAAGGTGCTACTCGGTGTGGCCGAGGGCCGGAAGAAACACGATAAGCGCGCCGCCATCGCCGCCCGCGACTGGCAACGCGACAAAGCGCGGCTGATGCGGGCGAAGGGGTAGGGTTTAACCGCAAGCCCCTCCCCCAGCCCCCTCCCACAAGGGGAGGGGAATCACACCGCTAACTCAAATTCAGCCGCTGCGCCGCCGCAGCAAACCAAGTCCCACCAAGCCCGAAGCGAGCAGCGCTATCGCCGCCGGTTCCGGAACCGCTTGGACCGTTTCCCCTGTCAACGAGAATGTCGCGTTGAAGACCGGGGGAACGACGCCGACGATATCGGTGGCAACGCGCAGCCAATCTGGCTCGAGCGCTGAATTTCTGATCCATTCCTGCCGATCCGGCGAGGTTGGCGTCCCGGGAGGCACGATCGGATTGGGAGCGGATAACCAGAAGAAATTTCCCGAGCTGAGCTCCACCTGCGGCACGAAGAAATAGGAATCAGCCGGGAGATCGAACGGCGAGGAAAAGCTGATGTTGAATTGCACTTCCTCGCCGGTCACCGCGCCGTCACCGCCGGTCCTGACCCCAGGCAGCGGGTGGATGCCGTTCAATACGGAGTTGGCCGCCGTGAAGGAGGAATTCAGGATGCTCGGGGTGTAGGTCAGCGTGCCCGCGGCTGATTCGCGGCTGTCGAGTGCGACATCCGATGGCGAGTTTGCGCGGCTGGGCACGCGGCCACTCGGCGGGTTTGCCGAGTTGGCGGGGAATACGCGATAGATCTCGACCACGACGTTGCTGACGCTGCTGAGCGGGGCGCCCGCCGGCAGAAGCCCGGTGAAGGTCGCGCTCGTGATCCTCGTCTGATTGGATAAGTTGAAGTCGTCGGCCGACTCGATCTCCGTTCCGGGCGGAGTGTCCGGGCGAGACGCGGTCGCCATCAGTCCGTTCGGGTTGCCGGTGCTGAAGGAGAACGGCGCGGCTATCGCCGGTCCGCCGAGCGAGCATGTAAACGCGATCAGGGTCGAACAGCTCATGTAGCGCATGCGCATGGGACTATTCCTGTTCGTTGTTGATGCTTAAGCGTGGGCCGCCTTAGTGCCAGCCCAACGGCACGCCACAAGGCTCACGAGTTCACGGAGCTCCCCCAGCATGAACCCGGCTTGGGAATGGCAGGGCTTTTACGCGTGACGTCGGGCGAGCGGATGCAGGTTCCCGTTACCCGCTGTTACAAGCCTGGCGTATAGCGAGAGAATTCCGCAACGATATTCGGGTGCCCGCTCGCATTGCTCACGAAATTGTGTGCAATGGCCCGACGGCGTCCGAGCAACTCGATCGCATGCAGGATGGTCGCACACGCCTGGCAAGGGCGACCAAAGTTGGAGGCCCGCGATCGGGATGACCTCCGGCGTAGCGCCAAGATCGTCCATTGCTGCGCCGGCGTCGGAAGGGCTTACAGGCTCCCAAGGCCCGGCCCGTTGCATCTGGGCGCGAGCCTGCACGGAGCATCTCCGGCTGTGCGCAATTGGCGGTTGGTAAATTTCCCTGAGTGCGGGGTGCTGATGACCTTAGCTTTCGCAATTAAGGCCGAGTGCCGAGTTGAGTATTCTCGTATTCGGCTTCGGCCGGTTCTCACCAAAGCTAAAGGTAGGCGAACAAGGAGCGGAGCAAACCTGTCGGCGGCTTTTACAAGGCGCTTACTTGCGTGTGAGAAGCGATGACCGGGGCATCAATCCGAGCGATCCTGACCTCAAGCAATCCGCAGTTCGGAATAGCCACTTTGATGCGGCAGAAGCAACGGCGTTTCGGAGAATCTTGCCGGAGCCTCTACAAATACGCCGCATCCGGCACATTCGTCCCGGCAAAAGCGACGGGATTGCGGCCAGAGCAAGTTAAGCCCAGGGCGAGTTGCCCTTTTCAGCAGCGTCAAGACAGAGAGCGATCAATCGCTAGTAGTCTCAAAGCATGGCCCGGCCTTTGCATCTGCAAAAGCGACGCACGTAGTATCGTAACAATGGCGCGGCTTTTGCATCCGCGAAACCGGACACAATTCACAAGGAGGTCCGTAAGTGAAGAAAAGAGCTGCTATTTGCAGTGTATTGGCTGGCTTGACCTACTCGGCGGCCGCGTATGCTGCTCCTTGCAGCACAACTCCAGTCCCCTATTCCACGTGGCTAGGGGCCGGCTTCTCGTGCACGGTCGGGGACCAGACGTTCAGTAACTTCAGCTATTTCCGCCGCCAGGGCGGGCCACCGCGGTGCCCGCATCGGCGGTCAACGTGTTCGCGTTGCCGTCCACGGGCAATAACGGGCTGGAGTTCAGCTCGAGCGGCTGGGTGTCCACTGCCAATGGGCAACAGAACGACGCTACGATCGACTTCCTCGTTTCCACCGCGACGCCGATCATCTCCGACGCGAGCCTTACGATCGCGGGCTCCGGTTTTGGATCCGGTTTTGCCGGCGTGGGCGAAACGCTGAACCCAAGTGGCGACCCAGCCGTCACGCTCAATACCTCGCTGCCCTCGAATCCCAGCGATCACGTTACCTTCACGCCGACGTCGAGCGTGAGCGTGCTCAAGGACTTGCTCACCCTCTCATTCGGCGGCATAGCGTCCGTTTCCGCGATCCAGCAGCGATTCTCGGAAACTGGGGTTCCGGTTCCGGAACCGGCTTCAATGGCGCTACTCGGTCTGGGAATGGCCGGGCTCGGCATGGTCCGCCGCCCCCGGAAGAAGTAACCGCCAGCGTTGGTACACTGAAAAGCCGGGCAAAATGCCCGGCTTTTTTTGCTGCCCGCTCCCGCGCTGTTCCCGCTTCAGCGGGTCCGGTTCGTGATCGCCCCACTGATGACGACGGCCAGGCTTACGAGCAGCGCCAAGATCAGCAGCCATTTCACGGCGTGCAGCAGGATCGAAAGGATGCCAAAGGCGATCCAGACCAGCACGAGCAGAACGAGAATGCGGATTGCCGACACGCGATCGCTCCTGCTTCCGGGTGCCCGCGGCGGCGGAGCACGGTGTTGCGGCCGCTAGTTGGCTGGGACGTCGATCCGGCGCAAGACCTCAGTTACCACCGCCCTCGAACATCTCTGCCGTTAGCCGTCCCGTGTTCGTATTGTAGCGGGACACGTGATAGCTGTCGGCCAGCAGTAATCCGTCCGGCAGCTCGTGGATCTCGCCGTGCCGGAAGCGGACGCGGGTGGGTGGGATACCGCAGGCTTTCAGCACCGCTGCGTGCGCCAGAACCCCAAGGGCCAGCACCGCCCGTAGATTCGGCATTCGCGCGAGCTCGGCCGCGAGAAAGCGGTTGCAGGTGCTTACTTCAGCAGGCTCCGGCAGGTTGGCCGGAGGCACGCACCGGACGGCGTTGACGATGCGGCAGCCCTTCAACGCGAGCCCGTCATCCGGATCGGCGAGATAAGTGCCCTCGGCCAGCCCGAAACGCAGCAGCGTGCCGTAGAGGAGAATGCCCGCGTGGTCCCCCGTGAACGGCCGGCCCGTGCGGTTAGCGCCGCGTAGCCCAGGCGCCATGCCCACCACCAGCAGCCGCGCGTGCAGCGGCCCGAAGCTCGGCACCGGCGCGTTGAACCAGTCGGGGTTCTGGGTCCGGTTCTCGCGCCGGAATGCGGCGAGCCGGGGACAGAGCGGACAGTCCCGCCCGGGCGTCGTCGCGGCATCCGGCATCGCTTGGTCGGGATCGGCCAACACGGCCGCTTCTTGTTCCATCATGCGACGTCGTGTTGCGTTTCCGAATACGGGTCGGCCGGCGTCTGGCGAACCGGAGCGGGACGGGGCCGCGGCTCCATCTGGCGCCGGGTGAACTCGGGAGCGATCTCGGCGAGTTCGAGGAACTGGTCCGCCTGCCGGCGCAACTCGTCCGCGACCATCGGCGGGCTGGTGCGGATGGAGGACACGACGGAGACCCGCACACCCTTCCGCTGCACCGCCTCCACAAGCCGGCGGAAATCCGAGTCGCCGCTGAACAGCACGGCGTGATCGATCTTCGGCGCCAGCTCCAGCATGTCCACCGCGACCTCGATATCCATGTTTCCCTTCACCCGGCGCCGGCCGGCCGAATCGGTGAATTCCTTGGCCGGTTTGGTGACCAGCGTGTAACCGTTGTACGCGAGCCAGTCGGTGAGCGGCTTCAGCGGCGAATACTCGTCGGTTTCCAGCACGGCGGAGTAGTAGTACGCCCGGATCACATGTGTTTTCTTGCGAAAATAATCGAGCAGGTTGCGGTAATCCACGTCGAAGCCGAGATTGCGGGACGCCGAGTAGAGATTTGCGCCGTCGATGAACAGGGCCACCCGCTCGTTGGGGAGGAAATGCATGGCGTCTGACCTTTCATGGGCCTTCGATGGCCCGGGTAGATGAGCGCGGACCGGACAATGGACGGGTTCCGGGGCGGCGCTTCATATAAGCACCATCCCCTGTTGCCGAAAAGTGAAGGCGTCGGCAAGCGGATGCTCCTATGATCCTTGTCGCCATCGGCGCGAATCTGCCCGGCCCCGACGGCGCGCCGCCGCTCGATACCTGCCGGCGTGCCGCCGCCGCGCTCGGCCGCTTACCCGGCTATGACTTGCAGGCGCTCTCGAAATGGTACGAGACCGCTCCCATTCCGCCTTCCGGGCAGCCGCCCTACGTCAATGGGGTGGCCCGGCTGACCGGCCCCGTCGAGCCCGCGAATCTGCTTGCGCTGCTTCAATCAATCGAGCGGCGGGAGGGGAGGGTGCGGGGAATCGTGAACGCGCCCCGAACGCTCGATCTCGACATCGTCGCGATCGGTGAGCTGATCCGCACGGCGCCGGACCCCGTTTTACCGCATCCGCGTGCTCATCTGCGCGCTTTCGGTACTGGTGCCGCTCGCGGATGTCGCGCCGGACTGGGTGCATCCCGTGCTCGGCCAACCGGTCCGGGCGCTGATCGAGGCGTTGCCGCCACAGCAGATCCGCCCGATTTGAATGGCTCCTTTCGCGAGAACCGCCTTGCATCCTCCCCTGGGCTCGCTTAAATCCGCGGTTCACCCGATCGCCAAAGACCGGAGGCTGAGCGCATGGCGCGCGTCACCGTCGAAGATTGCGTCCAGAAGATTCCCAACCGCTTCGAGCTGGTCCTGCTCGCGGCGCAGCGGGCCCGTGGCCTGAGCCGCGGCGAGGAACTGACCCTGGATCGCGACAACGACAAGAACCCGGTGGTCGCGCTCCGCGAAATCGCCGAAGAGACGATCGACCTGCAGCGTGTCGAGCAGGAGCTTATCAAGTCGCTCTCCCGTGCCCCTGAGCCGGAGCCGGCGGACGAAGAGGTTCTGGACCTGATCCCGACCGACCAGAACATCTTTGGTCTGCAGGACGTCACGGCCGAGGAGGAGGCGGCGAACCTGCCGCTCGAGAACGAGGAGATGTCGCCCGAGGATCTCGAGGCGGCCATCGAGGCGGAGCTCGGCGGCCGCCCCCGCCGGTAGCTCACCATGACAGCGGGCGAGCGCGGACGCGAGTTTCCGGCCCCCGCCTATGCGCCGCCCGACGGCGCGGCTTCCAGCGCGACCACGGAACCCGCCCCTGCGCCGCCGGTCCGTGCGCCCGGCGCGATCCGGCAATTCGAGCTCACCGAGAAAGTTCTCGCCTACGATCCGCAGGCCGAGACGGACCTGATCGACGCCGCGTACGTGCTCGCGATGAAAGCGCACGGTTCGCAATGGCGCGAGAACGGCGATCCCTACATCACCCACCCGCTGGCGGTCGCCGATATCCTGGCCGGCTACCGTCTGGATACCGCGACCATCGTCACCGCCCTGCTGCACGACGTGATCGAGGACACGACGGTCACGCTGGCCGACATCAAGGCGAGATTCGGCCCGCGCGTCGCGACGCTGGTGGACGGGGTCACGAAGCTCACCCGGCTGGAGCTGCAATCCGACAGCACCAAGCAGGCGGAGAATTTCCGCAAGCTCATCCTGGCGATCAGCCGCGACATCCGCGTGCTGCTGGTGAAGCTCGCCGACCGGCTGCACAACATGCGGACCATCGGCTACGTGCGCGATCCGGAGCGACGGCAGCGCATCTCCCGCGAAACGATGGAGATCTACGCGCCGCTCGCGGAGCGCATCGGCATGGATGCGCTCAGGACGGAGCTGCAAACCATCGCCTTCGGGCAGCTCGAGCCGGAAGCTTACGAGACGATCCAGGCGCGGCTGAACTATCTTCGCGGGCAGGGCGCCGACGTCATCGAGGAAGTGCGGGAGGAGCTGAAACAGGTCTGCGAGGAAGCCGGCGTCGCCGTGCTGGAGGTGGCGGGCCGCGAGAAGTCGCCGTTCTCGATTTGGCAGAAGATGCAGCGGCGGAACGTCGCCTTCGAGCAGCTCTCGGACATCATGGCGTTCCGTCTCGTGGTTCCGACACGCGAGAGCTGCTATGCCGCGCTCGGGGCCGTGCACGCCGCGTACCCGGTGATCGCGGGCCGGTTCAAGGACTACATATCCACGCCGAAATCCAACGGCTATCAGTGCCTGCACACGGGCGTGACCTTGCGCGCCCCGCGCAACCAGAAGATCGAGGTGCAGATCCGCACCCCCGATATGGACGACGTCGCCGAAAACGGCGTCGCCGCGCACTGGGTGTACAAGCACGAGGGCGTCGGCGTGACCGCCAAGGATGTCCAGCATTTCCGCTGGCTCCAGAGCCTGCTCGACATCCTGGACGACGCCTCCGGGCCGAACGACTTCCTCGATAACGCCAAGCTCGATCTGTACGAGGATCAGGTCTTCTGCTTCACGCCGAGGGGCCAGCTCATCCAGCTTCCGCGCGGCGCGACGCCTGTCGATTTCGCCTATGCCGTGCACAGCCAGATCGGCGACGCGTGCGTCGGGGCGAAGGTGAACGGACGGCTCATGCCGCTCCGCCACGAGCTCCAGAACGGCGACCAGGTCGAGATCATGACCGCGCGCGGCGGCACGCCGTCCCCGCAATGGGAGCGCTTCGTCGTCACCGGCAAGGCGCGTGCGCGCATCCGCCGCTTCGTGCATCAGCAGCAGCGCCAGGCCAATCTCGACTCAGGCCGCTCCACGCTGGCCAAGGCGTTCCGGCAGGAAGGGCTGGACGGTTCCGAGAAGGTGCTCGAGCCCGCGTTGAAGCCGCTCAAGCAAGCCAGCCTGGACGACCTCTATGTGGCGGTCGGTAGCGGCACGATTGGCCCGAAGGATGTGGTTCACGCCGCCTATCCGGAGTTGCGCGAGAAGGGACGGGCGCCGCGATTGGTGCCGGGTCTGCCGGCGCGGACCGGCAATCGTGCGTCCGGTCGTGCCGACGGCCACGGCATCCCGATCCTCGGGCTGTTGTCCGGCATGACGATCCATTACGCGGGATGTTGCCACCCGCTGCCGGGCGATCGCATCGTCGGCATCGTGACGACGGGGAAGGGTGTCACGATCCATACACGGGATTGCCAGACGCTGGAGAGCTTCGCCGCGACGCCCGAGCGATTCATCGACGTCGAGTGGGACTACGCCGCCATGGGGCAGAAGGGCGGCGGCAAGGAGACCCACACTGGCCGCATCAGCGTCATCGCCGCGAACGCGCCTGGGACGCTCGCCAATCTGACGAACGCCGTCGCCAAATACGACGGGGCGATCAACAATCTGAAGATCCTCAATCGCCAGCAGGATTTTTTCGAGATCCTGGTGGATGTGGAGGTGCGGGATCTCCGGCATCTCTCCACCGTGATCGCCGGCCTGCGCGGCGCGGCCGGGATCACGCAGGTCGAACGCGCGCGGGCCTGACGTTCCCGCCGGTCATCGGGGTGCATCGCGCGTGATCCTCGGTCTCGGTTCCGACATCTGCGACATCCGCCGGATCGAGCGGGTCATGGCCCGGCATGGCGACCGCTTTCTCGAGCGGGTCTTCACCGAGACGGAACGCGCCAAGGCGCTCCGCCGCACGGAGGCTTTGCACGCTCCCACCTTCGCCAAGCGCTTCGCGGCGAAGGAGGCCGCCGCCAAGGCGCTCGGTACCGGGTTTCGCGCCGGGGTGTTTCATTCCGATCTCGGGGTGGTCAACTTGCCCTCGGGTCAGCCGACCTTGCGGATGACTGGCGGCGCCGCTGCGCGCCTCGCCGCGATCACGCCCGCCGGGAGGCGA
This sequence comes from uncultured Alphaproteobacteria bacterium, assembly GCA_963808965.1. Lineage (GTDB taxonomy): Bacteria > Pseudomonadota > Alphaproteobacteria > Acetobacterales > Acetobacteraceae > CAWEHU01. Next base: position 205,257 of record CAWEHU010000007.1, read on the forward strand.
GCCGTGATCGCGCTGACGATGACCGACGAATATCCGTACGCCTACGCGCAGGTCATCATATCGGCGGTGGCGGGGTAAGACCGGCGGTCTACCCCGCCGCCTCGCAGAGCCGTTAGGACTTGTTTCGCTGACGCCAGGTGTAGCCCAACCCCATCACCAGCAGCGCGGGCACAATGGCAAGCGCGAGCGTGGAAGGCTCGGGTACCGCCGTCCTCACCAGCAAGCCGTGCGTATTGCCGCCGGCATCCACATAGAAGCCGGTGAACTGGCCGAGGTCATTGAGGCCGTTGAGCGTCGTACCTCCGGGGCCGTTCGGGGCGTCCACGGTCGTGAAGCTATTGAGAGCGATATTGTAGATGAAGCCGTGCAGCAAACCGTTCGCGTCCGCATAGACTCCGTCGGCCAGCCCGGTGTTGTTCAGGCCGAGGATCATCGTCGAGACGCCGTTCGGATCCTGCACGTTGGTCAGCGTGTTGCCGCTCAGGATGAAGCCAAGGGTAGCGTTACTTGCGTTGGTGTAGAAGCCGGCGACAGTGCCCGCATCATTGATTCCAGCCGCCGTGACCGCCAAAGCGCCCGCGATATTGACCGGCGAAAACGCGTTGGTGGCGATGTTGTACGTATCGCCATGCGTGACCCCGTTCGCGTCGATATAGAAGCCGGCGGCCACGTTGTTGTTGTTGACCGCGAGGAGCTGATTCACCACGACGCCGTTGGAAGTCGCCGGTGTTCGGATTGTTGACGTTGGTGAAGGTGCCGCCGACGTTGACGAAACCGAAATTGTTGTTGACCATGTTGGCGTTGTTCTGGTCGGACCAGAATCCGACGGTCACGCCGTTGTTGTTGATCCCGGTAACCTGGGTCTGCACTGAGCCGGGGTAATTCTCGTTGGTATAATTCGCCTGTCCGTAGGGTGGGGCCAATGTGTAGCCCTTGTTCGGATGTCCGGCGGCCCCGCTGCCGAAATAGCCCGCGATCAGTCCTGCGTTGTTGATGCCAAGGAGCTGGTTGAAAGTGGGGTCGGTGGCGTTATCGAGCGTTTGGAAGGTGAACGATGCTGCGTCGGCGTGTCTCGGCAATGCGATCGCGCCGGCTGCGGCCACCGCCAAGGAGCATGACAAGAGGTATCGCAAGGTCTTCTGCATTTGGCTTACCCCATCTTGGTTGTAGGCGAAGGGTTCCTTATGCAACATGGATGCCATGGTCTAAGTGCCTGGAACTACAATGTTTTCGCCCAGGCTTGAACGCAAGCCGTAAGGGCTCCCGACCGCGGTAAAAAGGAAAAGGTAAATTTTCCCCCATCGAAATCGCGTGGAGGATTAGAATCTCGTCGCGATGAGATGTCTTGGCTGCAGCAAACGGACGAAATCGGCTCGGTTCCTTGGACCTTCCGGGATCCATCCGTAAAAAATCCCGACAACAGGGCCGGAAATTAGTCGCCCGACGTCCGAGACCTGCGAATCTGCGGCCTGCGGGAGGTTTCGGAGCACTTTCTTGACAGCCCCGCCCCCCCTGGGCTTGATCCCGCCGCAATCTGGAGCGGAAGGCTCTCACTCTTTCATGGCGACCACCCGTGCCAAGCGTAAATCGAGCGGTCTGCTCGAGAACGTCAAGACGATCGTCTATGCCGGCCTGATCGCGGTCGCCATTCGGACCTTCCTTTTCGAGCCGTTCAACATTCCCTCGGGCAGCATGATTCCGACGCTGCTGGTCGGCGACTACCTGTTCGTCTCGAAATACAGCTACGGCTACTCGCGCTTCTCCTTCCCGTTCTCGCCGGATCTCTTTTCGGGCCGTATCTTCGGTGCGCCCCCGCATCGGGGTGACGTCGTCGTGTTCAAGCTCCCGTCCGACAACTCGACCGACTATATCAAGCGCATCATCGGCTTGCCGGGCGACAAGGTGCAGATGAAGGCCGGGCAGCTCTATATCAACGGCCAGCAGGTTCAGCGGCAGCCGGCCGGGGATTGCGTCGCCGACGACAACGGCATCCGCATGGTGCAGAAACGCTTCCAGGAGATTCTGCCCGGTGGCGTGCGCCATTACATCTGCAAGGCGACCGATGAGGGGTTCGCCAACAACACGCCCGAATATCTCGTCCCGCCGGACCGGGTGTTCGCGATGGGCGACAACCGCGACAATAGCCTGGACAGCCGGTTCATGGATCGCGGCGTCGGGTTCGTCCCGGAAGAGAATTTGGTTGGCCGCGCCGAATTCATCTTCTTCAGCATCGAGGCCGACTATCCGTGGTGGCAGTTCTGGCAATGGCCGCTCGAGATCCGCTGGGGCCGTATCGGCATGGGAATCCACTGAACCGGCATTGACCCCTGCGTTCGAAACCATCCTCGGCCATGTCTTCGCGCGACCGGAGCTGTTGCAGGAGGCCCTGACTCATCGCTCGGCGCTACACGGCCGGCCCAAGGGCGCGAAAGCCGCTTCGTCCAACGAGCGGCTCGAATTCGTGGGCGACCGCGTTCTCGGCCTGCTGGTGGCCGAGTGGCTCGCCGAGCGCTTTCCGCGGGAGAACGAAGGAGAACTCGGCCGCAGGCTGGCGCAACTCGTCTCGCAACCGGTGCTGGCCACGGTCGCCGAAGAGATCGGGCTCGGCGCCGCCCTTTCGGTCGCACCGGGCGAGGCGCGCGCCGGGGTGAAGCAACGCGCGACGGTGCTGGCCGATGCGCTGGAGGCGGCCCTCGGCGCGCTCTATCTGGACGGCGGGCTCGACAAGGCCCGCGCCTTCGTGCGCCGCGCATGGGACGGGAAAATGACCGCGCAGGCCGATCCGCCGAAGGACTCGAAGACCGGCTTGCAGGAATGGGCGCAGGCTCGCGGCCTTCCGCTGCCCGCGTACGAGGTCGCCTCCCGCGACGGGCCGCCCCATGCGCCGATGTTCGCGATCACCGTAGCCGTGGGTGGGGTGCAGGGGACCGGGATCGCGGGCTCGAAACGTGCGGCGGAACAGGCGGCCGCGGCCGACCTGCTGGCCAAGCTTTCGGCATGAGCACGCGCTGCGGCTTCGCCGCGATCGTGGGCGCGCCGAACGCCGGCAAGTCCACGCTGCTGAACCGGCTCACCGGCGCGAAGCTTTCGATCGTGACACCGAAGGCGCAGACGACGCGCTTTCGCGTGCTCGGGGTGCTGATGCGGGGCGAGAGCCAGATCCTGCTCGTCGACACGCCCGGCATCTTCCGTCCGCGCCGGCGGCTCGACCGGGCGATGGTGGCGGCGGCTTGGACCGGGGCGCAGGACGCCGATGTTGTGTTGCTGCTGGTGGATGCGAAAGCAGGGGCAACCGAGGGGGTTCGTGCGATCGCGGGCAAGTTGCGCGAGTCGGGCCGGCGCGCGTGGCTGGTGCTGAACAAGATCGACCTCGTCGCGGCTCCGAAACTGCTGCCGCTCACCGCCGCGCTGGCCGCGCTCGCGCCGTTCGAGCAGACTTTCATGGTAAGCGCCGCGACCGGCGACGGGCTGGACCGCTTGCAGGACGCGCTCGCCGCCGCGATGCCGGAGGGGCCGTATCTCTATCCGCAAGACGACCTCACCGATCTGCCGGACCGGCTGCTCGCGGCCGAGATCGTACGCGAGCAGGTCTTTTTGCAGACCCACGAGGAGGTGCCGTACGCGGCGACCGTGGAGACGGAAAGCTGGCAGGAGCGGCGCGACGGCTCGGTGCGGATCGAGGCGACGATCTATGTCGCGCGCCCGGGCCACAAGGCGATCCTGATCGGCGAGAAGGGCGCCCGCGTGCGCGAGATCGGCGCCCGCGCGCGGGCGGAGTTGGCGTCGCTGCTGGAGCGCCCGGTGCATTTGTTCCTGAACGTAAAGGAGCGCCCCGGCTGGGATGAGGAGCGCGCGCGGTTGAGGGCGATTGGGTTGGAGGATACGGAGTAGCGCTATGGTGCCCAGCACGTGCTGCCGGCGGAGAGAATCACTCCTTCCGGAGACGTGCGATCAACTCCATGGCGGCGGCGGGTGCGCGGTGCTTGGCGCCGGAGATGACATAGGCGAACACCTCGCCTTTTGCTGAATTTGCGAGACTCCGCAATCGCGTGGCCCAGTCATCGAGTGCGGTAGGGGGATAGCCTGCGGGTTCCGCGTCCACAGTTCCTTGCAGGCGCAGATAAACATGATCCGCCGTGGGCTCCGTGCACGGTTTGACGCCGGGCTTGTCGAGCATGACAAGTGCCATGTTGCGCTCGCTGAGCAGCGTGAGTGCGGCATCGGTGAGGAAGCTCTCGTGCTCCGCTTCAAGTGCGTGGCGCAGCGGCAAGCCGTCCAGCGTCGGCGGCAGCAGATCGAGGAAGCGGGCGAGCGCGTCGGGGTCGAAGCGCCTTCGCGCGGGGAGCTGCCATAGGATCGGACCGAGCTTGTCGCCGAGTTCGGTCAGCCCCGAACCGAGAAAGCGCGCGACGGCAGGTTTCGCCTCCTCGGCATCCGTGCGTTGCGCGGCGGCGCGCGCCGCCTTGACCGCGAACACGAAGCCCTCGGGCGTGCCGTCGCGCCAGTTGCGGAAAGTTTTGGCGCTCTGGGTTCGATAGAAGGTGGCGTTGATCTCGATCGAGGTCAGGCGCGCGGCGGCATAACCAAGTTGGTCGGCCTTGCGCAGCCCGTCCGGATAGAACAAGCCGCGCCAGGGCGCGAAATCCCAACCGCCGATCCCGACCCGGACCGTGCTCACCTATCCCGCACGGTTATCGGCGAGAGCGAGCAGGCGCTCGGTCTCTTGTAGAATGGACGCGGCAAGTGCCTCGCCGTGTGTGCCAACTCGGCGAGCAAGCCCTAGAGCGCGAAGCTCCTCGGCCATTGCTTCGGCGGCATCGGCCCAAGGGGTGTGTTCGGCGGCGCGCAAGCGTGCGAGCAGACCCTGGAGCTCGCTCAACGGATCGCGCTCAGGTTCCGGTTCTGGCTCGGGGGCGAACAGGTCTCGCTGGGGCCCGAATCGGATCATGCCCCATGATAGCCGTGCGCGGGTGGGTTGTGGAGTGTCCCCGCGCGTGGCGCTTAAGGCCCATGAGCCGACACGTCTTGTCACACTACCTCGCCGAAATTGCCCGGAACCATGCCACCGGGTTTGGCACCGGGGGAGATCAGCGACTGCGGGCGCTCTGACCGGAGCTCTCAGCGCAATAGGCGAAAGACTGAAGCCGCGCGTCTTTGCGGTTTCCAATCTGAAAAAACGGGTGCGGGTTTGCCTGACATGGGCCTGTTTGGCGGAGCCGGTGTCATTGCGTTGGACGATTGGCCGAAAGCCCGCCCGCCGGAACGGGGTGTGGTGGAGGTCGATGACCTCCGCCCGGGCGAGTTATCTGATGGCGACGCCGCGGCGCGGTGGGCTGAGAGTGCCTACAGCGTTGGGCGTTTGGCTGAGCTGGTTAGCTAGACTAGAATAGCGAGAACGTCGATTCGACATCCCCATCGCTTCTTGCGAGAGAGTGAGGCACCCAACATGGACATTTTGGAAAACAACATTATAGGCAATTTTATTTACTGCCTGGGACACAGCATGGGACAGCACGGCTTGCAGGCGAAACCTGAGCCAATCAGCGTCAACCTACTCCAACAGACGCCACTTGATACCAGCTTGGGCGACGTCCTGCTCGCAAAAGCAAGGGTTGTGCGCTTGATCGAGTTCAAGAGGGAAGCAAACAAGGACCGGAAGGAACGCGCGAAGTACCTGCTCCTCGTGAAAGCGTTGAGTGCCCCCGGAATGGGCTATCTACAAGGCATCTCACGCAAGGTGCATTGGTTCGTTCTGACTAACTACGATCGGCCTGACCGCACCAGCATAGTGGTCCCCTATATAGAAATGACTTGGCTGAGCGGCAGCCGTGGCCTAGACCAGTTCATACGGGAGATAACTGCTGACATGGCAGGTCCGGGGATGACCGATGATGAGCTCCGTGGTGCGAAGCGTTACCTCGAAATTCTTGGTCAGTATGCGGGTTCTCCTCAGGGAGCTAAAGGCGGTGCCGTCGGAGGCCTACTGCTAACCATCAATGCCAAGGGTGAGACGAAGTATATCGTGATCGAGAACGTGCGCGAACTCGCCATGGAACCGCAGGCTGTCATCGCCAGGCACATGGAGAGGCAGTGTATTATTGAGAAGCAAGTCAGGCAGGAGCAGGAGCGAGAGCAAATGGCGTTGCGTCAAGCTGAGAGTTATGGACCGAGTTTGGGCATGTAGTTTTGAGGCCGGATTATATGTCGCAATCGAGGGATGGGTCTTTTCCCGATCCACGACGCGCTTCAGCATGTAGTTGAAGCCGCTCTCGCAAACGAAGAGACAATTAGCAAATCCGCAGGCTCACTTCAGCAAACTGCCGAAGCCCTGAAGCAGCAGACAAGCCTGTTGCCAATGCGGTACTGCCCAAGAGGTAGAGCGAGCCGCATCAAGTGCGGCGAGTGCCGCCGCGCGGAACCTGACAGAAGAGCTCCGCTCGGTGTTGGGCACGGCGGAGAAGGCGCGCATCAGCTACGAGCAAGCCGTTCAGTTCTCGTTTTGGAGAGTTGCCTTACACACCTTGATATGCAGTCTGGCCGGTGTCGGAGCGATGGTCGCGACAGCATGGTTCATCATACCTGACGCAAACAAAATGCAGGCGCTCAGGGAGGAGAAGGCGCAGCTGGAAGGGAACATCGCTGCTCTAAATGCGCAAGGAGGTCGTATTCGCTTCTCTCATTGCGGCGAGCGGCTATGCGTTCGTACAGGACGAAACATCGCGTGCAAACCTCTATGGAGACCCAGGCGAGACCTATCGGATAATCTACGGTTACTGAGGGCAGCCCGGCGGGACAGCTGCTGCCAAGTCGGATGGCTGTACAGCTGCAGAAATTCCGACCACAATCAGCGGCGACGGCCACATGAACCGTCCCCGCTCCAGCGCTTCGCGCACAGCGACATGCCGATCCCGTCATGCCAAAGGACTTCACCAAAATCGCCTCGCGCGCCCCGGAAAACGTAGAGATCACTGGCGTGCGGAGTATCTATCTGTCGAGACTGTAAATCAGCTGGAAAACTCGAAGAACCCGAATCGTTGATTGAAGCGATCAAGTTGATGAGAGTTATTTCAAAAGCCGGGTGGCGTGGCTAAACACAAGTGACAAAACGAAAGGCTCGGCGTCTCGCTGCCATTGCTAATGGCGCCTGAACTCGACGCCAACTCCCCGACTTGCGCCGCCGCGCACGCACGTTTGCCCGGACAGGACTGATCTAGTCTCTGTTGCCGTTCTATTTGACAAGAGGCGCGATGCAGGAGCTCGGCCGCGTGGGTTATTATCGATGCGTGCGGATAGCGCATTCGCCACGTACCGCGACCGCGCACCGGCTAACGCACCTGCTCAACACGTAGACTGCCAGCCGGAAGCGGGCGGAGCAGCTCTGCCTCGGGCCGTAACGATTCGAGCCAGGCACGCCAATCCGGCCGCTCCAGCACCACCATTTGCCGATCGTGGATGGGCGCGACGTCGGCGCTCGGCTCCGTCGTCAGCAACGTGAACGCGTCTCCGTCACCGTCGGGCATCGGACGCCACAGGCCGGCGAAGCAGAACCAGTCCTCCCCGGCCTTGGTAAATTTCCACTTCGACTTGGGCGACTTCGAGCCGGTGAACTCGAAGAAGTGCGAGGCGGGCACAAGGCAGCGCCCCTTCGGGAAGCGCCGCCCCTCCGAGCGAAAGTTGATGACCGGCGCACCTTTCGGCCGGGCTGGCGGAAAGCCCCAGCGCAACTGCGCGAACTCAAACCCGTCCTCCACCTGCCGGATCACCGGGGCGCTGTCGGTGGGCCAAATATCGTCCCGAGGCTCCAGGTTCGGCGCGGCCCTGGGGAACCGGACAGGAATACGGGTCTCGCTGAACGCCGCTAGGTAGGCCGTGTAAGGTATGTTGTTCCCGTAATCGTTGCACATGATCTTTGCTTGAGCGGTTAGCCCATTTCGTGATGTCGCCGGGAGTCTGGCCGCGATCCGGATGATAGGCTTCGTGACTGAATTTCTTACCTTGACCCGTTCCGAAAAATTATGCAATTATAGCGTTCATGTCCAGCGCCGCCCTTCAACCCACGACTGACCCGGCCGAGAGCCTGGCCCGCATCGTTGAAGGGCTGTGCGAAGCGATCGCGGCGCGGTTCGAGAACGATCTGCCCGCTTCACCGATCAAGCGTCTGGCCTGGGCGCAACTGCGCCATTTGGCCGGTTGGTTCGCGGCGCTGATGGCGGATTTCCGAGCCGGCCTGCTGGCGGCCGCGCCGGCTTCGCGCCGCCCCGCTCCCGCCGCTCCGGCCTTGTCCCGCACGCCCGCCGTGCCGCCGCACTTTCTGAGGCGCGGCTTGGGCTGTCTACTCCGGCTGATGCCGGGGAGGGTGGCCTTTGGCCGGGCGGTGCAGAATTGGCTTTTCGGCCCGGAGATTGGCGGCGCTGCTTGCAGCGTTGCCGCAAGCTCGCCGCAGCCTCAGCCTGCTGGGCCGGATATTGGCGATCCGGCCGGGGCCGGCGCTCTCTGCGCCGCTACGCGGTCATCGGCGTTGCCGGCCGCGAAACCAAATCCCGGCCCCGCCGCTCCTCTGGCCTCCAGCCCGATCGCCACTCCCGATTCCGGCTACGCCGCCATTCTCGCTTCCGTCCGCGCCGTCGCTCCTGGCCGGAGGCCGCCGATTGCGCCGCCTCAGCCGAGGGCGGCCGGGGTCTGGTCGGTTTCTACCGCGGCGGCCGTCGCGGCTGCGGACCCGCCGACCAGCTTTCTTCGCGATGGCCTGAGCGCGACCGCGAACGCACGCCTATAACGTTCCGGTAACGTAATTGGCGCGGCGCGTGACCACCGAGGGTCGGCGCCTTCCAGCGCTCGAGCCAAGTCGACAGGGGTTCGACGCGGATGATCGTGCGTTTCATCGCTATGCTCGTTCGTGACCGTCGATGTTCAACGCCGTTGAGATGGTTGCTGCGCGAATTTTTCCTTCTCGACTCCGAGCAGGTGCTGCTTCACCGCGAGGCCACCGGCGAACCCGGTCAGTTCACCGCTTGACCCGATGACGCGATGGCACGGTGCGATGATCGAGATCGGGTTTTTGCCGTTTGCCGCCCCGACCGCGCGGGACGCGGTCGGCTCGCCGATCTGGCGCGCGATTTCGCCGTAGCTGCGAGTCTCGCCGAACGGGATGGTGAGCAGCGCCGCCCACACGCGCTTCTGGAACTCGGTCCCCTTGAAATCGAGTGGGACAGTGAACGCCTTCAGCTTACCGGCGAAATACGCGCTCAGCTGCCGCTCGGCCTCGACGAGAAAGGGATTGGCCGCATCTTCGACCAGCGGGCTCAGGCGTACCCGGCGAGGGTTGTCATCCTGCCATAGGATCGCCGCCAAGCCCTTCTCGCTGGCAACGAGCTTCAATTTCCCGACCGGGGAATCGATCGTCTTGTAAGCATAGGTCACGTCCCTTCTCCTTCATTCTCGGCCCGCGTGTTTCACAAGGCCCGGCGAAAGGTGAGATTGATGCGCTGGCGCCCGAGCAGGGGATGCTCGCCGTCGGCCAGCGGCATCACGCCGTGGAAAGCGAGCCGCGCCGGGCCGCCCCAGACGACGACGTCGCCATGGACCAGCGGCACGCGCCGCGGCCGGTCGGAACGCTTCAGCCCGCCGAATAGGAACGTCGCCGGGAGGCCGAGCGACACCGACACGATCGGCGCGCCAAAATCGCGCTCGTTCCGATCCTGGTGCAACGAGAGGCGTGCGCCCGGTTCGTAACGATTGATGAGGCACGCATCGGCCACGAAGCCGTCGAACCCTGCCGCCGACGCGGCGCGCGTGGCGAGATCGGCGAACACGGCCGGCATCTCCGGCCAGCGCAAGCCGGTTTCCGGATCGACCGGATCGTAGCGATAGCCGCTGCGGTCCGTGACCCACCCCGCCGCGCCGCAATTGGTCATCGCGACCGACATCCGATAGCCGCCCGGCGTCACCATGTGACGGAACGGAGCTGCGGCGATCACGTCGGCAAGTGCAGCGAGCAACGGAGCCTCGACGGACCGGGCGAACCCGCCGAGCAGCATCGCGCCGTCAGCCAGAGCCAGATCGCGCGACACTGGCTCGAACAGGTCTGCCTTCATCGCGACCGGGTCAGGCGGCATCGTGGAAAATGATACCGACCGTGTGCCGATGGCCCGAGCGCAGCGTGCTCACGCCGTGGCGCATGACCGTGCGATAAAAACCGCGCGTCCCCTGCACCGGGCGCTGGTTGACCGCGAACACCACGGCATCACCCCGGCGTAAGGGCACAACAGAAGGCCGCGACTGCATGCGCGGGCGCTGCTCAGTCAGCACGAACTCGCCCCCGGTAAAGTCCACGCCCGGCTCGGAGAGCAGGATCGCCACTTGGAGGGGAAATACGTGCTCGCCATAGAGGTCCTGGTGGAGGCAGTTGTAATCGCCCGCGCCGTATTGCAGCAGCAGCGGCGTCGGCCGCGTCTGGCCGGCTCTGTGGCAGCGCTCGAGGAAGGCGGCGTGCGCGCCGGGATAGCGCACGCCGATCCCCATCGCTTCGTTCCAGCGATTGGCGACCGGCGCGAGGTGCGGATAAAGCGCATCGCGCATCGCGGCCACGAGATCAGGCAGCGGGTAGGCGAAGTATTTGTACTCGCCCCGGCCGAAACCATGACGAGCCATCACCACCCGGCTGCGGAAGCGGCCGCCGCCTTCGTAGAGGCCTGCGATCGCCTCGCACTCCTCGGGCTCCAAGAGCCGGGGGAAAACCGCCCAACCCTGGGCATCGAGCTCGGCGGCGACGCGCGCCCAATCGATCGCCGCGACCCTCGCGTCAACGCTGTCGTCCGGAGCCGTCCGGATCGCGGTCGTGGTGCTCATGCCGCCCCTCTCTCGCGGGCGAGGAGGGCGCGTTTGCGCTCGACGCCCCAGCGATAGCCTGACAATGCGCCGTCGCTCTTCACCACCCGATGGCAGGGGATCGCCACCGCGAGCGGGTTCGCCGCGCAGGCGGCCGCCACCGCCCGCACCGCCCTTGGTTCGCCGATCCGCTTGGCGATTTCGGTGTAGCTCGCCGTGGCGCCCGCGGGCAGCTCGCGGAGCGCCTGCCACACGCGCTGCTGGAAGGCGGTGCCGCGAACATCGAGCGGCAGGTCGAGGCCGAGACCGGGCGCCTCGACGAAGCCGACCACCTTGGCGACCAGGGCCTCGAACGCCGCGTCGCCGCCGATCAGCTCGGCCCTTGGAAAGCGGTCTTGCAGATCGCGCACGAGAGCATCCGGGTCGTCTCCGAGCATGATGGCGCAGACGCCCTTGGCGCTCTTGGCGACCAGGATCGAGCCGAGCGAGCATTCGCCCACGGCGAACTGGATCTGCGTGTTCGCGCCGCCCGCACGAAAGTCACGCGGGGTCATGCCGAGCATCGCGTCCGCCTTCTCGTAGAAGCGGCTATTGGAGTTGAAGCCGGCGTCGTAGATCGCTTCGGTCACCGTATCGCTCCTCTTGAGTTGGTCCCGGACGCGCTGGGTCCGGTGCGCGGTGGCGTAGCCCCTAGGCGTAAGCCCGGTGATCGCCTTGAAGACGCGATGGAAGTGGTAGGGGCTGAGGCCTGCCGCTGTGGCGAGTTCCGCGAGGTCCGGTATCGTGTCCGCGCCTTCGATCATCCGGCACGCGGCCGCCACCTTGGCGGCGTGCTGTTCCTCAAGCGATAACTGATCGGGCTTGCAACGCTTGCACGCGCGAAACCCCGCTCGCTCTGCGTCATCGCATGTCAGGTGGAATCGCACGTTCTTTGGGTTGGCGAGGCGCGCGGCGCAGGACGGACGGCAGTACACCCCGGTCGTCTCCACCGAGTAGTAGAATGTGCCATCCGCCGAGCGATCGCGCGTCACCACCGAGGTCCAGCGCGGGTCCAACTCCGTCTGACGCGCAGCGGCGACGCGTTCTTTCACCATCCCGTCCATGACCGCCTCCTCTGTGGGCATTCTCGTCATGGACGCAATGTGAGGCGCGGAGGCGCCCTGCGCACTCCGGCCCTTGCTCTCAAATCGAGTTTCCCGATCCCTGACCGGATCGGCGGCAGCCCTTACGGGGGCGGCAATCCTATGGCTTATGCCCCGAACTGCCCGTCGCGTTCGGCGCGGGTCCCGCTTCCGTCCCCGGAGCGCTTGGCCGCCCCGGCTGCCCCGGGCCGCCCTGGCCCCCCTTTTCGCTCTCGATCGCCGGGCCGCCCTTGTTTCCCAGCACTTCCATCTGGTGCGGGGTGGCTGGAACCGTGATCCGGCGCCGGCGTTGCCGCAACCCCGCGGAGCAGGGCGGCGTTCCCCACGTGCATCAGCAAAGGGAGGTCAGTATGAGCGACAAGAGCAAGGGCGGGGGCAAGGACAGCGTGCTGGGGGACAAGGAGAAATTCGGCGCCACCGACGCTGACGAGAAACTGAAGCACATGGGCGAGGGCACTGAAGCCGGGAAGGACGCTGGGGCGGGCAAGTCCAGCAGCGAGAACAAACAGGGCGGGGCGAAGAAGTAATCATTGGTGGAGGGTTGCGCCGGGCAAGTGGTTGAGAGGTCCCGGCGCGAGTCCCATATCATCGGAGCATGCCTCTTCTGTCCCAAGCTCAAACCCGAAAAGGATCAAGCGCCATGCGTGGGACACTACTCGGCGCCGGCGCGTTGCTTGCGCTTTGCTTGGCCGCGCCCGCCTTCGCGCAGGCGCCCGCGCCTCAGCCCGGACCTGCGCCGACCCAACCCCCGCCTCCGTCCGTCACGCCGCCGCCCGGCGTCGGCCCGGGATCACCGCCTGCCGCGCAGGCTCCTGGGCCTGAGGCGGAGCATCGCGGCCCATCCGCTCTCCACCCCTGGGCGATGATGCACGAAGAGCACCATCACGAGGACCACACCCCCAAAGGCGCCTTCTTCCGCTTCCGCCGCGGCGACGCCGACATCACGATCAGATGCGCCGACAGCGAATCCACGCGCGTTTGCGTGGAAGCCGCCTTGATTCTCCTCGACAAGGTGCGGTCTGAACCCGCCGGAGCGCAGCCGGGTCGCTGAGGTATGCGCCTCCGGTGAACTATGCTAAGCGAGACCGAGCGTGCGGCTTGCAGCCGCGCGCCGTTCGGCGCGTCTCGCGCGGTCTGACCGGACTTATGGCTGAGAGAAAATCTTGAGCGACTCGACCAACGATCCGCCCGCCGGTCCGCCTTCCGAGCCGCCGGGCGGCCAGGGCTGGGACATGCAGCCGGTCACGCTCGAGGAGGAGATGCGCCGCTCCTACCTCGATTATGCCATGTCCGTCATCGTCGCCCGCGCGCTGCCGGACGCGCGGGACGGCCTCAAGCCGGTGCACCGGCGCATCCTGTTCGCCATGCAGGAGGCGGGCTACACGCCCGACAAGCCCTATCGCAAATCCGCCCGCGTGGTCGGCGACGTGATGGGCAAATACCATCCGCACGGGGACGCGGCGATCTACGACGCCATGGTGCGGATGGCGCAGCCTTTCTCGATGCGCGTGCCGCTGATCGACGGGCAGGGCAATTTCGGCTCGGTGGACGGCGATCCCCCGGCGGCGATGCGCTACACGGAAGTCCGGCTCGCGCGTGCCAGCGCGATGCTGCTGGCCGACATCGACAAGGACACGGTCGATTTCCAGCCGAACTATGACGAGAGCGCGGAAGAGCCGCGGGTGCTGCCCGCGAGCTTCCCCAACCTGCTGATCAATGGCGCGAACGGCATCGCGGTCGGCATGGCGACCAACATCCCGACGCACAATCCCGGCGAGATCATCGATGCCACCTTGGCGCTGATCGCCAATCCCGGAATGCCGCTCGAAGACCTGATGCGCATCGTGCCAGGCCCGGATTTTCCGACCGGCGGCCTGATCCTGGGCCGCTCCGGAATCCGGTCCGCTTTCGAGACAGGACGCGGCTCCCTTTTGCTGCGTGCGCGCGCCGAGTTCGAGGAGGTCCGTCGCGAGCGCCAGGCCATCGTGGTGACGGAGATCCCGTTCCAGGTCAACAAGACCACGCTGCTCGAACGCATCGCCGAGATGGTGCGCGGCAAGCAGATCGAGGGCATTTCCGACATGCGGGACGAGAGCGACCGCTCGGGGATGCGCATCGTCATCGAACTGAAGCGCGACGCGACCCCCGAAGTGGTGCTGAACCAGCTTTACCGCTTCACGCAGTTGCAGATCAGTTTCGGCGTGAACATGCTCGCGCTCGATGGAGGCCGGCCGCGGCTGCTCGGACTGCGCGATGCGCTGTTGTCGTTCATCGCGTTCCGCGAGGACGTGATCCTTCGCCGCAGCCGGCATGAGCTGTCGAAGGCGCGAGACCGTGCGCACGATCTCGTCGGCCTCGCGATCGCGGTGGACAATATCGACGAAGTGATCCGCCTCATCCGCGCGAGCCCGGATGGCGCGGCGGCGCGGATCGCCCTGATGAGCCGGGACTGGCCCGCGACCGATATCGGCGTGCTGCTCGCGCTGATCGACGAACCCGGCAACGTCATCAGCGAGGATAACACGGTACGCCTGACGGAAGCGCAGGCGCGCGCCATCCTCGAGTTGCGTCTCCAGCGCCTCACCGGTCTCGAGCGCGACAAGATCCAGCACGAACTCGGCGAGGTCGCGGCTCGGATGCGCGATCTGCTCGACATTCTCGGCTCGCACGTCCGGCGCATGGAAGTGATGCGCGGCGAGCTGATGGCGGCGCGAGCGGAACTGGCGAGCCCGCGCATGACCGCGATCGTGGACGCGGTCGCCGACCAGGACGACGAGAGCCTGATCGAGCCCGGCCAGATGGTGGTGACGATCACGCGCGACGGCTTCATCAAGCGCACGCCGCTGGAGACGTTCCGCGCCCAGAACCGGGGCGGGCGCGGCCGCACCGGGGCCACCACGCGCGGCGACGATATCGTCACCCGCAGCTTCAACGCGCACACGCATCAATGGGTGCTGTTCTTCTCCTCGGGCGGCAAGGCGTTTCGCGAGAAGGTCTGGCGGCTTCCGGAAGCCGGGCCGACGGCAAAGGGTCGCGCGCTCGTCAATCTGTTGCCGGAGCTGAACAGCGACACGATCACCACCGTGCTGCCGCTGCCGCAGGACGAGAGTCTGTGGGACAGCCTCCACCTCGTATTCGCGACCGCGTCGGGCAACGTGCGGCGCAACCGGCTGTCCGATTTCCGCAATGTGCGTGCCGCGGGCCTCATCGCGATGAAGCTCGACGAGGGAGACCGGCTGATCGGCGTCGCGACCTGCCGCGACGGCGACGATGTCTTTCTCGCGACCCGCAAGGGGCGCTGCATCCGGTTCCAGATTTCCGACGACACGCTGCGGGTCTTTGCGGGACGCGACAGCTCCGGCGTGCGCGGTATCCGGCTCGGAAAGGGCGACGAAGTGATGAGCCTTTCCGTGCTGCGCCATGTCGAGGCGAGCGTGTCGGAGCGGATCTCGTATCTGAAACTCGCCGTTACTCGCCGTCGCAATAACGGCGAGGATGAGCCGGAGCCCGTCGGAGAGACTGAGGAGGCCGTGGCCGATATCGCTCTGTCCGCGGAGCGCGTGGCGGAGCTGGAGGCAGCCGAGGAGTTTCTGCTCACCGTCACTGACGCGGGCTTCGGGAAACGCTCTTCGGCCTACGACTATCGCGTGACCGGAAGGGGCGGGCAGGGGATCGCCAACATCACCTTGAGCGCACGCAACGGCACCTTCGTCGTCGCGACCTTCCCCGTCCGGCCGGGGGATGACGTGATGCTGGTGACGGACGCCGGACGCCTGATCCGCGTGCCGGCCGACCAAGTCCGAATCACGGGTCGGCAGGCGATGGGTGTTACACTGTTCCGGCTCAATGCCGGCGAGCACGTGACGAGCGTGTTTCCGATCCTGGAAGAGATCGCTGAGGATCTAGCGTTGAACGGCGCCGCCGGGGTAGGGGAAGCGGCGGATGGAACCGCGCCCGAGGGCGAGCCGGAGGACGACAGCGATGCCTGAGGAAGCCGGCGCGATGCGAGTGGCGCTCTATCCGGGCACCTTCGATCCGGTCACCAACGGTCATCTCGACGTGATCGCACGGGCCGCGCGCTTGGTAGACAAGCTGGTCGTCGGAGTGGCGATCAACACCGGTAAGGGCCCGCTGTTCTCGATCGAGGAGCGAGTCGAACTGGTCACGGCCGAGATCGCCGCGATCGCAAGGCGGAATGGCACGATCATCGAGGTGATGCCGTTCAATAGGTTGCTGATGCACTTCGCCCGGCAGGTCGGCGCTCGCATGATCGTGCGCGGCCTGCGCGCCGTCGCCGATTTCGATTACGAATTCCAGATGGCGGGCATGAACTATCGAATGGACCCGGGGATCGAAACGGTGTTCCTGATGGCGAGCGAACGGCACCAGTTCATCGCCTCGAAACTGGTCAAGGAGGTGGCGCTGCTTGGCGGCGACATCTCGTCCTTCGTTCCGCCGCTCACGCTCGAACGTGTCATGCAACGTATCCGCGCCTGACCGTTCAAGGCTCCGGCACCCGCACCACTCTGCCGACTGGAGAGCAAATGCGCCGACGCACGCTGATCGCAACCTCCGTTTTGGGAACAATCCTCCTCATGAGCGAAACCGCCCCGGCTCAACCTAAGCTCGATCCCGAGAACACCTTGTACATGGACCTCAAGGACGGGCGCGTGGTGATCGAGCTTCTGCCCGACCTGGCGCCGAAGCACGTGGCGCGGGTGAAGGAGCTGACCCGCGAGGGCTTCTACAACAACACGCCGTTCCACCGCGTTATCCCCGGCTTCATGGCGCAGGGCGGCGACCCGACGGGCACCGGAACCGGGGGCAGCAAGCTTCCCGACCTGCCGGCCGAGTTCACGAACAAGGCGCATTTCCTACGCGGCACGGTCGGCGCGGCCCGCACGCAGAACCCGAACAGCGCGAACAGCCAGTTCTTCATCTGCTTCGCGCCTGCTCCCTCGCTCGACGGCCAGTACACGATTTGGGGCCGGGTCGTCTCCGGGATGGAGTATGTGGACCACATCAAGAAGGGCAGCGGCTCCAGCGGTTCGGTCCAGAACCCCGACCGGATCGTCCGCATGCAGGTCGCGGCGGACGCGAAAAGCTGAGCGGCCGAGCGGAGCTCACCTGTTGACCTCGCCCGCGCCTTGGCGTTCAAGCGCGGCTGAGAGCCCGTAGCTCAGACGGTAGAGCACGAGACT
>CAWEHU010000008.1:0-29187 GCA_963808965.1 uncultured Alphaproteobacteria bacterium
AGCACCGCTCCTACACCACTCGCCAGGACCCGCCCGGTGCCATTTCGCCTGGCGGCATACCACGCTACGGAGCCAGGTCGATACGTTGCATCACCGTCTCCGTATCTATTTCGGTACTAATTTTCTGCCCGCCCCCCTGATCTCGTTGATTCCGTTGCGCACCGACAAACACCCGTAAATCCGAGACCATCGATAGGGGCGCGCTGAACGGCCTCCGCCGAGCCGTAGCCCCTTAGCGATGAGTTGCGCACCGGCTTCATACGAACCTGAAGTCAGCCGACGTGAGGCTCGCTTTGCTGACGTTATTGAGCGTTAGCGTGTTGTTGGCGTCCTGCGGTTATCACGACACCCGTGCCAACCTGCGTTGCGTGGCTCAGCACGTTGGCGAAGCTGTTCAGCGTCGAGCTTCCATGGAAGTTGATTATGTCGTGAGCCGTGCCGCCAGCGGCGAAATCGGCGATCACATCCTTGCCAAAGACCGCATCGAACGAGAAGGTGTCTGCGCCAGCTTCGCCGATAAAGAGATCGTTGCCCGCGGTGCTGACCAGCTTGTCGGCTGCATTTGTCCCGATCACCGCCAAACCGCTTTTGGCGCTCAGATTACCCGCTTTGTCTACCTCGACCGCCGTAAGCGTGCGCGAGGATGCACTGGCGGCGAATTGCCAGGTCCAGTTTCCGCCCGAGCCGACAAGGGCAGTGCCGACGCTCGTCGAGCCATTGAATATGGTCACGGTGGCCCCGGCTTCTCCTTTGCCGGTGAGCGTCGAAGAGGTGCCACCCGTGAGCACCGGGGCGATGATCGAGGTATCGATGGTGACAGAAAGCGCGCTCGAGGCAGGGCTGATGTTCCCGGCTGCATCCGTGGCCTTGGCGGTGATGCTGTGGGTTCCATCCGCCAGGGTCGAGGCGGTAATGGTCCACACCCCGGCGCTCGTGGCATTGCCGGTCCCGATCACCGTCGTGCCGTCGAACAAGGTGACCGCACTGCCGGCCTCGGCCTTGCCCGTGAATGTCGGCTTGGTGACGTTGGTGATGTTGTCCGTGTTGGACACCCCGCTATCCGACGCCGTCATCAGATCCAGAGTTGTCGGCGCGGCAGGGGCTTTGGTGTCGATGGTGACCGCCAAGGCTGCCGACGCAATGCTGACATTGCCGGCCACATCAGTCGCTTTGGCGGTGATGCCGTGGGTCCCATTGGCCAGAGCTGCTGAGGCGGTGATGGTCCACACGCCGGCGCTCGTGGCGTTGCCGGTGCCGATCGCTGTCGTGCCGTCGAACAAGCTGACCGTGCTACCGGCCTCCGCCGTGCCGGTAAAGGTCGGCTTGGTGACGTTGGTGAGGTTGTCTGTGTTGGACACCCCGCTATCCGACGCTGCGACCAGATCCGGAGTTGTCGGCGCGGCGGCCGCTACGTCAAGAATGACTGACTTGCTGGCGAGGGGACCCAAATTGCCGGCGAGGTCCGCGACCTGGGCCTGAATGGTCCAGCTCCCGGCATGACTGGCGGTATCGGTCACGCTCCATGCGGTGCCACCGGTGACCGTGGGAGCAACCCAGGTCACCCCGCCGTCGAAGCTGACTTTCAGGGTCTCGTCCGCGGCCAGCGCAGCGGAAAGGGTGCCCGACACGGTCCGACCGGCCGCCCCGTTATTGGTGATGAAGTCGCCCGCGACGCCACTATCGTCCGTCATTGCGACGATCGCGACTGTCTCGCTCGGCGGCGCCTGATCAAGCACATAGGCGTGCGTAAAGGCCGGTACTGGCTACCCCGTCAGCGTTCTCGACCCGGGCGATCAGCGTATTGCTGGCACTCAGGGTGACGCCCGACAGCGAGAAGTTGGTGGCTCCTGTGGCCGCAGTCGCGGTCAGCCATGTCGTGCCGTTATCAAGCGACACCCTCACCACGTCGCCCGCCGCGAGCGCGCCACTCAGGGTGCCCGATATGGTCTGAGTCGCGGCGTTGGTGACGAAATCGGTAGCGCTTGCTCCGGTGTCAGCCGAGAAGACGACTGTGCTGACAAATTCGGCCGGCGGTGGCGCGGACAGGCGAACTGTGACGTCATGTTCGCTTAGCCCGGTGAGCGTCAGATTCAGCTGATCCCCGACGAGGCTCGAAATCGTGGCCCCGGTGACGATCGGAGTTCTGTTCCCGACCTGTCCGAGGTCGACAAGCACGTCACCCTCGCCGACCATGGAAAAGCTGAGATTGAGACCGTCGCCCGTCACCGAGAGCAGATCCCCCCGCATCGGCAGGGAGGCGAGGTGAGTGACATCGTCCTGCGTGAGCCCAAGATTGATCGCGAACGTGCCACCATTCCTGGGGAGGAACAGCTCTTGCGAGTTATAGGCGTACCAGTTCACGACGTTCTAAATCACGTCCGTACCGCCGTTGATGACGTCGAGCGCCATCTCACCGAGGTCGGGGGCGGTGGGGTCCGGGGTAGCCGACACGGTGATTGTGTTGCCCACGGTCGTGTAGTTGACCGTCGCCTTCTGCTGCGCCGCAATTCGGGACGCAAGATCCTCAAGCGTCACAAACTCGTAATTGTTGGCAGCGGCCTGGGCGATGAAGTCCGTGAACATCTGCGTGCTATAGGGCGAGGTCGCGCCCGAATCGCTGGTGTCCCAGGCCGCGGCGCCGTAATCGTGTATGGGCCATACGATGATAGGCGTGCCAGCAGCATTGGCCGTAAGAGTTTGAAGCTGCGCCGCCCAGTCAGCCTCAGCCTGCGCTACGGTCTTGCCTTCGTATTGTACCTCCGTGAAGTCGAAAGTCACATTTGGAGCTAAATACACGGAGCTTTGGTCCGTTGGGTTCATGTAACCGAATGCGCTCGGGTAACCTGAACCGATGCCGGTCCAACCACCGGTTAGATAACCCGTGTATCCGCTTGTAGTGGCGGTCGGAGCGACCGATTGGTAATAAGGAAGGATGTTTTGGTCGGTCGCGTATGTCTCGTTGGCACCAGGAATGGCGGCACCGTAGATCGGAACGCCAAGCTGCGTCTGCTCGATACTCTTCGACTGATTGAACTGGTAGTCGTAGGTAAAGGGATCGCCGACTGAACCTGTGACGCTGCCGGTTCCAGTCTGCAGGAAATTGGTGTTCTCGGAGGGAATTGAGAAGGTAAGGGTCGTGCCGGCCGGTATGTCGCCGAGGGTCCCGTCATTTGCAGTGCCGTATCCCCCCGGGACATAACTGATAGTGATGGTATTGCCTGACACCGCCGTGACTTGCGTGTTCGCTACAGCTCCACCTTCCCCGGCCGCGCCTGGGAGCGGCGTGCCCGCGCCGAGGTTGGCGCCACTGACGAACATGCCTACTGTCACGCCGGCGAAAGAGGGCACCGTGTTGAGCGTAATTTGAGTCGAGCCGGCCGGCGTATCAGCAGTGGTGGTCGCCGTAAACGTCGTGGTAGGTGGATTGATGAGGTGAGTGTAGGAGTGATTGCCGATCTCGCCCCCCATCGCCTCAATAGCTTGATAATAGGGGAGGACCTTCGCCCAGTTTGTCGTCGTCGGATCGGCGGCGTTCGGCGTATCGCCGATGTTGATGTAGAAAGACCCGACAAAGCCGTACTGTTGTTTCCACTGCTGCAGGATCGGTATCAACTTATCATAGATGCCGGGCAGGGAGTTTCCGTTGGCATCGACCGGCGACACGTCCGAGGGGAATTGGGACTGGTCCATGTCCATGCGTGCTGCCACGATGCCCGCCTGACGAGAATCATGTAGAGTGACGCCGGGTTGAGTGCCGAGCACGACCTTTTGTATGGCGTTCGACAACAAATTGCTGTCGCCCAGCAAATCCTGGGTCGCGAAGTGTACGTTCGTGCCGCCGGTCGTGGTTTCAACGACGCCGGGGAGCGTGCCAATACCGGCAACGTTTTGGTTGACGAGCACGTCTACCGGGGTGTTCACGCCTTGGTAAGCAGCATATCCTTCATTCGTGTACGACTGGATGACCTGACCGGCGGTGTAGCCCTGCATGATCGGATTGCTGACGTCGTTGGCCGTAACCGTTACGTCACCGCTGTTTCCCCCCGTGTACCGGGCGAGACCCAACAGGCTCTCCATATTGGCGTAGGAATTGCCGGGTAGTGCGGCGCCTGTTTGGTCGTTCGTCAGAAAATCGCCGGCGGTAATGATGCTGATATGATAGTCAGAGACCGCGCTCTTTAGCGTCGACATGATGGCCGGCAATTGCGACGTATTCACGTCAGCCATTGCAGGAAATATCAATGCATCATAGCCAATAAGATTGTTTATATTCGTCAGTTTCGACTCGTCAAGAACGTCGTACGATACACCGGCCATTCGGGCCTGGTTCTGCGCGGCCATGAACAGATCGGAATAGGCGGTCTGGTTGAAATAGAGATTGGCGCTGGTGTCCGAATAGATAATAGCGACCTTGTGCGTGGTCGTCTTTGCCAACAAGGTCGCGGGATCCGTGACTGTGTATTCCGGGTTGCTGTAGTCACCCGGAAGATAGACAGCTCCGGGTGAGTTGCCGGTCGGGTTGTTGAGTTCAGCCGCGATATTGATGGAGGCTGGCGCTGATCCACCCGCTGGAGTGAGCGACGCACGCGGTATGGCAATTTCGAGGCTCTTGCCATCGGGCGATAACGAATAAGCAAGCGGCGTAGGGCTGACGAGAGTCTGGCCCGCCGCGCCGGTGTAAAGGTATGGAGTACCGGAAGCATCAAAGGTGACGTTGTAATCGGCGCCGATGCTGCCAAATGGGCTATAGCCCGTCCCGGTATTCTGGTCAGTGTTGAGCCATAAGGTTGTGCCGGCGCCGATCACGGGATCTGTGGCCGCAGTGGATTGGATCGCGATGAAATAAGTGTTGTCCTGGACCGTGCCGTATAGCGCATACCCCGCGACGGCATTGGCCGGGTTATCAATCCGTTCGTCGGCCGTCCAGTCTGACAGGTTCCCGTCGATAGTAATCTTCGGATTTGTCGGCACTTGCAGGACTCCTTAGCTGACTGAGGGATGCCGAACGTATGCATCCCGTTCCAATTACGTTAACCTAACGTCGTTCCAAAAGGGGGATAAGTCAACAAAAATATACGTTCGTTTAAGAGAAGATCCGGAACCGCGACTTCGCATACGATACTGCTCGGCGAGCATGCGGTCGCAGGCAAGATCCGCGGCCGCCGCTTCGGATCTCCGACGCTCAGTGCGGGACAGGGTGTTCGTACTCTGACTCAGTCCCTCTGCATCGACGGACGAGCGGAGCTTGCTGCCTGCGATGCCCCTTCGTCACAAGATTTCATCCGATACCGATCCGTTGGACCGACTTGGGATGGAAGCTTGGACCGGCCGGATCGGCTCGATCGCGGGCTAGCCGTGTAGTTTCAACTGTTCCACGTTTCGCCGTATCTCGGCGCTCCGAAACTGCGGTCAGAGAGGAGGCTGGCTGGCTGATCGCGGCCTCGCCAGGCATTTTCAAAGCGCGAGGCCGTGCTACTTGGGCGATCCTGCGGATTGCTGCGTGATCGCCTCTTCCACGTCCCTCAGCCGGTCCTTGCCGAAGAAGATCTCGTCGGCGACGAAGAAGGTCGGCGAGCCGAAAGTGCCGCGCTGCACCGAGTGCTCGGTATTGCGGAGCAGCCGCTCCTTCACCTCCTGCTCCTGCGCGCGCGCGAGCAGCCGCGCACCATCGAGACCCGCACGATCGATCACCGCGCGAGCCACGTCCGGGTCATCCATTTTGCGCTCCTGCTCCCACATGGCGCGGAACACCGCGTCCACATAGGGCCGGAACACGCCTTCCAGCTCCGCCGCGACCGCGCCGCGCATGACCAGCAACGTATTGACCGGGAAGTGCGGATTGGGACGGAAGCGATCGATCCGGTGGCGGCGGACGAAGCGCTGCGTCTCAAGCTTCTGGTATTCCGCCTTGTTGCGGATCCCGCGCAGGGTCACCGCGGGCGATTGATTGTTGGTCAGCTTGAACACGCCACCGAGCAGAATCGGCACGTACGTGAACTGTGCGCCGGTCCGCTGCTCGATCGCGGGGATCACGACGTGACTGAGATAGGCATTGGGACTGCCGAAATCGAAATGGAACTCGACAGGGACCATGGGGATCACCATTGCTCTGCGGAGGGTCGGAGGTCGGCCTCGAACGTCCAGGCGTCGCGCGTCTGCTGGTGCAGATGCCAGTACGCGGCGGCGATGGACTCTGGCCGCATCAGGCGGTCCGGCTCTTGCAGCCGCGCCGCATCGGGACCGCCGCGCTCGCCGATGCGCTCCCGCACCCAGGCCGTATCCACGCCGGCGTCGATCACCAGATGCGCGACGTGGATGTTCCTCGGCCCGAGTTCGCGCGCCATCGCCTGGGCGACCGCGCGCAGCCCTGCTTTGGCGGCCGCGAAGGCGGCGAAGCCGCTGCCGCCCCGCAGGCTCGCCGTGGCGCCGGTGAAGAGGATCGAGCCGCGCCCGTGCGGCAGCATCGCACGGGCCGCCTCACGTCCGGTGAGGAAGCCGGCGTAACACGCCATCTCCCAGACCTTGCGGAACACGCGCTCGGTGGTTTCCAGGATGGGATAGTTCACGTTGGCGCCCACGTTGAAGATGCAGGCCTCCAGCGGCGCGATCGCGTCGGCCCGGGCGACGAAGGCCGCGACCTCTGCCTCCTTGCGCGCATCGAGCGACTGGGCCACGCAGCGCCCGCCGGCCGTTTCGATCTCGGCGACCAAGGGCCCGAGCTTGTCCCCGTTTCGCCGCCCGGCGAGCACGGTGTAGCCCTCGGCTGCGAACCGCTTGGCGATGGCCGAGCCGATGTAGTCCCCGGCGCCGACCACGATTGCGGTCGCGTTGCGCGGCGGAGCCGGCAGGTCCGCACGCGCCGGGAAGGCTCGTTCGTCACCCGGGGAGATCGGCTCACCCACGAATAGTGCTCTATCACTCCGCCGCGGCGATGGCGGCGGGGCTGCGAGCGATGCGTAGGACCAGAACGGATGCGATCGCGCAGGCAATGCCGCTCGCGACGAAAGCCATGGCGTAACCGCCCGTTTCGGTGCGGATGGCGCCAGCGAGCAGCGCCGCTGTCGCCGCGCCGACCTGATGCCCGGCCATGATCCAGGCGACGATCACCGGCGCGTCGTGCTTGCCGAAGATCGAAGTGGTCAGCGTGACCGTCGGCGGGACCGTGGCGATCCAGTCGAGCCCGTAGAACACGGCGAACAGACCGAGACTCACCGGGCCGAAATCCGTGAACGGCAGCACGACCAGCGAAAGCCCGCGCAACCCGTAGTACCAGAACAGCAGGATGCGCGGATTGTAGCGGTCGGTCAGCCAGCCGGATGCGGTGGTTCC
This sequence comes from uncultured Alphaproteobacteria bacterium, assembly GCA_963808965.1. Classification (GTDB taxonomy): domain Bacteria; phylum Pseudomonadota; class Alphaproteobacteria; order Acetobacterales; family Acetobacteraceae; genus CAWEHU01. The sequence continues at coordinate 7,330 of CAWEHU010000008.1, forward strand.
GACCAGGTCGAAGATGCCCATCGCGGCAAGCAGCCCGGCGGCGCTCACCTCCGGGATCCCGTGATCGATACAGAAGGCGATCAGATGCGTGCCGATCAGCCCGTTGGTGCTGAAGCCGCACACCCAAAAACTCGCGGCCAGCAGCCAGAAATCCGTCGATCGCGTGCCACGCACCAGACCGTTGATCGCGAAGCGGAACGGATTGCCGCGGGCTGGCGGCGGCGTGTCGACCGATGCGCCATAAGGAGCGGTCCTGACCTGCGCCGGGCTATCCGGAACAAGGAGGAGGACCGCGGGGATCAGCGCCGCCATCGCTGCGGCCAGCACCCAGGAAACCGTTCGCCAGTTTCCGGCTTCCGCGATGGCGGCCAGCACCGGCAAGAATACCAGCTGACCGCTGGCATTGCTCGCCATCAAGAGGCCGACCGCCAAACCCCGCCGCTCGACGAACCAGCGATTGGCGACCGTGGCGGCAAGTCCGCCGGCGGTGGCGCCCGACCCGAGACCGACCAAAAGGCCCCAGGTCGCGAACAGCTCCCACGGCTGATTGATGAAGCCGCTGAGGCCCACGGTGACGGCCAACACCGCCAATGCCAGCAATACGGTGCGGCGAATCCCGATGGTTTGCATCAGCGCCGCGGCGAACGGCCCGATCAGGCCGAACAGGAAGATGTTGATGGAGATGGCGGCGGAGATGGTCGCGGGGCTCCAGCCGAATGCGCGCTCCAGCGGCACGATCAGCACCGAGGGCGCGGCACGCACGCCGGCCGTCGCCAGCATCACGAGGAACATCACCGCGAGGACGACCCAGGCATAGTGCAACCGGCCGGCGAGCAGCTTGGCGAGGCGGGTCGGGGACATGGCGGGCCTTGCGTCTGAGATTGAGGGCTCCAACATGACGATCGTCATAGGATAGTCAAGCGGGAAAAATGACGCTAGTCATATATCGAGTGGATGGAAGCGCCGCCGAAGGGACACCATGAACCATATTCCGGGCCGCAAAGCAGAGACGCGGCAGCGCATCCTGAAGGCCGCCGGCGCCCTGTTCCGCCGTCACGGTGTCGATGGCGTCGGCGTTGACGCGATCATGGATCGCGCCGGTCTGACGCATGGTGGCTTCTACGCGCATTTTGCCTCGAAGGAGGCCTTGGTGGCCGAGGTGTGCGCCCACGAACTCGGCCAATCCGCGGCGCGCTGGGCGGAGATGGCCGGACAGTCGGACGCGTTCGCGCGGATCGTGGCGCAGTATCTGCGGCCGCAGCATGCCGAGATCGGGGAGGGCGGGTGCGTCTTGACGACGCTCGGCCCGGAGGTCGCCCGGCGTCGCGAAGCATGTTCGCGCGTGACAGAGGCAATTCGTAGCATGGCGGATACATTGGCGCGGACGTTGCCAGCGAGGCAGCCGCGACCGCGGGCGCTGGCAGCCCTTTCGACCCTGGTTGGCGCGGTCGTGTTGGCCCGCGCCTCCAGCGATCCCTCGCTTGCCGCCGAGATCCTGCAAGCGGCCCAGACCGCACTGTCTCCACCGAAAGCGGAGCGCAAGCGATCTCGATCCCCTATGCCCGGCCCGATCGAAGCGAACCAGTCCTTCTTGCCGAATAAGTAGCGGGTCCGCCGGAAATCCGGGCGGCGTGCTTGCAGCCCGGACACATGGGCGAGGTTGGGATGCGTTCGCCGCAGATCGCGGTGCCTGCACCGACGCCCGGCGCGACGTCGATGCCCATTTTGATACGCGATGGTTGTCAGCGAGCGACCAGCTTTGCGACCAGCGAAGCGAACTGATCCATGTAGGCTTTCAGAAATATGCGCGTGGCCTCGACGGCGATGTTTCCGTCAGCGTCCAGCAGGTCGGGCTTGAAAGAGATGTAAGCTTCGCCGCCCATGACCAAGGATCCAAGAATGCCGAGAATTTGGCGAAGATGCTGTTGTCCAACCGCAGCACCGATCGCGCCGGGTGAGGTCCCTGTGATGGCCGCCGGCTTTCCTCTCCACACGTTCTGATCCGCTGGTTTCGAGCCCCAATCGATCGCGTTCTTGAGAACGGCGGGGAGTGAGCGGTTGTGCTCGGGGGTAAGAACAAGCAGCGCGTCCGTCGCGGCGACTTCAGCCGTGAACCGCCGGACGCTGGCCGGCCTGTCACCTTCAAGATCCTGGTTGTACATCGGAAGGTCATCGATCTGGACCCACACATACTCGAAATCCGGGGTACCGAGCTGGGTCATCGCAACGGCCAGCTTGCGATTGATCGAACTCGCGGCGATTGCTGCCGACGATCACGGCTATCTTGTACATGGTCGTGCTGCTCCCATTACCAATTTTGCGGGTTTGTGGCCGGATCGTACACGCGCTGCACCGGGCACCCGTTCGGTGCTGATTGACAGTGATATCAGTTTTGCAGGAGCAGGGACAAATGAAGGCCGCGATCATAGACGCTCTCGGGCAGCTCCCCCGTTTCGGCGACTTCGCTGAGCCGCTCGCCGAAGGGGACGAAATCGTCGTCACGGTCACGGCGGCATCGATCAAGCAGCTTGATCGCGCGATCGCGGCCGGAACGCATTTATGGCAGCTCACTCGAACTGCCCAGGGAATCGCATTTGCGGATAATACTGGCGGCGCGGCTTGGTTTGGATCTTTTGAGGTCTCCTGACATGATTCGGGAGGTCTCGGATGCTCGGACTGGGCATGCTATTTGCCTCGGTTGCCGACCCGCGCGGGGGCAATGCGCGGCACGATTTGTCGGAAATGCTGTCATGCGTTCGCTGCGGTGCTCTGTGGTGCCGAGACCTGCGTAGATATGGCGACGTTTGGTGCGTCAAAGGCGGAGTTGCTAGGCTCGGTGCTGTCGCTGGAGCACGGGATCCCGAGTTACGATACCTCTAGCGGCGTGTTCCGACTGCTCGATCCGAGCCGTTCGAGACGGCGTTTTTGCACCTTCATGGGTCGGTTCGCGGCGGCGCCGTCCGGGCAGATCGGCACCAGCGGCCAAGCGGTCGCCTTGGGACGGCAAGTCGCTGCATTTGGTGACCGCCTGGGCGGCCGAGCAGCGCTTGGTGCTCGGCGTCAAGCGCGCGCCCGCGCGCAGCGAGGTGACGGCGGGGCGCGAGATCGTCGCGCTGCTCGATCTGACCCCCACCACGGTCACCGCCGACGCCTTGCACGGCAGCCGCGAGACTGCCGCGGCCATCGTCAACGCGGCGCACTATGCTTGGCGATTAAGGGTAATCGTTGCCACGCACGGCGATGCCCAGGCGCTGCTGCGAGCCGTTCCGGTGCTGGCGGCAGTACGACGAGATAGCACATGCCGTCACGAGGAGCGGCGCGCCTGGGCGCTGGCCGGCCCGAGGATGGCGTCAGCGGCATCGGTTCGACGGCTACCGCGATGGCCTGCATCGACGCGCCTTGCAGGCTGGCCTAGCTGGGCGACGCTCCGACTTCTCCCCTATTCCCGATCACTGATCTCGCGCTGACCGGCAGCGTTCGCCTAGAAAACTAAGCGCCTGCGCAAGAGCATCGTCGGCGGACCTCCTCGCAGTCCAAGGCAAACCGATACGACACCGAGACAGCAACTTCCTCGCCGTGAAACAGAAATATTCTCCTCGATATAAGCTCTCGCTGAATACAAGGCTGCAGTGTCTCGGGCCATAAAGAATCTTCACTTCACCAGCGGACGCCCCCACCAGCCGAAGGCTCGGCCCCGCAACCTCCCGCGATTTCCTGCTCACGGGCATCCACGGTGCTTCAGCGCGGATCTCGGCCTCCAATAGCTCAACATGTCGCCGGCAACATTGGGCTTCATTCGAAATTGCCCGTGAGCCGCATGCCGCTGTCGAACACGAAAGTGCCGTGACACACGACAGCAAGGCGTTTTGGTCGACGTAACGGTGATCAGGTGTTCGATGTCTAATACCTTTGTGTGGGCATTTTCACAAAGTCGAAGACGTTCATTTCCGAGATAAGCGACTTTGCAAAATCAGGCTTCCGACAGAGATTGTCCGCGAAGTTTCGGCGCTGCAAGTGAAGCTCTCCGGGCTTGCTCCGCCTCTGCCCGCGCCAGCGCTGCCCGTGGCTCGTCCATTCGTAGCTGCCTGGCATCGTGGGGCCAGGGGGCGTGCTTGCCGGCAGGCTGTTCCAGCCAGCCTGAGTCGGGCTCGTTCTTCCGCCTGATGTCCTCGGCTCGACCGCCGCTGGGCTTCGAGCACCCTTGCGTCCATGCACCGAGCGTCTGGCCTCCGGGGCCGAAACAGGAGCCAGGCCTGGATAACTTCGCTGCCCAGCCCAGACTCTTCTCCGGACCGCATGTCGCCACTGAGGCTGACGAAAGTCGCGAGCGGCCTGTCCGCTGCCCTGCTATGGATACAAGCCGCAGGCTGAGCGACGGCGCTGCCCGCATCCAGCATGCAACAGCGGCGATGCCGGCACCAAATCCGAGTCGATCGCTTTTCCTGGGCTCCATGCAATGTAATGGAAGAGCTGCCGAAGCTTGATCGCGTCCGGCATCCTCTCCCTTATCCGTCGCATTTTCTTGTAACACAGGAAGAACGATACGACAACGGAAGTATCTGACGAATACGCCTTGGACGACGATCCGTTCAATGCGTCCGGCCGGCGCGAATGAGTCCGCAAAGAGTGCGCACCTAGGGAGAAACGAGGGCTAGGCGGCTAAGCCATTGAAATCTGAGGTGCCCAGGGGCGGAATCGAACCACCGACACTGCGATTTTCAGTCGCATGCTCTACCAACTGAGCTACCTGGGCATACGGCAGAGCCGTTGGAGGCGCAGGCCATACCGCATAGGTCGGACCCCGATCAAGCGGCGTCCTCGTTCCGGCGGGGTCCCGGCCGGTCCGTGTCCCATTCGAGCCTCCACGCGAGCGATGCAAGCGCCGGGTCGGCGCGCAGCTTCAGCGGACAGCCGCTGCGGCGGACAAAATCGGAGAGCGCCTCGGAGTCGGCCTGCAAGGCCGCGATCACGGCCGGCGCGGCGCGTAACGCCGGGCCGATGCGGGGGCGCGCGGCTACGTCGGAGGCGATACGGCGCAGTGCCGCGAGGCCGGCGGCGTGGGGTCCGCGCAGAACTTCATGCAGGGGCGGGTGGACGCGCGGTCGCACGATCTCGCCGAGCCCAAGGGCCGTGAACCCCAGGAAGCGTGGCCCCACCGGGTCGCCCGCCAGCGCCCGCGCGAACGCCGGCCCGAGCGCCATCCGGCGGCGCGGCGACAGACCCGCGAGATCCACGAGAATCGCGCCCGACAGATTGCGTAGCCGGATCTGGCGGGCGATCTCCGGCAGGGCGGCTCGATTGGTCGCGAGCTGTGCGGCCGCCTTCCCGTGCCGGGCAGCCGTCGCACCGCCGGTATCGACGTCGATGGCGACCAGCGCCGGCGTCGGGTGAACATGCAGCATCGCACCGCCCGGGAGAGCGACCGAAGATTCGGCCAGCGCTTCGATCTCGCCCGCCAGCACCTCGTCGAAGACGCCGCCGCGCTCGAGTCGGACGCGGTCTCCGAGACTGCCCCGCAATTTCGCCCTCAGCGCCGGGTCATCGGCAAGAACAGGCGCGTCCGGATAAAGGGCCGCGAACCGCTCGACGGGGTTGGGGCCGCGCCGGAGGCGTGCGGGCGAGCCGGCCTCGGAGCGTCCGGCGAGCGCGAAGTCCTCGTCCGACAGGCGCGCTGTCAGACGCGGGCCCTTGCCCCCCTGCGCGGCGCGCGTGACACGCACGGCGATCGCGGCCCCTTCCGTTGCACCCGCACCACCTTCGCTGTCGGGTAGGAAGCCTTCCGCACCTTCCAAAGCGACGAAGGCGCCCGCCATCGCGGGGACGCGCGCCGTGATCCGCCCCTTGTGCAGATCGCCGACGCCGTCCGGGGCGCCGGGACGCCAGATCGCGTAATCCAGCAGCCGAGCGTCGCTCGTCACCGCCACACGAACCTCGCCGGGGCTCGATTCGGCCCGGATGGCCAAGCTCACGGCACCAACCAGCCAACGCCGCGCAGCAGCTGCGCGGTCTCGAAGAGAGGCAGTCCGACCACGTTGGAATAGCTTCCCGAGAGAAAGCGGATATGCGCGGCAGCGAGGCCCTGGATCGCGTAGCCACCCGCTTTGCCGCGCCACTCCCCGCTCGCGAGGTAGACCTCCTTTTGGGCCGGCGTGAGACGGGCGAAAGCCACCACACTCTCCACGACGCGCTCGCCCCGCCTCCGGCCTGGGGTGCTCAACACAAGGGACGTGATCACCCGATGCCGGCGCCCCGAGAGCAGGTCGAGGCAGGCACGGGCTTCCGCCTCCGTTCGGGCATTCGGCAGAATGCGGCGGCCCGCGGCGACCACGGTGTCAGCCGCCAGAACGAACTCGCTTGGCGCTTCCGGGCAGGCGGCCGCCTTGGCGCCGGCAAGACGCTGCGCCAATGCGCGCGGCAGCTCGTCACGCGTGGGTGTTTCGTCGATTTCGGGGGAAAAGACCCGGTCGGGCACGATGCCGATCTGGGCCAGAAGAGCCAGCCGCCTCGGGCTGGCGGAGGCCAGGACGAGCCTCGGACGCTCCACGCGGGGCGGGGCGCCTACTTGAAGCGGAACGTGATCCGCCCCTTGCTAAGATCGTAGGGGGTCATCTCGACGTTCACGCGATCTCCGGCCAGCACGCGGATACGGTTTTTGCGCATCTTGCCGCTGGTATGCGCGAGAATCGTGTGTTCGTTGTCGAGCTTCACGCGGAACATGGCGTTGGGCAGAAGCTCCGTCACCGTCCCACTGAACTCGATCATGTCCTCTTTCGACATCAGCCCTCATTCAAATGCTTGATTTCCGGGCGGAACATGATGGCCGAGCCAGTCAAGGTCAAGTTTGGCCCAGTCTCAGCGCGATGCTTCGCGCATGGGCCTGCAATCCTTCCGCCTCCGCCAAAGCCACCGCGGCCGGCCCGATCTTCGCGAGCCCCGCCTCGTCCGCGGCGATCCAGGTCGTGCGCTTGAGGAAGTCGAACACCGACAACCCCGAGGCGAAGCGGGCGGTGCGGCCGGTCGGAAGCACATGATTCGGCCCCGCTACATAGTCGCCCACCGCTTCGGGACAGAACGTGCCCAGAAACGCCGCCCCGGCGTGACGGATGGCGGTAAACAGTGATTCGGGCTCCCGGACCATGATCTGGAGGTGTTCGGGCGCGAGCCGGTTTACCAGCGCCGCCCCTTCCTCCAGGTTCCGCACCAGGATTACCGCCCCATGCGCCTCCCAACTCGCGCCCGCGATACCGGAGCGCGGCAGGGTCGGGAGCTCCGATACGACGGCGCGCGGCACAGCGTCCGCGAGCGCCGCGTCATCCGTGATGAGGATGGCCTGCGCTGCCTCGTCATGTTCGGCCTGCGCCAGCAGGTCCACCGCGATGCGGCGCGGATCGTTGGCCGCGTCCGCCAGGACCACCACCTCCGAGGGTCCCGCGATAGAATCGATGCCCACGCGGCCGAACACCTGCCGCTTCGCCTCCGCCACGTAGGCATTGCCGGGGCCGACAATGCGGTCCACGGGACGGATGCTCTCGGTGCCCCAGGCGAGCGCCGCCACGGCCTGCGCGCCGCCCACCCGGTAGACTTCCGAAACCCCGGCGCGGTGCGCGGCGGCCAAGACCAGCGGGTTCAGCACGCCGCCCGGAGCCGGCACGCACATCGCCACGCGAGACACGCCCGCGACCCTCGCCGGGATCGCGTTCATCAGGACCGATGAAGGGTATGCCGCCTTACCGCCCGGCACGTAGATCCCGACCGCATCGAGCGCCGTCCAGCGCATCCCGAGCGTCAAGCCCGGCAGCGTCGGTCATGCGCAGATCGGCGGGAAGCTGCGCACGATGGAATGTCTCGATGCGTGTGGCGGCCAAATCGAGCGCCGCGCTCAGCTCGGCCGGAACACCGGCCGCCGCCGCCTCGATCTCCGCGAGACCGATGCGCAAATCTCCCCCCGAGACCTCCAGCCGGTCAAAGCGCGAGGTGTAGTCGCGCAGCGCCGCATCGCCCCGCGCGCGCACATCGGCGATGATGGCCGCGACGGTCTGATCCACCCGTTCCGTTGTCTCACGAGCTTCCGCCAGCAGCGCCGTAAAATTGCGCTCGAAATTCGGATCGGTCGTTGAGAGCCGTTTCATACTCCTGCGGGCGCCACGTTCTGTCCGAGCGCGGCGCGAAACCGGGCGATCCAGGCGCCGATCTCCTCGGGCCGGGTCTTGAGCGCGGTACGGTTCACGATAAGCCGGCTGGTGATGCGCGCGATCACCTCTGTCTCGACGAGCCCGTTCGCCTTCAGCGTGGAACCGGTCTGCACCAGATCGACGATCAGCCGCGACAGACCAAGTCCAGGAGCGAGCTCCATCGCGCCATTGAGATGCACGACGTCGGCATGGATTCCGCGTGCCGCGAAGTGCCGCCGCGCGACCGTCGGATACTTCGTCGCGACACGTACGCGGGACCATCGGGTCGGATCGTCGCTCCCGGCCGTCGCGCGCGGCTCGGCGACGGAGATCCGGCAGGCGCCGACACCGAGGTCGAGCGGAGCGTAGATTTCCGGGTAGTCGAACTCCATCAGCACGTCGGCGCCGCAAATTCCGAGCTGGGCCGCGCCGAAGGCGACGAAGGTGGCGACGTCGAACGGGCGCACGCGTACCACGTCGAGCCTCGGGTCGTCGGTCGGAAAACGGAGACGCCGGCTGTCCTCGTCCGCATAGTCCGGCGCGGGATGCACGCCCGCCCGGGCCAACACCTGCCCGCATTCGGCCAGGATGCGACCTTTGGGCAAAGCGAGGATGAGCGGTCCGGCCGCCTCGGGTTCGAGCGCGGTGGCCGGAAACGGCGCGGTCATGCGAACTCCTCAGGACGGCGCGACGCCTCTACACCAGTCCTCTTATGTCTGGAACCCTCAGCCCGGAAGGCGCTCGATCTCGGCGCCGCAGGCCGCGAGCTTTTGTTCCACGGCTTCGTAGCCGCGATCGAGATGATAGACGCGGTTCACGGTCGTCTCGCCCCGTGCCGCCAACGCCGCTACGATCAGCGAAACCGATGCGCGGAGATCGGTCGCCATGACGGGCGCCCCCGACAACCCCGAAACACCGCGCACGATCGCCGACGCCCCGTGGACGTTGATGCGGGCTCCCATGCGATTCAGCTCGGGGACGTGCATGAAGCGGTTCTCGAAGATCGTCTCGGTCACCATTGCGGCACCCTCGGCCACCGCCATCAGTGCCATGAATTGCGCCTGCATATCGGTCGGGAAGCCGGGATAGGGCTCGGTCATCACATCCACCCCGTGCAGTCCATCGAGCCGCCGTACGAGTAACCCGTCCGGCTCCTCGACGATCTCGACCCCCGCCTCGCCGAGGGTCCGCGCGACCGCGGCGAGATGATCGAGCCGGGCATTCCGGAGCCGCACGACGCCGCCCGCGATGGCAGCGGCGCAGGCGTAGGTGCCGGTCTCGATCCGGTCGGGGATGATCGCGTGCTCCGCCCCGTGCAGCCGCGCGACGCCGTCGATCACCAGCCGCTCGCTGCCGACCCCCGCGATGCGCGCGCCCATGGCCGAGAGACAGGCGGCGAGATCGCTGATCTCCGGCTCGCGTGCGGCATTGTCGATCACGGTCCGTCCTTCCGCGAGAGTCGCCGCCATGAGCAAGTTCTCGGTCGCACCGACCGAAGGCATCGCGAGCACGATCGCTCCGCCGCGCAGACCGTTGCGCGCGGAGGCATGGATGTAACCGCCGTCAAGGCGGATCTCCGCCCCCATCTGCTCGAACCCTTTGAGGTGCAGATCGACCGGGCGCGTCCCGATCGCGCACCCACCCGGAAGCGACACGCGCGCTTCGCGAACGCGCGCAAGCAGAGGGCCGAGCACGAGCACGGAAGCGCGCATCTTGCGCACGATGTCGTAGGGAGCCTCCGTATTCGTGATTGCGCCGCCCAGCGAGAGCGTGCGCCCGTCATTCGTCACCCTCTCCACGGCGATGCCGTGCTGGGCGATGAGACTCCCCATCGTGTGGATGTCGTCGAGCTGTGGCACGTTCGACAGCACGAGCCGACCCTCGGTCAGCAAGGCGGCGACCATCAGCGGCAGAGCAGCGTTTTTCGCGCCGCCGATGGCGATATCACCGGCGAGCGGCTTGCCGCCGCGAATGCGGATGCGGTCCACCGTTCAGAGCCTTGGCAGCGCGACGCCGCGTTGCCGCATGTATTTGCCCGCCTTGTCGGCGTAGCTGGTTTCGCACGGTCCGGCGCCTTGCAGGAACAGGAATTGGCAGATGCCTTCGTGTGCGTGGATCTTGGCGGCCAGCGGCGTCGTGTTGCTGATCTCGATCGTCACCTGGCCTTCCCATTCCGGTTCCAGCGGCGTCACGTTCACGATGATACCGCAGCGCGCATAGGTGGATTTGCCGAGGCAGATCACCAGGATGTCGCGCGGGATGCGGAAATATTCGACGGTGCGCGCGAGCGCGAAGCTGTTCGGCGGAATGATGCAGACCGGGACGCGGCGGTCCACGAAGCTCGCCGGGTTGAAATCCTTTGGATCGACGACGGCGGAGTCGACGTTGGTGAAAATCTTGAACTCGTCGGCCACTCGCGCATCGTAGCCGTAGCTCGAGAGGCCATAACTAATGACACCCTCCCGCTTCTGGGTCTCGACAAAGGGCTCGATCATGCCGTGCTCGGCGGCCATGCGGCGGATCCAGCTGTCGGGCATCACAGGCATGGGCGGCAGGGCTCCGGAGGGGGTGGCCGGCCCGTCTAGCCTAGCCGCGCCGGGTCGGGCAAACCGCACTCCCGAGCGGCGGCTCAGTCATGGCGGCTTCTCCCCTTTGCCACCCTCGGACGAGAGGGGGTTGCGCGGTTCCGCCCGCGCCCGCGCCTGCTCCTTCCGCTTGCGGAGGTTCTCGCGCAGCGCGGCGGCTTCCCGTTCGATCCGGGCCTGCTTCTCGCGATCGCCCTTGGGGGTGACAGCCGGTACGCTTGCCTTCGGCTCCTTCATGGGAGCTGAGATTCGCCGACGCAGGGCTCCGATCAAGCCTGAACTGCGACCAGCCGGACTAGAGCGTCGAATTCGGCGACGGACAGCGTTTCCGCCCGGCGGGCCGGGTCTATTCCGGCGTGCGCCAGCAACGCCTCCCCGCCGAGCGATCGCAATGCGCCGCGCAGCATCTTGCGGCGTTGCCCGAAGGCGGCCGCCGTCAACCGCTCCATCGCCCTGAACAGGGCAGCAGGGGGTTGAGCCGGATGCGGCGTGATCGTGACCACGGCGGACCACACCTGCGGCGGCGGAACAAATGCCGCGGGCGGGATGCGCATTCGCAAGGCGACGTCCGCGACCCATTGCGCGAGTACCGACAGTCTGCCGTACTCCGACGTGCCCGGTGCGGCGCAGATGCGCTCGGCGACTTCCTGCTGAAACATCAAGGTCATGCGCTCGAACGCGGCAGCCTGGCGTAGCCAGCCGACCAGCAAGGGAGTCGCGATATTGTACGGCAGGTTGGCCACGATCTGGCGCGGGCACGGCACCAGCTTCGCCACATCGGTTTCCAGCGCATCCTGCGGCCACGATGCGCAGCCGCCCGCCTGCCGCCTCGGCAAGCTCCTGCATCGCCGCCACGGCGCGCTCGTCGACCTCGATCGCCGTGATGCTGACGGCGGCCGTGTCGAGCAGCGCCCGCGTCAATCCTCCCGGACCTGGCCCGATCTCCACGACATGCCGCCCGGCCAAATCCCCTGCCTCGCGCACGATGCGGGCCGTGAGATTACTATCGAGCAGAAAGTGCTGTCCGAGCGACTTGCGCGCGGCCATACCGTGGCGGGCGATCACCTCCCGCACCGGCGGAAGATGGGGCATCCCGCCTCCGGGCTCCTGGCGCGGAGTTACGCGCGATTGCTGGTGCGCAGGTCGATATTGGCCCTCCGGCGAAGGTCTCGCTGAAGCTGCCGTGAGGCAAGCTCCACCCGCTCGGAGAGAATGCGTGCCCGGATCTCTTCCGGCGTCATCTGGGCGAGATTCTTCTGGTCGCGGGAGCAGACGATCAGCACGGCGATGCCGTCCTGCGAGACCAGCGGCTGAGTCGCCCGGTCCGTCGGGAGCGTGGCGAGGAGCTGCCGTAGCTGCGGCGGGTTCACGTTTTCCAGCCGAACATCACCGGGATTCGCCGGACGCGGCGAGTTCGCGGCGCGATTCGCGGCTTCCATCGCATCGCAGCTATGGATGCTGGCGCTGAGGCTTTTCGCCTTCTCCAATGTCTGCCGTTGCTGTTCGGTGGGCGCGGCGGGATTGAGCGGGGCAGTGAACGGCAGGAACACTTGCCGCAACGAGACCAGGGTCGCGACGTCGCGGCCGATCTCGCGCTTGGCCCGCAGCGTCACGATCGAAATGCCGCCGGGGACCTGGATCGGGTTGCTGATCGCGCCGACCGGCATTTCCTGCACGACCTGGGCGACTTCGGGATCGAGCTGGTTGGGCTGGACCCAGCCGAGATCGCCGCCCTGAAGCGCCGTCTGGCTCTGGCTGAACTGCGCGGCGACGACGGGGAAGGGCGCGCCGGCACGCAACTGGCTGATGACGGTTTCGGCGAAACGTTGCGCATCGGGCGTATTCGCGGGATCTTCGATCGGGATGAAGATTTCCCCGACCCGGTATTCCGGCTTGCCGGTCTGCTGCTGTAAGAGGCGCTCCTGTTCCTGCACCTCAGCGCTTGTGACGGTCGCCTGCGGCCCGAGTTGCTGGCGAAGTACCTGAGTCCAGGCGAGCTGCACGCGGATCTGGTCGATCAACGTTCGCAAACCGACGCCGTCGGCCTGCAGCTTGGCTTGGAGCGCGCCCGGCGGCATGTTGTTGCGCGCTTCGATTTCCCGAATTGCCGCCGCGATCTGCTGGTCGGAGACGATGACGTGCCGACGCAGGGACTCCTGCAAACGCAGCCGCTCGTCAATGAGCTGCCGCGTCACTTGCGGTCGAAGGCGGTCCAGCACGTCAGGCGTGAGCGGTAGGCCCGTGGAGATCGCGAACAGGCGTCCGCGATTATTGACGTCGCCTTTACTGATCACGTCTCCATTGACGACCGCGACAATGCTTCCCTCAGGCGTGGAGACGGGGGCGGAAGGCGTGGCAGGCGGCGAGGTCGGGGCGGCGAGCAGCCCGGCCGGCGTGACGGCCAGCAGAGTCTGCACGAACAGCACGGCGAACGGATGAAGCCGGAATGACATAGTTGGCTCGGATCTCCCCGGATATTACATGGCGTGAAAGCCGAACTGTCCCACGGTCTTGAAGGTGAGCTGGAACAGCACGGTCGTCGCGCCATGATCGTTGTTGATGGAGGTGTAGCGCCGGTAATATTTTACATCGAAGATGTAGCACTCGTCTTCGTACGCGCCTTCCGCGCCGACGCCCACCATTTTATCGGTGGAGAGGTCGCGCCGCGCATAGGCGCCGAAACGGTAGTGGTTGAAGCTGGTGGAGGCGCCGAGCGTGATCTCGTCACGGGGCGTGTAGAAATTCGTGGAGGTGGGCGGGGGAGGCGCCTGGTTGTAGAAAGTGTAAGGATCGAATGTCGAGTAGATATATCCGGCGGTGACCCGGAACTTCGGCACCCCGACCGTCGCGAGCGCGTCGGCGAACCTTATCTTGAAGTCGCTCTTATCGAGCCGGGTGCGGTACGTCAGGTCCAGCCATTCCGTCGGCGCCAGCGTCGTGCGCGTCACGACATCGGAGACCGTGCCGTTAAGGCCCGACTGGATCGGGAAGTTCTCGTTCTTCTCCGTGCGGTAGGACTGCCCGACCAGAGCGTCGAAAAGCGTGCCGTTGAGGAACCATGAGCCGTGCATGGCCACGTTGGCTCGAACGCCGCCTTCCAGCCGGTCGATTCCCGGAAAGCGGTTGAACCCGAACAGATTGGCGTCGGTGAATTCCAGATCGAGGCTGTCTTCGTTCGGGATCTTCTGGAACTGGCTATTGCCGGCGTTGGGTGCCACGATCAGCTGAACCTGCGGCTCGATGAGCTGCGTTCCCCAATCACCGGAATCGCGCATGAAGGGCCATCGGAAATCGAGCGCCGCCTGCGGCAGAGCACGCGCCGTCGTGTTCGATGCGAGCGTACTGAAATTAGGCTGCTCGTTGAGCTTGGTGGCATTGTAGAAGGCGGCATCGCCGTGCAGCGTGAACTTCCAGAGGTCGCCGAGCATCCCGGTGAACGGGCGCTCCCAGTTCAATGTCAGGCTGGCGCGCTGCGTGTTCGTGCCCTGGTCGCGCAGCACGTTGAAGTTCTGGGTGTCCAGGCTGAGCCGCCCGCCGAGCGGATCGATCTGTCCCATGTAGCTATATTCAAAACGGGGCAGCACGACCGGTAGCTTCTCCTGGACGATGCTGGTCGTGAGGCCCTGATAGAATTTCGTGTCGAGACGCGCGTACGCGCCCTGGCCGAAACCTTCCAAATACGCCTGACTTGTCAGCACGTCCGGCGAGCCGGTGAGATACGGACTGAGATGGAAGTCGGTCACGTATTTCGATGACGACGCGCGCTGAAGGTCGAAGCCGTAGCGCCAAGTATCGTCGTAGTTGAACCGGCCCTTCGAGTCGATCAGCCCCTGAAAGCCATTATCGAGATAACCGGCGGACCCGTTGATCGTCAGTTCTCCGTCATTGAACCTGCGGCGATAGCTGAGAGCGAGGTTCGGCCCTGCCTGCGTGGTCAGCATCGGCGTGATGGTGACGTCGGACTGGTCGTCCAGCACGCCGTAATACGGGATGGAGACGAACTGGCCGATGTGGCTGGAGGTGCCGATCGAGGGAATCAGGATACCGCTGGCGCGCTTCACGGACGGATCGGCGTGGGAAAAGAACGGAAAATACGCGACCGGGATGCCCCACATTTCCATCTCGGCATCGGTGTATTCGATGCGCTTGTGCTCCGTATCCTGCACGGCCGAGAGGGCGCGCAGTTGCCACAGCGGCGGCCGTGTCGGGTCCTCCTTGCAGAGATTGCAGGTGGAGTAGACGACGCGGCTCAACTCGTTGAGCTTGCCCTCGAAGCGCCGCGCTCCGTTCGCCGCGAGCTTGCCGTTTTCCGCGAGAACGGCCCGCATCCCGCGCAGCACGCCGTTGCGCATTCCCTCGCTGAGCTCCGCGTAGTCGGAGAACAGCACCTGGCCGTCCGGCTCGAGCAGGACGACGTGCCCGGTCGCCGCGGCGACGTTGGTGTTGCGGTCGAAGGTGATCTTGTCGGCGCGCAAAAGATGGTCGTTTTGCCAAGCTTCCACATGGCCCGTAGCGGTAACGATCCCAAACTCGCGGTCGTATTCGACGGAATCGGCTGTGAAGGTGACGGGCTGGTCGCGCGAGACCGGCTCCTTGCCGCCGAGGTTGCTGAGATTGCCAAGCTGCGCCTCCGCGGGCGCGAGTGCGGCGGAGCCAATGAGCAACCCAAGCCCGACCAATCCGGGCGCATGACGGGAGAGGGACGGGCGGCGCATGCTCAACCGTCCTCCATGTGAAGCAGCAGCGCGACGGCCAGCATCAACCCCGATGCCGCAGGCGCCCAGGCCGCGAGCGCCACGGGCAGCGCGCCGGATTGGCCGAACTCCTCGGCCACCTTGGATACCACGAAAAGCGCGAACCCGGCCGCGACGCCGCTGCCGAGCATCTTCGCCACGCCTCCCCGTCGCGCCGGCCGCATCGAGAACCCGGCGGAGACCAGCGCCATGGTCCCTGCCAGCAGGGGCAGCGCGAGGAGCGCCTGGAAGTGCAGCCGGTGGCGGATCGCCGAGAAGCCGGACCGCTCGAGCAGGCTGATGAAGTCGGGAAGCGTCCACACGGACAGCGTGTCCGGGGACGCAAAGCTCTCCTGAACGCGGGTGACGGTAAGATCGGTTGGCAGCGTCAACTCTCCCGGCTTGTCGGGGAGGTGGTCCGGACGGATGGTCCGCGCGTCTTGCAGGCTCCAGGCGCCTCCGGACAGGGTGCCGCGGGCGGCCTCGATCCGCGCGAGCAGCCGATCGCTGCCGTCGAGACGGAAGATGCTGAGCTCCTCCGCATCCAGGTTCTTACCATGCAGGCGCACGCGCTGCGCGTGGATGATGGCCACCCCGTCCGGGGTCAGGCCCCGGTCCGACTGCCGCAGCCAGAGCTGGCCGCCCGTAAGGGCGAGCGGGCCGCCGCCCGTGCGCAGGTAGGTATTGTCGAGCACCTCGGCCCGGCCGAGCATCACCGAGGAGAGTGGGCTGATCGCGGCCGTGGCGAGCCCGCCCAGCAGGATGGCGCAGAGCATCGGGGCGGCCAGGAACTGCCACGCGGAAATCCCGGCCGCGCGCGCGACGATCAGTTCGGACGAGCGGGTCAGGCGCCAGAACGACAAGATGCCGCCGAGCAGCACAGCGAACGGCAGGATTTGTATCGCGATGTAAGGCAGACGAAGCGCCGCGATCTGCGTCACGAGACCGAATGTGGCTTCCGGCTTGGACGCCGAACGGCGCAGCAGTTCGATGAAGTCGAACAGCGCGACCAGGCCGGATAGCGAGGCGAGCATCGCCAGCACGGACCACGTGAACTGGCGGGCGATGTAGAGCGACAGCGTGACCGCGCCGAGCATCCGCGACCTGCCTCAAGCCGCCTGCGGCATCGGTGGCCGTCGCTCCGGCCATAGGCGTGGACCGAGCAGAAGCCATCCGCAAACGAGCCCCGGCGCGACCGCCTGAACCCAGATCAGCGGGACCAGCGCGTTGTCCCGGGCGGCGAGATTGCCGACGGCGAGACCCAATGCGAGCAGGACGACGACAGCGGCAATAGCCGCGAGCGGTCGCACGATGCCGCCATGCCGGCGGAATCCGCCGGTCAGCACGGAGAGTAAAGCGACCAGGGCGAACGACCCGGCCGTGAGCGGGGTGGCGAGCCGCTTATGGGCCTCGGCGAACCACTTTGGCGCGTCGCGAGCGTTCGCCAGAACCTCCGGGGTGGGATGCAGGAGGTCGTGGACTGAGACCTCGCTCATGTCACGCACCCGGATGTCGTTCTTCGCGGTTTGCGAGAGGTCGATCGTGTTCTCTCCGAAGGTCAGGACGTTGAGCCTCCCGGTCTGCCGGTCGAGTTCCTGGCGGCTGCCGTTGATCAGCAGCACCCTCGGACCAACGGGTCCGTCCAGCAAGCGCCCGCGCTCGGCGAGGATGGTCGCATGCGAGTTCTTCTGTCGTGCGTCGTCGACGAGGATGCCTCGGAGAGTTCCCTCCGGGTCGCGCGAACGGACGTAGACCGTGAGATCGTCGGAAACCGGCGTAAAAACACCTTCCTGAAGGAGAAACGCCGCCATGCGGTTGCGAATCTCCCATTGATATTCGCGGAAAGCGCTCAGACTCTCCGGGACGATCCATAAGTTGAGGAGGTACCCCGCCCCGATCGCCACCGCGGCCACGGCCAGCGCGGGCCGGGCAAGGGCGAGGGGGGATAGGCCCGCTGCCCGCATGACCGTCAACTCCCGGTCTCCGGCGAGACGCTGATAGACGAACTGGACCACGACGAAGCTCGTGATCGGCAGGATCACGGCGACAAAGCTCGGGATCAGCAGCCCGGTCAGCTCCAGGAAGACGACCAGCGACAGGCCGTGATTGACCACCAGTTCCACGAACCGGAGCGACTGGGTGAGCCAGATCAGAGCCGCCAGGCCGCCGGTGACGGCGATGAGGGCCAGGAGGAGCTGTCGGAACACGTAGCGGTCAAGACGGGTGACGATCGGGCCGGAAGGCATTGTGCGGAACGGTCTTTCGCCAGAGAAGGGCGCACTTTATGCCCCGCGCCGAAGAGACGGCCAAACGACAAAATGGTCATGCGACCGGGGCCGCTCGCTGAGGCCGGGTTCTGGGCCACGCGGGCGCGCGATGCAAGGCCTGGAACACCGGGGGAGGATGCGCGTAAAAGTTGTTGGTCGCGGGAGGCCCGCGATGGGGGCCGGGAGCCGGACGTCCGCCGGAACCCCGGATGTGACAGGGAGAACGCAGGATGGCCTACGAGGTGCGGATCAACCGCAAGACGATCGGAACCTACGCTACTACCGAGGAGGCAATGGAGCGCGTCCGCGAGGCGACCAAGAACGGACCGACCGACTGCGAAGTGGAGATGATCGATACGGAAACCGGCCACGCTGCCGAGCCCGGCTCCTCGATCAACTGGCGCGAGGAACTGGCCAACAAGATCGGGTTCTGATCGCCTGGCGCTCGCGCGACACGCTCGGCAGCGAGCCCCGCCGTCTCTCTTGGAGACGTATCGGCACATTCAGCGGACAAAGCGCAACGGCGGCTCTTCGGGGCGGTGCGGCTCCATCCAGCCGATGATGGCGGCCGTGAGCCCCGCCTCCCGAAGCTCCGCAACGCAATCCTCCGCGCGCTCCGGTGCGAGGCCAGCCAGCAGGCCGCCCGATGTCTGCGGATCGGCGAGCAGCGCCAGCGCCGCAAATTCGGCAATCCCCGCGTTGCGAAGGGCGCGCGCATTCTCCGGCGCAAGCGTGCTGGCATATCCTTGCGCGGCGAGTTCTCGCGCTCCGGGCAGCGCCGGTATCGCATCGGTGTCGAGCACGGCGGCAACCGCGGACGCGCGCAACATTTCGAGAAGGTGCCCCGCGAGGCCGAACCCGGTGACGTCGGTGCAGGCGTGGACGCCGTGCGCGCGGAGAACCCGCGCCGCTTCGGCATTCGTCCGGCGCATCGAGGCGATCGCGGCTGCGAGCCAACTCGCTTTCACGCGGCCTCGCATGTTCGCGGCGAGAATGATGCCAGTGCCGAGCGGCTTCGTGAGGATCAGGGCGTCGCCGGGACGCAGGCCGGATTTGCGCGTGACCTTCGCGGGATCGACAAGGCCGGTGACGGAAAAGCCGAGAGCGGTCTCGGCCGCTTCCCCGCTATGGCCTCCGACGAGCGCGCAGCCATCTCCTTCCAGCGTTTCCGTAGCACCCCGCATCATCGCGGCAAGCTCCGCGCGCATCTTGTCCGAGCGCATGTATGGCACGGCGGCGATGGCGAGTGCGGTCCAGGGGCGCGCGCCCATAGCGTGCAAATCGGAGAGCGCATGCGCCGCGGCGATCTGGCCAAACAGATACGGATCATCGAGGAAGGCGCGGAAGTGATCGACACTCTGCACCACCGCCATCCCAGGCGGCGGCAGAGTAACGGCGCCGTCGTCCGGATGATCGAGCCCGAGCAGGATGTCGGGGCTCGGGGTGCGCGTGAGCGTGGCGAGCGCGCCCGCCAGCACCTCGGCACCCACCTTGGCGCCGCAGCCGCCGCAGCGCATCGGCGCGCTCGGATCCTCCTCCATCGGCCTCAGTTGCTGGTACATGCGCATCCAGCGCCGGTCGATATAGTCCTTCCAGCGCCAGACCCACGCACCCGATACGGCGATTCCGTTCCGCCATCCGATGGCGCGTCCGTCGCCCAATCCGAGCAGGACGAGCGCGTCCCGCTGCGGCCGCCACTGTCGTAGCACACGCGCCCGCGCAGAGCGGCGCAGATTGGCCGCGAGCGGCGCGCCCGCGCGCACGGCCCATACCCCGGCCTTGGGCCGCGCCGCGCCTTCCACGCTGGCGCAGTCGCCGGCCGCGAAAACGAAAAGATGGCTGACGCTGCGCAGGGTGCGATCGACACGGACGCAGCCGCTCTCGTCACACGCGAGGCCCGAAGCGGCGAGAAAACCCGGCGCGACGACGTTGGTCGCCCAGAGCACCTCGTCGGCATCAAGGAAGCTCCCGTCCGAAAGCGCCAGCCTGCCGGCCTCGCGCCGGCCGGCCGTGACGCCGAAGACCATCTCCACATGCGCCTCGACCAACGCGGCGCGAGCAACCGCGCGGGCGCGCTTGGGTGCGGCCGGAAGCGGATCGGCTTCGCTGCAAACGAGCGTGATCCGAGCGCGGTCGCCGAGGCGATGGGCGAGGGCGAGCGCCAGTTCCGTACCGGCCGGTCCCGCCCCCACGACGGCGATGCGCGCGCCGGGGTGCAAGTGCGCCTCAAGCGCCTCGAGTCGCGCGAGAAAGCGGCCGATCGGCTTGACGGGGACGCCGGCGCCGTCAGGCATGGCCGGCTCGCCGCCCACGTCGATCGAGAGGAGGTCGAACGGGATCTCCGGCCGTCCAGCGAGTGCCACGGCACGGGCTTGCAGATCAAGTCCTATCGCCTCGTCCACGATAAGCCGCGCGCCGGACGAGGCGGCGAGCGGCGCCAGGTCGATATGCGCCTGCTCGAAGCGATAGTCGCGCCGAATGAGGCCCGGAAGCATACCGGAATACGGTGTCTCCGGTTCGCGCCCGATCAGGGTGAGGCGGAGGCCGGGCTCCGGGCGCATCGCGAAACGTCGCAGCACCTCGACATGCGCGTGTCCCGCGCCCAGCAGAACGAGATCGGTGGTGACAGGCGCGCAACTCTGCATCGGTCCAAGGCTAAGGAGGATTGCGGTCGCGGGCTACAGTTGCGCACCGGCCCCATCGCGGGCAGCCTCTCATGTCTGGAGCTGAGGTGGGCTCGGAGAGGCATCTCGCATGAAGCCGGTTGTTGTCGTCACCGGAGGCAGTCAGGGAATTGGCGCCGCCGTCGCGCGGTTGGCGGCGCAACGCGGTTACGCCGTCGCGATCTCGTATCAGCGCGCGCGGGATCTGGCTGAGGGTGTGGTCTCCGAGATCAGGCAAGCGGGCGGGCAAGCGATCGCCGCGCAAGCCGAGATGGCGGACGAGGCCTCCATCGTCGCCTTCTTCGAGACGGTGGATCGCGAACTCGGGCGACCGTCGGCGCTGGTCAACAATGCGGGGATTACCGGCCCGGTGGCGACGCTCGAGACCGTCACGAGCGCGATCCTTGACGACGTCATGGGGGTGAATGTGCGCGGCGCGTTCCTGGTGCTGCGCGAGGCGGTCGCGCGCATGGCGACCGACCGTGGCGGGCAGGGCGGGGCGATCGTCAACATCTCCTCCCGTGCTGCCGAATTGGGCGGGCCGAACGAGTGGGTCCATTACGCGGCGTCGAAGGGCGCGGTGGACACGCTGACGATCGGCGCGGCGAAGGAGTTGGCCGGACGCGGCATCCGGGTGAACGCGGTCAGTCCCGGGCTGATCGAGACCGAGATCCACGCCAAGGCCGGGATGCCCGATCGCGTGCATCGCATGGCGAGCGGGGTTCCGATGGGCCGCGCCGGAACTGCGGACGAGGTGGCGCGCGTGGTGCTGTGGCTTCTCTCGGACGAAGCCTCATACGTGACCGGCGCGATCGTGCCGGTCGGCGGAGGGCGATAAGCGATGGCGCGCAAAGCCCTGATCGTCGGCGCCGGCTCCGGACTGAGCGCGTCGCTCGCGCGGCGTTTCGTGCGCGAGGGCATGCATGTCGCTCTTGCCGCACGCGACACGCAGAAGCTCAGTGCCCTTTGCGCTGAAACCGGTGCGACGGCGTTTTCCTGCGACGCCACGGAACCGGAGCAGGTCTCGAAGCTGTTCGACGACGTGGCTTCCTCGCTCGGCGAGCCGGACGTGGTCGTCTACAACGCGAGCGGACGGCTCCGCGGGCCATTCGTGGATCTCGATCCGGCGGAGGTGATGCACGCGATCACCGTCAGCGCGTTCGGTGGTTTCCTGGTCGCGCAGCAGGCAGCCCGCCGCATGGTGCCACGCGGGGCTGGGGCGATCCTGCTCACCGGAGCCTCGGCGAGCGTCAAAGGGTACGCGCAATCGGCGCCATTCGCGATGGGCAAGTTCGCGCTACGCGGCCTCGCACAAAGCATGGCCCGCGAATTGGCTCCGCGCGGGATCCATGTCGCGCATTTCGTGATCGACGGTGCGATCCGCGGTCCGGGCCGCGCCGGCGGCTCCGGCCAGCCCGACGACATGCTCGACCCGGATG
>CAWEHU010000009.1:0-56939 GCA_963808965.1 uncultured Alphaproteobacteria bacterium
GCATGGTCGGACCTGAACGAAAGCCGCTCTGCGCGATCCAGGGCGCGTACTACAACAAGCAGGTGCAGGAAAAGGACGGCGCCGCAGGTGAGCGCCTTCACCGGCACCGCCGAGGCGCTGACAGCCCTCAAGCAGGGCCGCTGCATCGGCTTCCTCTACGACGACACCGCGATCCAAGGCATTCTGCTCAAGCCCGAGTGGAGCGACTATACGATGCCGCTCGAAAGCCAGGACGCGATCCCCTGGGGTGTCGCGGTCCGCAAGGGCGAACCGGAATGGGCCTTTGGTGCATATGACGAAGGTGGTCGAAGACTGGGCGAAGGACGGGATGATCCAGAAGCTGGAAACCCAGTACCACATCAGCCACTCGAAATACGCCGAGGAACTGCGCGCGAAGTACAGCAAGAGGATAGTCGCCGGCGTGGAATCCGATGGATTTTGCCGCCTCGTTAAGCAGCTCTACATTACGACTGGGATCAACCTCTCGATCGCGTACGATCCGTTCGACCGCACGCGCTTCTTGCACGGGCTCCTGGTAACGATCGAGCTGTCGGCGATCACCATCGTCCTGTCGATCGTCATCGGTGTCATCGGCGCCTGGCTGCAAGGCTCGCGGCTAGTCTGGACGCGCCGATCGTCGGCGGCTACATCCATTTCTTCCGCAACACCCCGCCGCTCGTCCAGCTCTATTTTTTCTACTTCGGCCTCAGTTCCCTGCTGCCGGTGGTGACAAGGTTCGGCACCACGGCGCCGCTGATTGGCGGGTTCGCCTGGGTCTGCATCTCGCTCAGCTTCTTCGCCGGCGCTTTCAACGTGGAGGTCTTTCGCTCCGGGATCGAGGCGGTGCCACGCGCGACCATTGAGGCGGCGGAATCGCTGGGATACACGTCGCTGAAGTCGTACACGCGGATCGTCCTGCCGCTCGCTATCCGTGTCTGTCTGCCGGCGCTGAACAACAATTTGGTCAATCTCGTCAAGACGACCACGCTCGCCTACGCGGTCGCCGTTCCGGAACTCCTCTACGTCTCCGCCCAGATCGGTCGGACAACACCAACGTGCCGGAGATGATGGTCGTGTTGCTCATCGTCTATGTCGCGCTGGTAGGATTGCTCGTGCTGTTCATGCATTCTCTGGAGCGTAGGTTGCGCCTTCCCGGCTACCACAGGCCGGTCTGACGCATGGCAACCGACCTTCCGGTCCTCCTCCCTATCGCGCCGTGCCCGCGCGGGCTGTCGCCCATTCGCCCGCGCGCCTGGCACGGCTTCGCCTTGGTAACGGTCGTGCTGCTCGGAGCCGGGATCGCCGACGCGCAAGGCGCTGGGGCGGCGCGTTCAAGCGTGTTCGGCGCGCTCGTGAAGTGGACGCCCCTGCTGTTGCGCGGCTTCTCGTTCAACCTCCTGATCAGCTTCGCATCGATGGCGATTGGAACTGCGCTCGGGATGGTGCTCGGGCTGTGTCAGATTTCGCGGCGGGCGCCGATGCGCCGCATCGCCTGGGCGATCATGCAGTTTTTCCGCAACGCGCCCTGGCTCGTGCTGCTGCTCTTTGCGATGTGCATGCTGCCCTTTCAGATCCGCATCGGCGGCCTGATGATCCTTCTGCCGGATTGGGCGAAAGCGGTGATCGGGCTCGCCCTGCCGGTGATGGCGAATGTGGGGGAGATCGTGCGCGGCGCCGTCGCCTCGATCCCCGCGGGCCAGTGGGAGGCAGCGGAATCGCTCGCCTTCACCCGCCGCCAGCAGATCTGGTCGATCGTGCTGCCGCAATGCGTCAAGCGGATGCTGCCGCCCTGGATGAATCTCTACGCCATCCTGACGATGGCAACCGTTCTCGCCTCCATCGTCGGCGTGAGCGAGGTCATGACACTTGCCGGCCAGGTGGAGGCAGCCGAGGGCGGGCGGACTGACCTGCTGACGCCGCTCTATGCCTGGATCCTGCTCTGGTTTTTTCTGAACTCCTACCCGATCGCGCTGCTGACCCAGCGTCTCGAACGGCGCTACGCGGTGCGAGTATGATCTGGACGACGGATCAGCCGATCGTCGCCATCAGCGACGTGCACAAATCGTTCGGCCTTGTGGAGGTGCTGAAGGGCGTGTCTCTCGACGTCCGCAAGGGCGAGGTCATCTGCATTATCGGCCCCTCGGGATCGGGCAAGTCCACGCTGATCCGCTGCATCAACGCGCTGACGCCGTTCGAGCGCGGCTCGATCCGGGTGATGGGCATCGAGGTGAACGACCCGGCGCTCGACAAGCTGGAGCTGCGCCGCCGTGTCGGTATGGTGTTCCAGCAATACAACCTATTTCCGCACCGGACCGCCTTGCAGAATGTAATGATGGCGCCCGTGCAGGTGTTGAAGCAACCCCGCAACATCGTGGAGCAGCGGGCCTACGCGCTGCTCGCCAAGGTACACCTGCAAGGCCGCGAGCACGCCTATCCCGGCGAGATGTCGGGCGGCCAACAGCAGCGCGTTGCGATCGCGCGCTCTCTGGCTATGAACCCCGAGGTGATGCTGTTCGACGAGGTGACCTCGGCGCTCGACCCCGAGACGGTGAAGGAGGTTTTGCTCACCATCAAGCAGCTCGCCGACGAGGGCATGACATGCATCCTGGTGACGCACGAGATGCGCTTCGCCCGCGATGTCGCCGATCACATCTACTTCACCGATCGCGGCGTCATCGTCGAGCACGGACCGCCGGAGGAATTTTTCGCCAACGCCCAGGATGCCCGCACGCGGGAGTTCCTCGGACAGGTCCTTTAGCTGGCCCTAATGGCAAATTCGAGGTTCTGTCAGTTTTTTTGCCAGCCAGTAGCCGTGCATTGTCCGGATAAATTTCTCAGGCCGCCTGCAAAATCCCGAGCACCGCGACGGCGTTGCAGAGCTGATGGAGGCGGCGGCGATCGGCGGAGACATGGTAGCGCTGGAAGGCACGGGCACCGAGGAAGTTACAAAGCTCATCATGGCCTGGGCAGAATCGGCCGGCAGACAGGAATCTTCCAAAGCCGTGCGTACATCGTATCCGTCCCTTAATCCGGCGATGGTCCTGTTCCAGTCGATTGTTTAGGAAGTATGGTTCGGTGGGTAACCGTCTTGCCAAGCGCGGAGCGGATCGCCTGCGGATAAGCCTCGTGGCCGTCGCTGGTCACCCGATCAGGAATCGTCCCGGTCGCGGCCTTCGCAGAGCGAAAGAATGCCTTGGCCGCGGCCAGATCGCGTCGCTCGCTCAGCATCACATCTACCAGAGCGCCGTTTCGATCGATGGCTCGGTAGAGATAACACCAGCGGCCGCGGACCTTGATGTGGGTTTCACCCAAGGGTGGCCGAACATCCAAAACAAATGCTGCCAGAGCAGCGGCTGACCGCCTTGCGAGACGTCGAAGAAATGCGTGCCGAACTGGCGGTCCATCCAAAGCAGGAAAAACGCGAGACTGACGGCGGGTACAACCAGGATGTTCGCGGCCGAAGCGGTGAGGGTGCCCCAGGTCAGGATCGGCAACCGGTTGATCGACATGCCCGGTGCTCGTGTGCGGAACACGGTAACGACGAAATTGGCCGACCCGATCGTGGTCGAAATCCCGAGAAAGATCATTCCCAGGGAATAGAAATCCATGTTCATCCCGGGATTGAAGGTTCGCAGCGCGTACGGGACGTAATTGAACCAGCCGTCATTCGGCCCCGCGCCGATGGCGAAGCCCGCGTACATGAACAGGCCGGAGGCGAGAAAGATCCAATAGGAGAGCGCGTTGAGCCGCGGGAAGGCCATATCGCGCGAGCCCAGGATCAGCGGCCAGAGATAGTTGCTGAATCCCGACAATACCGGCAGCGCGTAAAGAAAAATCATCGTCATGCCATGCGTCGAGAACAGCTGGTTATACTGTTCCGGAGTCAGCAGATGCGCGTCCGGCCGAGCGAGCTGTAGCCGCATCACCAGCGCCTCGAGGCCGCCCAGCAGCAGGAAGACGAAGGACGTGACGAGATAGCGTTTGCCGATTTCCTTGTGATCGACGGTGGAAAGCGAGCCGCGCAGCCCCGGCTCGGTTTCCCAGATCGCGTTGAGCACGTGTCCGATAACCGTGCGGGTGGCGACGATGCGCGGGGTTCGCTCGAGCTCGACCGTCTTGCTCATCGGCTCACCTTGCTCATCCCCACCTTGCTCATCGCGCCACCCTGCTCATCGCAACGTTTCGAGATAGCCGCGCACGCTCTCCAGTTCGGGTCCGGAGAGATACAGAACCGGCATCCGCGTGCCCGGCTTGACGGCCTGCGGGTTGGCGATCCAGCCGGACAGGTTCGCGATCGTGTTGGGCAAAATGCCGCCGGCGATGATGTGCCGGCTCATCAAGTGCGTCAGATCCGGGGCCACAGTGCCGCCCGCCTCGCTACCGCGCACGGCGTGACAGGCTCCGCAGCGATAGACGAAAAGCTGCTCGCCCGACGCGACCCTGGGGGAGGTGGGCGCGGCCGCAGGCCGTAGCTGCGCGTCGTACCAGTCCTCGAACGTCTCCTTCGGCTCGGCGATGACCGCGAAGCTCATATGCGCGTGCTGCTGGCCGCAATATTCGGTGCATTGCCCGAGATAGCGTCCGGGCTGGTCCGCCTCGATCCAAGTCTCGTTTGTCTGTCCGGGAATTGCGTCTGTCTTGCCGGACAGCGCGGGTACCCAGAAGGAATGGATCACGTCGGCGCCGATCAGCTTGATGCGGATCGGCTGTCCAACCGGGATGTGCATCTCGTCGGCGGTGACGAAGACGCGCGAGGGCTGGTCGCCGAGATAACGGAACTTCCACCACCATTGCTGGCCGGTCACTTCGATTGTCAGTGCCGGAGGTTTCGGCGGGCCGTTCACGGCGGCCAGAACCACGACCGTCCAGACCAGGGAGCCCACCAACACGAGTGAGGAGACACCCACTCCCACCGTGAGCAGACCGAGACCGCTGCCCTGAGGTGAGAGCGGTACCAACCTCACGGCCCCGTTCGCGCCGGTCGCTCGCCGGCGCCAGATGCCCGCCAGAACCAGCACGCTGACAATGACGATCACCGCGATCGAGATGATGAGCAGGCCCCATGTCAGCGTCACGACGGGACCGGCCTTGGCGCCGTAGCCGGTGAGATAGGAGAGCGGAGTCGCGGCCCACGCGGACGCCGGCAGTAGCAGCGGGAAGGCGAGCGCGGCCCAGCGGCCGGACGCCATCAGCGCATCCCGAGCCGGGCGGGACGCGCTAGCTTCCAATCCGCGCGCGCCAGGGCGGACCACAACACGAGCATGGCCGCCACGAGGAAAACCAGACAGCCCGGGACCCACATCAGCCCTCCGCCGAGTTGCTGATCTTGCAGAGGCGTCAATCCCCAGGCGGCCGTGGTGAGCGCGTGCGGGGCGAAAAGCGGCCGCGGGGCGAACGTTATCAGCGCACCCAAAAGGCCCATCTGAACCGAGGAGATCACGCCTGCGAGCAACACCGGCATTAGCCGTCCCGGAGCCGGATCGAGCAGTTCGCTCCACAGCCAGAGCGCGGCGCCGAATAGGCTGAGGTGCATCGACCAGTAGACGAGCGTGCTCGAGAACGTCGCCTGATACGGAGCGGGGCTGTGCCAGAACCACAGCAGGGCGGTGAAAACCACCGCTGCAAGGATTGGCGCCGAGTTTATCGGGGTTCGCCATTTGCGGTCGCGCAGGAGCGCACCGAAGGCGGCCACGGGACGACCTGCCGCCACCAAAGGAGCGGCTAGCAGCGCGAGAATCATGTGCTGGCCGACGCGGGCAGCGAACAAGGAGACGGAAAGGGCGCAGAACGGCGAGATCAACGCCGCCGCCGTGATCGCCCAGCCGCTGTAGAACGCCACCCGTTCATCCCGGCCTAGCTGCCGCGATCCGGCCGCGTAGGCAACCGCCACTATCGCGAGCACGGTGCAAAGGACCGGATCGATATTCCATCGCGACCAGAGCGCGTCCGGAGACGGGGGTGCGCCGCAGTATGGCAACATGGACGATATACACCGCGGCTTTCGCGCGGTTCCGGTTCGGTCGCGAATTTTGCGTGCCTCGGCGGATCAATTACCCGGCACTGAGACGGAACAATACGGCGGCCTCCTGGCGTTGTTGAGCTACCATGGCTGATACGGATGAGCTTGCCGAAGATGGGGGGCCGCGCCCTTCCGAGCGCAGCCTGCGCGGCCTCGACTGGCTCAATTTCTTCGTCGCCGATGTGCAAACGGGCTTCGGTCCCTTCGTGTCGGTGTATCTCGCGGCGAACGGATGGTCGCAGGGCACGATCGGAACCGTGCTCACGGTCGGCAGCCTGACCGGCATCGCCAGCCAGCTTCCCGGTGGAGCGCTGGTCGATGCGGTGAAACGTAAGCGCGGGCTGATCGCCGCCGCGCTCGCAATGATCGCAGCCGGCGCCGCAATCTTCGCCTTCTCGTCGAGTTTCCCGTTTGTGCTCGTAGCGGAGGTTCTGCACGGGGCCACCGCGGGTCTGGTGAAGCCTGCTCTGGCCGCGATCGGGCTTGGATTGGTCGGGCATGGCGCGCTCAGCCGACGGCTTGGCCGCAATCACCGCTACGATTCTTTTGGCAACGCTGCGACCGCGGCATTGATGGGGGCGCTCGGACACTTCGTGTCGATGACCGCCACCTTCTTCGCGGCGGTCGCGCTCTGCCTTCCGGCCGGGTGGGCTCTGACCCGGATCCGCGGCGAGGAGATCGACTACTCGCGGGCGCGGTTGGCCTCCGACCGGCGGCAACCGCGGAACACCGCGCGGCTGCGCGAACTGGCCAAGAATCACCTCCTGCTGATTTTCGGCCTGTGCCTGGTGCTGTTTCAGTTCTCCAACGCCTCCGTCCTGCCGCTCGCGACCGAGCGTCTCGCGCAACAGCACCAGCACGAATCCGAACTTTTCACCTCGGCCCTGGTCATCATTCCCCAGGTCGTCACGGCGCTGCTCGCGACCTGGGTTGGACATCGCGCCGATGTTTGGGGGCGCAAGCCGCTGCTCTTGGTGGGGTTCGGGACTTTGCCGGTCAGGGCCGTCCTGTTCAGCTTGGCGCCGAGCCCTTGGTTCCTGCTGCCTGTTCAGGTGCTCGGCGGACTTACCGCGGCGGTAATCGGAGTCCTGACGCCACTCGTAATCGCGGATCTCACCCGCGGAACCGGCCGCTACAACCTCGCTCAGGGCGCGGTGGGTACTGCAAGCGGGATCGGCGCTTCCCTTAGTACCGATAGCGATTGGTTTTTTGGCCCAGGCTCTCGGTTACACGATCGGCTTCTACGGCCTGGGGCTCGTGGGGCTCGCGGCGCTTGCGCTGCTTATGGTTGTGGTTGCCCGAGACGCGCCAGCAGGATCATTCCGAAAGGAGAGGCGATCCGTAACGGAAGCCTGCGAGGAGAATGGACAAGTGTTCATTCTGGAAGCGTGGCAGGTCGGCAACTTCCGAGGGCGCCAGATTCTTTTTCATCTGCGGCTTGTGCCCTCCCCAGTCCAGTGAGCGCAGAATATGCCCGACACAGTTTCTGACCATGTCGTTCAGCTGCTGACCGAATGGAATGTGGACACCGTCTTCGGCCTGCCCGGCGACGGGATCAACGGACTGGTCGAGGGGTTCCGCAAGGCCGCGGACCGTATCCGCTATGTCCATTGCCGGCACGAAGAAACGGCTGCGCTAGCCGCGTGTGCGTACGCGAAGTTCACCGGCAAGCTCGGCGTCTGTTTCTCCACTGCCGCGCCTGGCGCGGTGCATCTGCTCAATGGGCTGTACGACGCCAAGATCGACGGGGCACCCGTACTCGCCATCACCGGCATGACGTATCACGACCTGATCGGCACGCATTACCTGCAGGACATCAACCAGGATTATCTCTACCAGGACGTGGCGCTCTACAATCAGCGGCTGATGGGGCCGGAGCACCTCGAAAACGTGCTCAACCTCGCCTGCCGCGCGGCGTTGTCTAATCGGGCGGTCGCGCATGTCGCAATTCCGATCGACATGCAGGCGATGCCGGCGAGCCAGCAGCGCCGCTTCAAGCGCAACGTGCCCGGCCACACCTCGACGGCCTATCAGCCGCCGGTACGCATTCCGGAGCGCGACCAGATCGAGCAAGCGGCGCAGGTGCTCGCCGGGAAGAAAAAGATCGCCATCCTCGCCGGCGCCGGCGCGCGCAATGCCGGGCCGGAGCTGGAGCAGGTGGCTGAGCGCCTCGGCGCCCCAATCATCAAGGCCGGGCTCGGGAAGGACTGCGTGCCCGATACCAGTCCCTACACGACCGGCGGCATTGGCGTCATCGGCACGCGGCCTTCGTACGACGCGCTCAAGGCCTGCGATGGATTCCTCATCGCCGGCTCGTGCTTTCCCTATATCGAGTTCCTGCCGAAGCCCGGCCAGGCCGCCGCAGTGCAGATTGACGACAAGCCCGAGCATATCGGCTTGCGCTATCCGGTGGACATCGGGCTGGTCGGCGATTGCAAGGCGACGTTGCGAGAACTGCTCGGCAAGCTTCAGCGCAACGATGACCGGAGCTTCCTCGAGCAGGCGCAGAAGGATATGCGCGCGTGGTGGGCGCTGATGGAGGAGCGCGGCACGAGCGATCACAAGCCAATGTGCCCGCAGGTCGTCTCCTGGCACTTGCCAGATCTGCTTGCCGATGACGCGATCATCTGCGGCGATTCCGGAACCGTTACGACATGGCAGGGGCGGATGCGGCTGCGGGAGCGCCAGCGTTTCTCCTTCAGCGGCACCATGTGCTCGATGATGGCCGCGGTGCCTTATTCGATCGGCGTGCAGACCGCGTATCCGGACCGTCAGGTGGTCGCGTTCACAGGCGACGGCTCGGCCACGATGATGATGGGCGAGTTGGCTACGCTCGCGCAATACAAGCTGCCGGTGAAGGTCGTCGTGATGAAGAACAACACGCTCGGCCTCATCAAGTGGGAGCAGATGCTTTATCTCGGCAATCCCGAATACGGGGTCGACCTGCATCCGGTCGATTTCGTCAAGGTAGCCGAGGGCTGCGGGCTGCGCGGCTTCCACATCGAGGACCCCTCGCGCTGCCGCGACCAGTTGCGTGAAGCCATCGCCACGCCGGGGCCGGTGCTGATCGAATGCGTTGTCGATCCGCTGGAGCCGCCCTGGCCGCCGGTCATCACCACGGACGAGCAGAAGAAGCTCGCGACGGCACTGGCCCGGGGTGAGGTCAACCGGACGCCGATCGGCCTGACTATCGGCCGCCATGCGGTGCAGGAATTCAGCTTCTCGGAAAGCCCGTTCGGCATTGCGGGCCGCATTGTCGACCGGCTCACCGGCGGCAAGTCCGAAGGGAGTGAATGATGGATGCGATCGACGCCGTTGTCCGGCCGCGCTCCACGGACCGGGTGCCTCGCCGCCGTCTAGCGGCCACCGCTGACCTCGCCAATGCGCTCGCCCGACAAGTCGAAGGCGAGGTGCGCTTCGATCCCGGAAGCCGCGCGCTATATGCCACCGATCTCTCGATTTATCGGCAAGTGCCGATCGGCGTGGTCATTCCCCGCTGCGTCGACGACGTGATCGCGACGGTTGAGGAATGCCGTAAGCGCGATGTGCCGATTCTCGGCCGTGGTACCGGCACCAGCCTTGCCGGCCAGACCTGCAACGT
The DNA here is from genome assembly GCA_963808965.1 of uncultured Alphaproteobacteria bacterium. Taxonomy (GTDB): domain Bacteria; phylum Pseudomonadota; class Alphaproteobacteria; order Acetobacterales; family Acetobacteraceae; genus CAWEHU01. Next base: position 9,621 of record CAWEHU010000009.1, read on the forward strand.
CGCCGTCGTGATCGACTTTTCGAAATACCTCAACCGCATCCTCGCCATCGACCCGGATTCACGGCTCGCCCGCGTGCAACCCGGCGTCATCAACGATCAGCTACGCAATGCAGCGAAGCAGCACGAGCTCACCTTCGCGCCCGATCCGGCGACGCATCGTTACTGCACGCTGGGTGGCAATATCGGCAACAATTCCTGCGGCGCCCATACCGTCATGGGTGGCAAAACCGTCGATAACGTCGAGGAGCTGGAGATCCTGACGTATGACGGGCTGCGAATGCGCGTCGGCGCCACCTCGGACGACCAGCTCGATCTGATACAAAGCGGCGGCGGAAGGCGCGCGGAGATTTATACCAAGCTAAAGGATCTCGCGAATCGCTACGGCGATGAGATCCGCAAGCGGTATCCAAACATTCCCCGGCGCGTTTCGGGCTACAATCTCGATGACCTGTTGCCCGAAAAGGGCTTTCATGTCGCTCGCTCCCTGGTCGGGTCGGAGAGCACTTGCGCGCTCACTCTTGCCGCCACGCTCCGGCTTCTGCCATTCCCGCCGAAGCGCGCGCTCCTGCTGCTGGGCTATGCCGACGCCCCGAGCGCGGCCGATGACGTGGTGCAGATCCGCGAGTTCGGCCCCGACGCGCTGGAGGGTCTTACGCGGCATGTCCTCACCAACATGGAGCGCAAGGGCAAACCGATGCCGGGCACCCGGCTTTTGCCCGACGGCGATGCCTGGCTGCTCGTCGAGTTCGGCGGCCAGGATCAGAACGAAGCAAACCACAAGGCCGAGACGGCTCACGCTGCACTCAAACGGGCCCGCACCGGCGCGCGCGATATACGCCTGATCGAGAAGCCGGAGGAGCAGACCGCGGTCTGGGAAGTCCGCGAGAATGGGGTCGGCGCGAGCCGCGTGCCGGAGGAAGAGGATGCCTGGCCGAGTTGGGAAGATGCGGCGGTTCCGCCCGACCGGCTTGGCGATTATCTGCGCGGCTTCGACAAGCTCACCAAACGGTTCGGCTACAAATACACGCTGTTCGGGCATTTTGGCGATGGTTGCGTCCACACTCGCATTACCTTTGGGCTAAAGACCGCCGAAGGTGTCGCGAAGTTCCGGCGCTACATGGAGGATGCCGCCGATCTTTGCATCTCCTATGGGGGCTCGCTTTCGGGCGAGCATGGCGATGGGCAGGCCAAAGGCGAATTGCTGCCGCGCATGTTCGGGAGTGAGCTGATTCAGGCGTTCCGGGAATTCAAGACCATCTGGGACCCGCACTGGCGGATGAATCCCGGCAAGGTGATCGACGCCTATCCGCTCGACAGCAATTTGCGTCTCGGCCCCGACTACACGACGCGCAAGGTCACTACACATTTCCGCTTTCCCGATGACGCCGGCTCGTTTGCGCACGCAACGGAGCGCTGCTTCGGGGTTGGCAAATGCCGCTCGCTCGACAGCCAGACCATGTGTCCGAGCTTCCAGGCAACGCGCGAGGAGATGCACTCGACGCGTGGCCGCGCGCACCTGCTGTTCGAGATGCTGCGGGGCGATCCGGTCAAGGGCGGCTGGCGCGATCCGCATGTGCGCGAGGCGCTCGATCTGTGCCTGCAATGCAAAGGCTGCAAGCACGACTGCCCGGTTTCCGTCGACATGGCGACCTACAAGGCGGAATTTCTCTCGCACTACTACGCAGGTCGCCTCAGGCCGCGCGCCGCGTACGCGATGGGCCTGGTGTTCCTTTGGTCGCGACTGGCCCGGCTGGCGCCCGGTTTCGCCAACGCGGCGCTGCATCTGCGGCCGCTACGGGCGCTGGGCGGATTCGCGCCGCAACGGGAGCCGCCGGAGTTCGCCGCGGAGTCGTTCCAGGAATGGTGGCGGAAGCGGCCCGAGCCGAAGGACGCGACTGACCGCAAGCCGGTGATACTCTGGCCCGACACGTTCAACAACCACTTCCTCCCCGGCACGGCGAAAGCGGCGGTCAGGGTGCTCGAGGACGCCGGGTACCGCGTCATTGTGCCGCAAGCGCGGCTCTGCTGCGGCCGGCCGCTCTACGATTACGGAATGCTCGATTTAGCCAAACGCAAGCTTCTGGAGGTGCTTGACGTGTTGCGCCCGGCCGTTCGCGCCGGCATTCCCGTCGTCGGCCTCGAGCCGAGTTGCGTCTCCGTATTCCGCGACGAGATGGCCAACCTGCTGTTCGACGACGAGGACGCGCAGAGGCTTTCCAAGCAGACCAAGACGCTCAGCGAACTGTTGCTAGCCACCGAAGGCTGGAAGCCGCCGAAATTACACCGCCGGGCGCTCATGCACATTCATTGCCACAGTCGCGCGGTGTTGAGCGCGGAGGCCGAGCACAAGCTGCTGCAAGAGATGGGACTGGATGTGCAGATCCCGAAAGTCGGCTGCTGCGGACAAGCGGGCTCGTTCGGCTATGAGGCCGACCACTACGACGTCGCTATGAAGGTCGGCGAACAGGTCCTGCTTCCCGCGATTCGGAAAGCGTCGCCGGAGACGCTGATCGTTGCCGACGGCTTCAGTTGCCGCGAGCAGGTTCGCCATGCGACGAACCGTTGGGCCATGCACCCGGCCGAGGTCCTGGCGCTCGCGCTGGAGTCGCGCGGCGACTTGCCGGCTGCGATTCCAGAACGCCGTTATCTCGAAGAGCCCGCGCGGGCCGATCTCAGGACGGCCGGGCTGGTGGCCGCATCCGTCGCAGCGGTGGCGTTGCTCGCAACTGCTGCCGCCCGGCGGGCGTGACGAGGCGGGCATGGAAGACGTGACTCCCAACCAAGCCGGGTGGACCGCCCCCGAGCCGATCAGGGGGCAGGACGGCGCGAGCGATCCAGGCCCACGCAACGTGGTGCGTGACCGGCAGAACCCCGACATGCTGCGGCCGCCCGAGACCGATCGCGGAACCATTCCCAATCTACGATTCTCGTTCTCCGACGCCCCCATGCGCCTGGAGGAGGGCGGCTGGACGCGCGAGGTAACGGCTCGCGAATTGCCGGTAGCGACGACGCTCGCCGGTGTAAACATGCGCCTGAAGCCGGGTGGCGTGCGCGAACTCCATTGGCACAAGCAGGCCGAGTGGTCCTTTATGCTCGACGGTCGCGCGCGCATCACCGCGGTTGACCCCGAAGGGCGGAACTTCGTCGATGACGTCGGTGTGGGCGACCTTTGGTACTTCCCTGCGGGGATTCCACACTCGATCCAGGGACTAGATGAAGGATGCGAGTTCCTGCTGGTGTTCGATGATGGTGCGTTCTCGGAAAACAGCACCTTCCTGATCTCCGAATGGTTCGCGCACACGCCGAGGGACGTGCTGGCCAAGAATTTCGGCGTACAAGAAAGCGACTTCGACAATCTTCCCCGTAGCGAGCGGTACATCTTCCAAGGTAGGACTCCGGGACCGTTACAGGAGGACAGGGCCGCCGCGCCGAACGGTCCTGTCCCCCTCCGCTTCAGCCACCAGCTGCTTTCGCAAGACCCGCTGCGCAGCCCGGGGGGAAGGGTGCGAATCGCCGATTCAAGCAACTTCCCGGCAGCCAAGACGATCGCCGCCGCATTGGTTGAGATCGAGCCGGGCGCGATGCGCGAGATGCACTGGCATCCGAACAACGACGAGTGGCAGTACTATATCGAGGGCGACGCTCGCATGACCGTGTTCGCGGGCGAGGGCAAGGCTCGCACCTTCAATTACCACGCCGGCGACGTGGGCTATGTCCCATTCGCGATGGGGCACTACGTCGAGAATATCGGCGGAGTACCGGTACGCTTCCTCGAAATGTTCAAAAGTGACCGGTTCGCCGGGATGTCGCTGAACCAATGGATGGCGTTGACCCCGCCCGAGTTGGTGCAGGACCACCTTCATCTGAACCGTAATATGATGAGTGCATTGCACAAGCAGAAGCGGCCGGTCGTCAAAGGCCGATAAGACACTGATCTTCCCTGTTCCCGCAGCGAACAGTTGCGCTATGCGGCGCCACACAAAAAAGGCCCGTCACGGGACGGGAGCTTAAATCTTCGTAAGACCGGTTTTGAGCAGACAACCCGCCAAGAGATGGGGTATAGTCCGCTCGGTTCGGCGGTAGAAGCCGTGCGAGGTGTTCTATTCACCTCCCATCTTCAACAAAACTGAGACGTAACCTGAAGCAGCATCTTTTTAGCTGGCGAGACGTGCTTTTTGATGACTCGGGAGAGGCACCATGGGTTATGAGCTCCGCATCAACGGACGCACCCTCGACGTCTATATTCACTCGGAGGACGCGCTCGACCGGGTCCGTGCGCTGATGAAGGTTGATTGCGACATCGAGGCCGAGGTGCTCGACACCCGGACCGGCCGGGCATTCGAGCCGGCAGCCTCGCTCCGGTGGCGAGAGGAACTTGCCACGATAATCGGTTTCTAAGCACAGGAAAGTGCCAGCCTGTCATTGCGCAGCGCCGAGCAATGGAGGATGCGCGCCGGCCGGGTCCGTGTCGGTGCGCCTACAATTCCTTTCCAAGCTAGTTAGCGGGACAGCGCGAAGCCAACGGCTTTCCAAGCGAACAGCGTGATGCGCTCGTCTACCCGATCAGCAAGGAAACTGGAGAGCAAGGCGGCCAAACCGGGCCGTCTAGACGATCGAGTAAGGCGCCGTGTCGCGGCCAAATGCATTGATGCTGCCCGAAGGGCGCGTCGTTGCTGAAATTGCCGATCAGGAAGTCGCCGGCAGCCGTGAGCCCGGTGAACACGGAATTGCTGCATTCGCGATTTCCGGGGTGGCGACCGTGCCCTGGTTCATGTTCCAGACGTAGACGACGCCGTCCAGGCTGGCGAAGAGCGAAGTGGTCGGAGCGCCGAAGGCGTGAGGGAAGCCGCTTGTCGGATGAGCGCGAGGCCGGTCGGCCATGCTATCGCTGATCCGATCAGTGGTATTGTTCGAGATCAACTCGCACCGCATCTTCGCCATCCCACTCGAACGTGATGCACCATGGGCCATTGACGTGGACTGTGTAGCGCACGGGCTTGCCCTGGAGGCGGTGGAAGTTGAAACCGGGCACGTTCATTTCTTCCGGGATTGCCGCTGCATCCAGCGAATATGGCCGCCCGCTCAACCGAACTCGCAAATCACCCCTGATCCGCGAGGCGTCATCCCGCTGCCAGAAAGCCTGAAGAGCGCGACTCCGAAAGGATCGGATCATCCGTTCGCTGTAAGAAGTGGCTTGATGGAATGTCAAGCGGCGCTTGGCGGAGGCGGACGCTGAGCATAGCTTACCACAGGTAAGCATGAAGCCCCCTCCCGATGAGCATCCGGCCCTTTCCCAATCGGCAACCGACCCACCCTGGAGAGATTATCCGAGAAGACGTGCTTCCGGCATTACGGCTGACGGTCAGTGGCGCAGCTGCCAAGCTAGGCGTATCCCGTCAAACGCTCCACGCGATCCTTACCGAGAAGGCATCCATCACACCCGCGATGGCCATGCGGATCGGCAAGCTCTGCGGGAACGGTCCAGGCCTCTGGTTGCGGATGCAAGTCGCGCGGGATCTATGGACGGCGGAACGGAAGTTGGCGGAGGCTGTGAAGACGATTCCCACGCTGCGAGCACGCGAGGGGAACCCTAAACGAGTCCATAGCGCAGCGCGAGCCAAAGCTTCTGCCAAGCCGGCAGGGTGACGCGCTGGTCCGGCCGGCGCCAGCCGGTGCGCTCCAACCGGGACAGGATCGCCGCATAGGTCGCTCCCATCATCCGCGCCGGCCGCATCGCCCGGCGATTACATTTCCGCATCGCTTGCCGTGCGTCCTGGAAGTGTTCGTGCGCGAGCGCCGCGACGCGGGTGCAGACCCGCGGTAGCGCCGGAGAAACAAGCGCCTCGCGCGATGCGTAAGGAATGCGGGCTTCCTCCAGCCACTCGCGCGGCAGATAAAGCCGGCCGCGCTGTGCATCCTCGTGCAAGTCGCGCAAAATATTGGTGAGCTGGAGAGCGCGCCCGAGCGCGTGCGCGACGCGGTCGGCGGACTCGGAGGCATCCCCGAATGCGCGTACCGAGAGCCGGCCGACGGCCGACGCGACGCGATCGCAATAGAGGTCGAGAGTCGCCAGATCGGGGGCGACGATCGTCGCTTCGGCATCCATCTGCATCCCGTCGATGATCGCGAGGAAGTCCGCCTGCCTCAGCCCGAACGCGCGCACAGCGGCTGCAAGCACGCGGGTCACCGGGTCCTCGGCCTCCGCTCCGCGGTACAACCCTGAGATCCGCCCTCGCCAGGCATCAAGGCGCGGCAGCTTATCCGCCCACGGGCCGTCCTCGTCGGCGATGTCGTCCACCATGCGGCAGAACGCATAGATCGCGTACATGGCGTGACGCCGGTCCGGCTCCAGCACGCGCATCCCGCGATAGAAGGAGGTGCCCGCCGCGCGAACGATCGCTTCGACCGCCTCCAGGTCGGCTCTCGACGCGCCGAGCGGTTGCGTCACGCGAGAAACCGGAGTGATACGAGCACGGCGAAGCACGGCATCGTTCTTGGTCAGCTTCACACGCCGGGCGAGGGGATCGCCGCGCCGAAGCCGCGATGCGAGGCGCCGTGCCAGCCCCACGATCACCGCGGTTTCCAGACGGAGCCGCCGGTCCCGCGTACTCCGGGGCAGTCCGATGGCCTCGCGGTTCAGCGTGTCCAGCCGGTCGAGCAGTGCCGCGAACACGCGGCGCAATCCGGGCGTTTCCGCGGAGCCGCGCACGTCTTCGACCGAGGCCCCGAACTGGGAAAGCAGGTCCTGCGGGAGATAGCAGCGGTCGAGCGCTGCGAGAATCCTTCCCGCAATCCTGCAAATGATTCAGCACCTGGAGCGACGTGCAAAGCGCGTCGGAAGGGGCGTGCGTGGTCAGGCTCTCACCGTGCAGATCGAGCACATGGCGCCCAACCGGCATCGCCGAATAGCGGCAGTAATCGTAGAGCTCGTCCCAGCTCGCATAACGGCGCTTCGTTGCATCCCGCCGGAAGGCGATCAGCAGATCGGTCGAGTGCCGGGCCGTCACGCCCGTTTCGGCAAGGCTTGCGCGCAAACGCAGCGCGCTCGGCGAGCCGGCTGCGCGGCGGCCAAGTAGCACGTCCTCCATCACATCGAGCCGCGCCACTTTGTCTTCCGCCGTCAGCGCCGCGTGGTCGGCAATATCGTCCGCATTGCGCGCGAAGGCGTAGAAAGCATGAACATGCGGCCGAAGACGCGGCGCGATCAGCAGCGACCCCACCGGGAAATTCTCATCGCCCCGGTCCTTGCCGGACCAAGTCTCGACCGTCTCCAGTGCGGTGCTCACGCCCCCGCTCCCTGGTACGCGCGCCCCTTCCAAGCCACGCCGCGGCCGCGCATGTGGTTCAGCGCCGAGCCGATCGTCGCCGCCATGTAGAACAGGGCGACGCCAGGCAGCAGCGGCGCCCAGAGCAACGAACGCCGGAAGCGGCGCAATGTCGGCACGTACACGATCGCCATCCCCGCCCAAGCGGCGAGCCCAATCCAGCGCGCCGCGCCGTGACCGAACAACGCGGCGAGCGGCGGGACGAGGAACGTCAGCGCCATGCCGAGCGTCGTCGCGACGAGCAACACCGGCGAATAGCGGAGCTGCACATAGGCCGTGCGCGCCACCATGCGCCAGATGTCGGCCGCCGCCGGATACGGCCGCACGGATCGCGCCAGCGTGCTATGCCCGAGCCATATTCGACCGCCCTTCTTCACGGTCGCGGCCAGCGCCACGTCGTCGATGAGCGCGCCGCGGATCGTCTCGATGCCCCCGATCCGTTCAAGCGCGCGCCGCCGGATCAGGATGACACCACCTGCCGCCGCCGCCGTCGCGCGCAGCGGGTCGTTGACCCAGGCGAACGGGTAAAGCAGTTGGAAGAAGAACACGAAGGCCGGCACGAGCGCGCGTTCGGCGGCGCTCTCGCATGAAAGCGCGACCATCTCGGAGACAAGATCGAAATCGCCCCGCTCCGCTTGCGCGGCCAAGGTCGCGACATGGCGGGGATCGTGGAGAATGTCGGCGTCGGTCAGCAGGACCAGTTCCTCGCGCGCACTCTCGGCGATTCCCTGGGCTTCCGCCCAGAGCTTGCCGCTCCAGCCTGCTGGCCGCGGATGCGCCGGTGAGCACGGTCAAACGGGGATCGCCGATACGGCGCGCAATCGCCCCGGTGCCATCCGCGCTGCCGTCATCCACCAGCACGACCCGGAGCGGGCCTGCGTAGTCCTGCTCGAGCAACGAGCGCACGGTCTGTTCGATGCACGGCGCCTCGTCACGCGCGGGAATCACCACCACCACGGACGGAGCACACAGCGGCGCGTCCGGCGACAGCACCGGGCCTGCCTGCCAGAATCGCCCGTGGCCGCACAACAGGTAGAGCCAGATCAGCAATGCCAAGGCGGCGAGAAGGATCACGCGCGCACCACCCTGGTCGCGCGGAACCACCCGACCGCATCGGCGATCGCCTCACGCGCCGGGCGGGGCGCGTAGCCCAGCTCCCGCACCGCCTTGGCGCTCGAGAAGAACATCTTCTTGCGCGCCATGCGCAGATGATCGCGCGTGACCAGCGGCTCCACGCCGAGCCGCGCCAGAGCTTCGCACGCCAGGGCGACCGGCCAGAGCACCGGCTCGGAGAGGCGGATGCGCGATTGACGGCGGCCGACCACCTCGTCGACCAAAGCGAGAATCGCCGACAGCGTCAGGTTCTCGCCGCCGAGGATGTAGCGTTCGCCGATCCGGCCGCGCTCGAGCGCCAGCATGTGTCCTTCGGCCACGTCATCCACGTGCACCACGTTGAGCCCGGTATCGAGAAAGGCGGGCATCCGCCGCGAGGCCGCGTCGGCGATCATGCGGCCGGTCGGCGTTGGCCTGATATCGCGCGGCCCGACGGGGGCGGACGGGTTCACGATCACGGCAGGTAGGCCGCGCTCGCGCACGAGCTTCAGCACCGCTTGTTCGGCCTGGTATTTCGAGCGCTTGTACACGCCGACGATCGCGTCCTCGGTCACTGGCGTCTGTTCATCGGCGGGGGAGCCATCCTTGGTCAGCCCGAGCGCCGCGACGCTGCTCGTGTACACGATGCGCTCGACGCCCGCGGCTTGCGCTGCTTCCATCAGCGCCACGGTGCCTCGCACGTTGGCGGCGATCATGGCCTCAGGGTCGGGCACCCAGAATCCGGTAGTCGGCCGCGACGTGCAGCACCTCGCGACACCCGGCGACGGCCTGGGTCAGCGATGCGGCATCGGTCAGATCGCCTTCCGCCAGTTCGGCCTTCAGCCCGGTGATGTTCCGAGGGTCGCTGTTCCGGCGCACCAGAAGCCGCAGCTTGCGCCCCCGGCCCAGGGCCGCGCGTGCCACGGCGGAGCCGACGAACCCGGTCGCGCCGGTGACGAGGGTAGGGGCTTCGGTCGCCAAGCGAGTCGCTCTCCTCGGAGATTGAGCCGGGGTCTATAGAACGGCCAGCGGGGCTTGGTGTAGTAGCCCCATCCGGACCCGGGGAGAACGAAAGCCCATGGACAGCGCGATTGTCGCCGCCGCCGACCACGCCGCACGTCACTGGAGCTTCGGCCAAGGCGGCGCCGCCGGTCCGGGCGACGACCAGCACCGGACGATGTTCAGCCGGATGCTGCTCGACACATTCAATCCGTACAAGCCCGCGGTGATCAAATGGCCGGAGCTCGAGGAGCAGGCACGCCAGCGCCTTATCAATCTGCCGATCTGGGACATCGCCGTGCAGACCGAGGGCCGCGCCCGGCTCCGCGTCCTGAGCTATGCCCGCACCGTGCAGGACAAGCTCCTGCGCGAGGCGTTCGAGCTGATGGCGTTCGAGGAGGGGCGGCACAAGGAGGTCCTCTCGCATCTCGTGCGCGCCTACGGGATCGAGCTGGAGCCCGAGCCCGAATACGTGGAGCCGAAGGACCCCGAATGGGGGTTCATGGTCATGGGCTACAGCGAGTGCATCGACAGCTTCTTCGCCTTCGGCCTGTTCGAACTGGCCCGCCGCTCCGGCTTCTTTCCCCCGGAACTCGTCGAGACGTTCGAGCCGGTGATCCAGGAGGAGGGGCGGCACATCCTCTTCTTCACCAACTGGATCGCCTCGCACCGGCGGACGATGCCGTTGTGGCGACGGCCGTGGTTCTTCTTCAAGACGCTCGCGGTATGGGCCTATCTCATCCGGGAGCGCATCGGCCTAGCCCGTGACGTGAGCGCCGGGGACAAGGAGAACGCCAATTTCACCATGGAGGGGGCGGAGGCGTTGGGAGGCGAGATCGACACGGCCGTACTGATGGATATCTGCCTCGCCGAAAACGACCGCCGGCTCGATGGGTATGATCCGAGGCTGCTCAGGCCGACGACCGTGCCCAGGTTGGTCCGGCTCGCCCGCCTGTTCATCCGGCCGAAGCGGAAGAACCCGTAGTCCCGCTTGAGCGGCGGCGGACGCCCGCCGTTAACATCCGGTGTCAGAAACTGTCTTGCGTTGCACATATGGTGAGGCGGCCCGGATCTGATACCAGCTCTAGCGGTCGAGCTGGAATTGGACAGGCCCCTCAGCCTCTCCTAAAGAGCGTGCCTCTGCTCCCTGAAAGCCCCCCACCTTTGAAGAAACTCTCCTTCGTCCTTGCCGGGCTCGGGCTTCTGCTGGCTACGGCTGTGATCGGCTATTACGGCTTTGACAATGTCCTCGACACGGTGGGCTCGGTCGGATGGGCCGGGTTCGCGATCACCGTGCTGTGGCAGATCGGGCTTTTCGTCGTCCTGGGGGCTGCCTGGGACGTGATCGTTCCACAACAGAAATCCGCACCGTCCTGGGCTTTTCTCTGGGGCCGCATGGTGCGGGATTCGGCGGGAAACTGCCTGCCTTTCTCTCAGATGGGAGGGTTCGTGCTCGGCGCGCGCGCCGTGACGCTGCAAGGGATAAGCTGGCCGCTCGCTACCGCCTCGACAGTCGTGGACGTGACGGCGGAGTTCCTTGCGCAAATTGCGTTCGCCGCTCTCGGTCTCGCCATTCTGCTTGCGCGCGCTCCGGATTCAGCGCTCACGCTGCCGCTCGCTATCACCGTTCTTCTCGCGATTCCCGCCGGAGCCGGGTTCATGTGGGCGCAACGTGGCGCGGCACCGGTGTTCGCGCGTCTCGGACGGCATATCGCGGGCGAATCCTTCGCCGAGGCCGGCGCGCGAGCCGAGGCCCTCCAAGGCGAACTTGGCCGCATCTATCGCCGCTCCCGGAATCTCGCACTCGGTTCATCCTTGCACTTCGTCGGCTGGATCGGCACCGGAGTCGCGGGCTGGATCGCCTACCGGCTGCTCGGCGCCGACATCGACCTGCCGGGGGCACTGGCCATCGAGGCATTGCTGAACGCCACGCTGGCGGTCGCCTTCCTGGTGCCCGGGGCCGCGGGCGTGCAGGAGGCGGCCTATGCGGGATTTGGCGCCATTTTCGGCCTCTCCCCGGAACTGTCGATCGGGGTTTCACTGCTGCGGCGGGCCAGGGATCTCGCGCTCGGTCTCCCGATCCTCCTGATCTGGCAAGTGGCCGAAGTCCGGCGTCTGCGAGTGGCGACTCATTCGTAGAGCCTGTCCAGCTTAAGGCACGCCTAGCCTCGGCCTCCCGCCTCGTTCCGGGGCACGCGCCCTTCGATCGGATACGCCGGGTCGTTGTAGCCGGGGGTGGAAGGATGGCCCGTCACGACGAGCCGGCTCACCAACTCCTCATCCTCGACGGTGAAGCGGTAGGACAAAGCGCCGAAGTAGCCCTCCCACTGTTCCTCGGTCCGCGGACCGGCGATCGCCGAGGTCACGAGCCGGTTGTGCAAGACCCACGCGATCGCGAACTGTCCCGGCGAGATGCCCCGCGCCTCGGCGTGGTCGGCGATCTCCTGCGCGATCCGCAAGCTCTCCGGCCGCCACTCGGTCTGCATGATGCGCCTGTCCTGCCGGGCGGCGCGCGTGCCCTCGGGCGGCGGCGCGTCGGGGCGGTATTTGCCGGTCAGCACCCCACGTGCCAGCGGGCTGTAGGGGACGACCCCGAGTCCGTAGAAGCCACAGGCGGGCAAGTGCTCGACTTCGACCTGCCGGTTCAGCGCATTGTAGAGCGGCTGACTGACGACGGGCCGGTCAATTCCCGCCTCGTCGCACAGCCGGCAAATCTCCGCGACCCGCCATGAGCGGTAATTGGAGACCCCAAAATACCGAACCTTGCCTTGCCGGATCAGGTCTCCGACCGCCCGCACCGTCTCCGACAGGGGCGTTCCGTGGTCCTCCTTATGCAGATAGAGGATGTCGATCACATCCGTGCCGAGCCGCCGCAGGCTCGCCTCGACGGCCTGGAAGGCGTAGCGCCGGGACAAGCCGCGCCCGTTCGGGCCTTCCTGGGTCGGATTCGCCATCTTGGTCGCCAGCACCCACCAGTGCCGGGCGGCCGCTACGGCACGGCCCACCACCTCCTCCGAGCGGCCGCCGTTGTAGACGTCCGCGGTGTCGATGAAATTGACGCCCTGCTCGCGGGCGCGGTCCACGATGCGCGCGGCGGCCGCGTCCTCTGTCTCGCCACCGAACATCATGGTGCCGAGACAGAGAGGCGAGACCCGAAGCCCGCTGTGGCCGAGATTCCGGTATTCCATCGCGCACCCTCCCTTTGCCATCCGCTCTGTCGCACCATAGAGACAGGATGCAAATCCAGGCAGAGCGAGAGACTGTCGGTGCGCGGCTTCGCAGCCCCTCGGTTGCGGAAGCGCGGCGCACGCTGGCCGTCGCCTGTGGCGCGCACGCTCTGCACGACGGCTATACGGACCTGATCTATGTTCTGCTTCCGGTCTGGCAGGCTGAATTCGGGCTCGACTACGCCGCGCTGGCGGCGCTTCGCGGCCTGTACGCCGGGGTCATGGCGGGATTGCAAATTCCGTCCGGACGCCTGGCGGAAACCGCGCTTCGACCCCGAGCCGTGCTCGCTCTCGGCACATTGCTCGCCGCCGCCGGCTACGCTCTCGCGGGCCTCTCAGGCGGGCTCTTCGGTCTCTACGGAGCCTTGGCGATTTCGGGAGCCGGCTCGAGCACCCAGCACCCGCTCGGCTCCGCCGCCGTCGCGCGGGCCTACGGCGAGGCCGCACGTGGACCGCTCGGCACCTACAATTTCGCGGGCGATCTCGGGAAAGCGGCGCTGCCTGCCCTCACCTCCTTGCTCCTGGTGGCCCTGCCCTGGCGTGCCGCGCTTTGGGTGCTGGCCTGCATCGGGGTCGCGGTTGCCTTGGCGATCCAGCTATTCATGCCGGCCAGAGAGGCACCCAATGCGAGTGCGAAGCCCAGGGCAGAGGCGGGGGGCGCGGGCCGTGGCGGATTCGCAATTCTGTTCGCGATCGGGGTTCTGGATACCTCCGTGCGCATGGGGCTGCTCACTTTCGCCCCCTTCCTGCTCCAAGCGAAAGGAGCCGGGCTGCCCACGATAGGGTTCGCGCTCTCCCTGGTGTTCATCGGCGGCGCGGCCGGCAAATTCATTTGCGGCTGGCTCGGGGAGCGGCTTGGCCTCTTGCTGACAGTGCTGGCCACGGAGGCGGGGACCGCGGCAGCTATCGTCGCTTTGATCGTTCTCCCGCTTGGCCCGGCGCTGGCCCTGCTACCGCTGCTCGGGCTCATGCTGAACGGAACATCGTCGGTGCTGTACGGCACCGTTCCGGAACTCGCGGGCGCACAGGGAGCCGAGCGCGCCTTCGCGCTGTTCTACACCGGGACGATCGGGTCGGGCGCGCTGTCGCCGGTGCTGTACGGGGCTCTTGGCGATGCGGTCGGCGTTACTTGGGCAACGCTCGCGACGGCGCTCACCGCCCTGACAACACTGCCGCTCGCGTTCTTGCTCGCGCCGCGGTTACGGGCGTGACACCGCCCGGCCGTTCACGCCTCAATAGCGATAGTAATATCTGTAAGGATGGTACGCATAACGCGGGTAGTATGCCGGAACCACCACACAACCAGAGAGCGCCAGCAGAGCACCGAACAAGCCCGCAATTCGCAGAGCTCTTCTGATCCGTTGCTGGCTACTTCGATCCACGTCGCGCAGCATGAACTGTTCTCCTATTCCCACCAAACTTCATATGGGAAAACACCCAACGGGACTGGTGGGTTTTGTTTCGTCTCGTAACCCCGCGCGGGGCCAGGGGCGGTTGTGGAACTCCTCTCCGGTCATGCTACTCTTCGGCTCAGATGCTGGTGGCCCGCAAGGGCTGAAACGGGAACGCGCGAACCGGATGAATGATCCGGCAAGTCCGCGGCTGCCCCCGCAACTGTAGGCGGCGAGTCCGGCCCCGATAGCCATTGTCCCCGATACGGGACGAGAAGGCGGGGCCGGCGGACGGATCGGTGATCCGCCACGTCGCGAGCCAGGAGACCGGCCGGCATCGAGACTGCGCGCGCGCAACGGGCGGGGTGCACCGGGGCAGCGGGGGTAAACCCGCCTGCGGCTGTCGTCCCCTGCAACGGGGCCGGACATGCCGGTCCCACGCCCGACGGAGGACCGCATGCGCCGCGCAACCCTGGCCGCGCTCTTCGCAGCGACCGCGCTCACGCCTGCCCACGCCCAGCAATCCGTACCGCTCGGCCAAGACGTGGTCGTGACGGCGACACGCGTGCCGACGCCCGTGCTCGACATCCCGGCCGGGGTTTCTGTGATCGACCGCCAGACGATCGAGGTGAACGACTACACCAATCTCGTTCAGGCGCTCTCGACTGTGCCCGGCATCCGCGTCAGCCAGTCCGGCGGGCCTGGAGGCAATGCCAGCGTCTTCGTTCGCGGCACCAACTCCAACCAGGTGCTCGTGTTGCGCGATGGGATGCCGCTGAACGACGCTTCCGACGCCAGCGGCGCCTTTAATTTCGGCGTGGACACGCTCGCTGACGTGGAGCGGATCGAGGTGATCCGGGGGCCGATGGCGGCGCTGTACGGCTCGGGTGCGATCGGCGGCGTCATCAACTTCATCACGCGCAGAGGCAGCGAGCCCGGCCCGCGCTTCACCGGCGACCTGTCCGGCGGCTACCCGCGCCAGATTCTCGGCAACGGCGCGGTGACAGGCGTGAACGGGCCATTCGATTACGCCGCGATCTACGAAGGCCAGTCGCAGCGCGGCTTCGATGTCACGCCGAAGCGCGAGTCGATCTACACCGGCGTCCCGGACGGGTTCCGCACCCAGGTCGGGACGCTCAATCTCGGCTACACGCCGGTCGAGGGCACGCGCCTCTCCCTCCTGCTGCGCGGGCGGACGACGACCTTCGGCTTCAACGCGCTCGGTTCCCCGACCTTCGACAACGCGAACTCCACCGGGCACACGGACTCCCTGCTCGGCCGTGTTGGCGTCACCTCGAAGCTGTTCGGAGGAAGGTACGAGACCGGGCTGTTTCTCGGGCGCTTGCAGGATGACCGGCACTACACCGAACCGCTCGATCCGCGCGATCCGAACCAGGCCACCAACAACTCGCGTTATCACGCCTATCGGACCGACCTGCAATGGAATAACACGGTGCACCTCGACGATCTCGTCGGGATCGCCGCGCTGTCGGCCACGGATCTGACTTTCGGCTACGAGTATATCGCGGACAGCGCCAAGGTGCGGGTCGCTTCGAGCTCGTTCGGGTTTCCCTTCGCGCAGAGCGCGAACGCGCATATGGAGACCAACGCGGGGTACGCCGGGCTGCAAAGCACGCTTTGGAACCGGCTAACCTTGACGGAGCAGATCCGGCAAGACTCGGTGGTCAACAACACACCGTTCACCTGGCGCACCGGCGCGGTGTTCGACGTTCCGGAGATTTGGACGCACTTCCATGCGGCCTATGGCACCGCGTTCCGTGCGGCGTCGCTCTTCGACCGCTATGGCGTCGATTCTTTCGGCTACCGAGGAAACCCGGACCTCAAGCCCGAGACGGCGCAGGGGTGGGAGATCGGCTTCGCGACCGACGTGCCCGCCTTCGAGCGCACGAACTTCGCCTCGTTCGCCGCGACGTATTTCAACAACCAGGTCAACGATCTGATCGTGGCGACGTTCAGTCCCGATACGGTGGTGAACATCGGCTCGGCGCACATGGAGGGCGTGGAGACGCAGCTGAGTTTCTCGCCGTCTCCCTTGCTGACGGCGACGGTCGCCTACACCTACACCCGCGCGAGGGATGCCGATAACGGTTCGCCGCTGCTACGGCGCCCGCAGCACACGGGCTCGGCGAACGCCGTGGTCACGCCGTTGCCGGGCCTCACGATCGCGCCGGAACTGCTCTACACCGGCACGTTCCAGGATTTCCTGGTGGACAATAGCGGCTTCGCAACCGGCAATATGGTGACGGCAAAGCCGGGGCTGATCCTGAACCTCACCGTCACTTATCAGCTAACGCCGCAAATTCAGCTCTACGCGAACGGGCGCAACCTGACGAACTCGCATTTCGAGCCGGTAAGCGGCTTCGCAACTCCAGGACCGTCCTTCCTCGCCGGAACGCGCGTGCGGTTTTGAGCGCCGGGATGGTTACGCCGCCTTGCTTGCTTGCCGCTCCAGCCAGCGCTGTACGCGCGTGTGTTCGCAGACGGTGACGTTGAACCGCATCCACGGTGAGCGCTCGAGATGCGGACGAAATACAGCGCCCGGCGCGAGCATGATGCCGTCACGTTGCGAAGCTTCCGCGAGCGTGAGCGAGTCCTCGACATGCGGGAATCGCGCCCAGACAAACATACCGTCCGCAGGCTCGACGAACAATTCCATTCCGATGCGCTCGAAGGCGCGCACGACGTTGAGACGCGCCTCACCCAGCCGCTCGTGCAGGCGAGACAGATACTTGCGGTAATGGCCATCCACCAGCATGAGATAAACGAGCCTCTCGGTGAATTGCGAGGTGGTGATGCTGGTCAGCATTTTGATGTCGGCAAGCTCGTTCGCGATTTCCTGCGTGCAGGCCACGAAACCGACGCGCAGGCTGCCGGACAGCGTCTTGGAGAAGCTGCGCGCATAGATCACGCGGTTGAGCTGGTCGAGCGTCGCGAGCCGAGGCGTCGTCCTCACTTGCAGGTCACAGAAGATGTCGTCCTCCACGACAGTGAAGTTGTGGCGCTCGGCGGCCTGCAACACCTTGTACGCCACATGCGGGCTCATGCCGGTCCCGGTCGGGTTCTGCATCACGGACTGAGTGAAATAGGCTTTCGGCCGGTGCGCCGCGGCCAGTTTTTCGAGAATAGCGACGTCGGGTCCGTCCGGGTTCCGCGGCACAGCCAGCATTTCAACTCCCTGCAAGCGCAGATTGCCGAACATGTTGTAGTAGCCGGGATCGTCCACCAGCGCCGCGTCACCGGGTTTGAGCAAATAGCGGATAACAAGCTCGAGCGCCTGACTGGTTCCTTGCGTCAGCAGGATCTGGCCTGGATGAGCGGTGATGCCGAGCCCGCCGAGCATCAGTGCGAGATGCTCCCGCAGCGGCAGATAGCCGAACGGATGCCCGTATTCGACCAGATAGGCGCCGTTCTTGCGTGCGAGCACGTTGAGACTCTGGCGGATACCCGCTTCGTCGAGCCACGAATTCGGCAGCCACGGGCCGCCCGCGAGTATGGTGTTTTCGTCCGCCTCCAGCAGCCGGCGGATGAGCCAGACCAGTTCCTCGTTCCGCTTGTGATTATCGGATGGGACGGGACGCGCCGTCTCCGCAGGCGCGGGCGCGGCCGCGGTGTAGAAGCCGGCGCCGCGGCGTGACTGCAAGTAACCCATCGCGACCAGCCGATCATAAGCCTCGACGACCGTGAAGCGGCTGACATCGTAGCTGTCGGCAAAGTTGCGGATCGATGGCAGCTTGGTACCTGGCCGCAGATGCCTATCGTCGATCTGCCGCTTGATGCCGGCCACGATCTGCTCGGCAAGAGGTTGGCCGCTCTTCTGGCTAACCGTGAGGGAGAGCATGTCGGCTCCCGTTTCGCGTCGAGTTGGCCCGGTCGCCGGACCAGTACAGTTATGCCAACTGACGTTGAAACTGTCTATTACTGTGCTTGGGAGTGTTCGGCACTATGGCTCCTGTGTCAAGCAGAGAAGGAAGAAAGCCGATGCCGCTCATTCAGGTTCGCGTCATCAAGGACGTGTTTAGCAAAGACCAAAAGCAACAGATCATCAGCAAGCTGACCGACGCTATGGTTTCGGTCGAAGGCGAGAGCATGCGGGGCGTGACCTGGTGCGTCGTCGAGGAGGTGGAAAGCGGCGACTGGGGAATCGGCGGCAAGGCGCTGACTACCGCCGACGTGCACGCCTTGGCGCGCGCGAAAGCTGCGTGAGGGCGCGACCTCGCTCCCCGCCTTTGCACCCGGGCCGTCCACGGCGGCCCGGGCCGCTCCTGTCAGGAGATTGGCCGCTTCCTGGTGCTCCGCGAGCTAATCCCCCTGCGTCTCCCCCTGTGCCAGCCGGAACGGCGCGGCCGGATAAACGCCGAGCACCCGCACTTCGCTCGAAAAGAACGACAGCTCCTCGAGCGCACGGCGCAACGGCGGGCTGCTCGGGATGTCCCTCCACGTCGCACAGGAACTGTGTCGCGGTGAAGCGGCCGCCTAACATGTAACTTTCGAGCTTCGTCATGTTGACGGCGTTGGTCGCGAATCCGCCGAGCGCCTTGTAGAGCGCGGCCGGCACGTTGCGGACACGAAAGACGAACGTGGTCATGAGATCGGGCGTACCGGGTGCGTGTGTCGTAGGCTTTCGCGCCATGACGTAGAAGCGCGTCGTGTTGTGCTCCGCGTCCTCCACATTCCCGCGTAGCACGTCGAGGCCGTAGATCTCGGCGGCGAGCGCCGAGGCGATGGCGGCATCGGCCGGATCGCCGCGTTCCGCGACCAGCTGCGCCGCGCCCGCGGTATCCGCCTCCGTGACGGGTTGCAGCCGAAGCTCGCGCAAGAGTCCGCGCACCTGACCGAGCGCCACCGGGTGCGAGTGTGCGCGCTTGAGGCCGGTGATATCGGCGCCCTTCTTCGCGAGCAAGCAATGCTCGACGCGCTGGAAGTGCTCGCCCACGACGAACAGTCCCGATTCCGGCAGGAGATGGTGAATGTCGGGCACGCGTCCGGCGAGGCTGTTCTCGCACGGAAGCATGGCGAGCTCCGCCCGTGCTTCCCGCACCGCCGCGATCGCGTCCTCGAAGCTCTCGCAAGCGAGCGTCTTCATGTCGGGACGGGCGGTGCGGCAGGCCAGATCGGAATACGCCCCCGGCATGCCCTGGAAGGCGATGATCCCGGTCATGTTGCCCATCCAAGCATGTCGCGGGCGCGAGCGAGGTCGGCCGGAGTGTCGACGCCGAACGGAGCGTGGTCGAACTCGGGCGCATGCGATCCGCATACCGGCCTCCAATGCCCGGAGCTGCTCGAGTTTCTCCCGGCGCTCCAGCGGCGATTCGGGGAGTGCGACGAATCGGGCGAGCGCCGCGCGGCGATAAGCGTAGATGCCGATATGATGCCAGCGCGGCCCCTCGCCGGACGGAATCGGCGCGCGCGAGAAATAGAGCGCGGGCGAAACCGCGCGGCCGCGGTCGAAGGCGCAGGCCGCCTTCACGACTGACGCGGCGTGCGCCTCCTCTTCCGTCGCGATCGGTGCGACCAGGGTGGCGATATCGACGCCCGGATCGGAGAGCGGCGTGATCACGGCGCGTAGCTGCGCGGGCGGAATGGTGGGCAGGTCGCCTTGCAGGTTCACCACGACGTCGTGCCTGGCTTGCGGGTCCAGCGTCGCGAGGGCGGCGTGGACCCGGTCGGAGCCGGACGGCAGCGACGGATCGGTCAACACCGCGATGCCTCCGGCCGCCCGTACCGCCTCGGCGATCTCGGGCTCGGCGCAGGCGACGGCGACGGGGCCGATCTCCGCCTCGCGTCCGCGGTCGAGCACGTGCGCGATCATCGGCCGGCCGTGGATGTCGGCGAGCGGCTTGCCGGGTAGCCGGGTCGAGGCCATGCGGGCCGGGATGACGATGATGGGATTCACGTGTGCGGGTGCGCGACGGGTTGATGGGTTCAGGGCAGTTCCCTATCGTGCATGCACCTTATGGAGGCACCTGGGGCGGCGCAACGCTACCCCGATCGGGGTGGCTCGCCGCATCGGGATGTGAGGCCGCATGGATACGATGGAGGTCAACAAGGGGGTCGCCGCGATCCTTGTCGCCGGCATCGCCTTTTTCCTCACCGGCACGATCGGCACCATTCTGGTGCGTGAAACGCCCCTGAAGGAGCCCGCGATCAAGATCGAGGGCGCCGCGCCGGCCGCTGCACCGGAGGGAGGAGCGCCGAAGGAAGAGGCGCTGCCGCCGGTCGCCCCTTTGCTCGCCAAGGCGGATCCCGCTCAAGGCGAGGCGCTCACGAAGAAGCTCTGCGTCTCCTGTCACACCTTCGACCAGGGCGGCAAGGCAGGGGTCGGTCCGAATCTCTATGGCGTGGTCGGCGGGCCGCACGGACACATGGAGGGGTTCAATTACTCGGCCGCTCTGAAGAGCAAGCAGGGGCCGTGGACCTTCGACGAGTTGAACGAATGGCTGCACAAGCCGAGCAGCTACGCTCCCGGCACCCGCATGGCCTTCGCCGGCATCAACAGCGCGCAGCAGCGGGCTGACGTGATCGACTATTTGCGGACGTTGTCGCCCAACCCGGAGCCGCTGCCGGCCGCGACAGAGGGACCGACCCAGCCAGCGGCCCAAGGCGGCAGCCAGGGAGCCAAGCAGGAGGGCACCGGCCCGACCAATGCGCAGCCGGCCGGCGCGGGAAATGCCGCGGCCGCGAGCGAGAGCAAGGCGACCACGCAGACGCCGACCGAGGAGCGGGCGAACTCCACGCAGCCGGCGCCGCCGCAGGGCGGGAATGCCGGCGCGAACTCGCCGATGCCCGCCGTCAAGTCGCCCTGACCGGCGTGAACTGACCGCCGGCTTGGACCCGCACCGGACCGACGCGCTGGTCGCGGCCGCGGAGGCGGCGGCCGACGTCGCCGGCGCGGTGGTGCGGCCGTTTTTTCGCCACTCCGGGCTCTCGGCGGAGACCAAGCACGACAGAAGCCCCGTGACGATCGCCGATCGCAGCGCCGAGCAGGCCATGCGCGCCGTGCTCAACGAACGGTTTCCGGAGCACGGCATTCTGGGCGAGGAGTTCGGGCTCGACCGGCCGGAAGCCCGGCTGCGCTGGGTGCTGGATCCGATCGACGGCACCCGCGCCTTCATCACCGGCCGGCCCCTGTTCGGCACGCTCGTCGGTTTGCTCGAGGGCGAGACATCCATTCTCGGGCTCATCGACCAGCCCGTCACGGGCGAACGCTGGATCGGTATCGCCGGCCGCCGGACCATTTTTCGCGGCGGTCTCGGGGGAACCGTGGGCTGCCGGCCCTGCGCGACGCTCGCCGATGCCGAATTGTCCTGCACGACGCCGGACATGCTGGGAGTTCATCGGCCCCGCTGGGAGCGGCTGGCCACCGCCGTCCGGCGCACGTCCTGGGGCGGGGATTGCTATGCCTATGGCCTGCTCGCGCTGGGGCAGATCGACGTGATCGCCGAGGCCGACCTCAAGATCTGGGATTGGGCGGCGCTGCTGCCGGTCGTCGAGGGAGCCGGCGGGCGGCTCACCGACTGGTCCGGCCGGCCGTTGCGCCCCGACGGCGACGGGCGTGCCCTCGCGGTGGGCGATCCGGCGCTGCTGCCGCAGGCTGTGGCCTTGCTCGCCGAATGACCGGAGCCGTCGAGATGGAGGCGGCCGAGATGGAGGCTGCGTTGTCCTGACGTTGCCAGTTACGCCAATTTCAGTATGGCGGTAGTATTGGCGGTGCATACTGGCCCGCTGGTTGCATTTGCCGTTGATATCCGGCCGGTGAGATCCGGGCGCGCCATTCGGGGAACGAGCGATGATTCGGAGACGATCCGTCCTGCTTGCCGCGGTTGCCGGGCTGGCCACGCGTGCAGGGCGGGCGCAAGACCAGGGGGGCGTGACCCGCGCGCACGGGCTGTCGATGCTCGGCAAGCCCGCTCTGCCGCCCGACTTTCCGAATTTTCCCTATGTCAACCCGGACGCGCCCAAAGGCGGGGAGGTCGCCCTTAGCGCGGTCGGCAGCTTCGATAGCTTCAATCCCTATATCATTCGCGGCAATGCGCCGGGCGACATGGGCCGGATTTATGACGCGCTGCTCATCGCCTCCGCCGACGAGGCCGCCACGACCTATGGTCATCTGGCGCAAACCATCGAGATCCCGGACAACCGCATGTGGGTCGCGTTCGAGCTTCGGCCCGAGGCGCGGTTCCATGACGGCAAGCCCGTCACCGCCGAGGACGTGGCCTGGACCTTCACCACGTTGCGCGAAAAGGGCCGGCCATTTTACCGCCAGTATTATGCCGACGTGCAGGATGTGGCGGTCGAGAGCCCGAGCCGGGTGGTGTTCCATTTCAAGTCCCACCGCAATCGCGAGCTGCCGTCGATCCTGGGCGAGATGGCGGTGATGCCGAAGCACTGGTGGGAAGGACGCGACTTTACCAAGCCGTTGACCGAACCGCCGCTCGGCTCCGGCCCGTACCGGATCGAGCGTTTCGAGTTCGGCCGAACGCTCGTGTTCCGCCGCGTGCCCGATTGGTGGGCGCGCGACCTGCCGACCGGCAAGGGCACCAACAATTTCGACGTGCTGCGCACCGAGTATTTCCGCGACGCGACCGTGGCGCTGGAGGCATTCAAGGCGGGGCAGATCGACTTCCGGCAGGAGAACATCGCCAAGCAATGGGCCACCGCCTACGACTTCCCCGCGGTGCAGAAGGGGCTGGTGAAGAAGGAGGAGCTACGCCACCACTTGCCGACCGGGATGCAAGGCTTCGCGATGAACACGCGCCGGCCGCTCTTCAAAGACCCGCGGGTCCGTCAGGCGCTCGTATGGGCGTTCGATTTCGAGTGGGCGAACAAGAATCTGTTCTATAACTCGTACACGCGCACGAATAGCTATTTCAGCAATAGCGATCTGGCAAGCAGTGGGCTGCCGTCGGAAGACGAACTCAAGCTGCTCGAACCGCATCGGGACAAGCTGCCGCCGCAACTGTTCACGCAGGAATACAAGCTCCCTGTGACCGATGGATCCGGCAACAACCGCGAGCAGCTCACGCAATCGCTGGCCTTGCTGAAGGAGGCCGGCTGGGAGGTCCGCAAACGCAAGCTCGCGGACGCGGCCGGAAATGCGATGTCGTTCGAGATCCTGCTCAACGAGCCGGCCCTCGAGCGTGTCGCGCTGCCCTATGTGCAGACGCTTTCCCGTCTCGGGGTCAATGCGCGCGTGCGCACCGTCGATCCGGCACAGTACCAGCGGCTCATGGACACCTTCGATTTCGACATGACGGTCGCGGTCTTCCCGGAGAGCGACAGCCCCGGGAACGAGCAGTTCGGTTTTTGGAGCTGCGCCAGCGCCGAGGCCGAGGGCAGCGACAACGCGATGGGCGTTTGCAATCCGGTGATCGACGCCCTGGTCGAGCGCGTCATCAACGCGAGCAGCCGTGACAAGCTGCTGACCGCGACCCATGCTCTCGACCGGGTGCTGCTTTGGAACTGGTACATCGTTCCTCATTGGCATTTGCAGAGCTTCCGCGTGGCCTATTGGGACCGCTTCGCCCGGCCGCCCACCCCCATACGCTCCGGCCTTGATTTCGAGGCGTGGTGGATCGATCCCAAACGCACCGCCGCGACTGAGAGCGCCCGCCGTCGCGGCGCCTAGGAGGGGAACGCTGAACGGTCGCCACGAAGGGCCGTCGTCATGACCGGCTACCTGCTGAGACGGCTCTTGCTTGTGATCCCAACACTGTTCGGCATCATCGCGATCAACTTCGCGGTGGTGCAATTCGCGCCGGGCGGCCCGGTCGAGCAGATGATCGCGGAGTTGAAGGGTAAGGGAGAGACGGCGGCCCGGCTCACCGGCGCGGGTGGCGGAGAGACGTCCGCGCCGAGTTCCGCCGGCCGCTACCGCGGCGCGCGAGGGCTCGACCCGCACGTGGTCGCGGACATCAAGAAAATGTTCGGCTTCGACAAGCCGCCGCTGGAACGATTCAAGGAGATGGTGTGGAACTATCTCCACTTCGATTTCGGCCGCAGCTTCTTCCGCGGCGAGACGGTCGTGCAGCTCATTCTCCAGAAGATGCCGGTCAGCATATCGATCGGGCTCTGGTCGACGCTGCTCGTCTATCTCGTCTCGATCCCGCTCGGGATCACCAAGGCGGTGCGGGACGGCACCCGGTTCGACGTCGCGAGCAGCGCCGTGGTGCTGGTGGGATATGCCATTCCGGGCTTCCTGTTCGCGATCCTGCTTGTCGTGCTGTTCGCCGGGGGAAGCTTCGTGCAGTGGTTCCCTCTCCGCGGCCTGACCAGCGAGGGGTCCAGTAACTGGTCGTTCGGCGCGCGCTTGCTCGATTACGGCTGGCACATGGTATTGCCGACCATCGCGCTGGTGGCGGGCGGATTCGCCAGCCTCACCATGCTGACAAAAAACTGCTTCCTCGAGGAAATCCGCAAGCAATACGTGGTGACGGCGCGGGCCAAGGGCGCGAGCGAGCAGCGGGTCCTGTACGGCCATGTGTTCCGCAACGCCATGCTGCTGATCGTGGCCGGCTTCCCCGCGGCCTTCATCGGCATTCTGTTCTCCTCGGCGCTGCTGGTCGAGATCATCTTCTCCTTGGACGGACTTGGACTGCTCGGGTTTGAGTCGGCGATCCGGCGTGATTATCCCGTGATGTTCGGGACGCTCTACATCTTCACGCTGCTCGGGCTGCTCATGCAGATCGTCGGCGACATCATGTACACCGTGGTCGATCCGCGCATCGATTTCGAGGCGCGCGGGTGAGGGCTCTCGAGGAGCGCGGCGCCGACCTCGCCCGGCAGGCGCGTGGGTTCAGATTCTCGCCGCTCACCCGTCGCCGGCTCGCGATCTTCCGCCAGCACCGGCGCGGATTCTGGTCGCTGTGGATTTTCCTCGCGCTGTTCACCGTGTGCCTGTTCGCGGAGTTCATCGCCAACGACCGGCCGCTGGTGATGCGGTTCGATGGACGCCTGTACTTCCCCGTGCTGCGGGACTACAGCGAGGACACGTTCGGCGCCGATTTCCTGCCGACCACGGCCGACTACACCGACCCGGAGGTTGCCGACGCCATCAACGCCCACGGCTGGATGATCTGGCCGCTGATCCCGTTCAGCTACGACACGGTGGTCAAGGACCTTCCCGTGCCCGCGCCCGCGCCGCCGTCCTGGCGCAACATTCTCGGCACGGATGACCAGGCGCGGGACGTGCTGGCGCGCGTGATTTACGGGTTCCGCATCTCGGTGCTGTTCGGATTCGCGCTGACCGGCATTTCCTCGGCGGTCGGCGTCGCCGCCGGAGCGGTGCAGGGCTTTTACGGCGGCGCGGTCGATCTGCTGTTCCAGCGATTCATCGAGATATGGTCGGGGATGCCGCAACTCTATCTGCTCATCATCCTCGCCAGCATCATCACGCCGAGCTTCTGGATCCTGCTGTTTTTTCTCCTGGCGTTCAGTTGGATGAATCTGACCGGCGTGGTCCGGGCGGAGTTTCTGCGCGGCCGCAACCTCGATTACGTGCGAGCCGCGAGAGCGCTCGGGGTGCCGGACATGGTCCTGATGTGGCGGCATATCCTGCCGAACGCGATGGTCGCGACGTTGACCTTCCTTCCCTTTACCCTGTCGGGCTCCGTGACCATCCTGGCGAGCCTCGATTTTCTAGGCTTCGGCCTGCCGCCCGGCTCGCCCTCGCTCGGCGAGTTGGTCTCGCAGGGCAAGGACAATCTGCAAGCGCCCTGGCTCGGCATAACCGCATTTGTCGTGCTCGGCGGGGTGCTGACGCTGCTGATCTTCGTGGGCGAGGCCGTGCGGGACGCGTTCGACCCACGCAAGCTGCCGCACTGAGGCCAGATGCCGTATCCGATGACGGCTGTCGACCCAACGCGGCCCCCTTGGTTGTGAGGTGAGTGATCCCAAGAGCAGCGTTCGTCAGCTTGGGTCAAGGGCTGCTAAGCGCCCATCGCGGTCGTCAGGCAGGAGGGCCGTGCTCTGGTCCTCCTCCTCTGAGGGGCCGGCGGCGCATCTTCCTCCGGCCCTGGCCTTGATAGCCCCGCCGGGTCCCATGTCGAAATCCGACCTCGCCATTCGATCAGAGGTGAGGACAGTGTGTCCTCGCGCTCCTAGGGAGATCGATATGCGAGTCATGGTATTGGTGAAGGCGACAAGCGAGTCCGAGGCCGGGGTGATGCCGACGGCGGAGTTGCTGACGGCGATGGGCCGCTTTAACGAAGAGCTCGCCAAGGCTGGCATCCTTGAAACTTGCGGCGGGTTGAAGCCGAGTTCGCATGGCGTACGCGTGCGCTTTTCCGGCAGTGCACGCACTGTCACTGACGGCCCGTTCGCCGAGACCAAAGAACTTGTCGCCGGCTTCTGGATCTGGAACGTCGGTTCGCTCGAGGAAGCGATTGAGTGGGTCCGCCGGTGCCCGAACCCGATGATGACCGACTCCCACATCGAAATCCGACCGCTGTTCGAGATGGAGGATTTCGGCGAAGCCCAGACGCCCGATGCCCGTACGCTGCACGAAGAGGCTTTCGCGTGCGCGAGAACCAAATGAGTAGCGAGAGCGTCGCCTCACTCGAGGCGGTCTACCGCCGCGACGGACGACGCATTTTCGCGACCCTCGTACGGCTCCTCGGCAGCTTCGAACGCGCCGAGGAAGCCGAACACGACGCGTTCATCGCGGCCGCCGAACAATGGCCGCGCGACGGCGTGCCGGCCAATCCGGTTGCGTGGCTCGTTTCCGTCGGCCGGTTCAAGGCAATCGACCGCCTTCGCCGCGAGGCCCGCTTCGCCAGCATCGACGAACACACTGAAACAATCGAGCAGATCCCCGATCCGAGCCCCGGCCAGGGCGAGCAGGAGACGATCGAGGACGATCGCCTGCGGCTGATCTTCACCTGCTGTCACCCGAGCCTTTCGGAAGAGGCTCGCGTCGCGCTGACACTGCGTGAGGTCTGTGGCCTCGCCACCGAGGAGATCGCCCGCGCCTTCCTGACGACTCCTTCGACGCTCGCCCAGCGCATCGTCCGCGCCAAGGCGAAGATTCTCGACGCCCGCATCCCCTATGAGGTTCCCGAGCCGGACCAGTTCGCCCCGCGTCTCGAGAGCGTGCTGCGCGTAGTCTACCTCGTATTCAACGAGGGCTATTCCGCCAGCAGCGGCGAGCATGCCCTCCGCCTCGATCTTGCCGCGGAGGCCATCCGGCTCGGCTGGCTGCTCGTGCGGCTCTGCCCCGAGGCCGACGTACGCGGCCTGCTCGCGCTGATGCTGCTGCATCACGGACGCCGCCGCGCCCGCACCGACGCCGCCGGCGATCTGATTCCGCTAGAGGAGCAAGATCGGTTGCTCTGGGACGCGGACGAACTCGGCATCGGCAGCGCCATGGCGCTCGAGGCGCTCCGCACGCCAGGTTACGGCCCCTATGCACTGCAGGCCGCGATCGTCGCCGTCCATGCCGAAGCGGCCACCGTGGCCGAGACCGACTGGGCGCAGATCGCCGGCCTCTACGACCGGCTGCTGCAATGCGAACCCTCGGCCGTTGTGGCTCTCAACCGTGCCGTGGCTATCGCGATGCGCGACGGTCCGGAAGCCGGGCTCGCGCAGATCGAACCGATGCTGAACCAGACGCCGCTCGCCACCTACCACCTGACGCATGCCGCGCACGCCGATCTCTGCCGCCGCGCCGGCCGCATTGCAGAGGCGCGTATCTCTTACGCCCGCGCCCTCGACCTTGCGCGGCAGGAACCGGAACGCCGTTTCCTGCGCCGGCGTCTGGCCGAACTCGTTGCCTGAAAAAATCGCGGGCCGCTTGTCGAATCCCCGTCCGGCCGTTCGACAGATGAGTGAAGGGGCCGCGCCCCGGAGGGAGTTTTCCGATTTTGCAGCTCTTCGGCCACCCGTTTTCGTCCTACACCTGGAAGGCGCTGATCCCGCTTTACGCGAACGCGATACCGTTCACCTTCCGTATGCTCGACCCTGACCATCCGGAGAACCAGGCGTTCGTGCAGCAGCGCACGCCTGCCGGCAAATTCCCGGTGCTGCTCGATGGTGAGAAGCTCGTGTTCGAAGCGACGGGCATCATCGAATACCTGGCCGCGACCCGGCCGGAGTGCAGCACGCTGCTACCCGCCGACCCCACCGCCGCCGCGCAGATGCGCATGCTCGACCGCGTGTTTGACAATTATGTCATGGGGAACTTGTTGCGGGTGGTGCAAGCGCACTTGGCCGCTCCCGCCGCGCCTGACCAATCGGAGATCGCTGCGGCACGGCAGGCGCTCGGCCGCGCCTATGGCTGGCTCGAGACGTGGCTGGAGGCGGAGGGCGAGCCCCCTTCCGTCACGCTCGTCACCTGCGCGGCAGCGCCTTCCCTTTTCTACGCCGACTGGGTCCTGCCTATCGCGGCGAAAGGCTGTTCGCGTCTGGCGGCCTGGCGCGCGGTGCTGCTCGCGCTGCCTTCGGTCGCGCGTTGCGTGGACGACGCCCGTCCGTACCGCAAGCTGTTCCCGCCGGGCGCACCGAACCCGGATCGGGACTGAAACATAGGGGGAGAATATCCATGGCCATCGACGAAACCTCGCCGATCGAGGTCACCGCGTTCGCCTGGGTGCCGTCCTTTGCGCGCGGCTTCGTGCGCGACCTGCGCGTGCGCTGGGCACTTGAGGAGATCGACCTACCCTATCGCGTGCGGCTGATCGGGGGCGCCGGCGGGACGGCGCTCGGGCCGGCACGGCCGGAGAGCTATCTGAGGGAACAGCCCTTCGGGCAGGTGCCCGTCTACAAGGAGGGCGGGCTTTGCCTGTTCGAATCCGGCGCCATCGTGCTGCACATCGGCGCCAAGGACGAACGGTTGCTTCCACGTGACCAAGCCGGCCACGCCCGCGCGATCGGCTGGATGATCGCCGCGCTGAACAGCATCGAGCCGCACACCTTCATGCTGGCCGCGATGACACTGTTCTTCGAGCGGGCGTCCTGGTCGGCTGAGGCCCGCGCCGCGGTGAGGCCGTTGGTCGCGCAACGGCTTGCGCAGCTCTCCGCGGCGCTTGGCGACAAGGATTGGCTCGAAGGCCGCTTCACGATCGGCGACCTGATGATGGTGGATGCCTTGCGGGCGATCCCCGATCAGGCGCTCGTTGCCACTCATTCGAACCTCGCCGGCTACGTCGCCCGCGGCACCGCCCGCCCGGCCTTCAGGCGCGCCATGGCCGCCCAGCTCGCGGACTTCATCCCCGATCAGGCCGCCGCCTGATCATTCGATCTCCAGGAGAAACCGATGGTGCAACCGATCCCCTATCTCGCCTTCGATGGCACCTGCGCCGAGGCAATGCGCTTCTACGCGCATGTCCTGCACGGCAGGCTCGGCATCATGACCAACCGGCAATCGCCGTTTGCCGACCGTTGCCCGCCCGAGCACCTCGACCGGGTCATGCACGCCCGCCTCGAACTCGAAGACGGGACATCGCTCTACGCCGGCGATTGCCCGCCCGGCATGCCCTACCAGGGCATCCATGGCGTCTCGATCGCGCTCAACTACGACAGCGTCGAGAAAGCACTGCAGGTCTTCGACGCGCTCGCCGAGAGCGGAACCGTGACGATGCAGTTCAGCGAGACGTTCTGGGCCAAGAAATTTGGCATGGTGAAGGACCGCTTCGGCTGCCACTGGATCGTCAATGGCGAGCTGATTGACATACGCTTGGCCGCCTGACGCCGGGAAAGGGAGGGAACGATGAAATACCTCTGCATGGTCTATCTCGACGAGACCCACTGGAACGCATGCCCCGATCAGGACTGCTTCGAATTCGCGAGCGAGCTTGCGGGCAGCGGCAGACTGCTCGCGGCAGAGCCGTTGCACCCCGCGCACAGCGCGACGACGGTGCGCGTACGCAACGGCAAAGCCGCATTCTTTGACGGGCCGTTTTCCGAGACGAAGGAGCTGCTCGCCGGCTTCTATCTGATCGAGGCCACCGACCTAAACGAGGCGCTCGCGATTGCGGCGCGGATCCCGCCAGCCAAACACGGCAGCATCGAAGTACGCCCGGTGCGCGCGCTGGATGTGGCTGGCTACCACTCCTTCTCTCCTGCAGGGGTCGCGGCTCCGCCTCAACATTGACGTGTCGCACACCTCTTCGGCTGCAATGACAGGACGAAGGGAAATCGCATGACAACGAACGATACCTACCTTGCCGTCTTTCTCGGCAGCAAAACCAGCCCGAGAATGAAGGCGTGGATGGGACTTCCCGAAGCCGAAAGACGCGCCAAGGAACGAAAAGGCACAATAACAGACCCGCCCCGAGGCGAGCGCGTAAACAAGGGGGCATTGCCGCCTGGAAAGCTTGGGTCGAAAAGCGCCACTCGATGGTTTCCACCATGGGCGGGCCACTCGGCAAGGCCTGTTCGTCGAGAAGCAGTTTCGTATCGAGGTATGTCATCAACGCTCGTCAAGGAACGTCAATGTCTGGAAAAATTGTCACCTGTTTGTGGTTCGACCATGGTGAGGCGCGAAAGGCGGCAGAATTCTACGCCGCCACCTTTCCCGGCAGCTATGTCGAGCAAGCACTTCAATCTCCATCCGATTACCCTGGCGGTGAACAGGGTCGCGAGTTGACCGTCGAGTTCACCGTGTTTGGCCAAGCCTTTGTTGGTCTGAACGGTGGCCCCGCGTTTACGCCGAACGAGGGGGTGAGCTTCCAGGTGATGACCGACGATCAGGCAGAAACTGACCGCTATTGGAACGCGATCATCGAGAATGGCGGCAGCGAAGGCGCGTGCAGTTGGTGCAAGGACCGCTGGGGTTTTTCGTGGCAGATCGTGCCGCGAGCCTTACTTGTCGCGCTGAAGGATCCGGATCGCGCCGCCGCGAAGCGGGCGATGGATGCCATGATGACCATGCGCCGGATCGATATAGCGAAGATTGAGGCTGCACGGGCCGGCCACGAAGGGGCCTGAAGACGAGGGTCCCACATAGGTCCCACGAGCGAAGGCGTAATCGTCGCATGTCCGCTTCGGGGACCGCCAGACAACCGCCGAGTGTCTCGTCTGCGAAAGAGGCTGGAGAGTCCACCCCAGCGTGTGCTTTTGCTTTTTGAACCCTCGACAGCGGAGTGTCGGCTCTCGGCCAAGTATTGCCGTGAACCGCATGTCCGGTAAACGCGAAGGGCTCGCCCGGAAGGGGACCAGCCCAGCCAGCCGGGCAAAGAGCAAGCCACCGCTACCCGACCTTGGTAATCGCCCACTTCACCTGCTGCGGGCCATCCGCGTAACCGGTGAGCACCACCTGCTCGCTGCGACGCGGCTCCGCGCTGCCGAGATAAATACTTTCCTCGAGAGTCATCCGCGCCTCTTCGGCGCGCAGGCGCCAGTCGGCTACTTCGCCTTTCCGTCCTCCACCTACAACGTCTTTCTGTTCTTTCGCACGCTAATGACGCAGGGCGAGAACGGGCCGGACCCCGCGGCCGGCGCCGTCAACGCGGAACGGACCCGCGTCTATCCGCTGTTCGAGGTGCTGCGCCTCGTCCGCCGGCTTCCCGTCGACGAAGCGGCCGAACCCCCAGCCGCTCGTCGCGGCATACCTCCCGATCTCCTCCTCCTTTCCGCCGCTACCCGAATGTCGCGCTGAAGAGAGACAGGCCCGGCGTCTCGGCCTCGAATGCGAGCATGTGCTCGACATAGGTTGCGCCGTCGAACAGGGTGTAGAGGGTCGGCCGCTCGACCTCGATCGTATGCGCCGCACCGCCGTCAACCGTGACGCGCAGCGTCGCCGGCTGAGGCGCGGCGGCAACCAGGTGAAGCTTGGCCGCGGAGAAGCGTACACGCACGCCGCCGCGTGGGGAGCGGAGCACCAGGGCCTCCTCCTGTCGCAGCCAGGTTCCGTCGAGCTGGTACTCGTTGGGCCTCGGGCCGCCCGCCGGAAAGGCGTAGGCCGCCTCGCCGCGCCGGGGCTGCTGGGAGCGGTCCTGCGGCGTCGGGTGGAGTGCCCCGAAATAGAATTCGGGCGTGCGGATCTGGGACAGGTCCGGGTCGTCGCCCGGCACGGCCGCGATGCCGGATGGCGCGAGGCCGAGCAGGGCCCGGATCGCGGCTTCCAGCTCGCGCGCGTGGCCCTCGCCTTCGCGGACCAGGACGATCCGCCCGCTGCGGTCCAGGAGGTAGAAGGCAGGCCACGCCTCGTTGCCCCAGGCCCGCCAAGTTCGGAAGCCGTTATCCTGCCCGACGGGATAGCGAATGCCGAACTCGCGTACCGCGTCCGCAACGTTGTAGCGGGTGTGCTCGAACCCGAACTCGGGCGTGTGGATGCCGACGACTTGCAGGCCCTGGGCGCCGTATTCCGCCTCCCAGCGGTTCAGGTAGCGAACCGTCCGGCGGCAGTTGATGCAGGAATAGGTCCAGAAATCGACCAAGACCACCTTGCCGCGCAACCCGGCGAGGCTCAGCGGCGCGGCGGTGTTGATCCAGCCGTCAAGCCCGGTGAATTCCGGCGCTAGGCGAGCCTCGGGCTGCGCGACGGCCCCAAAGGCCGTCCCGAACGAACCGGCGGCGAGTAGCTGGCAAAGGAGCGAGCGGCGGGACTGCATGGGAACCTCCTCGGTGCGTGACGGCCGGGATCAGGCGGCGCCTACGTCAATGACAGCCTGGGCGAAGTCGCGCGGCGCTTCCTGGGGCAGGTTGTGGCCGATGCCGCCTGTGATGAGCCGATGCGCGTACTTGCCCGAGAATTGCCTGGCGTAGGACGCCGGCTCCGGATGCGGCGCGCCGTTCGCATCGCCTTCCATGGTGATCGTCGGCACCTGGATGACCGGCGCCTGCGCTAGTCGCTTCTCGAGCGCGTCATACTGCCGCTCGCCTTCCGCCAGGCCGAGCCGCCAACGGTAGTTGTGGACGACGATGCTGACATGGTCCGGGTTGTCGAAGGCCTGGGCGCTGCGCTCGAAGGTCGCGTCGTCGAAATTCCATTTCGGCGAGGCGATCTGCCAGATGAGCCTGGCGAAGTCCTTCCGGTATTTCTCGTAGCCGGCCCGGCCCCGGCTCGTGGCGAAGTAGAATTGGTACCACCATGCGAGCTCGGCCTTGGGCGGCAACGGGGTCTTGTTGGCTTCGGGGCTGCCGATGAGATAGCCGCTGACCGAGACGAGGGCCTTGCACCGCTCCGGCCAGAGCGCCGCGACGATGTCCGCGGTCCGGGCGCCCCAGTCGAACCCGGCAAGAACCGCCTCGTGAATGCCGAGCGCATCCATGAGGGCGACGATGTCCACGGCGAGGGCCGATTGCTGCCCGTTGCGCACCGTCTCGTTCGCGAGGAAGCGCGTCGTGCCGTATCCGCGGAGATACGGTACGATCACCCGGTATCCCGCCGCGGCGAGAAGGGGAACGACTTCGACAAAGCTGTGGATGTCATAGGGCCAGCCGTGCAGCAGGATGACGGTCGGGCCATTGGGAACCCCGGCCTCGACGTAGCCCACGTTCAGCACGCCGGCATCGACTTGCTTCAACGGGGCGGAAAAGACGTTCGCGCCTGGCCCCGTCGCAGCCTGGGCGTTCGCATGGCGGGTGAGGCCGAGCTGGGTGGCCGCGATAGTGACGGCAGCGGCGCCGAGAAGCCGGCGGCGATGATGGTCGATGGTCTCGGTCTGCATGTGCGGATCCCTCGGTGCGGTTTCGATGACGGCGAGACTGCCCCGATCGGCGACGCTTCGCTTTGAGAGGGCGTGGACTTCTCCTCCAGGCCGCCATGATTTTTACGGCAGGCCGGCCGTGCTAGGACAACGCTACCAGCATCGGTCGCCTCGTGATCTACCAGTTCGGAAACTTCATTCTTGATGCTGCACGACGCGAGCTGCGCGAGGGCGGGGAACTCGTGGCGGTCGAGCCCCAGGTCTTCGACGTGCTGAAGTTTCTGATCGACGCGCGCGACCGGGTCGTGAGCCGCGACGACCTTCTCGATGCTGTCTGGCACGGCCGCATCGTCTCGGAGGCAACGCTCAGCAGCCGCCTGAACGCGGCGCGGACCGCCATCGGCGACACCGGGGCGGAGCAGCGCCTGATCCGGACCCTTCCGCGCAAGGGCGTCCGGTTCGTGGGCGCGGTGCGGGAGATCGCTGGTCCCGCGCCGGAGCCGCCAGGCGATACCGCGTCCGCACAAGCCATCGCGTGGCGCGGCGGCCCCAGGTTTTTGCCGTCGGTCGCGGTCCTGCCTTTCACCAACATGAGTGGCGACCCGGAGCAGGACTACTTCGCCGACGGGATAGCCGAGGAGATCATCACCGCGCTGTCGCGCAGCAGCGGGCTGTTGGTCATCGCCCGCAACTCCTCCTTCACCTACAAGGGCAAGGCGATCGATGTGCGCCAAGTCGGGCAGGAACTCGACGTTGGCTACGTGCTCGACGGAAGCGTGCGCCGCAGTCGCGAGCGGCTACGCATCACCGGCCAGCTCATCGACGCCGCATCGGGTGCCCATCTCTGGTCCGACCGGTTCGATGGCGATCCGCGGGATGTTTTCGAGCTCCAGGACCGGGTTTCCGAAAGCGTCGCCGCCGCGATCGAGCCGACCTTGCAGTTCGCCGAGATCGGGCGGCTCCGGCGAGACCGGCCGGCTCGGCTCGACGCATACGACTTCCTGCTGCGCGCCTACGCGCTGCTCTCCGACTTCACCGCCGCCAGCATGGGCGGGGCATTGAGCTGTCTCGAACAGTCACTGGCGGTCGATCCGACTTACGCCCCAGCGATGGCTGCAGCGGCGTACTGTCGTGCGCAGTGCCATTTCCAGGGATGGGCGCAGCAGAGTGATGCGGACCGCGCGGAGGCGGTAACGCTCGCCTGGCGCGCCGTCGAGCTCGCACCCAACGACGCGCAGGTTCTCTGGATGGCGGCGTTCGCGGTCTGGAACATGGCAGGGGCCGGGCGCGAGAGGGCGCGGGAGCTGTTCAGCCGCTCCCTTCTCATCAACCCGAATTCCGCCATGGCCCTGACCTTGGCAGGCTGGATCGAGACGATGTGCGGCAACCAGGACGCGGGCCGCGAGATGGTCGCGCGTGCGCAGCGGCTCAATCCACGCGATCCGCGCGGCTGGCTCATGTCCGGTGCCATGGCCATCGCCGCCGTGATCGAGGAGAACTATGCCGAAGCGGTGAGGTGGGCGGAACGGGCACTCGCCCAGAACCGTCGCTTCGCGGTGGCGCTTCGCGTGCTTGCGGTCGCCCTCGTCAAGCTCGGCCAGCAGGATCGCGCGAGGAAGGCCGTCCAGGAGCTGCTGGAGATTGAGCCGGAACTCACGATCTCGGGCTTCTTCGCACGAATACCGTTTCCTCTGGAAAGTATGGCGAAGACCTACGCGGACGCGCTGAAGGCGGCCGGATTGCCGGCTTGACCGAGTGGGAAGGCACGGCGCGCGGTCGCCGAAAGTTCGGCGTGTAAAGGCGCGTCAAGCGCCCGCTACCCGACCTTGGTAATCGCCCACTTCACGTGCTGCGGACCATCCGCGTAGCCGGTTAGCACCACTTGCTCGCTGCGACGCGGCTCCGCGCTGCCGAGATAGATACTCTCCTCGAGACTCATCCGCGCCCCTTCGGCGCGCAGGCGCCAGCCGCCGCCGGCCGGCAAACGGAGCAGGACCGCCTCGCCGTCCTGCTGCATGTTCGCCTTCACGGCGGGATGCAGGTGAAAGCGCAAGGTGAAGGGTTGCGGCGCGGGCGCTTCCACGGCGTCCTCGCCACGCACGTCCTCGCCGCTCTCAGCCAAATAGAGGCGGCGGCGATGGATGGCGCCGAACGTCTTCTTCCAACCGTCGTGGCTCGCTTCGAGCCAATGCGCGCCATTCGCCTCCTGCCGCTGCACTTCGACCTTCTCCGGCCGCCTCCCGAGGCCGCCGGGCCGCAGCTCGGACGAGTTCACGTCGGCGATGACCAAGGTGGAGTGGGCGGCGGTCGCGCGCCCCGCGTCCCGCCACTCCTGCCCGCCACCCGGCATGGCCCCGCAGTTGACGATCATGCGGTCGCGCCCGACCGACAGCTCCATCGAGAGCGTGCCCGCATGGGCGTAGCGATCGACGCCGTGCGGCGGGGGCGATCCGCAATCGGCGATGAGGACGCTGCGCCCCGCCTGCATAGCGCTGGAAGCCGCCGTCGGGGAGCGCGGAGGGGCCGCGCCCGCCGCGTCCCGCCTGGGCCAGAACCAGATCGATCAGGGCGGCCTGCTCTTCCTTGCCGCCGTTGAACAGCGCCAGGCAGCCATCCCCATGACGCAACACGCGCAGCGCGGGCGCCATGCGATCGATCGCGCCGGAAAGCGCCACCGGCGGCTCCGCCTGCGCGACCTGCAATAAGGCGCGTATTTCCGTCAGATCCTGAAGCGCGGTCAGTTGCGCGGCCGGGCTGCGCTCGGCGTGGCAGCCGTCGGGCAGGACCTGCCGGCCGATCTCCTGCGGGAGAAAACGCAGCGCACGGGTGAGAAAGCCAACGTGATCCGGTAGCGTCACGGCGGCCGCGATGAGCCCCTTGAGCGCGGTCAGCCCACGAGCATCCAATTCCTCGGCGGGCAGCGCGAGGGACAGACTGCGTGCGTCATGCACCAGCCGCGCCATCAGCTTCTGGCGAAACAAATCGTCGGCGGAGGCCGCGAAGAAATCGTAGTGGCCGAGCCACGCGGCGATCCGCGCACCGGCCACGTCCGGCCGGTAGGGCAGCGGATCGGCGGGCGGATGCGCGATCCAGTCTGCGACCAGCGCACGGGCGCGCAACCGGGCCGCATCCGTGCCCAGCGCCCGCAAGTCGCGCAGCCACGTGAAGCCATGCACGGCGGCGCGCAGCACGGCGGAGCCCGAAGTATCGCCCCAGACGCCCGGTTTCAGCCCCCGTATCCCGCCATACGCCTCGAACTCGCCCTTCAACAGTCGCGCGCCGCGAACCGGATCGCCAGGCCAGGGGTCTCGTACCGGCAGGGCGGGCGCATCCGGAATGCGGCCCATGCGCAAGCTGGGCAACCGCGCCATCGTGCGGCGGGCATCGCGCAACCAGCGGCGCGGGTCCGTGCCGCCGTTCATCATGCCGAGATACCGTCGGTCCGCAGGGTCGCGATTGCCTTCGCGTAGTCGCGGGCGTGGAACACGGCGGTTCCGGCGACCAGCGTGTCCGCCCCGGCTTCGATGACGCGGCGCGCCGTTCCGGGCGCGATGCCGCCATCCACCTGCAACGCGATCGGGCGGCCGGCGGCGTCTATCATCCGGCGCAAGGCGGCGATCTTCGGCAGCTGTGATGCCAGGAACTCCTGGCCGCCGAACCCGGGATTGACCGTCATCACCAGGATCGAATCCACCAGATCGAGCACGTATCCGACGGCTTCGGGCGGGGTCGCCGGATTCAGCACGGCGCCCGCCTTCTTCCCGAGCGAACGCACCAGTTGCAGCGAGCGGTGCAAGTGCGGCCCGGCTTCCGCTTGCACGAGGATGTGGTCGGCCCCTGCTTCAGCGAAGGCACCGATATACGGATCCACCGGGGCGATCATCAGATGAACGTCGAAGGGCAGGCGCGTGTGCGGCCGCAACGCCTTGAGCACGAGCGGGCCGAAGCTGATGTTCGGCACGAAATGGCCATCCATGACGTCGAGATGCAGCCAGTCGGCTCCCGCCGCCTCGACCGCCTGCACCTCTTCCTTCAATCGCGCGAAATCGGCCGAGAGGAGGCTTGGGGCGACGACGATCCGCCGTTCTTGCGGCTGAGGCATGGAGGGGTTCTAGACAGGCTGTTCGTGTCCGCACAAGCACTAGCACCGGGGCGCGCGTGGTTCGTCGGGGACTCAGGGCTTGACCAGCCGGCCGGCGAAAAAGCCGTCCATGCCGCCGTATTCCCTCCACATACCGGGATGCGTGCGCAGGAATCCCTCCGGGGTGCGCGCCTCCGGCAAGGCCTGCAACTCGGAAGCCGCGAACGGTTCGTGACGGAGCCCCGTCGATTCGATCGCCGCGCGAACCCGGGCGGTTCCCTCCTCCGGCTGAAGCGAGCACACGGCATAAATCAGCCGGCCGCCGGGTCGGAGCAGCGCGGCCGCGGCGGCGAGCAGCCGGTCCTGCTCTCGCGCGAGGGCCTGCACATCGCGCGGCCGCTTGAGGTGCGGCACGTCGGGATGCCGTCGGATCGTGCCAGTGGCGCTGCACGGGGCGTCGAGCAGCACCGCGTCGAACCGAGTCTCTGGCGACCACACGCCCACATCGGCCTGGATCAGCGCCGCGCTCAGGCGGAGTCGCGCGAGATTCTCCCGTAGCCGGCCGAGCCGGGCTTCGTCGCGCTCGACCGCCGTAACCGACGCCCCGGATGCGGCCAGTTGCGCGGTCTTGCCGCCGGGCGCGGCGCAGAGATCGGCGACCCGTTCGCCCGGCTGCGCGCCCAGCAGGCGAGCGGGCAGCGCCGCCGCAGCGTCTTGGACCCAAAAGGCGCCCGCCGCGAAGCCGGGCAGATCGGTCACGCGCGTGCCCGCGGGGAAGCGGACGGAACCCGTCGGCAGCACGATCCCACCCGGGGGCGGCTCCGCGCCGGCCCGCAAGGTGAGGTCGAGCGGCGCCTCGGTCTGATGCGCCTCGGCGATGAGGCGCGCCTCCATCGCCCCAGGCCGACCAGAGCCAGGCCGGGGTATCGAGGCGCGGTCCATCCAGGTCGCGAAGAGACGCAGGCCCTTCGGCCGCGACCCGCCGCAGCACGGCGTTCACCAGCCCGGCGAAAGGCGCAAGCCCGCGCCGGCGCGCGAGGCCGACCGATGTGGCGACCGCCGCATGCGGAGGCGTGTCGAGCAGCAACAGCCCGGCCGCACCGATCCGCAGGATGTGCCGGACCGGAACGGGCGGCGCTCGTCTGAGGAAAGGCTCGAGAACCGCGTCCAGCGTGCCGGTCCGGCGCAGGACCGCGGCGGCCAGTCGGTGGCCGGCGGCTCGATCGCGCGCCTCCATCGGCGGCAGGGTGTCCAATGCCTCTTCCAATGGGCGGTGCCGGTCAAGCACGGACACGAGGAGGTCGAACGCGCAATCGCGTGTCGGATCAGGCATGGCGAGGGTTCATGGCGCGGCCCAAACTCCCATGCTAGAGGCGCCCGCCATCATGGATGGAACGGCAACGCTCGAACACCGCGCCCGCCTCGCCTTGTCGCTTCGGCATCCCTACGCGGCGCTGGTGCTGCTTTGCGTCGTGCTGTGGCTGCCCGGTTTCTTCAGCATTCCACCCACCGACCGCGACGAATCGCGCTTCGTCCAGGCCAGCAAGCAGATGCTGGAAACCGGGGATTTCGTCCAAATCCGCAATGGGGAAGAGGAGCGCAACCGCAAGCCGATCGGGATCTACTGGCTGCAAGCGCCATTCGCGGCGGCGGCCCAGGCCGCCGGGCTGGCGCGCGAGAACCCGGTCTGGCCGTATCGTATTCCCTCGGCGCTCGGCGGCCTCCTCGCGGTGCTGGCCACCTTCGCCCTGTGGCGAGGCATTCTCGGAGAGGAAGTAGCCCTGCTCGCCTCGGCGATGCTCGCCGGGTCGGTGATCCTCGTCGTGGAAACCCACCTCGCCACGACCGATGCGGCGCTGCTGGGCGTAACGACCGTGGCCATGGGGCTCCTGGCGCGCGCCTATCTGGCAGGCCCGCGCCTTTCTCGCGCTCAAGCGGCGCTCTTCTGGCTCGCCATGGGGGCGGGCATTCTCATCAAAGGGCCGATCACGCCGATGGTCGCCGGGCTCACCGCGATTGCGCTGGTCGCAGTCGGCGACCAAGGGCGAGGTGGGCGAGCGGCGTGGCTGCAATCCCTGCGTTCCGCCTGGGGCGTGCCGTTGATGCTCGCCATCGTCCTTCCGTGGTTCGTCGCGATCGGCGTGGCGACGCATGGGTCGTTCTTCGCCGAGGCGATCGGGGGGGATCTGGCCGGCAAGCTGCGCGGGGGCGACGACTTGCACGGCGCTCCTCCGGGCGTTCATTTCCTGCTGTTGCCGGTGCTCCTGTTCCCGGCCTCGCTCTTCGCGCTCCGCGCCTTGCCGGAAGCCTGGAAGGCACGGCGGGAGCCGGTCACTCGATTCCTGCTCGCCTGGATTATCCCGTCTTGGGCGGTGTTCGAGTTGGTTCCCACCAAGCTGCCGCACTATACGCTGCCACTCTATCCCGCCTTATGCCTGCTCGCCGCTCGCTGGACCCTCAATCTCCGGCGCGACGACGGCCCGCGCTGGTTCGTTCGCCTGGCCGGGATCACGCTCGTGATCGCGGCCGGGATCGTCGGACTGGGGGCGGCGGCGCTGCCCGTGTTCATCCGGCCGGAGCTGGGTTGGACGGCTCTGCTCGGCCTCCCCGCACTCGCGGCGGCGGTGGTGATTGGATGGCTCGTGCTGCGTGCCCTGCGCATCGAGGACTGGCCCCGTGCGGCGTGGACCGGGCTCCTCACCGTGCCGCTCCTGTATTGGGCGATCTTGGCGATCGAACTTCCCAACCTTCCCTCGCTCTGGATCGCGCCCCGCGTGGCCGCGGCGCTCGACGCACATTGGCCCGAAGGCCGGCCTCCGGGCGCGGTGTTCGGAGCGGCCGGATTTCACGAGCCCAGCCTCATGTTCCTGTGCGGGACGGACACACGCTGGCTCGCCAGCGGCGGGGACGCTGCCCGGTTTCTGGCCGCGACCCCGGACGCGGCAGTCGCGATCGCGGATCGCGATCTGACCGCATTTGAGACCGAGAGCCGCAAGTTAGGAGTGCGCCCGCGCGTGTTCGCGGCGGCCGAGGGTTACAACTACTCTCGTGGCCGCCGGGTCACGCTGACCTTGTTCGCGCGATAGAGCCGCTAGCCTGGGGGCTCCACGCTGGTGCCGGAGCGGCGCTTCGCGTCCTCCGCATCATCCGGCTTTTGCGGCTCCACATTCTCCTCTCCGGCACGGGTTCCGCCGAAACGATCCGGACCACCTTGCTGCTTCGCCCCGGGCTTGGGGTGATTGCCGGTGTTCTGTTCGTCGTCCGTGTGCTTCACGGCGCCCTCAGTGTGCGGCTGCTTCATGGGCTCGCCTCCTCCGTCTTGCCGGAGGAGAACGCGGGAGAGGCGCCCGGTTTCGGCGGCCTGCTCGATTCAGGCCGCGGCGAACCGCGCGCGCAGTTCTTCCGCATACCGGTCGGCCTCCGCCGAGGACTCCTCGAAACGGCGGCGCTCCATCTCGATGCCGCCCTGTGCGAGGAGCGAGACCTCGACGATGATCTGGAGCTGGTCGCCCGCGCGCCGGAACACGATGGTTCGCCGACGCACGCTCCGACCGTCGCCGGCGCTTGCAGTCCGGTCCTCGGCCACGGATTGCAGCGGTTCCCCCTGTGGCAGCCACGCCATCTGCTCCGAGAGAATCTCCTCGGCGCGGTCCACCGAAACAGGCTCGGCCGTCATCTTGCTGAGGTCCGCTGCCAGAGCGGCGGGATCTTCCGACGTGATCATGTGACGGTCTCCGGAAAGGGCTAATCCGCGGTGCTCGCCTGCACACGCCCAGGCAATGCCGGCAAGGGCTCGATTTTGCCGACCATGAACAAATAGACCGCCGCGCCGAGAACGCAGAACCCGCCCGCGACAGTAAGCGGCACGATGAACGAACCGCTGGTAATGGTCAGCATCAGGCCGGTGAATGTCGTCGTGACAATGCCGGCGAGGTTCGAGGCGAAGTTCTGGATGCCACCGATCGAGGCCACGTGGGCAGGCGTGGGCGCTACATCTCCCGGCAAAGACCAGATGCTCGCAGCCGTAAACGCCAGGCTTCCATAGGCAATCGCAAAGCACAGGAGCGCCACGTACACACTCGGCGCGAAAGCGGAGAGCGTGATAACCGAGGACACCAACATGCCTCCAACCAGACAGGTCTTCCGGGCTGCGGTTAGACTCCAGCCGTGGCGATAAAGTGCGTCGGAGGTGAAGCCGCCGAGCCAACCGCAAGGGATCGATACGAGCCCCGGAAGCAAGCCCAGCGTGCCGAGCTGCGCGAGCGAGAAGCCGCGCGCCTGAACGAGATAGGTGGGGAACCAGGTAATGAAGAAGTAGATGACGAAGTTGAGGCAGAAGAAGCCGATCATCATGCCCCAGATCGTGCGATAGCGGAACAGCGACCCCCAAGGGACTTTCGGCCCGGCCGCTTGCTTCGTGCCCCGTTCCGCCTGCAATCGCTGAAGCTGCTCGGGCGTCACCGACCAATGCTTTTCCGGATCGCGGTAGAAAATCACCCAGAAGACGGCCCAGATGATCCCGAGCAGGCCGGTGACGACGAAGGAAGTCTCCCAGCTGAAGCTTGCTATCAGCCAAGTCACCAGCGGCAGCGAAAGGGCCGCGCCGATCCGTGAGCCACTGTCGAAAATGCTGCTGGCGATGCCCCGCTCACTGCGCGGAAACCAATTCGCGGCCACCTTGGCCATCGAGGGGTACGCGCCGGCCTCGCCCACTCCGAGCAGCAATCGGCAGCCCATCAGCGTGACGATGCCGCGCGCCGCGGCCGTGAGCGCGGTGAACACCGACCACCACACGACCGCCACCGCGAGCGAGATGCGCGCTCCCACCCGGTCGGCAAACCAGCCGAACGGCATCTGCATCACCGAGTAGGTCCAGAAAAAACCGCTAAGAACCAGCCCCATCACGGCGGCATCGAGCCCAAGCTCGTGCTGCATGATGGGAGCGGCTACCGCGAGATTGGCGCGATCAACGTAATTGATCGTGTTCGCGAGACAGCAGAGGATAATCATCGTCCAGCGTGCCCGGGGCATCGCGCTTTCTCCCTCTTCTCGCTTCCGGCGTGATGCTAGCTGCGTGTTGCCGGGTCGCCAACTGGGGCGATCTTCCGCCGGAATTGGCCGGGCCGGAAGCGGCCGATTTGT
Source organism: uncultured Alphaproteobacteria bacterium (assembly GCA_963808965.1). Classification (GTDB taxonomy): domain Bacteria; phylum Pseudomonadota; class Alphaproteobacteria; order Acetobacterales; family Acetobacteraceae; genus CAWEHU01. Next base: position 52,482 of record CAWEHU010000009.1, read on the forward strand.
CTCAATTCTCGCGACCTCAATCAAAGACTATTGCGTGCCAAACGATCCTCTTGCAAGTTAGCCGGCGGGCGTAATCGCATAATCCGTTAGGTTGATGGCCTTGTACCAGTCCTTCTACGGTCTGGCGCGCGATGCTTTCGCGTCGCCTGAAAATCCTGCGCAAATGTTTGTCGCGCAGACCTATCACGATTCAGTGGTGACTCTCGTTCGCGCATTGATTGCGCGGAAGCCATTTATTGCGATCAGCGGTGAGGGCGGTTCAGGAAAGACAACCGTTCTCGACACGGCCTTGCAGGCGCTGGGCGACCGCGTGCGCGTCACGCGAGCGAGGTGCGAACAAGACGAGCCTCTGGACTTGGCGTCCCTGCTCGAAAATGCCCTTGGCAAAGAGTCGGGCTCTCTACGCACCCACGACATCGATGCGGTCTTCGAGGCGCTGGTGCAGGCAGCGAACGGCTCCAAGCATCGCGTGCTGGTTCTCGACCACGCCGAACTGATCTCGCCTGATGTGCTGGACTACTTGCTGCTGTTGTCGACGCTCTCGGGTCCCAACAAGCCTCTCCTCCAAGTGGTACTCGTGGGTCCGCCCGGACTTGTCGACGGGCTGCGGCCTGAGATCGCGGACTCGATCCGGGCAGGCGCCCACGCCAGCGTTCAGGCGCTCTCCGAACAGGAAGCTTCGCGGTATCTGGATTATCGGCTTGCGACCGGAGGGGCGTCCACGAAGGACATCCTGACCGAAGGCGCCGCGGTCGAGATTGTTCGGATCGGGGCGGGAAATCCTCGGCGCTTGGACAACATCTTGCGTGACGCCCTGTCGTTGGGAGCGCAACGGTACTGTCATCCCATTCCTGCCTCCATCGTAGTGGAAGCGGAGGCTTCACCGCACTCGGACGATCCGTTGCTGGCGCACCGGGCCCGATCGCCGCAATCGGTGCGCGACCCGGAGACCGGGGCGAGGCCGGGGATCGGATTTGAGAAACTGCCCGCGAGGGTACCGGTTGCGGGCGGTTTGGCGCTGACCCTTCCCCGGCGCAAGACCAGGATCAGGGGAATGTCGGTCGCCGCGTTCGTCATTTTTGTGGCCAGCGGTGTGGGGCTTTGGCGCTTTTCGGCCTGGGATTACTGGACGCTTCCGGATCGTGCCTTCGCGCATAATCGAGAGGCGCCCCGGAGCCTGGCGGCCATGGTCTCGCTTGTCCGTGCCGATGTCACACCGCTGGGTCACGCGAGCGACCTCCCGGCCGCGCGGCAGGAAATCGCGACCGCCGCCGAACAGCCACCGTCGGTCGAGCCAGCCTCAGTGGAGCCGGGGTCTGGCGCCCCAGCATCTGCCGCGCGAGGCAATTCCGCCCAGCAGCACGCCCGTCAGTGCCGGGCCGGCGGAAGCAACCCCCGCGCCTGTCCAGAGCGAAGCGGACAGCGGGGCCGCTCCAGCAACGGCCGAAACCGTGCCAACCGGGTCGGCTGCGTCGACTGATCCGCAGTCGAGTGATCCGCGGGAGTCAGCGAGCGAGCCTTCGCGCTCCGAGAATCAATCTCCAGCTAAGGCGGAGCAGCCTACGGAGGCTGCGCCCCCGGCCGCGGTGACCTCGCTCGCGCCGGACGCGGCCCCACTCGCGCCCGAGGCGGCTTCGGCAGCCGTCCCGGCCTCCCCGCCTCAGGTATCGGCCGAGCAGCCTCAGGTATCGGCCGAGCAGGAGCCGCCCGGACCCGCATTGCCTGCGGCGACCGTCTCGGCGCTGCTGAACCGGGGCAATGCGATGCTTGCACACGGGGACGTTTCGGCCGCCCGTCTCCTCTACGAGTACGCGGCGCCCGTCTCGGGCCGTGCCGCCACCGCGGCGGGCATGACCTACGATCCCGCTTTTCTAGCGCAAATCAGGGCGCGCGGCATAACTCCGGACGCGAATGCGGCGGCCGGTTGGTACAGTAAGGCGGTCGCGCTCGGCGATCGGGACGCCGAGGAATTGTTGAAGCGTCTGCGCCCGGAGCCCGCCGGCTGACCCGGTCTCGGGTTGGGGAGAGAACTCAGGGCCGGGGAGGCCTCGTATTCCGGTCGCCGCTCTCGACGTGTTGCTTCGTCCGCGTCTCATTCGCGTGATCGTCGGACGGACTCTTGCCGGGATGACCGGGCTTCGTGGGCCGTGTTCCACCTGGGTCCGCGCCCTCGACCGGCTCGTTGCCGGTCTTGCGGGTCAATTCGTGTTCCATTTCAGCGTTCCATGCGATCTAGGGGACCGCGCCGAGTGCCGGCAGCGGTGTTGACGGAACGCGGCTAAAGGTGGGCGGGTTCGATCTGCCCGCGTCAGCCCCAGGTCGAAACCATGGATGCTCAGCAATGATTCTCTGGATCGAATCGCAGAGCATACCTGTCATCACCGTGGCCGTGTTCGCGCTGTGCTACGGTCTAGCCGCGATCGTCTTCACGCTCGCAATGTTTGTCTCGCGGCGGCGTATCGCTGCGGACTTGCAGGCCCTTACGCCCGTCATGCTCACGCCCCTCGCGGTGATCGCGGGTCTTTTGATTGCCTTTCTGGCCTCCCGCGTGTGGGCGAATGTGGATCGCGCGTACTCCTTCATCGGTCAGGAAGCGAGCGCGATTGGCGAATCCGTCTTGCTCGCGGGCGGCCTCCCCGCCCCGACGCGCGAAGCGGTGGACGAAGGTGTGATCCGATATGTGGAATGGGTGGAGGCGGAAGACTGGCCGGCGATGGTCAGGGGCCGCGCAACCCTGCGATCATTGCCGCCCGGCTTGTTGGATGCCATGAGGGCCCTGCTGTCCTTCGTCCCGAGCGGGGGAGGGCAGACGGTGGTTCAGCAAGCCACCCTGACCGCGATCGACCGGGCGCTGGAAGCGCGACGGAACCGTATCCTGCTCAGCAGGGCGATCATCGCCCCGCATCAATGGGCCGTCATATTTCTGCTCGACGCATTGATCCTGCTGACCGTCGCGATGGTGCATCTGGGGCGACCGCTGACCATCGCTGTCGCGCAATTCCTGTTCTCGACGGCGGTGGCCGCGTGCCTCGTCTTGCTCATGGCCAATGACCGCCCTTTCGCCGAAGGCGGCGTGACGCTCGAGCCGGTGGCGATCCAGGAGCTTGGCCATCACTGATTCGATCTGTGCCATGCCCGGCGGGATTGCACCCGCTGCCCGTTTGACGACCCGCCGCGCCTGGGAGCGCAACTTAAAGCCATTCTCATGCGCTACTCGAACCTGCTCGCTCTTGGGAGATGCTCATGTCTGCTCGTTTGCCGGTTGCCGCTAGCGGCTTTGCGATCGCGTTGTTGCTGAGCGTTAGCGCCTTTGCCCAATCCGCCACCGCTCCGACGCCGAGCGGCCAGTCCGCCGGACCGCCAACGACGGGCTCGGAGCAGAGCGTGAATCCGCCGAATGCGACACCTGGCAGCGCCACGGCGACCGGTGCCCGAGGCAGTACTCCCATGAGCGCAAGGCCCGGCAGCACGCCGCCCGACCAGGTACCGACCACCAATCCTGCCGCCGACGCGAAAACCACTCCGGTCAAGTAACGGCCGCCACCGCAGAGCCGCGCCCCGGGTTGGGGGGCGGCTCTATCGGGCGCCGGCCTAACCCGGCGTGCGCGCCCAGGCCCCAACCATCAGCGGGCCGATGAGGCACGCCCCGGTTTCGCGCGCGCCCTCGCGCAACCGGTCCTCCAAGGTGTCGATGTCAACCTCCGCTGGCGCCGCCACGCCGAGCCGCGCCATCGCCGGGAGCAGGCTGCGGACGGTCTGGGCGAGCCAGGCATAGCCGAAGCCTTCCGAGCCACCCTCTACCCGGCAGGCGCCGATGAGAGAAGGCGTGAGACCGACCGCCCGGAACGCGCTGTCGAGACGGCTGCCCATGTCAGGGGTTAGCCCGGAGCGCTCGTATGTGGCCTGGATCCAGGCGAGGCATCGCCCGAACAGCGGGATGTCCGGCACCGTCGCGGCGCGGCTCATGTCCATTTCCTGGAATGCCATGATGCCACCGGACACGACGTGTTTGAGCAGCGAACGCAAGGACACGGCGGGATCGGAGGCGTAGACCAGCACCAAGCGCCCGAGTACCGCGTCGAAGCGCTGGTCTGCCTCGAACGTCGCATGATCGGCTTGCTGGAAGGCCGCCCAATGCACCCCGTCCGCCTCGGCTCTGCGCCGGGCCATTTGCAGCGGCTCGGCCGCGCGGTCGATGCCCAAGACGGTACCCTGCGGGCCAACCATCCGCGCTGCGATCAGCGAGACGTCGCCCGCACCACAACCGACGTCGAGCACCCGCATGCCGGGCCGCAACCCCGCCCGCCGAAGCACGTCCTCGGTAAGGTCACCCAGGAACGCAGCTTGGCGGGTGAGCCGCTCCAGCTCGCTGGGGGCATGGCCCAGGACATACGAACTGTCGACGTATCCGCTCACGGCGTCTTTTTCCTGCCGCTTCGTGCCAGCCATTCAGGACTG
>CAWEHU010000010.1:0-138565 GCA_963808965.1 uncultured Alphaproteobacteria bacterium
TTGCGGCAAGCGAACGACTAGGTACCCGGACCGGCCCCGAGTTGCACCAGGGGAAACCGAGGCCAACTCGGGGCCGGATTTGTTCAGTTGCCCCCCGGAGAGCGGATACGTCCGGTTCCGCTGCTGTTGACCGGGACTTGCCGGATCGGCTAGGGCCTCGCGCGGGTCACGCCCCCCCACCGGGGCGCTTCTCTTCTGAAAGGGAGAGCCGTCATGGCGATCGCCGCGCCCAAGCCGGATGTGCGTCCGGCCAATCCCAATTTCTCCTCCGGACCTTGCGCCAAGCGCCCCGGCTTCACGCTCCAAGCGCTTGCGGGCGCGTTCTTCGCGCGCAGTCACCGCGCCAAGCTGCCGAAGGCCCGCCTTCTCGAGGTGATCGAGCGGTCGCGCGCCATCCTCGGCCTGCCGGAGGACTGGAAGCTCGGCATCGTGCCCGCCTCCGACACCGGAGCCGTGGAGATGGCGCTCTGGTCGCTGCTCGGAGCGCGGCCGGTGGACTTGCTCGCGTTCGAGAGTTTCGGCGAGGGGTGGGCCACCGACGTTGTGAAACAGTTGAAGCTGCCGGACGCGCGGGTGCTTTCCGCTCCCTACGGGAAGCTACCCGATCTCGGGCAGGTCGATTTCAGCCGCGACGTGGTGTTTCCCTGGAACGGCACGACCTCCGGCGTCCGCGTGCCGAACGGCGAATGGATCGCCGCGAACCGCGCCGGGCTGACGATCTGTGACGCGACCTCGGCGGCCTTCGCGATGGCGCTTCCGTGGCACAAGCTCGATGTCGTCACTTGGTCCTGGCAGAAGGTGCTGGGGGGAGAGGCCGCTCACGGCATGCTCGCCCTCTCGCCGCGCGCGGTCGAGCGGCTGGAGACGCACAAGCCGGCTTGGCCGCTGCCCAAGATTTTCCGGCTCACAAAAGGCGGCAAACTGATCGAGGGCGTCTTCAAGGGCGAGACGATCAACACGCCCAGCATGCTCTGCGTCGAGGATGCGGTGGACGGGCTGCGCTGGGCCGAGTTGGCCGGCGGCCTTCCGGGTCTGATCGCACGGAGTGAGGCCAATCTGGCCGCCGTCGCCCGTTGGGTGGCGCGTTCGGGGTGGGCCGCATTCCTCGCCGAAGAGCCAGGCATCCGGTCCTGCACGTCGATCTGCCTGAAGATCATCGCTCCGTGGTTCACCGTGCTCGATGCCGCGGGACAAGGCGAGGCTGCGAAACAGATCGCCGCGTTGCTGGAAAGGGAGGGCGTGGCCTACGACATCGGCGCGTATCGCGATGCGCCGCCCGGCCTTCGCATCTGGGGAGGCGCCACGGTGGAGACGGCGGATATCGAAGCGCTGCTGCCGTGGCTCGACTGGGCTTTCGCGCAGGTTGCGGACCGGTACGCTCCCGCCGCGGCGGCCGAGTGATCGCGATGCCTCGGGTGCTCATCAGCGACAAGCTGTCCGAAGCCGCCGTGCAGATTTTCCGTGCCCGTGGGATCGAGACCGATTTGCGGCCTGGCCTTACACCACCCGAGCTGCGCGAAATCATCGGCCCGTATGATGGGCTCGCGATCCGCTCCGCCACCAAAGTAACGAGGGAGCTGCTCCAAGCCGCACGCAGCCTGAAGGTCGTCGGCCGGGCCGGGATCGGCGTCGACAACGTCGATGTGAAGGCCGCGACCGCGCGCGGCGTCGTGGTCATGAACACGCCGCACGGCAACGCGATCACCACGGCCGAACACGCGATCGCCATGATGTTCGCGCTCGCGCGTCAGATCCCGGAGGCCAGCGCCTCGACCAAGGCGGGAAGATGGGAAAAGAACCGCTTCATGGGGGTCGAGCTGACAGGCAAGACTCTGGGTCTGATCGGCTGCGGCAATATCGGCTCCATCGTCGCCGACCGCGCGAGCGGGCTGCGTATGAAGGTGGTCGCCTACGATCCCTATCTCACCGAGAAGCGCGCTATCGAGCTGGGCGTCGAGAAGGTGGATTTGGATACTTTGCTCGCGCGAGCCGACCTTATCACGCTGCACGCACCGCTCACTGACGCAACACGCAACATCCTCTCGCGCGAGGCGATCGCGCGGGCGAAGCGCGGGGTGCGAATCATCAACTGCGCGCGAGGCGGACTGCTCGATGAGCTCGCGCTTGCCGATGCGTTGCGATCCGGTCACGTCGCCGGCGCGGCGCTCGACGTCTTCGAGACCGAGCCGGCGACCGAGAACCCTTTGTTTCAGTTCGAGAATGTGGTCTGCACACCGCATCTGGGCGCCGCGACGGCCGAGGCGCAGGAGAATGTCGCGTTGCAGGTCGCCGAGCAGATGAGCGAGTTCCTGCTGACCGGCGCGGTATCGAACGCGATCAACATGCCGTCCGTCTCGGGCGAGGAGGCGCCGCGGCTCAAGCCGTATATGGAGCTGTGCCGGCTGCTCGGCGGTTTCGCGGGCCAGCTCACGCAGGCTAAGGAGAGTGTGATCCGGCGCGTGACCATCGAGTACGAAGGGCTGTGCGCGCGACTCAACCATCGCCCGCTCACCGCCGCGGCACTCGCCGGATTGATGGCGCCCATGATGGAAGGGGTGAATATGGTCAACGCTCCGGTCGCCGCGCGCGAGCACGGGATCGAGGTGTCCGAGACCGTGCATGATCGCCCGAGCGAGTACCAAACCCTGGTGCGGGTCACAGTCGAAGGCGGCGAGCAGACGCGCTCGGTCGCCGGCACGTTGTTCGCGGGATCGCGGCCGCGGATCGTGGAAATCAAAGGAATCCGCGTGGAGGCCGATTTCGGCCGTCACATGCTTTACGTGACGAACCAGGACAAGCCAGGGTTCATCGGCCGATTCGGCGCGACGCTCGCGGGGGCTGGGATCAATATCGCGACCTTCCATCTGGGCCGCGCCGCGCAGGGTGGTGACGCGATCTGCCTGGTGTCGGTCGACGAGCCGGTCCCCGAGGACGTGCTGGCGATGGTGCGAACCTTGCCGCTCGTGATGCAGGCAACGGCGCTGGCGTTTTGATTACGCAATCTGAGGGGCGACGCCTCTCCCAACCCCCTCCCGCGAAGGGCGCGGGCTTGTCGGAACTCCCCCGCCCCTTGCGGGAGGGGGCCGGGGGGAGGGATCCGGACGTAATCAACCCGCATCTTCCCTGGGAGCGGCGGACCGCCCCCAACGCGAGCGCGACACCGGTCTCCGTCAAGCAAGGCACGCAGGAGATCGCACCCGTTCAGGTGCTGCGCGCGATTTCCGCTATCGCCATCTCGATCTTCCATATCGCCCAGGCCTCCGGCGCCTTCGTCGGGCGGCCGGGCGAAGCGCCGTATCCCTGGCTGCAGCTTCTGCCGTGGGACGCGAGCGTCGACATCTTCTTCGTCATCTCCGGCTTCGTGATGGTGTATGCCTCGACCCGCTTGTTCGCCCGGCCGGGCGGCATGTGGCTGTTCGTCGGACGGCGCGCCGCGCGCATCTTTCCGCTGTATTGGGTTGCCACGACCGGCGTGCTGCTCGTCGCCTTCGCCATTCCGCACGCGCTGAGCGAGCCGCTCGGAGGCGGAATCGGCTACATTCTCGCCAGCTATTTCTTCATTCCGTGGCAGCGGCCCGACGGGTTCATCCAGCCGGTGTTCCGGCTGGGCTGGACGCTTAATTACGAGCTTCTGTTCTATTCGATTTTTGCGCTGTTCCTGGTGTTGCCGCGCCGCTGGGCCACGGCTTGCGTAACAGTCGTCATCCTGGCGCTGGCCGCCGCCGGCGTCCTGTTCCGTCCGAGCATTCCGCAATTCCTCTTCTGGACCGACCCGATCATTGTCGAGTTCGCCGTCGGGATGCTGGTCGCTACGCTCCTGCTCGCGGATGTGCGGCTCGATATGTGGGCGCGCGTGGCGCTGGCGGCCGCTGGCGTGCTCATGCTGTTCCTGGAAGGCAGGAGCGACGGACCGTGGCGTCTGGTCACGTACGGCGTTCCCGCCACGCTGTTTCTTGCCGCCGCCGTGCTGGGCCGGCCGGGAGGAGGCGAGCCATCGCGGCTGATGCGACTTGGCGTGCTGCTGGGCAATGCCTCGTACGCGATCTATCTGGTCCACCCGTTTCCGATGCGAGCGCTGCGCGAGGTCTGGGCCCGGCTGCATTGGACGGGGATGGCGGGCATCGTGTCCTACGTCGTCTTCACCGTGACATTGTCCTGCGTCGTGGCCGTGGTGCTGCATCTCCGTGTCGAGATGCCGCTGACGAGAGCTGTGCGTCGAGCTCTGCGGGTGTGAGCCGGTTTCTGCGGTCCGGGGCCGAGTGCTATAGCCGCGCCGCCCCGGGGAACTCATGATCGACGATCTGCCCAATAATCTCGCCTTGCTCCCGGCCGGTTTGCGCGACCTGCTGCCGCCGGAGGCGGAGGTCGAGGCAGCCGCGGTCGAACGGCTGATGCAGACCTTCGCGGCGCATGGCTATCAGCGCGTGAAGCCCCCACTGCTCGAATTCGAGGATAGCCTGCTCGCCGGCTCAGGCGCCGCGGTGGCTGAGCAGATCTTCCGCATCATGGACCCGGATAGCCAGCGAATGATGGGCCTCCGGGCGGACACCACCCCGCAGGTGGCGCGCCTCGCCACCACGCGTCTCGCGAACGCCCCGCGGCCCTTGCGGCTTTCCTATGCCGGCCAGTGCCTCCGTGTGCGCGGAACCCAGCTTGCACCGGACCGGCAGGTCGCGCAGGCCGGGATCGAGCTGGTCGGCTGCGACAACCCTGCGGCCGACGCGGAGATCGTGCTGGTCGGGGCCGAGGCGCTGGCCGCGGTCGGGGTCGAGCGGATGAGCTTTGACCTCACCTTGCCGACGCTCGCGCCCGCGCTGCTCGAGGAGGCCGGTATCGAGGGTCCGCAGCGATCAGCGCTCGGCCGGGCGCTGGACCGCAAGGATGCGGCATCCGTTACCCGGCACGGTGGAACGCTCGCCGGTGTCCTCACGGAGCTGTTGCTCGCGGCGGGGCCGGCCGACCGGGCGCTCGCGGCACTGGCTTCCGCCGATCTGCCGCAGGCGGCGCGCCGGCTCGCGCAGCGACTGGAGGACACGGTCGCGGAGATCCGCGCTCGCGCGCCTGGCCTCCGCGTCACCGTCGATCCGGTGGAGTTCCGTGGCTTCCGTTACGAGACGGGCGTGTGCGTCACGATCTACGCGCCCGGCCGGCACGAGGAACTAGGGCGGGGAGGCCGGTACATCTGCGGCGAGGCGGAGCCGGCGATCGGGTTGACGCTGTTTCCGCATGCCGTGCTGCGCGTCGCCCGGCCGCCTTCGCCCCGTCTGCGCGCGTTCGTTCCGCTCGGCGCCTCCCAGGCCGATGCCGCCGCGCTGCGCGGCCAAGGGTTTGCAACGGTCGCCGGCTTGGCCGACGATCCGGACCCGGAAGCCGAAGCGCGCCGTCTGGAATGCACGCACATTCTGCGCGACGGCACGCCGGTGCCGCTCCAGACCGGCCGTTGAGAGCTGAGGGCTGAGATATGGCCAATGTCGCCGTGATCGGCGCCCAGTGGGGCGATGAGGGCAAGGGCAAGGTCGTGGACTGGCTCGCGAGCCGCGCGGACATCGTGGTTCGGTTCCAGGGCGGCCACAACGCCGGCCACACGCTGGTAGTGGGCGAGCAGACCTACAAACTTTCGCTGCTGCCGAGCGGGCTCGTGCGCGGCAAACTTGGTATCATCGGCAACGGTGTGGTGGTCGATCCCGAGGCGCTACTGGCGGAGATCGACCGGGTGCGCGCCCAAGGACTCGCGGTCACGCCCGAGACTCTGCGCATCGCCGAGAATGCGATTCTCATCCTCCCGCTCCATTCGGCGACAGACCGCGCGCGCGAGATGGCACGCGGGACGCGCAAGATCGGTACGACGGGACGCGGCATCGGCCCCGCGTACGAGGACAAGGTCGCCCGTCGCGCCATCCGCGTATGCGACCTCGCCGAGCCGGAGACGATCTCGGCCAAGCTCGATGAGCTGCTACTGCATCACAACACGCTGCTGAAGGGTCTCGGCGCGGAGACCTTCGCCAAGGATGCGCTGATGGCGGAGCTTCTGGCGCTCGCCCCGCGCATCCTGCCGTTCATGGAGCCCGTTTGGGAACGGCTGGATGCCGCGCGACGCGCGGGCCGCCGCATCCTGTTCGAGGGCGCGCAGGCGGTGATGCTGGACGTCGATCACGGCACCTACCCGTTTGTGACGAGCAGCAACACCGTCCCGGCGACCGCGGCTTCCGGCTCTGGTCTCGGACCCTCCGCCGTCGGGTTCGTGCTGGGGATCGCGAAGGCTTATTCCACCCGCGTCGGCTCCGGTCCGTTCCCGACCGAGCTGCATGACGGCATCGGGCAGGTATTGGGCGACCGGGGCAACGAGTTCGGGACGGTCACGGGGCGGCGGCGGCGCTGCGGCTGGTTCGACGCGGTGCTGGTCCGGCAGGCGGTGAAGGTCGGCGGCATCAATGGGATCGCCCTGACCAAGCTCGACGTGCTGGACGGGTTGCCGGAGCTGAAAATTTGCACCGGATACCGCATCCACGGCGAGGTATTCCGGCGTCTGCCAGCCGGACAAGGAGCGCAGGCGGCGGCCGAGCCCGAATACGAAACGATCGAGGGCTGGTCCGGCTCGAACTCGCGGCGCACGCTCCTGGGCCGACCTGCCGGCGCAGGCGGTGAAGTATGTGCGGCGGATCGAGGAGCTGGTCGAAGCGCCTGTCACGCTGCTTTCAACGAGCCCCGAGCGCGACGACACGATCATGGTGCGCGATCCGTTCGAGGGTTGAAAGTTGTGCCACTTAGAACTCCTTTTATGCTGACTGGAACGCGATAACGCAAAAATTCCGTTCATCCCCGCGCAGGCGGGGAGCCAGGTCTCTCGCATTATGAACGGTGGCATTGTTTCGCGGGACTGGATTCCCGCTTTCGCGGGAACGAACGGGGGTTGGGTAGCCGCTCACAGTCAGCCCAAAACGAGTCTAGATTTCGAAGCAAGAGCGCATGAGCGTCGCACGTGACGGGGACGGTCGGGAGTGAACCCGTCGGCCGGAAGCGAGCGCCGGTTCATTTCCCCGACTTAAGCAGACGCTCGGTGCTTGGATGCGAATCGAGCCCAAACCGACACTTTTCGCAAACCGCATGATTGTGAAACGGTATTCGTAACGGCTGATAATACCGGCAATCACTCGGTCGTTCCTATGACGAGCCGCTCAGGCTTCCCCTCCGCGCGCGTCGCGGCGGGCCTGGGCGTCGCGGACGAACTGGGACACCCGGCCGACCTCGCGCGGGTCCACCCGCACCGTGTCCCCGGGGTTTTCCTGAGGCTGCATGCCCTCCGACGCCGTCCAGCCAGAGCCCGGGTGATGCACCGGGGCGTTGCGCCGGCGCTCCAGTGCCTCTCGCATCCGGGCGAGGTTCTGGGCCCGCCTCTGGTCGGCGCGTAGCCGCTCCAACCGCTTGCTCACGCGGCGCAGCGCCCGGGTGAATACCTGCTTCTTGGCGGCCATGCCGCGCTCACTCGGGAGTTCGGGTGTGGCACCGCTTGGGGCGGCCCGGCCCTGGCGGGCTCGGCGGCGCGCCCGCACGATGTCGCGGGCCCGGGACTGTCGCGACCGCAGCCAACGCGCGAGCTGCACCAGCTCCTCGTGCGCGAGTTCGCCCACTGCCGGATAGTGGCTGCGTGCCACCGGCTCGTACTCGTCCTCGGCCAGCAATCGCCGCTCGGCCACGATCTCGACGCCCATCTCGGAGGTCTCCGTCCTAGAACCGGGTTTGAGTGTAAGGGAGCGATTCAGGAAACCATGTCGCGGAACCCGCGACGTTGCCTCGGCTCGACCCACCGCTTCGAATGCACCATCCTACACTGCCGGACCATCAAGCGAACTCCAAGCGGGATCCGTGCTAAAGCCGGATCTGGGCTCTTAGGCTGAGCGAATCGCTGAGCAGGCGCGTGGAGGAGTCAGGGATGATCTTGCGGCTCAGCGCCGTAAACGGCTCGCCGTGAACGAGCCCGCCTCGGGCGGGATTTCCAAATCGAACTCGAAGAAAATCAGCACGCTGCTTCGCCAATCCGTGCCGGAGCACGAGCTCGTTTCGTCCGCGGCGGCTCTGAAAAGAATCGTCAGCTGGGCGCAATACCGACCGTCAACGCGGGCCCGCAATCTCACGTTTTCGCTGCAGAACTTGGAACAGCCCTGAGTGGGTTGATATGCTCCCCGCAGTAGCTGAGCCACGAAAATGCAACGGAGTGCAACGGCATCTGCCGGGGCTGCCCGCGTTCGCGTATGGTTCCTCCGTCATGGAGCAGATGCCGCACATCCTCGTGGTGGATGACGACCGCGAAATCCGCGAGCTGCTGGCGCGGTTCCTTGAGCGCCATCGCATGCGCATCACCGCCGTGCGCGATGCCCGTGAGGCGCGTCGGGTGTGGAATAACGGGCACTTCCATCTGGTCGTGCTGGACCTGATGCTGCCGGGCGAGGGCGGCCTCGATCTCGCCCGGTGGATGCGCGGCCACTCGGACGTGCCGATCGTCATGCTTACCGCGATGGGGGAGGAAACGGACCGGATCATCGGGCTCGAACTCGGCGCCGACGATTACCTGGCGAAACCGTTCAATCCCCGCGAGTTGCTGGCGCGCATTCGAGCCGTCTTGCGCCGGGCCGGCGACACCGGGGAGCGCCGGCAGGAGGCTATCGCCCGCGCGCTCCGGTTCGGCGGCTGGACGCTCGAGCCGGCGCGGCGTCGGCTCCTGAACCCCGACGGGGTCGAGGTGGCGCTGACCGGCGGTGAATACGACCTCCTGCTCGCCCTGGTTGAGCGCGCCAACCGGGTACTCACTCGCGACATGCTGCTTGACCTGCTGCGGGGCCGGCAGGCGGGACCGTTCGACCGTGCCATCGACGTCGCCATCAGCCGGCTTCGACGCAAGCTCGAAGACGACGGGCGGAACGCGCAACTCATCAAGACCGTGCGTGGCGGAGGTTACGTGTTGGCGGCCGACGTCGAGCGGGCGTGAGATATCGGTTCTGGCCGCGCAGCCTCGCGACCCGGACGGCGCTCGTGCTGCTGGTCGGGCTCGCATTGGTGCAAGTCGCCGGGCTAACGATTCACGCCCTCGACCGGCTCGACCTGCAACGGTTGGGCCAGGCGCGCGACCTCTCGATCCGGCTGATCAGTCTCTACCGAACCGTGGTGATGACGCCGGCGCAGCAGCGGGATGCGGTGGTGCACGATTTCGAGCACGGGCCTGGCTTCGTCGCCTCGCTCTCCCCCGTCCCGCCGGAAGCCGCTCTCACGCCTGCGCCGGGGCCTTTGCAGCGGCTTCTCCGGATCAACATGAATTTCGTGCCGGTCCCGGGCGCCTTGCGACCGCGCGAGTTCCTGGTGCTGGGCGGGCCGGCGGAGGGGCGCATGATGGTCGGGATGCGCCTCCCGGACGGGGTATGGCTGAACGTCGCGGCGGACATCCCGCCGCTCCGCCCCTGGCATTCGCAAACGTTCCTCGCCGCGTTCCTGCTGATGACGGTCGCCGCCGCCGCGCTGACCCTGTGGGCCGTGCGGCGGCTGACCGCGCCCGTACGCACCCTGGCCGCGGCCGCCGAGGCGCTCGGGCGTGACGTGAACGCCCCGCCGCTCCCCGAGGACGGCCCGAGCGAGACGGCGACCGCCGCCGCGGCTTTCAACACGATGGCCGCCCGTATCCGGCGTTTCGTGCAGGACCGGACGGAGATGCTGACCGCCATCGGCCACGACCTTCGGACGCCGATCACGCGCCTCAAGCTTCGCGCCGAGTTCATGGAAGACGAAGAGCAGCGGCGGAAGATGCTCGCCGATCTCGAAGAGCTGGAGGCGATGGTGTCCGCCACGCTCGCGTTCGGACGCGACGCCAAGAGCACGGAACCCGTCTCTCAGCTCGATTTGGCCGAGTTGCTACGTACCGTGCTGGATGAGGCGGGAGATGCCCGGCCGGACGCGGCGGCGCGGTTGGCCTATGACGGCCCGGCGCATCTCACGGTGCGGGCGCGGCCACTCGGGTTGAAGCGAGTCTTCGCCAATCTCGTGGCCAACGCCGTGGGCTATGCGGGCGAGGCGCGGGTGCGGCTCAGTGCGGCCGAGAGGACGGTGCGGGTCGACATCGAGGATGAGGGACCGGGGATTCCGCCCCAGGAACTGGACCGTGTTTTCGAGCCGTTTCACCGAGTCGAGGGGAGCCGCAACCGGGAGACGGGCGGGGTGGGGCTCGGCCTCCCGATCGCCCGCAACATCCTCCGGGCGCATGGCGGCGATGTCGTGCTGGCCAACCGGCCGACCGGAGGGGTGCGCGCGACGGTGACGCTGCCGCTGTGAAAGTCATGCCGCCGCCGTTCTGACGCCCGCGGCTTTATTCGTTTTCAATCATTTCGGGACATGCTCCGCGCAATGGTCGCACGCCGCGATTGCGCTGCGGAAGGAGCCTCGCCATGTTCGTCTCGCCAGCTCGCATTCGACCGGCGCGGCGCGCCCTCGCACTTCTCCTGCTGCTTCTTGCTGCCACGACGGTCGGCGCCGAAGCGAGCGTGCTTTCCGTGGATACGCGCCAATCAAGCCAAGCTGCTCTCTCCGATGCAGCCGCCTACCGGGCGTATATCGACGCACTGGTCGCCGGTACACCGACGGCCGGGTATGGCGACGCGACCCTAAGCGCCTACGACGGCGTGAGTAACCGTGGGGTGGTCCCGAATGGTGCGAGCAGCGATATCGCCTTCGCTTTCACCGTCGATTTCGGGGTCGCCGCCGCACAGGCCGGGAACTGGTCGTTCCGTATCGGGACCGATTTCGGCCGAGGCGGCGCCGTGTTCCTCGACGGAGCCGCGATGGCGCTGAACACCGCCGACATGTGGTGGGGCGGAAATTGGTCGAACACCGGCCAGATCTTCGCGTTCTCCGCCGCACTCGGCGCCGGCAATCACCGCATGACGGTCTACGGCCTCGAGGATTGCTGCGACGGCCCGCAATCCGGACAGTTCCTGGCCGCCGGCGCGCAGGGCTTCACGAACTTCGCGATCACCGATGGGCTCGTCCCTAACCGCCATTGCCGAGCCTGGGTCGCTCCTGCTCTCAGGCACTGCTCTGGCCGGATTGATCCTCGTGCAGCGCCGCTCGCGTCAACGTCCCGGGCAGCGCACCAGCGGGTAAGGAAAATCGGCGCAGCCCGGAAACGCGATCTCATTTTGGGTGTGGCGTTGCACGTGCAGCACATCCGGGCTCTCGCAGCCGAAACCAGGCGTCGGGGCCGGCGCATCAAGGCCGAGCGGGCCGGCAGCTATGGGAGGCGCGGAAGCGAAGCGGAACTCCGCGCCGTCGGGGGTCTCGCGTGCCGTCTCGATGACGCGCTGGACGTAAAATTCTGACGTGAGCAGGGCACGCATCAGCACGTCGCGGGTGAAGATCACCACGGGTTGCGAGAGACATGCTTCCGCCGAGAGGACGGAGGGCGCCGGGAAGATGCCGCCGGTCCACGAGCCGAACAGCCAAGCGTGGGGTGGCTGAGGAGGTCCGGCGACGCGCCGGCCCTTGCGGGGCCCCGACGGCCGGGAGGGCGGCCTGACTCAACAGCGCGGCGCAGGCGAGTGTGGCGACCAATCGGGCGGCATTGCGCGACATCGGGTCCTCTTGCCGGTTCGGAAGTCGGCGGGACCATAACGGCGGCTGGCGGTTGCGGCCAGGGTCAACCCGCTTGAACCGGCCGGGCTGCCCGTGCCACATGGGCGGGCTCCCGGAGAAAGGAACGCGATGCTGCAGCGATTGTACCGGCGCACTCTCGCGCTCTCGGCCAGTCGGCGCGCGCCCTGGTGGCTCGCGGCAGTCGCCTTCGCCGAGAGCAGCTTCTTTCCGATTCCCCCGGATGCCCTGCTGGTCCCGATGGCCTTGGCGCGCCCGGAGCGCGCCTTTCGCTTCGCCGCGATCTGTACGGTGGCGAGCGTCTCCGGGGGCGCGCTCGGGTATCTGATCGGCTATGCCCTGTTCACCCAGTTGGCCGAGCCGCTGATTCGCTTCTACGGCTACGGGCCTCGTTTCGAGGCGTTCCGCGCGATGTACGCCGAGTGGGGCTTGTGGGTGATTCTCATCAAGGGACTGACGCCCATACCCTACAAAATCGTGACGATCGCGTCGGGCGCGGCCGGGTTCAGCTTCCCCGTGTTCATGGCGGCCAGCGCGGTGACACGCGGGGTCCGGTTCTTCTTGCTGGCCTTGCTGCTCCGGCGGTTCGGGGTGCCGGTGCGCGACTTCATCGAGCGCCGCCTGACGCTGGTGACAAGTGCGCTTGCCGCGGGAATCCTGGGCGGGTTCCTGGTGCTGCGCTTCCTTTAGACCGGACCACGCGAGGGGTGCCGCCGCTCTCGCCGCAGCAAGACGAGCCCCAGCAGGACGGAGCAGCCGAACAGGCCCATTCCAGCTGCGAACCTGCGAGCTCTCCCCCAAGCCGACCCCGGCGCCGAGTAGAGCGAGCGGACTTGCCGATCATGCGCCGAAAGTGGCGCGCTTCGCTCGGCGCTCCGGAAACGGCTGCTTCGCTCATACTCCGATTTCTCCCGCCGGCTGTTGCGCCTCCGGCCTGGACCAGCGCCGTTGCAACCACCACACGCCGACGAGGTCGAATACGCCCACCCAGAGCCGGTCCAGCGTCCCGTAATTCGAACGTCCCCTGGTTCGCGGCCGATGATTGACCGGAATGGTCACAACCTGTTCCTCCGGCGCGCAGGAACAGCGCCGGTAAGAAGCGGTGCATGTGATCGAAATGCGGCAGCTCGAGGAAGGCCTCGCGGCGAAACAGCTTCAACCCGCAACCGGTGTCCGCCGCGCCGTCCCGCAGAAGACGCCCACGAAGCCCGTTGGCAACGAGGGACGCAAGCCGCTTCGTTAAGCTGTCCTGTCGTTGGGAGCGCTCGCCGGCGATGAGCACGGGTGTTCGCCCCGCGCCCTCGGTGGCCACGGCGCGCTCGAGCAGGGCAGGTATGTCGGCAGGATCGTTCTGGCCGTCCCCGTCCAGGGTTGCGATCCATACGCCGGTCGCAACGCGAACACCTATGAGTATCGCCGCGCTCTGGCCACAACTGACTCTATGCCGCAGCCATCGCAGCGGAGCGCCTGGGATTGCTGCCGCCTCGGCGAGCCTTGACCCGGTATCGTCCCTGCTGCCGTCATCTACATAGACGATTTCATAGGACTGGCCGGCCAAAGCCTGATGAATCTCGGCGACCAGGGGGTAGGATATTCGGGCCCTCGTTGCGAACCGGTAGCACGACGGAGAGCAGCGTGAGTGGCTCCACGGCATGGAAGCGACCGAGGGCGGGGGCGAAGTCTTCTGGCATCAGGTCTCGCGCCGGGGTTAGCACCGGGCCGCCGAGTTCGACAAGATGACCTGGAAGCCGCGCCGAAAGGGTGTATGTTTCCTCGACTAATTCGCCTTATATTGGACGCCCATGCCATTCGATGTTCGCGATTTTCCGGGCGTCCCGCCGGAGGACAAAGCGGCAAACCGCCGGAATTGGCAGGTCGTGGCCGCCTGGCTGTTCACGATATGCGGGATGATCCTGGTGATGATCGTGCTCGGCGGAGCTACGCGCCTCACCGGCTCCGGTCTCTCCATCATGGAGTGGGCGCCGTTCCGGGGCGTACTGCCCCCGCGCAGCCACGAGGAATGGGTCCGGCTGTTCCAGCTTTACCAGAAAATCCCGCAATATCGGTTGCTTCATGCCGGCTTCGGACTCGACGATTTTCGTCGGATCTTCTGGCTTGAGTGGGTTCACCGGCTTTGGGGAAGGCTCATAGGGCTCGCCTTCCTGTTTCCTCTTGTGTGGTTGTGGGCAACAGGTCGAATCGAGCGTCGGTTGCGCCCTCGTCTGGCGGTCATCTTCGTATTGGGGGGACTCCAAGGGGCCGTAGGGTGGTTCATGGTCGCCTCCGGCTTTTTGCCCGAGACCACCGCGGTTTCGCCCTATCGGCTGGTTATCCATCTCGCGCTGGCGCTTGTCCTCTACGGCGCGATTTTGTGGACTGGGCTGTCCGTACTACGGCCGTACGGGCACGCACCCGGCGGCACCCGGCTCGCCCGCATACTGACCGGAGGTTGCTGTGTTCTGGTCGCGTTGACTATCATTGCGGGTGGTTTTGTCGCCGGCACACATGCAGGGCTCGACTACAACACCTTCCCTTTGATGGAGGGCAGTCTCGTCCCGCCTGCATATGCCAGGCTGCGGCCTTTTCTACTAAACCTGACGGAGAATATTGCCGCGGTCCAGTTCGACCACCGGCTGCTCGCTACTCTAACGGTCGCGGCAACCGCGGCTGCGGTGATTGCTGGTTTTCGGGCGACCGTTCCGAGGTTCGCCAGGACCGCCATGGCACTGCTTGGTGCAGGGGTCGCGCTGCAATATAGCCTTGGCGTTCTGAACCTCCTTTATGTGGTCCCGCCGGGGCTCGCCGTTCTGCATCAAGGAATGGCGGTGCTCGCCCTGACGGCCGCGCTCAACGCGTTGCACGCCGTTCGCGCCCCGCGGGCACTGTTCCCGGCCGTCGGGCTGGGATGAGCGTATTTCCTTCGAGAGGCAGCCGATGAGCGTCGGCTTGAAGCCGCGAAGTCTGCTGACCGAGGCAGTCATCCGCGCGCTGCCGATCGGTGTCGCAATCTTCGATCTCGATCAGCGGGCTCTCCTGATCAACCCGGCTTTTTGCAACTCGGTCAGTATGCCGCCCGATAGCTTTCCGCCGGGCACGCCGCTCGAAGATGTTTTGCGCAACAGCGCCTATCGCGGCGTGCTCGGGCCAGGCGATCCCGAGCAGCAGGTCGCCGAAGCCCTCGCCATCGACTATTCCCGTCCGCAGCAGTTACGTCGGCGGCATTTCGAGGGCCGCAGCTACGATCTCCAAAGCACTCCTCTGCCGCAGGGTGGCCACATCGTTTGCGCCGTGGAAACGACGCAGCTATTGGCGGCCCGCGACGATGCTGAAGCCGCGGTTGCCCGGGTCGGTACGGCGATCGCAAGCTTGCGGATCGGTCTCGCCGCGTTCGGCCCCGATCGTGCTTTACTGCTTTACAATCCGCGATTGGGGGAACTGCTTGGCGCTCCTTCGGGAATATTGCGCCGCGGATTGGGCTTCACCGAGCTGATACGGCAGCTCCAGGTGAGCGACGAATATAGCGGCCCGGAAGGAGCGGCTTTCCTCGCCGCCCAGCTTGCACTCGATCGTTCCCGCCCGTCCGGATTGCGCCGCCTGCGCTCGAATGGCCAACTTGTCGATATCGCGTCCGATCCGCTGCCCGGAGGCGGCTGGACGATGACGGTGACCGACATCAGCTCCGCTGGCGCGGGCGCAGGACGAGGCGCGGCGTCGCGCGACGATGCTCGACAGCATTCTCGCGTCGATCCCGCACGGGGTCTGCGTCTACGGGGCAGACCGTCGCGTCATCATGTTCAACCGGGCTTACACGGAGATCATGAAAGGGGCGCCGGTCGCGCTCGGCGAGTCGGTCGAGGAGGTGATCCGGCGCCGGGCCGCTTCGGGGGAATTCGGATCGGCCGACCCGGAGGAAATCACGCGCGAGCAGATGGGCTTCGATCTCAGCCGGCCGCAGTTCCGCCGCCGCCGGCGTCCGAACGGCGCTACGATCGATGTCCGGACCGCGCCCCTGCCGGATGGAGGGCACATCCGGGTGGTGACGGACATCACGCCGCTCACCCAGGCGGAGGACGAGGTTTCCCGCCGGGCGGTCGAGATGGACATCATGCTAGCCAATATCCGGCACGGCATCATCCTGTTCGGCTCCGATAGCCGCGTGATCGCATCCAACCGCATTGCGGCGGAGTTGTTGGACCATCCGCCCGGCCTGCTCGCGCCGGGCCGGAGCCAGCGCGAGCTCCTGGAGCACATGGTCGCCCGCGGGGAGTTCGCCGATCAGCCGCGGGCGGAAGCGTATGCGGAATCCCTGTTGCGCCTGGATTACCGCCAGCCGCAGATCTACCGGCGCACGACCCGGGCCGGTCGCGTGCTGGAGGTTCGTTCCGACCCCGCTCCGGGCGGTGGCTACGTCGTCACGTTCACGGACGTGACCGAAGCGCAAGCCGGAGAGATCGAATTGCGCCGCGCGAAGGAAGCGGCTGAAGCGTCCAATCAGGCGAAGTCGCGGTTCCTCGCGACGATGAGCCACGAGCTGCGGACGCCGCTCAACGCGGTGATCGGGTTCTCCGACGCCCTGTTGCGTGAAGGCGGCAAGCCCGACCCGGATCGCGTGGAGGAGTTCTCGCACGAAATCAACGGGGCCGGCCGGCAATTGCTCGCGCTGATCAACAACATCCTGGACGTGGCCCGGATCGATGCCGGCCGTTTCGATCTCGCGGCTGACCGCATCGATCTGCTTCGCCTGCTTCAGACCTGCGCGCGTCAGGTCGATCCGGCGGCTCGGGCCGCGGAAATCAGTCTTTCGATCCAGATTCCAGACGATCTTCCCGTTTTGCAGGCGGATGAGCGCCGGCTTCAGCAGGTGCTGAACCACCTGCTCTCGAACGCCGTGAAGTTCACCGAGGCCGGCGGAACCGTGACCGTTGGCGCGGGACTGGACGAGAACGGAGATCTGCTCCTCCAGGTCGCCGATACCGGGATTGGCATCGCCCCCGCCGATTTGGGACGCGTGTTCGAGCCGTTCACGCAGCTGGATGGCAGCCTGTCGCGCCGGTTCCAAGGCGCCGGCCTCGGCCTATATGTATCGCGTGCGTTGGTCGAGGCGCAGGGCGGGAACCTCCGCCTGAGCAGCAGTCCCGGCATCGGCACTACCGCGGAGGTACGCCTCCCCGCTGGGCGTCTCGTCCGCCAGGCGGCCGACCCGCCCAGCGCGCAGCAGGCTAACTGTCAACAGGAACGCCCATGACCCCGCTCGCCGTCACGGACCGGCTCTTCTTCGAACATGCCGAGACCGGGTTCGATCGCGAGCAAGCCGAGCGCACGGTCGCCCGCGCGCTCGACCGCAGCGACGATGGCGAGCTGTTCCTCGAATATCGGGAGAGCGAGACGATTGCACTCGAGGAGGGCCGGATCCGTAGCGCCGGATTCGACACCGCTCTCGGGTTCGGCCTCCGAGCCGTGGCGGACGAAGCGACGGGTTACGCCCATGCGGGAGAGCTCTCGGACGCGGCGCTCCGGCGGGCCGCCGAGAGTGTCGCGGCGATCGCTTCGGGGTATTCGGGGACCTATGCCGAGGCTCCCCGCGCGACCAACGCCCGGCTCTATTCGGACGCGAACCCGCTCGCGGCCATGGAATTCTCCGCCCGCACCAAGTTGTTGGCCGAGATCGACGCTTATGCGAGGGGCAAGGATCCGCGCGTCGTCCAGGTCATGGCCTCGATCGGCGGAGAGTGGCAAGCCGTCCAGATCCTGCGTGCCGACGGTGCGCGCGTCGCGGATCTGCGCCCGCTCGTGCGGCTCAACGTCGCCGTCGTGGTGGAGTTGGGCGGACGCCGGGAGACGGGGAGCTATGGGACGGGCGGCCGCTTCGGTTACGAACGCGTTGCCGGCGAGGATGTCTGGCGCGGCGCCGTAGACGAAGCTCTGCGGCAGGCACTGGTCAACCTCGACAGCCGGCCCGCCCCGGCCGGGGAGATGGAAGTGGTACTGGGCCCGGGCTGGCCGGGCATCCTGCTGCACGAGGCGATCGGGCACGGGCTCGAGGGAGATTTCAACCGCAAGAAGACCTCTGCTTTCGCCGGTTTGCTGGGTACGCGGATCGCCGCCGAGGGCGTGACTGTGGTGGACGACGGCACTCTTCCCGACCGTCGCGGCAGTCTGACGGTGGATGATGAGGGCACGCCAACCAGCCGCACCGTGCTGATCGAGGACGGCGTGCTGACCGGCTTCATGCAGGATCGGCTGAACGCGCGTTTGATGGGAATGCGGGCGACCGGCAACGGGAGGCGGCAGTCCTTCGCTCACGCGCCGATGCCGCGCATGACGAACACCATGATGCTCGCCGGAGCGCATGCGCCCGAGGAGATGATCCGCTCGGTCAAACGCGGCCTATACGCGGTCAATTTCGGCGGCGGCCAAGTGGACATCACGTCGGGCAAGTTCGTGTTCTCGGCGAGCGAGGCCTACCTGATCGAGGACGGCAAGCTCGGCGCCCCGGTCAAGGGCGCGACCCTGATCGGCAACGGACCGGACGCGCTGACCAAGGTTCGGATGGTTGGGAACGACGCGGCGCTGGACCCGGGGATCGGCACCTGCGGCAAGAACGGCCAAGGCGTGCCGGTCGGCGTCGGTCAACCGACGCTGAAGCTGGCCGGGCTCACAGTAGGCGGCACCGCCAGCCCATAGGGCTGCACTCCCTCAGAACAGAGTCTCGCTCGGATCTTTTTCGGGGCTGGCGGGGTCCGCCGCTTTCCTAATCCGGCGCGCTTACGCGCGTGGTCCGCCATCCATCGCGCAAAGATTGATCTTGCAGGCAGAGCGCCTCGAAGGCGTTGCATTCCCGTTATCGCCCCGTTTCCAGTCCGCTTTTTTAGCTGCGGATTGCACAACCGCAAGACGCTAGTCGCCTTTCCAATACATTACCAAAGGGAGAGCCGCCGGTTTTTTCGCACAACCATTACGATTTGACGAGCCCTTAACGTGAAAAAAACGGGAAAAATTCAGCAAAGTGTAAATATCGCCTTACCGACGCAGAGCGCAAGTTTCTGCACTCGCAAAGAAATCAATTGGCTCGCAAATAAAAAGGGTTCCGGACATGCACAACTTCGTCGCAAGCAAGGCCGTCTGCGTAGTCGATCTTGGCAAGGTCGCCGTACTCGGCTGGCGTCCGAGCGCTGCCGACCTGGCGACGGCGGATGCCGGCAAGGTGCGTCGGCTCGGCGGGCGTCGGCGCCCGAGCGCTGCCGCACCTGCGACGGCGGATGCCGGCAAGGTGCGTCTCGGCGGCTCGGCGCCCGCGCTGGCGACGGCGGATGCCGGCAAGGTGCGCCGGCCTGCCGCCCTGGCGACGGCGGATGCCGGCAAGGTGTCGGCTCGGCGACCGGCGTCTGGCGCCCGAGCGCTGCCGCCCGTCGACGCGGATGCCGGCAAGGTGCGTCTCGGCGGCTCGGCGCCCACGCTGGCGACGGCGGATGCCGGCAAGGTGCGTCTCGGCGGCTCGGCGCCCACGCTGGCGACGGCGGAGGGCCGCACGAAATTAGAAACACGATACCCAATCGTCAGCTGAAAAGCATTTGGCCACTGGTCGACCCGCACAACCTAGAGAAGCTGGCGGACTGCCTGATGAATAGTGATCCCAGGTACACAGAAGGTGCCGCACATCACCTTCTATCGACTGATCAAATCCGCGAGGTACCCGCAACGCGCTGATAAATCGGCAGCGGGTTCGTTACCCACTCGAGCCTTTCGGTATTGCGAGGCTGCCACCAGTGCGGCTGCCTTCGGGTATTACGTGTTTCCCCCTATGAATTTCAGCCTGATGTGGGATGGCCACGACATGACGTGGACCTGGGGGGAAGAGGATGAATGGCACCCCCTCCGATCAGCCCAGTTTCCGGGCTTTCGCGACGAGTTCGATTCAGTGGCGCCGGCTCACATTCGCGAGTTCTCACCGCCATTTCTAACCGCCTTGCAAGAACCCGGTCTTGTCCAAATATGGACCGGTATTATCGCCCGCACCGCACCAGACTGGAGCCTTTTGGTGCGCAGTCCAGCAAACATGCCGCGCAGCGGCTCATACGAACCCTTTGAAGGAATTATTGAGACCGATCGCTGGTTCGGCCCCTTGATCACCAACGTTCGCCTGACAAAAACTGACAAGCCCATCGACTTTCGAGCGGAGTATCCGCTGTTACAGGTACAGCCAATTCCGCGCGGGATCTACGACGAAGCGTTGCTGAACGACTATTCGCTGGTTCCGGATCTATCCAGCCTCAGGCCAGGGGAATGGGACCATTACTATGATACTGTGGTACGTCCTCATGTTCAGGAGCATCGCCCCCGAGGCCAGTACGCGGCCACTGCTCGCAAGCGGCGTAAAGGCAGAATCGCCACACCGCGATTGAAGTTCCACCTGAACTGCAATTCCCTCTTAATGCCGCCAGGGCGACCCGGCCGGTTTCAATCCTTGCCGCTCCTGATAAGTCTCTTTCGAAACAAGATACCGACGTTCCCTTCTATTCGTCTAATTCGGGCAACCCGGCGAGCCGCAAGCCCTCCGCGTAATGCTCACGATCTTGACTCGCGGCGAATGGAGTAGTCTCAAGGAAACGCCTGACCGAGAATTTTGGCTCGATGGACAAAAGCCGCCGACGCACGACGGCTGCTTCCTGCTTGTGACCCAAATGGCCAAGCGCGGAAAGATACGGCTTGAGACCGTTCGAGAAGGATGGGTTCATCTGACTGACTTCTCGTCCAACAGCGACTGCTGACTTCATAGTCGCGCTTCAGCAAGTGCGTGAACGCAATCCCGTTATCGAACAAGAATGCGTGCGGATCCAAAGGCGAGAGCCTCTTGTACCGAGTGAACCGGCGCTCCGCCTCGTCAAGGTTGCCGAGATACCCATGTGTTAGTCCAGAGAAGGCCCAAGCCATCGCTAGATTGGGATTGAGCGACAGAGCGCGTTCGTGGAGCATCAAGGCCTCATGCAGCCTGTGATGCAGGAATGCAGTAATGTGACCGACGATTGTCAGAGCGCGAGAGTCATACGGATCGAGGGCAATAGCTCGGTCTGCCAGCGTGGCCGCCCGCTCCATGAGCCTGGTCGGGATTCTCCGCCCACCCCTGGCCGACCAGGAAATTAAACCAGTAAGCATACCAGGCGTGTGCCGCTGCATAATCCGGCTCGATCGCGATCGGCCTGCCGCAGCAGAGTCTCCGGCCTCAAGAAAGGCTTTTTTCTCGAGGCGGTTCGATCAGCGGCAGAGCGCGCAGCACCAGAGTCATACGCGGTCGGGTCGCTTGGAGGCTGCGCGGCAACACGTCTTCGTCTCAATGAGCAGAATTTCGGGGTCGATCTGCCCGACCACTTCGGCAGCGATCTCGTCTTGTAAGCGAGAGCAAGTCATGCGCCTGCCGGTCGAAGCGTCGGGCCCAGACCACCTGATCGCTCGCGCGAAGATCGAGCAGTCGCATGGTGATCCGGAGCCGGTTGCGATCGCGCTGGATTGTTCCATCCAGGAGAAAATCGATCCCGAACGTGCGGCGAATCGCCGCTTCATCGCGCGACTCCGCCACGAACCGTCCGAGGGAACTGCTAGAAACCACGAACAGCCAACGGAATCGGGCCAGTGCGGTGGTGATCTCGTCAGCGAGTCCGGGCGCAAGGTGCGCCTCCTCCTCCGTCGTCCCTACGAGTTGCAGCGGTAATACGCCAATCCGCGCGCCGCCCCGCATGGTAGCGCGCCCCTCGGTTCGTGCGTCCGGCGGAGTGGAACGCTCTTCCGGGGCAGATGAAGTCTCGCCATCAGCATCCGTAGGACGGGTTGGGGCTGGCTGTGGCCGTGGCGGGGCCTTCCCGCCGGGGCCGCGGATCTCCGCCAAGCAGCCGCTGCGTCTCGACTGAGGGTGCGGCGTCCAGCAGATCGGCCAGAACGGCGCGGCAGCGCTCGTAGGCCTGGATCGCCATCCCGCGCTCGCCACGAGCAGCATGGGCGCGCATCAGCGCCCGCCAGGCGCCCTCATGCGCGCGGTCGATCGAAAGCAGCTGTTGTGCCGCCGGGAATCGCGTCTTCCGTCTCGGCTCGTTCCCGCAGCAACGCCTCCGCCAAACTGCGAGCCCGGTCGCGCACTCGTTCGCGTTCCGTGGTGAGCCAGGCGTCGAACGCGGGGTCCACGCCATCGAGATCCTCGAGCAGGTCCCCGTCCAGGAGCGACAGCGAAGCCGGCTGGGCAATCGTCGCCCGCAGCACCTCCTCGACATCCACCCACACAAGCCCCGGCCGTAGCGCGAGATGATCGCGGGTGATCGTGAGGATCTCGGTGCCGCAAGGTGAGAGCGTCTCCAGGAGACGGTGGATCTCCTGGCGCAGCGAAGCCCGTGCCTGCTCCTCCGGCCGGCGGCTCCACAGCAGCTCCGCGAGACGGCCGCGTAGCGCCGGGCGGGGAGTCGAGAGCGCTACGACGGCGAGCAGAGCGCGGGTCTTGCGCCCGGCCGGCAGCACGTTCTCGCTCGTGACCGTCCAGGCCTCCATTTGGCCGATCAGGCTTAGGCGCATGACGACCGTCTCGGACGAGCCGGCAGGTGCGATCTGGCTCTGGAGCCGCTGAGCAGCGTCCGCGGTCATCACGGTATTTGGGCCGATCTCGGTTGCGTAGGCAAGGATTTACACACGCCGAATGGGTCTCGCAGCTCAGATCGAGGCTTCAGTGAAGATGTGTCGCACGTCGCCGCCCCACACACAATCGTAACGTTCCAGCCAAGCTTCCGCCTGGGTCGGGGCGCCGCGGGCGATGTCCTCCAGGGGGGCCAGATAGATCGTTTCATCTCGTCCGGCGTTATCGCGCCGCCCCCGTGCGCGCAGCCCCTCGCCGGCGATCGAAATCACTTCGCGCGCCAGTTCCCGAACCGAGCCAGCCGCCCAAGTCGCGTTCAGTCCCTGTCGTGGCACCGCGCGGCGCAACTCCACGGCATCCTGCCAGCCGTGGCCGGCCAGCAGCATCTCGGCCGCGCTCAGCGCGGCATCATCGTACATCAACCCGACCCATAACGCGGACTGCGCCAGCATCATGTCTGGCCGGCCGGCATCCGCACCCCGCATC
The DNA here is from genome assembly GCA_963808965.1 of uncultured Alphaproteobacteria bacterium. Lineage (GTDB taxonomy): Bacteria > Pseudomonadota > Alphaproteobacteria > Acetobacterales > Acetobacteraceae > CAWEHU01. The sequence continues at coordinate 22,727 of CAWEHU010000010.1, forward strand.
TCGAGGAAGCGCTTCAACCGCACGTCGGTAAACACGGTGGTCATGTGATCGGCGAAGTCACCCACGGTGGCGACGGTGCCGGCGAGCTCCGGCACGCGGCCTTCCATGAAGTCGCGGAATCGACGGCCGGCGACGTCGATATATGCGCCGTTGCGGTAAACAAAATACATCGGAACGCTATCGATCAGCCATTCCACGTAGCGCTGGAAGCCGAAGCCCGGCTCGAACATCAATGCCGGAATGCCGGCGCGGGCATTGTCCGTATCGCTCCAGATATGGGCCCGGTAGGAGAGATAGCCGTTCGGGCGCCCTTCGGTGAACGGCGAGTTGGCGAAGAGCGCCGTCGCCACCGGCTGCAGCGCGAGCGATACGCGCAGCTTCCGGACCATATCGGCCTCGGAGTGATAGTCGAGATTCACCTGCACCGTGCAGGTGCGGGTCATCATGTCGAGACCGAGCGAGCCAACCTTCGGCATATACCGGCGCATGATCGCATAGCGGCCCTTGGGCATCCAGGGCATGGCCGCCCGGGTCTCGATCGGATGGAAGCCGAGCGGCGCGAAGCCGAGCCCGATCTCCCGGCCCACCGTGCGCACCTGTTCGAGATGGGCCTCGAGCTCGGCTCGCGTCTCGTGCAAGGTTTCGAGCGGCCCTCCCGACAATTCGAGCTGGCCCGCGGGCTCGAGCGAGACGGAAGCATCCCCCTGCTTCAGCCCGATCGGATTGCCGTGCTCGAGGATCGGTTCCGCATCGTAGCGGGTCAGGTTCTCGAGAAGCGCGCGGATGGAACCGGAATCGCCCGGCGCGGGCTCGTAAGCGGGTGGCGAAAGGTCGGTGAGGCGGAACCCGAATTTCTCGTGCTCGGTGCCGATCCGGAAAAGGGCCTGCGGTTTGCAGCCCTGGGCGAGGTAATCGGCGAGCTGCCGGACCGAGGTGATCGGTGTCGCGTTGACATCTCCGGGGTTCGACATCGATCTTCCACGTCGCTCAATCTTCGGTTGCGGAAACGGTCCGGCGGCCGGGGGGCGCTTGCAACAGCGCCAGCCCGGCGATGGCCGCGGTCTCGGCCCGCAGGATGCGCGGTCCAAGGCTTACCGGCACAACAAACGGGCGCGACCGGAGGGCGTCAAGCTCTCCCGGTGCGAAACCGCCTTCAGGTCCGACCAGCAAGGCGCACGGCACGCCGTTGGCCGAAGGCAGAAAAGCCGCTCCGCTCCGCTCTGTAGCGGCAAGAAGGGGACGCGGCCGAGCCCAATGATCCAATGTCGCGGCTAGGCTTTGCAAACCCTGCAAGGCAGGTACGCTCAGCCGTTCGCACTGCTCGGCGGCCTCGGTGGCGATAGCGACCAGCCGGGCCGCATTGATGCGGCCGGTCACGGTGCGCTCAGTCAGGACCGGGAGTAGCGCCGAGCAGCCGAGTTCCGTCGCCTTCTGCACGACAAGCTCCGTCGCGTCTCGTTTCAGGGCCGCGAACACGAGCCAGATATCGGCCTCCGCCTCCTGGGGCCGCAGCTTCGTTTCGACCTCGAAGATGGCGTGGTCGCGGCGGAGCGTCGCGATTCGGGCCTGCCATTCCCCGTCGCGACCGTTGAATAAACGCACGCTACCACCCGTATCCCGGCGCATCACCGTCCCAAGATAGTGCGCCTGCCCGGGAGAGGCGGGGATCACGGCGGCAGCCTGGAGATCCTCGCGCACAAAGAGACGGATTGACCCGGACATGCCGCCCAGGAGAGTAGCAGTTATGCGCACACACACCGACATTGCCGCGGGCGGCTGGGTGGCCCGGATGCCCTCCGGCTGGACACCCTACATTCTGCTGGCCCGCCTGGACCGGCCGATCGGAATCTGGCTGCTGTTCTTGCCGGGACTCTGGGGCATTCTGCTTTCCGGCCAGCCTGCGGGCGAGACGCTGCGGCTGATCCTGCTCTTCGCGGCGGGCAGCTTGGTGATGCGAGCGGCGGGGTGCGTCGTGAACGATCTCTGGGATCGCGATATCGACCGGCAGGTCGCCCGCACCGCCGGTCGGCCCCTGGCATCCGGGGCATTGAGGCCGTTGCGGGCCTTGCTTTTTCTGGTGGCTCTGCTCGCGGTCGGATTGCTGATCTTGCTTCAGCTCAATCCGCTGGCTCAGACGCTCGGAGTGGCTTCGCTGGCGCTGGTTGGCCTCTACCCGCTCGCCAAACGCGTCACCTGGTGGCCCCAACTCGTGATGGGGTTCACCTTCGGGTATGGCGCGCCGCTCGGCTACGTTGCAGGGGCCGACCGGCTCACCGGGGCATGGGCCGCCCTTTATGCGGCCGCTGTACCTGTGGGACCTCGGATTCGACACCATTTACGCGCATCAGGACCGCGAGGACGACGCGCTGGTCGGCGTGAAATCGACGGCGCGGCTCTTCGGCGAGAGGACCAGACCTTTTCTCGCCGGCTGCTATGCTGGCACCGTGCTGATGCTGGCTATCGCCGGGTGGGCCGCGGGCCTATCGCTCTGGTTCTATCCCGCGCTGCTCCTGCCCGCCGTGCTGTTCGCACGGCAAGTCGCGACGCTCGATATCAACGACCCGGCGCTGTGCCTGCGGCTGTTCAAGTCGAACCGCGAGGCCGGGCTGGCCGTTGCCGCAGCGCTGCTCATCGGACGACTCTGACGCGGAACGCAGCGGGAAGGCGAGGAGGAGAGGGGATCATGTCGGCCACACAGACGACCGACCGCGATTCGAGCCGGATCGCCTATCAGCTCCCGCAGCCCGCGGGCATGCTACCGGACATCTTCCTGGGAGGCGCGCTCGACCTGGACGGTGACGAGCAGTCCTGGGTGCCGCAGGCCGACGGCGTATGGTTCAGGCCGCTCATCCTGAGCGTGAGCCAGGGCTATTACATCAACATCCTGCGCGTCCGTTCCTCGGGCGTGCTTTCCCGGCATCGCCATACCGGGCCGGTGCACGCCTTCACCCTGCGCGGCACCTGGCGGTATCTGGAGCACGACTGGGTGGCGAACCCGGGCGATTATGCGTTCGAGCCGGCGGGCGAGACCCATACCTTGGTCATCCCGGACGGCGTGCCGGAGATGATGACGCTGTTCCACGTCACCGGCGGCTATACCTATGTCGATCCGTACGGGAAGGCGCTCGGCTACGAGGACGTGTTCACGAAGCTCGAAAACGTGCGGCGTCATTACGAGGCGATCGGCCGCGGGGCCGGTTACGCCGATCGCTTCCTGCGCTGACCGGCGAACCTGAGCAGCCCCTAGTCGAAACACGACAGCGCGCTTTCATTCGCGCCAATACCATCGTGTCTCGGGCGGAACTTGTGCCCGAGATTTCGCTCCACCTCGCAAGCGAAATAACCCCGATCTGGCAAGCGACGGAAGCGTGGCTCGCCGCCCGCAACGTCGATCCGCCTTTCTGGGCCTTTGCCTGGCCAGGCGGTCAGGCGCTGGCGCGGCATGTATTGGACAATCCCGCCTCGGTCGCGGGCAAGCGGGTGCTGGACTTCGCCGCCGGATGCGGCATTGCCGCGATCGCCTGCGCGCTGGCCGGGGCGGGCTCGGTCGAGGCCGCGGAGATCGACCCGCTCGCCGCGGCCGCCATCCGCTTGAATACGGCCGTGAATCGAGTCGCCGTGACGGCGCTCGAACAGGACGTGGTCGGCGGGCCGTGCCGCTGGGACCTGATTCTGTGCGGGGATGTCTGCTACGAGGCGCCGATGAGTGGCCACATCCTGCCCTGGTTGCGCGAGATGGCGCGCAAGGCAGAAATCTGGATCGCGGACCCGGGTCGTGCCTACTTGCCGAGCGAAGGGTTGACGGAGTTCGCCCGGTTCGCGGTCCCGACGACGCTCGAACTCGAAGACCGGACCGAGCGCGTGGTCTCGCTTTACCGGCTCTTGTCCGGCTGACGTCGAGTGGCTGGCGGTGGCGCGGGTCGAGGGGGTTGGGTCGGGTCTACGCCGTTGACCGTGATCGTCCCGTCCTTCATCGCCACATTCCAGACCATCCGTCCCTGCTCGCGCTTCGCGAGCTGCACGGCGAGGGTTAGGCCGCCCAGCAGCGGCGCGAGATCAGGGTCCTTCGCGGCCGAGGCGAGCAGCGCCTCCATTCCGGTCGCGGTGATCCGGGCTTGACCCTGCAAATCGTCCGGACCGAGCAACAGGAGCTTGCCGGAACCCTCGAAGGCGGACGGGCCGACATCGAAGGCCAGTGCGTCGATGCCGACCGTTACGCCCCCATGCGAGAACAGGGCCGCGATCTCAGGCGCCAAGCTGTGCGGATCGGCGTTTGGCTCGGTCGCGCGCATCGCGAACCGCATGAGATCGGCCAGGCTGACCCCGGAAATCGACGGGCGCAGGATGATCCGGCGCGGCAGCCATTCGCTCGCGGGCACGGGCAGGCCGGGCACGCTCAGCCCCTCCATCGTCAGCGCGAGCCAAGCGTTCAGCATCCCTTGCGGCGAGGCGGCTCCCATCTCGAAGCGCGCCCGATCGAGCGCGCCCGCGACATCGCCGACCTTGACGCGCAAGTTCTCGACCGATTCCTCCACGTGACCGCCGGTCGCTATGTCGTTCAGCGCCAGCAGGACAGCCCGAACCGAGTCGCGGTCGAGCGGCGGCATTGCGGCGCGGTCGCCGGAAGCGGCGTTCGAGAGCCCGGCCAGCAAGGCGCCGATGAACCGGACGGAGCTGACCAGCAACGGACCGGCGCGACCACGATTGAGCCCGTCCACTTGGGCCGATAGCCGCACCCGATCCGCCTGCATGGAGACGGGCGGGAGACCTTCGTGCTGCTGCTCGCTGCGGAACCCTTCCGCGCCCATTTCCTCGCCAACGTCGAGCCGACCGCCGGCACCGGGCTGAACCGTCATGTGCAGGGTGTAGTGATCGAGGTGCTGCGCCTCCCGCTGATTCGGTCCGGCGATCCCGATCGCGAAGTCGTCGAGCTGCATATCCAAGCGGGAAGGTGTCGCGAGACCAACGTCGAAGCTGGCTTTGGAATCCTGAGCGCCGGCGCTGATGAGCACCTGCGACAGATCCGAGAGGCGCGGCATCGCCGGGGAGGGGAATGCTCAGCTTCGCGGGCGAGGGGAGCCGAATGTCCTCGACCGCCCATCGACCGTTGGCCTGCGGCCGCACCACGCCGGTTATGCCCGGCGCCGGCGCGCGTCCACCCTCTGCTTCGAGCCCTGGGATCGGCAGCAGCGCGCGGTAGTGGTCGCCTTCCGGCGTAAGCTGCACCGGCCTCGAGGGGAGCCGTACCTCGGGGCCGAGCAGGCCGGTGAGCCAGTTACGCAGCGTGCCCTCGACCGCCTGCGCGTCCTCGAGCGTCAGCGCCGCCGCGCGTGACGCATGCGGCGAAGCGGCGATCAGCAGGCACAAGCCGAGCATCGGCGCGAGCCGGGTGCGCATAAAGGACCATCCCCGAATTGATCCAAGCGGCCGCCACTCTAATGCAGGAGGGTCAACGGAGCCCATGAGCAATGCAGTCGTCCCGTTTCGGGCTGCTAGGAGACAAGAGCAACGTTTCTATACCGGAACGTTTACCGCGAGCGTCGCCATGGCGCTCAGGCCGGCGCCGGTAGCCCAAGCGGCGGGTCCGCGTGCGGGTCGGCTTGCCCGAGGGCCAACGCCAGCACCGCGGCAATGCGCGGCGGCAAATCCGGCGGCAACCCGGCCAGGGAAGCAACCGGGCGGGAAACGGCGCGGCTGGGATCGGGGGCGGGGATGGCGGCGGCGGGCGGCGCCGGCCGCTTCGCACGCGGTGGGGCAGCCAGCGCCGGCGGCGGCTTGATCGCCAGCATGTGGCAGAGCGGGCGCAGGATGCGGCCGGCTTGCGGCGATGCGGCGAGCAGCGCCGTCATCTTCGGGTCCGCCAGCAAGTGCTCGACCTGCCCGCCATAGGCGACCGTCTCCGGCACCAGCCGGAGCAGCCAGCCGAACCCGCGCGGCAGCCGATAGGTCTGCGGCCGGGCCGGCAGACGGTATTGCTGCGGCAAAGGCGGAGCCCGGAGCCGCGCCACCGGCGCGACAAGCCGGCCGGCGCGCACCTTGGCGGCCAGCGCCTCGAACCGGATGGCGAGGCGGCGCAGCCGCACCCAGGCCCTGAAGACCAATATCAGCGTCGGGACCGAGCGCTCCTGGGCGCAGCGCACGGTCGCCGCCTGGCACAGCGACTCGATGATGAGGGCCAGGCGGTACGACAGGCTGATTGGTGCGAGGGCTGGGGTCGAAAGCATCGGACAAACAGAAGGCCACAACCAGGGCGTGTGTGGCAAAAAAAATTCCGACGCCCGGTTGCGTCCGGGTGAAGTCCCGATTCCGGCGTTTCCGTCCCGCGCCCTCGCGCAGGCTCAGCGAGAGGTTTTTTCGCGCACTCGTTTCCACTGAGGCCGAAACGGGATTAGTTGGCCTAGCGTAGCACCATCCTTTGGCTTTGGGCGGCAAGCGTCGCCTCCTCAACGGCTCATCATCACCGGCAAGGTAGCGTGTTCGAGAACGTGCCGGGTGACGCCGCCCAAAATGAGTTGCCGCAGGCGGGAATGCGAATAAGCGCCCATGGCCAGAAGGTCGGCGCGGAACTCGCGCGCCGCCGCGAGCAGCCCGGCGCCCACGCTGTTGCTGACCGTGCGGAACGTGGCCATCTCGGCATGAATGCCATGCAACGCGAGGTAGTCCGCGAGATCGGTGGCGGCTGGCCCACGGCGCTGATATTCCTCCGCCGACAGAATGCGAACAGCCTCCGCCCGCTGCATCCAGGGTAGCGCCCCCCATACGGACGCGGCGGATTCGGCGGTGCCGTTCCAGGCGACGCAAATCCGGGTCCCGATCGAAGCGGGCGCGATCTGGGGCGCGATCAGGACGGGACGGCCGGAATCGAACAGCACGGCGTGGAGCGCGTCGGAGGAGGAGACGTCCTCGCCCGCGTCCGGATGCGGCACCACGGTCAAATCCGCGAGGCGCGCAAGCTGCGCCACCAGATCCTCCTCCCGCCCCGTTACGGCGGCGAAGCTGGCCGTGGCATAATCGGAGCCGGGCCGCGCATCCGCGATAATCACCTCATGCTCGCCTGCGAACCGTTCGAACATGGCGCGGACGGCGTGGGCGCGATCGCTGCTCTCTTTCTCGGTCGCGGACATCATCTCCTCGATCATCGCCCCCGACAGACCCTCACCGGCGAGCGGCGCGACATCCCGCGAGTCCACGCGCACATGCAGCGCGCTGACATGCGCGTTCCACAACCGCGCAGTCATGAGCGCGGTGCTCAGGGCGGCTTCGCCCGCGGCGGTCCCTGTTAGCGGCAGAAGGAGCTTACGAATGGCCATGGCCCGGAAATCTCCTAGGGTCACATCTGAAACCGATCGGCGATGGTATCATGCCGCAAGCCGGTCGCGCACAATCGCCCGCGCTCGCTCGAGGGCCGTCCCGGCATCGCCCGAGTCGATCGTCGTCCAGTCCCCTCCGCCGTGACTCGTCCGATATGCGCGCCGCAAGACTTCCACGGTTGCATCGGAGGCGTCGTTCGCCCGCGCTTCAAGGCGCAATTCCAGCACCGAGAGAGGGGCATCCAGCCACAAGCCGGCGAAGGGGAGCCCGGCGTTCAGCGCCGCTCGGGCCACGCGGTCGCGGTGCAGCGGGTCGAGAAAGGTCGCATCCGCAATTATCGCGTGGCCGCTCGCTCCGGCATCTTCCACACCGGCAACCAGGGTCTGCAACATCGCCTCATCGGCCGTCGCGGAGTAGGCTTCGGCGGAGAGGCGCTGCTCTGGCGAAGCGCCGTGCTGGCGCTTACGGATCTCGTCGCTGCGCAACACGAGCGCACCGGGTGCGGGGCCGAGCTCCGGCGCGAGCGAGCGCGCGAGCGTGGATTTTCCGGTCCCCTGGAGACCGCCGACGGCCACAACGACGGCTGGGGCGGGGTTCAGATATTTCTGCGCCGCGCGAAGATACGTGGCCGCCAGCGCGGTTCTTTCGCGCTTGGCTTCCACATGCGACCGGATCATCGCGCGCATCGATAGGAATAGCGGCAGGCCTTGCACGAGCGCGGCGTCTCCGGTGCGGGCGACGTAGCGATTGAGCACGCGATTTGCCTGCCGCCGGCCGACGCGGTGGTCGATGTCCATCAGCAGGAAGCCAAGGTCGTAGCCGAGATCGATGGTCGCCATCGCCTCATCGAATTCCAGCGCATCGAACAGCACCGGCCGCCCGTGCCAAAGGCACATATTGCCGAGATGCAGATCACCATGCGCGCGGCGGACGAACCCGCTTCTGCCGCGTGCGTCCAGCCAGTCGCGCAACATGTTCAATCTCGCCATGACTGCATCGAGCCAGGCGCGGACGCCAGCCTCGGGCAGACCAGCCTCCAGTGCGGACCCTACGCTTCCCAATGCGGCAACTCGCATCGCCTCGGCCGGTTCGGCTTTCGCCGCGGGCGCGAGCGCGAGGTGATATGCCGCGACGCAATCCGCGATCGCATCGAGCAGCACCGGGTCAAGCCCTCCCCCGAGGGCAATGCGCTCCAGGAAGTGCTCGGACGGGACGCGGGCCATCCGAACGATCCAGTCGATCGCCTGACCCTCTTCGCCGAAGGTGAGCGAGCCATCCGTCCTCCGGATGATCGGCACCACGTCACGGTAAAGACCGGGCGCGGCGTGCGCGTTCAGCTCCAGCTCGCGGAACGCGAAGCGGCGGCGTGTATCAAGAGCGGTGCAGTCCAGAAAAGGGAGGCGCACCGCCTTGCGAAGCTTCCATGCCGTATCGGCGCCGAGGAACACGAGCGAGATGTGCGTCTCGATCGGCGCGGCCCCCGATGTCGCTTGCAGGAACGCGACCGCCTCCTGCTGCTCCGGTGGAATCGTCATGCGCGAACCTACGGAAACAGCTTCCCGACCGTCCAGCCCGTTTCCGTGCGCGTGTAGATCGTCCGATCGTGCAGGCGATAGGGCATGTCCTGCCAGAACTCGAAAAGCTCGGGCCGCACCCGATAGCCGGACCAATGGGGCGGGCGAGGAATGCTGTCGCCCGAATAGCGCGCCTCGCACTCGGCGAGACGGCGCTCGAGTTCGGCTCGATCGGGCAGCGGACGCGATTGATCGGAAGCCCATGCGCCCAGGCGGGAGATGCGCAGGCGGCTCGCGAAATAGGCGTCCGCCTCCGCCTCGCTCACAGCTTCGACGCCGCCCTCGATGCGCACTTGTCGACCAAGCGATTTCCAGTGAAACAGCAACGCCACCCGGCCATTCGCCGCGAGCTCGCGGCCTTTCCGGCTCTCGGTATTGGTATAGAAAACGAAGCCGCGCGTATCGGCGCCCTTCAGCAGTACGATCCGCGCCGAGGGCCTCGCATCGGGCGTGCAGGTCGCCAGCGTCATCGCGTTCGGATCGCTGGGCTCGGAGCGCGCCGCTTCCGCCATCCATTCCTGGAATTTCTCGAACGGCTCGTCCGGCGGCGCCGGGATATCAGGCATCGGTGGGGTCCTTCCGGGGGCCAGTACTTTGCCGTCGCCTGGCGGCCGAGCCAAGCCGAAGCGGGGGCATCCTCTTGCCCCGGTCCGCGCGCTTGTGCCACCACGGTCGGCAACCAGACCGGAACGGAGGCCGCCATGCCCACCAGCGCTCCGATGCCTGCCCAGGGCACGCTCATGCAAGGCAAGCGCGGCCTGGTCATGGGCGTCGCGAACGACCGCTCCATCGCCTGGGGGATCGCCGCCGCCTGCGCGGCGCAAGGCGCGGAGATCGCCTTCACCTTCCAGGGCGAGGCGCTGGAGCGCCGCGTGCGCCCGCTGGCCGAAAGCGTCGGCTCGAAGTCTCGTCATTCCCTGCGACGTCGCCGAGGATGCGAGCATGGACGCTGCCTTCGAGGCCTTGAGGAGGGATTGGGATCGGCTCGATTTTCTCGTCCATGCGATCGGATTTGCCGACAAAGCCTATCTGCGCGGCCGCTATCTCGACACGCCACGCGCGGCCTTTCTCCAGGCGCTCGACATCTCGGCCTACTCTTTCACCGCCGTCTGCCAGCGCGCGGTGCCGATGATGAAGTCCGGCGGCTCACTGCTGACATTGTCCTATCTCGGCGCCGAGCGAGTGATGCCGCATTACAACGTGATGGGGATCGCGAAGTCGGCTCTCGAAGCCTCCGTGCGCTACCTCGCAGCCGATCTTGGCGCGGACGGCATTCGCGTGAACGCGATCAGCGCCGGCCCGATCAAGACGCTCGCCGCGAGCGGCATAGGCGATTTCCGTTATATCTTGCGCTGGAACCAGTTGAACGCGCCGATGGAACGCAATGTAACGATCGAGGATGTCGGCGGGGCCGGTCTCTATCTTCTCTCGGATCTGTCACGCGGCGTTACGGGGGAGGTGCATCATGTCGATTGCGGCTATCATGTCGTCGGAATGAAAAATCCCGCGGCCCCGGACATCGCGGTCGTGAGCGATCACTGACCCGATGCTGGCGATCCACGCATGAGTCACAACAGCTTCGGTCATCTGTTCCGGGTCACCACTTGGGGCGAAAGCCACGGAGTCGCGATCGGCTGCGTGGTGGATGGTTGTCCGCCGAGGCTCCCATTGGCGGAGGCGGACCTCCAGCCCTGGCTCGACCGCAGGCGGCCTGGGCAGTCCCGTTTCACGACGCAAAGACAGGAGCCCGACCAAGTCCGCATCCTATCCGGGGTCTTCGAGGGCATGACGACGGGCACCCCCATTGCCTTGCAGATCGAGAACGTCGACCAGCGATCGCGAGATTACGGCGAGATCGCTCACCAATTCCGTCCCGGCCACGCCGACCTGACCTACGAGCTGAAATACGGCATTCGCGATTATCGGGGAGGTGGTCGCAGCTCGGCGCGCGAGACGGCGATGCGCGTAGCAGCGGGCGGCATCGCCCGCAAAGTGCTGGGATCGGGGGTGCGTATTCGGGGCGCGCTGGTGCGGATGGGCGCGCAGGCGATCGACCGGGCGCGTTGGGATTGGGCGGCCGTGGACAAAAACCCGTTCTTCTGTCCCGACCCGGTCGCGGCTGCGGCGTGGGAGACGTATCTCGGCGACATCCGCAAGGCCGGCTCCTCGGTCGGGGCTGTGATCGAAGTCATCGCGGAGGGCGTGCCGCCTGGCCTCGGCGCGCCGGTTTACGGCAAGCTCGATGCCGATCTCGCGGGCGCGCTGATGAGCATCAATGCGGTCAAGGGCGTCGAGATCGGTGACGGGTTCGCGACCGCTGCTTTGAGCGGCGAAGAGAACGCCGACGAGATGCGGATGCAGGACGGTGTCGTTGGTTTCGAATCCAATCATGCCGGCGGCATTCTCGGCGGCATCTCGACCGGCCAGCCCGTCGTCGCGCGGTTTGCCGTCAAGCCGACCAGTTCCATTCTGACGCCCCGTCGAGGGGTGGACCGCTCGGGCCACGACGTCGATGTCACCACCCGCGGGCGGCACGACCCCTGCGTCGGGATCCGCGCCGTGCCGGTCGGAGAGGCGATGATGGCTTGCGTGCTGGCCGATCACCTGCTCCGGCACCGGGCGCAAAATCCCGACGCGCCGGAACGGGCGGTCCTGCCGCGGAATTGAGCGACGGCCGGATCAAGTCGGTCAGTTGACTTAGTACTCTACCGCCCCACATGTTCGCCTAAAGCAACCTGGATTGGAATATGGCGGGCACATCTGCGATCCGGCCGCAAGTCTCGGGGGAGAGCCGGCTGAGGCCAATCTCCTGCGGGACGCTTTTCGGCGCCGAGCCTCGCACGCGATCGAGCACGTAGCCCGCTCGGCCAGCGTTGAGGCGTTAGCTGGAGCGCTTTCGGCTCCGACCGACTTCGGAGCCGTCGCGCGCGCGCTCGGAGATGCGGCCGTCCTCGGGGCGGCACTCGACCTCGATCCGCTCACGGATGCGTTCGCCCGTGGCGTGAGCGAGCGGGAAGAGCTCGTCGTGAAGGCGGGCGGCTTGCTTTCGGCGGCCGAGATCGGGCGCGCGCTGGGCGGCATCTCCAGACAGGCAATCGATAAGCGGCGCCGAGCCAACCAGCTTCTCGCGGTGCGCGTCGCAGGAGATTGGCGGTATCCGGCCGCCCAGATCGGGGCAGACGGTCAGGTTCCACCCGGGCTTGCGGCGGTTCTGGCGAGGACGGCCAAGATGGGCGCATGGGCGACGCTCGACTTCCTGCTGGCCGAGGATGACGCCCTGAACGGGCTTTCGCCTCTGGAGGCGCTTCGCCGCGGAGGCGCGGAGGCCGCTCAGCTCGATCGCGTGCTCGATGCGATGAACACCGACGCTTTCGGATGAGCGCTTCGGGCCGCGGTCCCACGGGCGCGGCCTCGCTTCCTCCGGATTGGCTCAAGAGCGTTCACCTTCCGCTCAAGGTAATTGGCGAAGGAAAGCTCTCTCGTTCGGATTCACGCCAGCGATCGTGATCCCGTCTTCTTCTCGCCAGGATTTGGGCATACTCCGGTCGGGCGCTTCGACAGCGCCGGCGGCCATTTCGGCGTGCTCTATCTGGCGGCATCCTTCGAGGGGGCTTTCGTCGAAACGGTGCTGCGCAATCCGAGGCGGCGACTTATCGGTTTGGCGGAGATCGGCGATCGCTCGATCGCGGTTCTCAAGTTTTCTCGCGCCGTTCGGTTGGTTCCGATGGATGGGGCCGCGCTGCAATCCTTGGGAGTTGATAACGGGATCACGACCGGCCCCTACGAGCCGTGCGGGGTTTGGGCCGACGCTCTGTTTACGCATCCGGACCGCCCAGATGGCATCATCTACCCGTCCCGGCACGATCCGGATCAGGCGTGCGTCGCCCTGTTTCGGCGTCCTGATCTCGCAATCGAGGTCGCGAGCGAGAGCGTTCCGCTGCTCGAAATGCTGCCCGAAGTCGCCTCGGTGCTACGGCGGTACGGGAAGGGTATCGCCGGAAACTAGAGCCGTTTGGGCTGACTGTGAGTGCCTCGGCCATCCCCCGTTCGTTCCCGCGGAAGCGGGAACCCAGGCCCGTAAAAGCAGGAACCCCGTCCCGCCATACAATGTCAGCCTTTCTTTTGCGAGACCTGGCTCCCCGCCTTCGCGGGGATGAGCGGAATTTCGCGTCACGTGTTTCCAGTTGGCCTAAACAAGTTCTAGGGCGTCTAGGCCGACCGTAATCGGCATTTCCACGCCATGCCCGTCTAACTATTCCGGCAACCACTCCCCGAGCACCTGATCCTCATTGTACCCGAAGGCCGTCCAGCAAGGCTGCGGCGGCCTCGCCGTGGTCCGCCATCTCCCGCTTCACGACCTTGCGCGCGTCCTGAAGCTCCTCCTCGATCATCGAGGCCACTTCCTGCCGCAGGCTCGGGCTGTCTCGCAGCAGGCGCTCGATCCGGGCCCGCTCCCGGATGATCGTTGCTTCCCAGCCTCGGCGCGGGGCTTCTGCGGGCGACGCCTGGAGCTTCATCAAGTGCTCCAGAATGGTCGCGATCCGGCTGGCCAGCTGGTTACGTTGGGCGCGGCCCAAGCTTTCGATCTCCTCGGCGAGGTTGTCCCAGTCCAACGGCAAATTGCTGCCCACATGCGCCGCCTCATGCAGCGCGCGAGCTTGCTCAGCGGTCCAGCGCAGGAAATCCTGATCGTAAAGCGGCTTGTTCATCATCGGCTCGCTCTCAGCAGCTACTCGACCGGGCAGATCCGGCCGAGCCAGGGAAGCATACCGCAAGGCCCGCCCTTGACGATCACGAACCATTGACTGTGTAGTCGGTATCGCTACCGACGAGAATGGCGCGATGCCGCTGGGAAGAACATCTGTGGACGGGGCCGCTCTCGACGCTTTCGTGGCGCTCGTTGGCCCGCGGGTCTGGATGACGCGGTTGGCGGACATCGCGCGCCGGGCCGCCGCCGGCCCGCGCGCCGGCAAGGCCATCCTGCAACGCCACGCGATCGAGTTGGCTATTGCTCGGCTTCGCCGGAGCGACCGTGAACCATCGAGCGCCGAGCAGCGCGTGGCGGAGCTGGCGGGAGAAGCCGTCAGAACTCGCTGACCGGCTGAGCCCGAGGGTGCGCAAGAATTTGCGCGCAAAGCTGCACGAGGCGACGGTTGCGGACAATACACTCGTGCCGCTGTTCCATCTCCTGCGCACGGCCGCCCTGCATCGGGACCGTGGCTTCGAGGTGGCTTTCGCGGGGCTCGAGGAGGGCGCGCCGTTCGATCTGATGCTGGCTCGCAACGGCGTCGAGGCCGAGGTGGCCTGCGACGTGCTCTCCGCCGAAGAGGGAAGGAGCGTGCATCGTGGGGCCTGGTTCCGGCTCGCCGACCGGATCGACCCCGATTTGCAGACCTGGCTCGCAGCGCATCCGGGGCGCTATCTGCTGAAACTGACCTTGCCCCACGGCTTACAGGGCGGGCTGCACGAGCCGCCCGACCAGGGCGACAGTCTCTCCGCGCTGCACGGCCGGATCAGGACGCTGCTGCAAGAGCAACGCCGGACCGACCAGGATGCCGCCATGGTGTTGAGGCTCGATCCGCTGTTGCTCGCCGCGGCACAGGCGGACGAGCTGCAACTGATGTCGTCCCTTCGCCGCGAGTTCGGTCCCGAGGCGCATCTCTCCGTCACCGCCGCGGGCGGAGGCGTGTTCGTCATGGCAGCCCGGGCCGGGCGGGAAAACGATGTCGCGGTCGCGGTACGACGCCGTATGGCCGCGATCGCGCCGACGCGGCTGACCGGCAGCCGTCCCGGCATACTCGCTATGTTCGTGGACGACACGGATCGAACCGAATGGCGGATGCTGCGTGAACAACTCGAGTTGGAAGGAGAGGCGCGGCAGTTCCTGACCTTCCCGGAAGCCCGGTCGGTCGTCGCCGTTACCTGCGCCTCACGGGTCGAGCTGTTCGCTGCGCGGAGGCCAGACGCCGCACCCGACGGAGAGCTCCGCTTCCGCAATCCCGCCCATCCGGCCGCGAAAGCCCCGGCACTCGCCGCCGCCGTGCTTTCCTCGGTGTGAGGGCGAAGCCGGGCCTGTGCGCTCCAACCCGCCGGCCCTGAAACCGCTCTCTCCGCGCCACGTTGTCACGCTTCGATATTGCAGTGCGGAATCAGGAGCCGCGGATGACGGACACCGATTACACCCGAAAGCTCGACGAGCTTGACCGGTTGTTGAACGATCCGAACGTGCCCATGGAGCCGGACCGGGTCTGGTCGCTCCTGGCCGAGATCGCGCAGCGCGATCGAGCCGCCATGCGCGGCGGAGGAGCCGGCTAGAGCGAGCCATGCGCGTGCTTGTCGTCGGTTCGGGCGGGCGAGAACACGCCCTCTGCTGGGCGCTCGCCGCCAGCCCGCTGCTGCGAAAGCTATGGTGCGCCCCCGGCAATCCCGGAACCGCCAAGCTCGCCGAAAACGTCGCGATATCCGCGACCGACATCGCCTCCCTGGTGGCTTTCGCCCAGGACAATAGGGTGGATCTGGTGGTTCCAGGGCCGGAGGGGCCGTTGGTCGCCGGCATCGGGGACGCGATGGCGGCCGCCGGAATCGCGTGTTGCGGTCCATCGAGCGCCGCTGCCCAGCTCGAAGGCAGCAAAAGCTTCGCCAAGGAGCTGGCGGACGCGGCGGGAATCCGCACGGCGATGTGGGAGCGGTTCGATGAGGCGGAGGCGGCCCGCGAATTCGTGCGCCGTCGCGGGGCGCCGATCGTCGTCAAGGCCGACGGGCTTGCCGCCGGCAAGGGAGTCGTGGTCGCCGCGACCGAGGCCGAGGCACTGGCCGCGATCGAGATGATGATGGAGGGGCGCGCCTTCGGCGAGGCGGGCGCCTCCGTGGTCATCGAGGAGTGTCTCACGGGGGAGGAAATCTCGGTTTTCGCCCTGTGCGATGGCGTCTCCGCGCTGTGGCTCGGCGCGGCGCAGGACCACAAGCGCGCGGGTGAGGGCGATAGCGGCCCCAATACCGGCGGGATGGGCGCCTACTCTCCGCCGCCGGTGCTGACGCCCGCGTTGCGGGAGGCGGTGATGGAGGGCGTGATCCGGCCCGCGCTCGCCGAGATGGCCCGCCGCGGCACGCCGTTTCGCGGGGTGCTCTTCGCTGGGCTGATGCTGAACGAGGACGGGGCGAAGCTGATCGAGTTCAACGTCCGCTTCGGCGACCCGGAGTGTCAGGCGCTGCGTGCTCCGGCTCCGATCCGACCTGCTGCCCGCCCTTATGGCGGCGTGCGAGGGCGAGATCGCGCATTTCGACCTGCGCTGGCGTGAGGAGCCGTCGATCGCGGTGGTCTTGGCCGCCCGCGGCTATCCGGGCGAGCCGCTGCGCGGTTCCGAGATTCGGGGGCTGGAGCGGGCCGAAGCCGTGCCGGGC
Organism: uncultured Alphaproteobacteria bacterium; assembly: GCA_963808965.1. Taxonomy (GTDB): domain Bacteria; phylum Pseudomonadota; class Alphaproteobacteria; order Acetobacterales; family Acetobacteraceae; genus CAWEHU01. Next base: position 39,013 of record CAWEHU010000010.1, read on the forward strand.
GTGCAGGTCTTTCATGCGGGCACTGACGCGACGGCTGACGGGCGCATCCTGGCCGCGGGTGGTCGGGTGCTGACCGTGTGCGCGACCGGGGCGGATTTACGGGCAGCGCGAGACGCGGCCTATGCAGCCGTGGATGCAATCGACTGGCCCGAGGGCTATTGTCGCCGTGACATCGGCTGGCGGGCATTGCAGCGCGGGCCTTGAACGCTCAGCAGTCCCGTTCTCCTCAATCATCCACTTCAGATCCCCTCCGAGGATATTTCGGATGATATGATGATGTATTCGGGGACGCTCAGGAGTGGGGCCTTAGTCGCTCAAGGCGTTCACGCGAGGACCGTGCCGGGCCGGCGCGGGTGAGCGAACCGGATACCGGCTTGCCCGGCCTCCGCGGCAAAGGCATAGTCCGCGCGATGCCGCCCGTCAGCTTCCTACTGTCTTGGACCGCTTATGCAAGCACTGTCGCATGAATTCGTGGTGCTGGCCTACGGAGACTCCCCCTATTTGCCGGACTGCTTGGCCTCGGTCTGCCGCCAATCCGGCAGCCGTGTGACCGTCACGACACCGGTACTATCCCCATACATTTCGGATATGGCACGATCTCATTGCGTGCCGGTGCAGGTCTCGCAGGGCCGCCGCGGCATTGCGGCCGACTGGAACTTCGCGCTCGACTGTGCCACGGCCGATCTGGTCACGCTGGCACATCAGGACGACCTCTATTATCCGGACTTCGCACAGCAGACCCGAGCTCTGTTCGGAGTAGCCCCCAATGCCAGCCTGTGCTTCACCGACTATGAGGAGATCGACGACCGGGGCAATCCGCTCGCCAGGGGCCGTGTGTTGCGGGTCAAGCACATACTGCGCGCCCTTGCGGTGGGTGGGCGTGAAGTCGTACAGAGCCGCGCCGGAAAACGCGGGCTGCTGGCGTTTGGCAGCGTGGTTCCCTGCCCCTCGGTCACCCTCAACCGGAAGGTGATCCAGGGATTCCGTTTCTCCGAAGATTATCAGATCAATCTGGACTGGGACGCATGGTGGCGACTGCACCTTCTGGACCATCCGTTCGTCTTCAGCCGGCGGGTGCTGATGGGACACCGGCTGCATCGGGAAGCAGAGACCTCCCGAAGCAAGCAGGATGGCCGCCGCAGGGAGGAGGACCGGCGGATGTTCCACCGGATCTGGCCGGCGCCGATCGCCGGTGTGCTGGCCTCTCTCTACCGGGTTGGCTATTGAACACCGCCCTCTTGGGGCAGGGAGTCCAGTACGTCATCGTCGGCCTCGATTTCTACCGCGATCAACTATGTCCTCTTCGTCGGCGGCATTGCGGCCGGGCTACACTATCTGGCCGCGGCGACGACCTGCTCTGTGATAACAATGGTGATCGGCTATTTCCTGCACAGAACATTCACGTTTTCCGTTCGGGCTCCGGCGAATCTGAAGGAGTTCGCCTCATTCGTGAGTGTTTTTGCTCTGCAATATGCGCTGGCGATGGGTGGGTACGCGTTTCTGATCGGCTACCTTCGCTTGGGTCCTTCGCTCGCATTCTTCATCAATGCGGTTTTCGTCGCCGTAACCGCCTTTCTCCTGTTGCGTAATGTTACCTTCCGTGGCGGACGATCGCGGCTCACCGTACCGCGAGACTCATGATGAGGAAGCTTGTCTCCCGACTTTCCAATAAGGCACGGTTCATTCTGCCAGGGCCGTTGGTTACGGTCGCGTATATGTTGTATCGCGCCCGTGGCGTTTATTTTCAGGACGGCTTGCTTACCGTCCATAATTCCGATTTCCGGAGAGATCCCAAATTTCGGGAAAGCTATGCACTGGGAAAAGCAACGGGCTCGTGGGGGCAGGACATCGAATGGCGCGCTTATGTTTGCTGCTGGGCAGCATGGAGCGTACGCAACAAAGAGGGTGACTTTGTCGAATGCGGCGTCAACCGTGGCGGACTTTCGCGAGCCGTCATGCACTACATCGATTTCGCCGATCTCAACAAAAGGTTCTGGTTGCTGGATACCTACGAGGGTTTAGTCGAGCACCTGATTTCTGAAGACGAGCGTCGCCTCGGCATTCTGCCTGGAGGCTATACCGACTGCTATCGGGAGGTCGTTCAGACATTTGGTTCTGTTCCCGGGGTCGAGATCGTCAAAGGAGTGGTCCCCGATACGTTGCCTAGTGTTACCTCTGCTAAAATCTGCTATCTCTCGTTGGATATGAACAATACGGCGCCGGAAATAGCGGCAGCGGAGTATTTTTGGGACCGACTGGTCAGCGGCGGGATCATCATTCTTGATGACTATGGATGGAGAAGGCAGATCAATCAAAAGATCGCCTTCGATAGGTTTGCGGAGCAGCGAGCGATCAAGATACTCGCGCTGCCGACGGGACAGGGGTTGATCATCAAACCCTGACCCGATCTGTTGTTCCTGCGGCGGTTGGAGGAGCTCGGGTTGACCATATTCGCGGCAATTCGCCAGATGCGTGGGTGGAGCTGGGCTCCGATAGCTCGAGAAGCCTCGCAATTGCTAATGGACCTTTCCTACGCAGTGCGGAGCGCCACTCTGTGATCTGGCTCGGAGCTCGCCAGCAAGTCGCGGCGATGCCGATGCGCCTCGCCCTCGCATGGCCGAGCCCGGCATTCATCTGCTTTGTGTTGGGCTTACTGGGGGCGCTTTCGATGGCGGTGCTAACCCCTCCCTTCCAAGTGCCGGATGAATCACAACACTTCCACCGAGCGTTTCAGCTAAGTGAACTCGAGTTTCACAGCATGGTGCGGGATGGTGCGGCCGGTGCCGTGCTGCCGTCGTCGCTGCCAGAATTGACGGAGACCTTCTTGGGAACCCGGGCAATTCACGCGTCGCGGCCGATCACCGATCAAAAGCTGACGCGAACCGCTGGGCTCCTGAGCATGCCGTTATCGCCGGACCGGCGGGAGTTCGTGGACTTTACTGGCTCGGCTTTTTACTCGCCCCTGCCGTATGTGCCGCAGGCTCTCGCCATCGCGGCGGGACGATTGGCGGGCGCCGGCCCTCTGGAACTGCTTTATCTCGCGCGGATTGCGAATGCGCTGGTCGCAGTATCGGTACTTGCTTTGGCGGTTGGACTGCTGCCGCTCGGCCGGGAGGTGGCGATGGTCGGCGGATTACTGCCCATGGCCATTTTTGAGTATGGGTCGGTGTCGCCGGATGCGGGAGTGATATGCACAGCTTTTTTGTTCACGGCCCTGATGACGCGCGGCGTTACTCGCGGCGCCTGGACAGCGGGGGAGGTCGCCGGAGCAACACTTTGCGGACTGGTCTTTTGCTCGCTCAAACCGGTCTATGCGCCTCTCATCCTACTGGGGCTCCCGCTTGCCCTGGACCGCGGGCGCGTCAAGCACGTTCTATTTGTGCATGCTTTGCTGATCGGTACTGATCCTCGGAGGCACTATCGGCTGGATTCTAACCGCGCCCCCGTTGATCGTGCTTATGCCAGGGGCGAGCGTATCGGGGCAGATTGGGTATATCGCAACACATCCGTTAGCCTATGCGAGCGTGATCGCTCGCTCCCTGTGGCACATGAAGTGGTTCTATTATCGAAGCGGGGTCGGGTTGTTGGGCTGGCTCAAACTCGAGCTTCCAGTGATCGCCTATATGCTCCCGGTCTTGGCGCTGTTGCTCGGCGTGGTCGCCCAGCCCGGGGACGCACCACGATTGCGTCCGCGCGAGATCTGTTGGAACTTGGTGCTTCTGGCCGGAAGCGTCCTCCTTACGATGACCACCTTCTATCTGTATTGGACTACGGTCGGAGGATGGAGGGTGGAAGGCATCCAAGGACGCTACTTCATTCCCCTTCTCGCGCTGGCCGCGGTAACGGTTTGCTCGGTTGTGAGGCTGGGGGTTTCCGCGGAATGGTCTCGGACGGCCTTGGTTGCTGTCAGCTTGGTGGTCGCGGTCGAGTTACTGACCGCGGACATCGCTATTGTCCGCGCATACGACGTATTCGGCTAATCGCGTTCGCACCGCGAGACGAGCCCGGCGGTCCGTCGCACCCGCTGAGTTCTTGGCTTGCCCCGCTACGTCGTCTCCGGACCTCTATCGAGGATTAGGCTGGGCGACGCCAGAGGCTCGGGCCGCCCAAGCTTGGGGGGAAGCAGGGCAGAGATAGGCCGGCTCGGGGTCGCAGCAATATCAAAGCTCAGAAAGGTCAAGAGAAGCTGAACTCCCAGTATGATCGGCAGGGCCGCGAGCATCACGGTTCCCGTAGTCGCTGGGCGGCCAGTGATCGAGCTCTCAGTCCAGCCAAGTGCCCCGAAAATCACACCGAACAGGAGGAACGCTGCACCAGCGATTAGCTCAAGCGACGCTAAAGAAAATCCTCGCAAGAAATAGTTGTAAAAAAGCCGCTTCGAAAAGTTGGCAATGTTACCGAGCACGAAGCTGAGCAACACCCGGTTGACGCGAAGGCTGCTTTCCTCCTCGGCGTAAACGGCAGCCATCGGCAAGTCCAAAACGAAGGCGTTCATCGTACCCAGCCGGAACAGCAAGTCCAATTCGAAGAAGTAGCGTCGGCTCAATTTGTGTAGCGGCAGATGCGAAAGCACGCTAGCGCTGATCGCCGTGTAGCCATTCGTGGGATCGAAGATGTTCCAGTAACCGGACGAAAGCTTAGTAATGAAAGACAGCGCAGCGTTCCCAAACAGCCGCATTCTGGGCATGTTTTGCACGTCTTCGAGATTATAGAAGCGATTTCCCTTCACATAATCAGCCATGTCCTCCAGGATCGGTGCGGCGAAATAGGGTATGAGCGCCGGATCCATCTGCCCGTCGCCGTCGAGCTTGATGATGACCTCGGCCCCAGCCGCCAAGGCGTGTTGGTATCCAGTGATCACCGCTCCTCCAACACCCTGGTTCTTCTCGTGGAAGAGAACGACCACACGAGGATCGCGCGAGGTGGCACGCACATGGCTGCCCGAACCGTCCGGGCACGCATCGTCAACGACAAAGATGTGCGAAACCTCGGGTCCGATCCTGCCCAGCAACGGGATTATGTGCTTGCGAACGCGGTAGCTCGGTATCACGACCGCTATGTCGCCAGCTCCGCGTTCCCCGGAGAGGGGCTTAGTGGCATGCTGATGCACTCGCAATTATGCTCTCCTTACGTGCCGAAGCCGCGCAAGCGTGCTTCCGCGGTCCGAACCAATCGGGTGCGATCCGATTGTAACTTCCTGACCAAAACACACAATGCCGTGGCCATTCCGCGCAGCGGCCCTATACTCGATACGCGCGAGGCGTTCCAACCCCGCGCATATGGGCCTCGCGGAAATGCACCGGATCAACCCGAACGCGCTTAGGGAACGAAGAAGGCTGCGCAGCAGGTCAATTACCGCCTTCCCGCAAAGAACCCCCGCAACAATTCCGCGGCCTCGTTCTCTCGCACGCCGCCGATCACCTCGGGGCGGTGGTGGCAGGAGGCGGCGTCGAACACCCGCGCGCCATGCTCCACACCGCCGCCTTTCGGATCGTAGGCGCCGAACACCAACCGCCGGATGCGAAAGAAGCTCGCGGCTTGCGCGCACATCGGGCAGGGCTCGAGCGTTACGAACAGATCGCACGCTGGCAGCCGCGTCGCATTCTGCAGGGTCGCTGCCGCGCGCATGGCCAGCAGCTCCGCGTGCGCCGAAGCGTCGTGCCGTGCTTCCACCTCGTTGCCCGCGCGCGCCAGCACCACGCCCTCCGGGCTGAGCAACACGGCTCCGACGGGCACCTCCCCGCGTGCTGCGGCGGCGCGCGCCTCCTCCAGCGCGATCTCCATCGGCGACATGCGTGCTTCTTGCCCCCGCACGGCGGCCGGGTCTAGCAGAGCGGTATGACAAACGACGCGCCTACCACCGCGGAGGAGACCGGCCGTCGCCCCGTGATCGGCATCACGCTGGATGCCGAGCAGCCGGGCGGCTACTCAAAATATCCGTGGTATGCGCTGCGGGCCAACTACGCGGATGCGATCGCCGCCGCGGGTGGCCTGCCCGCTCGCTCTGCCGCATCTGCCCTCGCTCGCCGAGGCCTATCTCGACCGCCTGGATGGGCTCGTCGTCACTGGCGGAGCGTTCGATGTCGATCCCGCGCTCTACGGGGAGGCCGAGCGGCATGAGAGCGTCACCCTCAAGTCTGAGCGCACGGTTGCGGAGCTTGCGCTCGCACGAGGCGCGCTGGCGCGTGACCTGCCCGTGCTCGGGATCTGCGGCGGCCAGCAGCTCCTTGCGGTCGCGGTAGGGGGCACGCTGATCCAGCATATCCCGGATACCGTCGCGGCGGCGCTCGAACACGAACAGGCCAATCCGCGCCACGAAGCCGGACACGAGGTCGCGATCGTGCCGGGCACGTTGCTGCACGCGATCACCGGCGCGAAAGCGATGCGGGTCAATTCCTCGCACCACCAGGCCGTGCGCGATCCGGGGCCGTTCGCAACGGTGAACGCGCACGCGCCGGATCAGGTGATCGAGGGGATCGAGGACCGCCGGTTCCGCTTCTGCCTTGGCGTGCAGTGGCATCCCGAGTTCCTGATCGACCGCGGCGACCGCCGGATTTTCGAGGCTTTCATCAAGGCGTGCCTCGAATGATGGCGGCGGCCGCTGCAGGCGAGCGCGGCGAGCGTATCGCCAAGTGGCTTGCCCGCGCGGGGCTGGCGAGCCGGCGTGATGCGGAGCGGCTGATCGCGGAAGGGCGGGTGCGAACTCAACAACAAGCCGGTCGCACATCCGGCGACGTTCGTGACCGCGGGCGACATCGTCCAGGTGAACGGGCGGGTCGTAGACGCGCCGGACCGGACGCGGCTCTGGCGGTATCATAAGCCCGACGGGCTCGTGACGACGCACCGCGACCCGGAGGGCCGCCCCACGGTGTTCGAGCGCCTGCCACCGGAACTCCCTCGGGTGGTCAGCGTCGGGCGTCTCGATCTCACGAGCGAAGGGTTGCTGCTGCTGACCAATGACGGCGCCCTCGCGCGCTGGCTCGAGCTCCCCGCCACCGGATGGGTTCGCCGCTACCGGGTACGCGTATACGGCAATGTGGACGAGCGCGCGCTCCCGGCGCTGGCCGACGGAGTCACGGTGGACGGGGTCCGCTACGGCTCGATCGAGGCGGGTCTTGATTCGCGCAAGGGCGAGAATGCCTGGCTCAGCGTGGCCTTGCGCGAGGGACGCAATCGCGAGATCCGACGCGTCATGACGCATCTCGGGTTGCAGGTCACGCGCTTGATCCGCACGGCTTACGGGCCATTCCAGCTCGGGGGCCTGCCGCGCGGCGCGGTGGAGGAAGTGCCGGCGAAGGTGCTGCGTGAGCAGCTACCGCGCGAGGCGATCGCGGCGAAGCAGCCGCGTTCGCGCTGATCGTGCGTATCGTCGCGGGCGCTTGGCGGGGCCGCACGCTCGTCGCGCCCGCGGGCGAGGGGACCCGGCCGACCGCGGACCGGGTGCGGCAGGCGCTCTTCGACATGTTGATGCACGCGGAATGGGGCGGGCGCGCGTGCGTCGAAGGGGCGTGGGTGCTGGATGTGTTCGCCGGCACCGGTGCGTTAGGGTTGGAGGCGCTCTCCCGCGGGGCTGCGCACGCGACGTTCATCGAGCAGGACCGCGCCGCACTCGCGGTGCTGCGCGCCAATATCGCAACCTGCCGTGCGGGCGATCGCTGCACGGTGCTCGCGGCGGACGCGCTCGCCGCGCCGACCGCTCCGCAAGCGTGCTCGCTCGTGTTTCTCGATCCGCCTTACCGTGCCGGGCTGCTCGCGCCCGCCGTGGCGCATTTGCGGGCGCGCCGGATGGATCGCGCCCGGCGCGATCATCGTTACCGAGACGGCCCGAGGGGAGAACCCCTCCCCCCATCCCCCTCCCGCGAGGGGAGGGGAAGCCATGCCTCATTCCCCCTCCCCTCGCGGGAGGGGGCAGGGGGAGGGGGAGCACCAAATCGGCAAACTACTCGCCGAGCGCACGCACGGCCCGGCGCGGATCACCGTATGGCGGAGCGGCTGATCACTTTCCGAGCAACGTGTCGATAGCGCTCACCACGCGCCCCAGCATGCTCTCCTCGCCACCTCCCATGCCTTCGGACTCAGACGCGGAGAGACGAAGGGCGTCCTGTTCCCAGCGGCGCAAGATCGCGAGTTTGTCTTCCCGAGACAGCTGGGTATTGGCGATCACATCGCGCGGTTCGGCGAAGAACGTCGTGGGATCGCGCAGCGCTTCTTGCACATTGACCTGAGACGTTGCCCCACTCATCGGTCAGCCCTCCCTTTGGGTGGCGCCTTATAGCACGATCAGCGGCCGCGCGTATCGCACCAGCCCGGCCTAATCGACAAGCTCCGGATGGGGCACGATGGTCGCCTTGACGCAGCGCATCTCGCGCGCCGCCGTGACCGCCTCGGTGATGCCCTCCTCGGAAAATGGAAATCGCATCTGCATCTCTTGCAACGGATATTTGTGGCCCGCGCGGTGCAGCATGGTGATCCCGGTCCAGATATCGTCGGCGGTGAAGGCCCAGCTCCCGAGCAAGGTCACATCCTTCGTGCAGATCCGGTGCCAGTTCGTTTCAATCGAGCCCGCGTCGGTGAACTGGCCCATCTCGATATACGTGCCGCCATCGCGCAGCATCTCGATGCCCTCGGGGCCGGCGGTCGGATGGCCGCTGCAATCCATGACCAGATCGGCCCCGAAACCGCCTACGATCTCGCGCACCGCGCCGATCCGCTCCTCGGCGCTCCGGTATCTCGTGATATCGACGGTCGCCTCGGCGCCAAACTTGCGACACAGCTCGAGACGCGGCTTCTCCGGCGCCCCCACCATGATGACGCGTCCCGCGCCCATCTCGAGCGCCGCGACGATCGAGAGCACGCCGATTGGTCCCGAGCCCTGGATCACCACGGTCGCACCGGGCGGAAACATCCCGATCTCCTGCGCGCGCTTCCAGGCGCGCACGGTCGAGGTGAACGGCTCGGTCAGAGTCCCGAGCCACAGCGGCATGTCGTCGGGGAGCTTATAGATTTTCGTTCCGGGCAGCATGTCGAGATCGACATACTCCATCTCCGCCCAGCCGCCCCAGAGATGCGGCGGCTTGTCGAAGCCGAGATAGCGGCCATAGTACACGGGCGTCAGGCACTTGTTCGCGTGCCGCGGATAGTGGACGCAATAATAGCAACTGCCGCACGGCATCAGGGGCGGGATCATGATCTTGCTCCCCACCTCCAGCCGGTTTCCCATGTAATCTTCCTTGAGCTCCGGGCCGATCTCGGTGATGACGCCGGCGACCTCGTGCCCGAGCGTGAAGGGCCACGGTAGGGGCTTCGGCCAGTGCCCCGCGAGAATGTGCAGGTCGGTGCCGCACACGCCGCAGGCGCCGACCGTGAACAGCGCGGCCTTGCTCGGCACTTCGGGCCGCCTCACCGTGCGAATGACAGGAAGCGTTCCCGGCCCGGCGAAGGTCGCGACTCGGATCTGGTTCATGTTTCTTGTTTCCTCCCGTGAAGGCCGGGGCTCGCGTTTACTCGGCGGCGGCGGCCAGCTTGCCGGCGAACATCGCCTCCATATCCTTGCGCGCCCGCGCCGCTTCACTCGGGATCGCCTCGACGTCGCTCCAGCGCAGCACCGCGCCTTGCGCGACGTCGCGTACCAGGCGGACGCGATGCGCGAGCCCGATCGGCAGCGCGCCATGCGCGAGGCTCTTCGTCGCTGGAAGAAGCTTGCCCCAGACCGTGTAGCCGCCCTCGCCGTCGAGCTCCTCCCCATTCTTCAGCTGTTTCTTGGCGACCGCGACGACATCGCCGCGGAACCCGCGCGCTTGGCCCGTCGGCTCGCCACGCAGCGCCGCGGACGCGACCGATACGTTCAGCTCCAATCCGATGAGATGATACGGCTTGTACATCGCCGCGTAACGGCCGGTGGGATCGGTCTTGAGCCCGTACTGCCGGAAGCAATCGGCGGCGTAGGCGTTCGGCGCCTCGAACACGATATAGACGCCCCAGCGGAGATCGCGGAACACGGGGCGGCCGTCGCGTTCGAGCGATGAAACCACCTCGACCTGGCCGGTGCGCTCCAGCACACCGCCTTCCGCGCGAGGCCGCAGCACGAAGGGAAGATCATCCACGCCGCAAGCAGGGAAGGCGAGACCGTCCTCGGGCGCGTCGAGCTCGCAGGCATTGGCGATCGCCGCCATTTCGAGCGCCGATTTCGTGCCGTCCAGGAAGGAATTGAACATTTGCGGGTTCATGCCCGCCGCCTTCGCCTGCTCGTCCGTGAGCCCGTAATGCTTCCAGACGTTATCGGGCGTGACGTTGTGATAGGCAGGCAGGTATTTCGTGCCTTTGCCCGCCGCGACCACCCGGAAGCCGCAGGTGCGCGCCCAGTCGACCAGTTCGGCGACGAGCGCCGGCTGATCGCCGTAGGCCAGGGTGTACACCACGCCCGCGCGGCGCGCCTCGTGCGCGAGAAGCGGTCCGGCGAGGGCGTCTCCCTCGACATTCACCATCACGACGTGCTTGCCCGCGGCGATCGCCGCACGCGCATGGGTGATGCCGGCGGCGGGATTGCCGGTGGCCTCCACCACGACGTCCACATCGTCACGCCTGGCGAGCGCCGCGCCATCCTCCACGAACGCGACCGAATCGACCCGCTCCTGCGGCCATCCGACGGTGCGGCAGGCGGTGCGCGCCCGTTCGATGCTGAGATCGGCCATGCAGGAAACGACAAGTCCCGGTGTCGTCGGGATTTGCGACAGAAACATCGAGCCGAACTTGCCGGCCCCGATGAGGCCGGCCCGCACCGGACGGCCTTCGTCGCGCCGTTTGGCGAGAAGATGAGCGAGATTCATGGCGAGGCTCCCGGCCTAAAGTCTTCCCCCTCCGCTGGCGGGAGGGGGCAGGGGAGGGGTGCGAAGTTACTCGGCCGCGTGGCGGACCGGTTCCCCTCGGTTCAACAGCGCGTCGTCGGCCACTGGCTCGATCGGGGTGAAATCGGTGTGCGCGATCCATTCCGGGCGCGTCGGCTTGCGGATGTAGTTCGAGACCGCGTTCAGAGTCAGATACACGATCTTGCGCGAATAGGGCGTGATATTCCCCGCCGAGCCATGCACGAGATTGCCGTGGAACAGGAGCACGCCGCCCGGCTTGCCGGTGGGCGCGACGATGCCGCCTTCATCGACCAGACGCTTCACCGCATCATTGTCGAGAGTCCAGAGCGGGTAGGAGGTCGGTACTGGTGTCATGACCCGCTTCAAGATTTCCGTGCCTGTGGCTGCGCGGTACGAGCATCAGCGGGCCGTTGATCGGCATGACTTCGTCGAGAAACACCGCGATGTTCATCGCGCGCGCTTCCGGCATTCCGTCATCGCGCCGCCAGGTTCCGTAATCCTGGTGCCACTGCCAGACCTCGCCGTCGAACGCCGACTTGGCGTTGATCTTGAACTGGTGCATGTAGAGCTTCTCGCCGAAGATCTGCTCGACCGGTTCGATCAGCCGCGGATGCGCGCCGAGGACGCGGAACGTGTCGTTATAGGTGTGCGCGGCGAAGGCCGTGCGAGGCGCGCCCGATTTTTCCCGCCAGATCTCCTTGCGGTCCGAGTCGTAGATCGCTTCGGCCTCGCGCTTGAGCAGCGCGACCTCGTCCGGCGTGAATGTCTCCGGCAGGAAGAGCCAGCCTTCCTGTTCGAATTGATCAAGTTGCTGCTGGGTGAGCTTCATTGGGCGTTCCTTCTGTTGATGCTGGATGAACCGCGCCGCTCGGATCAGGCGGCTTCGACTTCGGGTTCGAGTTGTGAATCCGGTTCCAGACGGCGGATCGTTTGCCGCCCGGCGTTGTCGGTGTGACGGCGGGCAGCGGCCTCCGCCGCCTCCGGCGCACCCGCGAAAATCAAGCTGAGGATCTCGCGGTGCTCCGCCCAGACGCGCTTCGGGTAGTCCTGCGGCGCGAGCACCGTCCCCATCGCGCGCATCAGATGCGGCCATTGCGGCGAGATCGTCTCCTCGATCGCGGGATTGCCGGAGAGGCGGTAGATCGCGCGATGGAACGCCATGTCGGCGCGGACATAGGCCGGAATTGGCGCATCCGGGCCGAGCGCGATGCCCTGGGCCAGCGCCAGTTCCGCGCCAGACCGGGCCGCCGCGTCGGCCTCGCCCCGCGCGACCCGCTCGGCCGCGAGCCTGCTGGCGAGGCTGTCGAGTGCGGAGCGCAGTTGATACAGATTGCGGATCGCCACCCGGTCGATGGGCGCCACCTGCAGGCCCTTCCGCCCCACGTCCTCGACCAAGCGCTGGCGCTTCAGGAGCTGGAGCGCGTGGCTGACCGGCTGACGCGAGACGCCGAGACTGGCCGCGAGATCCGCCTGCCGGATGCGCTGGCCGGGTTGCAGCCGGCACTCGGCGATTTCCAGCATGAGCCGGTCATAGACCTGGTCGATCAGGATCGGCGTGCTCGCCAGCGGTTCCACTTTTCCTCCCGTTCGGAATTTGGAATTCCGAATTCCCGCTGAGATGCCAAACTCGGCGCTCCGTGTCAACTCGCTTTTGCGCGGGACGGTCAGGAGGGGTCGGCTCAGCGAATGGCGCGTGCGGCCCCGACGGGGATTTGCTCGATCCGGGCCATCGCACTTTTCTGAAACAGGCCGGGGTCGGCGAGAAAGCCGAGCAGCATCGAGGTTGCGTCCTCGCCCCAGAACAGCTCTCCCGCGACCTCGAAAGTCGGTACCCCGAACACGCCGCGCGCAGCCGCCGCCTCGGTTGCGCGGCGGAGCGCGTCCTTGGCGACAGGCGCAGAAGCCAGCTCATCGGCCTGGGCGGGCGTGAGGCCGAAACGTCCTGCGAGCGCGGCCCAGCCTGGATCGTCGTCCGGCCGAACGCCCTCGCCGAATACCAAGTGCAACGCCGTGCGCGCCGCGGTCACGCCGCCATCGAGCGCGGTCAGCAAGCGGAGCGCCCGCAGCGGGTTGAACGGATGCGCGTCGGGCAGGCGGAACGGAATGCCGAGTTCGCCTGCCCGCCACTGGCACTGACGATAGACGTGCCGCCGCTTCGGCGCGATCTCGGCCGGTCCTGTCTGACCCCAATGCTGCAACAGACCCGCGAGCAGTACCGGACGCGCCGTGATCGCGAGTCGCTCGCTGAGCCGGTCGAGATGCGCGGTCTGCAAATAGGCGTAAGGCGAGATCACGTCGAAATACCAGATCGCGTCCACGCCCATCACTCCGCCGCTCTGGGCAGTTTCGGCACGGGCGGCGGGAGGCAGCCCGTGGTGCAGCAACGGCCAGGCTGGCGCGAGGTGCGGCGCCGCTCGCCGAGCACCCCGCGATCGAGCAGCCGGTCGACCAACTCGATCTTCTCCATGACCGGGTAATTGCGCCAGATTTCGCGCTTCATCGCCTCGGGGCTCCCGCCGCCGTGCAGGCTGATGAGCGAATACCAGCCGCCCTGATGCGAGGCGGTCAGATCCTCGATGAAGCGCGCGACTTCCGCGCGCTGCGCGGCAGGAATATCGGGCCGTCCGCCCAGCACTGCCGAGAGCTGCGCCGCCGTCGCAGGATTATGGTCTTCGTCCGGGCCTGGGAGCGCCACCACAAGCCCGCCCGAGACGTAATGCGCGATCCGGTGCATGTCGTAGATCTGCGTCGACATCAGCAGCTTGCCGATATTGGCGAATACCGGATCGGGCATGACCGAGCCCGCCGGATCGCGCTCTGCGTACACGGAGGATGCGACGCCGCACGCGAAGAAGCCCTCCACGATCTTGATGAGCTCGACCATCTGTTCGCGCAGATGAACGTGCCGGTCGAAATCGAGCCCGTTCGCCTCCGCCATCAGTGCCCCCGCGCCGATCAGCAGATCGCCGAACCCGGCGCGGGCGGCGATGCAGGAGTGACGGTGATGGGTCGCGTAGCTGGTCGTGAGGAAGCCGCCTTCCTCGTGTTCGCCGTCGAGGAAGACCCGCTCATGCGGCACGAACACATCGTCGAACAACACGACCCCGACCGATTGGCCGTATTTCGCGCTGAACTTGGCGGCCGCCTCGCCGGGTCGTCCGGCCGGGCGCGCGACGATGGTGATCCCGGGCGCATCCACCGGCACGGCGCAGCAAACGGCGAAGTCGCGATCCTCCGCATTGTGCGTGCGGCAGGGCATGACCAGGAACTCATGCACGTAAGGCGCGGACGTGACGATCGCCTTGGCGCCGCGGATCACGATGCCCTCGGCGCGGCGTTCTTTGACATGCACGTACACGTCCGGGTTGGCCTGCGCGCCGGGCCGCAGCGAACGGTCGCCCTTCGCGTCGGTCATGGCGATACCGATCGTCAGATCCTCCTCCTGCACGCGATGCAGATAGGCGATGAGGCGCGCATGATACTCGGAGCCGTGGGCAGCGTCGGTGCGCGCGGTAGCCTGATAGAGCCCGTTCAGCGCGTCATGCGCGAGATAGCGTTGGGCGCAGCCGCACTCGCGGCACAACAGGCGCACGGCTTCGAGCTTCGCAAGCAGATCGTCGCCCGAAGTGTCGATATGCAGCATCCGGTTCACGACGCGCCCGGAGGTGTGCTGCCTCGCCGTCATCAGCGGGGCGGTCTCGGGGGCGAGGGCGGTGTCGTAGGTGAGCCCGATCGCGGCGATCCCGGGTGCGAACAGCGGCTCGTCGGCGACGCTCTCCACCGCTCGCCCGTTCACGAACACGCGCGGCCGGAAGCGGCGGAGCGATTCCCGGTAATCCGCGGCGGACATCAGCATCGAGTTCTTCTCCCGATTTCGTGGAGCGCTCGATGGTCCAACAATAGCGCAGAGCCCGTCAACGGCGCGCCTCGAAATCTCGTGTGCCACCCTCCGTTCGTTCCCGCGAAAGCGGGAATCCGTCCCGCCAAACAATGCTAGCCTCATGGGAGACCTGGATCCCCGCCTTCGCGGGGATGAACGGAGTTTTGCGTAACGTGTTTCAGTCAGCTTAAAATGAGTCTAGCCACAAGGTTGGCGGCCGCTACGGCTCTATGTCGCGTAAAACAGGCTGACCTTCACCAGGCCGTCCCGCTGTTTCGCTGATTTCCGGTCGGCGATCAGGCCACGCAGGAAGTCCTTCAGTCCGGCAAACACAGCGGCCTCTTCGTTATCGATTTCGCTCTTGGGAAAAGCGGGCACGAGAGCTATCTCCGGTAGTGAAGGAACCTGGCGGCCGTGACAGACGACCGCGACGCCGAAATCCAGGCCGTTGAACGAGACCCGCAGCGCGCCGCTGGCATCATGCGGGTGGACTTTGGAGAAAAAAGCCAGAACCTCCTCCGTCTGATCGGCGGCCGTGGCGATGGTTTCGGCGGGAACCTTCCAGCCTTGCGCCTTGTCGCGCAGGAACTCGAGCGCAGCCGTCATGGAAGCGTTCGAGGCGGCCCAAACGGTTTCCGCGCGCTGCCGTGCGCCGGCCCGGAACAGCAGCGTGAGGACCAGCGCCGCCGTCAGGCCGAACGCGAGCGGGTTTCCCGTCAGGCTGCGTGCCGCGGGCGAGAGTTCGTGGAAATAGTGGGGGAACACGTTTTCGCTGAGCGCCAGCAGAGTCGAGATACCGATGACGTAAACGGCACGGGTATCGACCGGGCGCGACAACATGATCTGCATACCGCCGCTGATCATGAACGACGCGGTGAAGACCAGCAGCGAGCCGGCCACCTCCGGCGGGACCAGCAGGAAAAACCCGGCCAGCTTGGGCGAGAACGCGACCGCGAGCAGAATGACGGAAGCGGCGAACGCAATGACACGGCTGGTCGCGCCGGTCGCGTCAGAGATTCCAACCAAGCTCGGCGCGATGCTCATGCCGGGCGCGCCTATGGTGCCGGCGATGACATTGGCGAGCCCGTCCGCGAGCACGCCCTTGCGGACATTCGTCATGTCGGGCCGCTGCCAGGCGGCGTCGTTGATGCGTTGACACGTGCTGACAACGCCAACCGCGCGCAGCGCCGCGGCCACCCCCGCCGCCAGGAAGGCGGGCAGCAATTCAACGCTGAACCCAAGTTGCAGCAGCGCTGGCCGTGGGGCTGCAAGCCATTCCGCATCCCCGATAGCGGCGAAGCCAGCGGGCGGGATCAGTTGCAGTAAGCCTGCGGCTATCATGCCCGCGATCAGTCCCAGCATCGAGCAGAGCAGCTTGAGCGTACCCCGGCCCCAGATGCTGAGCCCCACGCAGGTCGCGAGGGTCAGAATTGTTACGATCATGTGTAAGTGGAACGACAACAGCGCCCCGTGCTGAACGTCGAGCATCTGGCCGACACCCACCACACCGAGCTGTAGACCGACGATGAAAACCGTGAGCCCGCTGAGAACCGGCGTGATGACAAAACGGAGGCGGTTGAGAAAAAGCGCGATCAGCAATTCCATGATGCCGGCGATAAGCGTCATGCCGAACACAAGGGGCATTCCGCCGCTCTGCGCCGCGAGGACGGAAGGTGCGAGATAGGTGGCAGAATAGACCGGTGGTGCGAGGAACCCGGAACCGACCGGGCCACGTGGCAGCGCCTGGAGCGTTGTACCGATCGCGAGGGCCACGCAGGCGATCCCCATCAGATTGACGCTCTCGGCGGCCGAAAGCTTCGCATTTCGGAGGATAATCGCGACCAAGACGAGGTAGATCGCATCCATGACGGCGTATTGCAGACCGAGCAGCGCAAGTCGTGCCGGCGGAGGCCATTCATCCAGGGCATAGAGCAACCCAGGCGGCCGCACGCTGGGGTTGGAAGCGATTGCAAGTGACATGGCGGCAGGACCCAGACGCCGGGAAGCCCAGAATGATCCGGCGTCGATCAGGTGTCCATAGACGGCCGTCAGCACGCCAAGCCGAGCTTAGGGCGATTGCGCTGACGGGAACCGGCAGACTCCACTTGTTCAGTGCCCACCCGTACCGTCCGGCAATGACCGTCGGTTTAGCCCTTCGGCAAACGCACGACGAACCGCGCCCCCAGTACGTGCCCCAATTCATCGCGTCGGTTCTCGGCGCTGATGCGGCCCTGTAGCGCCTCCACGATCTGGCGGCTGATAGAAAGTCCCAGGCCGGAGTGCTGGCCGAAGCGTTCGCCTTTCGGGCGCTCGGAATAGAACCGGTCGAAAATATGCTCGAGCTTGCCGTCGGGAATGCCCGGTCCGTCATCCTCGACGCTGATCGCGACGACATTGCCGGTTTCCCGCGCACGCAGCCAAATGCGGCCGTTCGGTTGACTGAACGAATGCGCGTTGGCGATCAGGTTCCGAATAACCTGAACGAGGCGGCCCTCGACCGCCTTCACGACAAGTCCCTCGCGCGGGGCGTCGAGCTCAAGATGCGGGTCCTCATCGCCCCGCGTCGAATTCATGGATCTCCTGCAACGCGGAGAGAATGGGTGCGACGTCAACGGGTCCGGCGACCGTGCGCGAAAGCTCGGCGTCAACCCGCGATGCGTCGCTGATATCGCTGATGAGCCGGTCGAGCCGCGAGACATCCTCGGCGATGATCGCGAGCAACCGGCGCTGCTGGGCTGGGTCCTCGATCCGGCGCAGCGTCTCGATCGCGCTCCGTATCGAGGAAAGCGGGTTCTTGATTTCGTGCGCGACATCGGCGGCAAATCGCTCGATCGCATCCATGCGCGCCCAGAGGGCGGCGGCGGAGTCGGAGAGCGCGACCGCGAGCGCCCCCACTTCGTCGTTCCGGTCGAGCAAGGTCTGCGACACCGAGCCGGTGCGGCCCTTGCCCTCCCGCATCTGCGCCGCCGCTCCCGCCAGGCGCAGAATGGGACGGGCGATCGTGGACGACAGATACCAGGAGAGTCCGACCGTCAGCACGAGCGCGATGAAGAACAGGCCAAGGATCGACATGCGGATCGCGAACAGGCTCGCATCCACCTCGCGCGCCTCGCGCGTCAGCAGGATGATTCCGACGGTATGATGATTGTGCTCCACCGGTTCGGCCACGGTCACGAGCAGCCGGTCATCCCTCGTGCGGCGGATATAGGGCGGCATCTCCCGGCTCTGGTCCGAATTGGTGAGACGCAACTCCTCCTTCACGTCGGGCTGCCAGTCGAGGCCGGGCGCGCCGGGATTGATATCGACCTCGACCGAATTCGGCGCTTCATGCGGGAGCAGGGAAAGGATCTTGTCGTAAATCCACCCGATCGTGCCGAGCAGAGGTCCGCGATTCACCGCGGGCGGCAGCGGCTCCGTGCTAACCGCCCCCCCGGCGCCCTCGCGTACGCGGCTATCCGCGATCACCTGGCCGTCAGGGGCGTAGATCTTGGCCTGCGCGTTGGGCGTGGGCTCGGTCAACCGGCGCAGCAGCGGGCGGGCAAGCTCGGGCGCCAATTTGGGATTGTCGGGATTGTCCGCCCGTACCGCGCTCTCCCCGAGGGCGCCGGCGTAGATGCGCGCCTGCTCGCGCAATGCCCCCACCTCGGCCTCCAGCAATCCGTTCTGGTACTGGTCGAGGTAAAGCAGCGCCGCCACCAGCAGGGCGAGGGGGAGCGCATTGACCAGGAGGATGCGCCGCATCAGCGGCGAGCCGAAGCGGAAGCGGCGCAGGCCCGTCTTGCGTCGCCGGTCCTCGTCCGTCAGCCGAGCGGCTTCGCTCGCCTGCTCCGGAGACTGACGGCCGACGACTGGCGATTGGAGCAAGTCAGTGCTCCTTGTAACGATAACCGATGCCGTAGAGCGTCTCGATGTGGTTGAAACTGTCGTCAACCGTGCGGAACTTTTTTCGGATACGCTTCACGTGACTGTCGATGGTGCGGTCGTCCACGTAGATGTTCTCGCCATACGCCGCGTCGATCAGCTGGTCGCGCGACTTCACCATGCCCGGCCGCGCCGCGAGCGCCTTGACCAGCAGAAATTCGGTGACGGTGAGCTGGATGTCCTTGCCGCGCCAAAGGCATTGATGCTTCGTCTCGTCCAGCACGAGATCGCCACGCGACATGACGCCTGAAGGCGCTGCGCCCGATCCTTCCGCGCGGCTCGCCTCGTTGCGGCGGAGCAGTGCGCGGATGCGCTCGAGCAGCAGGCGCTGGCTGAACGGTTTGGTGATGTAGTCGTCCGCGCCGAGCCTGAGCCCCATCAACTCGTCCACCTCCTCGTCCTTGCTGGTCAGGAAAATGACCGGCATGGAGCTGCGCTGGCGCAGGCGTTGCAGAAGCTCCATCCCGTCCATGCGCGGCATCTTGATGTCGAGCACGGCGAGATCGACGGGGCGGGAGGTGAGGCCCTGTAACGCGCTCTCGCCGTCCGTGTAGGTGCGAACCTGGAAGCCCTCCTGCTCCAAGGTCATCGAGACGGAGGTGAGGATGTTCCGGTCGTCGTCGACAAGGGCGATCGTGTGCTTCATGGGCGCATCCTTCTGGGTCCCTTCTCTCGCCGCCAGTGCCATGATCCGCCTCCTCTATGCCGAAGCACAGGATGGCAGCCGATTGTGGCGCATTGCGGACATGAAGTGAACGGATCATGGCACGGGAGCCGCGCCCGGCCTGTGCGGAATTTACTCCCCCACGCTTCTCCGGTCTCGCTCCACCAGCCTTACCAAGCTGACCAGCGCAGCGACCCCGGCGAAGCAGGCCCCCATGACCAGCGTAACGGTCGTGCCCCGCTGCCCGAAGAAGCCGAAGGCCATCGCGACCAGCGCGGCTCCCGTCGTCTGTCCGAGCAACCGGGCGGTCGCCAGCATCCCGCTCGCCCCGCCGCTGCGGGAGCGCGGCGCGGCGGTGATCATCGCGCGATTGTTGGGGGAATTGAAAAAACCGAAACCGAAGCCGCAGATGGCCATGCGCCAGACCACGTCGGGGGTGGCCGGATCCGATGGCAGCAGCGCCAGGAGGGCCAGCCCGAGCGCCAGCGCGGCAAGCCCGATGCCGCCCAGGATGCCGGCCGGATACCGGTCGGCGAGCCGGCCGGCGAACGGCGCGATCACGGCGACGGTCAGGGGCCAGGGCGTCATGAGCAACCCGGTCTCCACCTGCGAGCGGCCCAGCACATCCTCGAAGAAGAAAGGCAGCGACACGTAGGCGAGTCCCTGGGCGGTGAAGGAGCAGATCGAGGTCGCGACGGAAAGGGCGAAGAGCGGGATACGGAGCAGATCCAGGGGCAAGAGTGGCGCCGTTTCCGTCATCTGCCGGTTGACCAGGACCCCGCCGATCACCAGCGAGGCGCCGATCTCCATGACGACGTTGCTGGTTCGCTGGCCGTGGCCGACGCCGTCGATCGCGGTGATGAGCAAGCCGAAGGTCAGCGCGCTGAGGGCGGCGCTCGGCATGTCGAAACGATGCTTCGCGAGCGGCGTCGGCGGCAGGGCGCGAATCCCGATCAGCAGCGCGATCGCGCCGGTCGGCACATTCACCGCGAACAGCCATGGCCAATGCGCGACCGAGAGAATGCCGGAGGCCACTGTCGGGCCAAGCGCCGCGGACACGGAGCCGACCATCGCGTTGATGCCAACTCCGCGCCCGATCCAGCTTCGCGGGTAGATGAACCGGATCAAGGCGGTGTTGACGCTCATGATCCCAGCCGCTCCGAAGCCCTGCACGACGCGCGCGAGTGTGAGCGTCACCAGGGATTGCGACATGGCGCAGCCGAGCGAGGCCACGGTGAAGACCGCCATGCCGACGACGAAGACGCGCCGGTATCCGAAGATATCGCCGAGCGAGGAGAGTGGCAGCAGCGAGATCGTGACGGCAAGCTGGTACGCGTTCACCACCCAGATCGATTCGGCGGGGGTGGACTGCAAGTCGCGGGCGATGGTCGGAAGCGCGATGTTGGCGATGGCGCCGTCCAGCACCGCCATCGTAAGGCCGAGCGAGATCGTCAGGACTGCCCAGTAGCGCTGGGGTAAGGGGAGGCCATCGGGGGCTTGCATCGCCCCCGCTTACCCTCTCGGCCGGGCGAAGGCGAGATGGGCGGGCTTAGGCGGACGCTTCGTCCACCCGCAGAATTTCGACCGCGGGCGGAGAGACCAGGATTTCGCTGAAGGCGTGCATCCAGCTCCCGGTCTCCGCATTGGAGCCGACCCCGCGATGGCGCAGTTCATCGAGTTGATCGAGATTGGTCAGCTCGACCTCGAACTGGAGGGCGGCGCCGCCCTGGCCTCGCGTCAGCGGCACGAGCAGCTTTGCCGCGAGATTCTTGCTCCGGGCTGACTCCACCTCGCGCCGGATGAAGTCGATCGCGCGCTGGCGATTGACCGGCAGCACTTCATAGGAAAAACGAGCCAAGTACATCGAGTTCCTCCTGGGTCAGGGCCTCCGGGCGATATAGATCCACTCGTTGCGGAGCAGCCCGAACTCCACCTCCCGCTCCGGCGGCATCCGGAAGGTCTCGACCGCGAACCCCGCCTCGGCCAGCCGTTCGGCGAAATCAAGCCCGTAATACCGCTTGTGGTCCTCGCCGCCGAAATGCACGAAACGGAGGGCCGGATCGGTGATTGCCGGATTCTCGTAGGTCCGCTGCCGCGTCGGGTTGATCGGCACGCTGAAAATGCCGAATCCGCCCGGCCTCAGCAGACGGAACAGTTCGCGCATCGCTTGCCGGTCGTCGTCGATGTGCTCCAGCACGTGATGCGCCATGACGACGTCGTAGCTCGCATCCGGCAGGCCGGTGCGGGTGATGTCGAGCCGGTGGGTCACGCCCTCCTGGTGCAGGTCCGCCGTCTCGTAGAGCGGATTGCCCCGCATCTGCCGCATCACGGTTTTCTCCGGCGCGAAGTGCAGGATGCGCTTGCCGGCCAGCTTGTCGCCGCCGCCTTCCGTGACCCAGAGATGGGTCAGGCGATGCCGCTCCCGGCTGCCGCACTGCAAGCACCGTACGTCCCAGCGGGACGGGCGGCCGACGCTGACGAACACGCCGTGATAGCCGCAGATCGGACAGGTGCGGGGGATCTTCGTGCGGGAGAACTGGCCTCGATCCCGCCACCAGGCTTCCACGAGGCGGCGCAGGATGGTCCAGTTCATCTGCCGGGCGGGCTTTTCGACGCCGCCGCTCAGCCGGTCCTGGACTGCTTGGGAGGACATGAGGCGCGCTTAGCACCCACGGGCGGGCCGGACAACGTTCGCGGACCGTGCTCGTCTCTCCGCACGCGATCCGTCGTGACATTGACGCCTGCCCGCCCAACGCCGAAAAGCCCGCCCCATGCCCGCCCCCTCCTCTTCCTGGATCATCAGCGAGGGCTTTGTCGGCCTGCAGGCTCAGGCGCTTGGTCTCGCCGAGGCCGCCGGGCTCGATCCCGAGTTGCGGGTGCTCGAGCCGCGGCCGCCCTGGCGCTGGGCGCCGGCCGCGATCTGGCCCGCGCCGCTCGCCGCGGTGCGGCCGCGCGCCTTGAACGCCCCCTGGCCCGACCTGCTGATCGGCTGCGGCGGGGTGGCGGCGGCGGTGGGAGCCGGGATGCGGCGTCGAGGCAAGGCGGTCGTCCAGGTACAGAACCCGCGGATGGATCCCCGCAAGTTCGACATCGTGGTGGTCAACCGCCATGACGAGCTGAGCGGCCCGAACGTCCTGGTGACCCGCACCGCTCTGCATCGGGTTACGCCGGAACGGCTGGCCCGCGCTGCCGAGACCTGGGCTCCGCGGTTCGCGCACCTGCCGCGCCCGCTCGTCGCCGTGCTGGTCGGGGGCACGAACGGCCGTTTCCGCCTGGACGAGCCCGTGGGCCGGATGCTGGCGGCCCAGCTCGCAGGGATGATGCGCCTCGACAAAGTAGGACTGGCGCTGACCCCCTCGCGCCGCACCGACCCGGCGGTGATCCAAAGTCTCGCGGACACGCTTGAGCCGCTGGGGGGCTGGATTTGGGACGGGACGGGGGAGAACCCGTATTTCGGCCTTCTGGCCTTGTCGGACGCCTTCGTGGTCACGGTCGACAGCGTCTCCATGGTATCCGAGGCGGTGGCGACGCACGCCCCGGTCATGCTAGCCCGGCTGCCGGGCAAGTCGCGTCGAATCGGCCTGTTCACCGATGCGCTCGTGGCCGACGGCCGCGTTCGTCCCTTCGAGGGCCGGCTGGAGACTTGGCCGGTACAGCCAATGAACGACACCCAGGAGGCCGCGGCCGAGATGCGCCGCCGCCTTGGTTTCTGATCGGGAAGAACGATGCTGCAAATCCAGACCTTCGACCAGCGGCAAGGCGGGAACGTGCTCTACAAGGCCCTGGCGCACCCGCTGGCCGCCGAGGGGATCGCGCGGCTTTACGCCCGCCTCGCGCAGTCCGGGCCGATCGCGCTCTACGATCCGGACGGCATCGCCGATGCGCTGTTCGCGCTCTACCCGGACGCGCCGCCCGTCGGGTCGCTCTTCGTTCACGACGTGCTCGCGGTCGGCACGCGCCGCGCCGGCATGACCGCGCAGGCGCTGACGGATCTGCCGCGTTCAGGCGCGCGCACGGTTCTCATCGCGGCGTTCGATGCCTCGCGTATCGCCGCCCGTATGGCGCACCTGCTGCCGGAAGGGGCTGAGCTGCTTACGCTCGATGAGGCCCGCCTTCCGGCCGAGCTACTCACGAACCGCGCGCGCTACCTCGACAAGCTGAATTTCGCGACGAACTTCGTCTTCTTCCGCGAAGCCGACGGGCTCTCGACGCGGCTCGTCACCGCCAATTACTGGGCGAGCTACGGAGCGGCGGCCGTGCGCTTGTGGTTGCGCCTGTTCGATGAAAACGGCGAAGTGCTTGCCACGTGGGAGCAGCCCGTCGCCTCCGGTCCCGGCGGGATCGCGATCGACAGCCGGGAGGTGCGCGCGCGCTTCGATCTGCCCCAGTTCACCGGTCAGCTGTTCCTGCACGCGATCGGCGTCGCCGGTCATGATGTCATCAAATACGCGCTCGACACCTACGCTTCGGAGAACGGGGCGAGCCTCTCCTGCACGCACGACGCCAATGCGTGGCCGTCGGACCGCTATGCCGGCCTACCGGCACCGCGGCCGGACGAGCGCGTCGTGCTTTGGGTGCAGAACAGCCACGCCGCCCCGATTCCGGCCGGCACGCTCGCGCTCAATCGCATGGGTGTCGAGAAACCGGCGCCGCTCCGGTCGGAAGTAGGCCCGTTCGCGACGGTGGCGCTCGATGTCGCCGACCTGCTCCCGGATCTGCACTGGCCTGCCCAGATCGAGATTCGGGCCGGCCGGCACATCGTGCGACCCCGTTACGAGGTGACGCGAGACGATCGCGTGCGTATCGCGCATGTGAACGTGGAGCGGGCGGATCTCAAACCCGATCTGGCTATTCCCGCGCTGCCGCCGCAGCTCGGCCGTGGCTACCTGCTGCCGTTCCCGGTGCTGGCGGGCGAACGCTTCCGCACCATCGTCCAGCCGAACCCGATGGCGGAGACGCAGGAGACGCTGCCGCTGCGCCTCGACGTGTTCAACGAGGCGGGAGAGCGAATCGGGGACCGGTTTCTGGGCTGTCTCCCGCGCAACCACAACCTCGCCGTCGATCTCGAGGAGCTGTCAGGCGGCGCTCAGGGGCATGCGGAATTGGTCTACGATTTCCGCGAGGGCGGACAGGCCGATGGCTGGATGCACACCTTGGTTCGTTACGAGGACCGCCGCTCGGGGCACGCCGCCGAGACCAGCTTCGGCGCCCACATCTTCAACACGCTGATGACGTACAAGGATGAGCCGCAATCCTACTCCGGCCCGCCACCCGGACTCTCGACGCGGCTGTTCCTCAAGCTCGGTGACGCGCGGCGGCGCAGCTTCGCCGTACTGATCTACGCCGCTTCCGCGCCCTGGCATCCGCGCTCCTCGACGGTGCTACAGTTGCACAATGCGGATGGCCACCTCATCGCCGAGGAGCGTCTCTCGATCGCTTGCTCCGGGTCGGCCACGGTCTGGCCTCATGCGGTATTCGGGGACGAGGTGCTGCAAGGGGCCGGGCCGACCGGGTACGTGCTGGTGCGCGACGCCACTTGCCGCCTGTTCGGGTATCACGGCCTGATGGACGACGCGGGCGCCTTTTCGCTCGATCACATGTTTGGTTTCTGAGCGGGCTCACATGACCGGACGGACAACCTGTGCCTCTACTCGGCGGGTGCCATGGAGGCGATCAGCTCGCTGCGCCGCTTCGGGAGCATGAAGTGGACCACCAGGGTCGCCACCACATAGGCGCCGGCACCCGCGAAGAAGACGAGCGTGTAGTTGTTATGAGTTGCATCGAGCACGTGGCCGATCACGACGGCGGAGAACCCGCTCAGGATCGAGCTGATGCAACCCCCGAGGCCGACGGCGCCGGCCACCGCGTTGTTCGGCATCGTATCCGACACCAAGGTGAACAGATTGGCCGAGAAGCCCTGGTGCGCCGCCATCGCCAAGCCGATCAACAGCACCGCGATCCAGATCGAGTTGACCATCGGCGCCAGGAACACGGGCACGGTGCAAAGGGCGCAAACCAGCAAGGCCAGTTTGCGGGCAGTGAAGACTCCGAGGCCGGCTTTGATCAGCCTGCCCGACAGCCAGCCGCCGCCGACCGAGCCGACGTCCGTCATCAGGTAGATCACCACGAGAGGCAGGCCCAACGCCATGAGGTTGACGTTGAACTTGGAGAACAGGAAGCTCGGCACCCAATTATTGTAAAACCACCACACAGGGTTGGTCAGAATAGCCCCGAGCATATACGTCCAAGTTCCCGCATAGGTCAGTAATTTGGCCCAGGGAACCTTCTTCATAGGGACTTCCGGGTCGCTCTGTATGTAGGCGAGTTCGGCCGGAGAGACTTTCGGGTGTTGTTCGGGTGCCCTGTACATCACAAACCAGAACACGACCCAAACGAAGCCGACCCCACCGGTTACATAGAATGCCGTCTGCCAGCCCCAGTTGGCGGTGACGAAAGCCGCGATGATAGGCGCGAGCAGACCGCCTATATTGCTGCCCGAGTTGAAAACGCCCGTGGCCAAGGCTCGGTCCCGCACCGGGAACCAGGTGGCGACGGACTTGATGCAGGTCGGGAAATTGCCGCCCTCGCCGAGTCCAAGAAAAACGCGAGCGATGGCGAAGCCGGAAACCGAAGTGATCAGCCCGTGCGCGGTGGACGCGGCGGACCAGATCATCGCGGCGACGGCAAGGCCGATTCGTATGCCGACTTTATCCGTGAAGGCGCCCATGCCGGCGTAGCCGGCCGCATACGCCATGCTGAAGGCGAAGACGATGTCGCCGTATTCGCTCTCGTTGAAATGCAGATCGCCCTGGATCGTCGGTTTCAGCACGCCCAGCAGGTTGCGATCCATGTAGTTGATCGTGGTAATGACGAAGAGCAGCCCGATGACGACCCACCGGTAGTGGCCCGCGGGCGCCATCCTTGCTTCCTGCGAGCGCTCGCTACTGGTTTGCAACATCTCGGCCTCCCGATCGGGCTTGTTCTGGTTGATTGTTGGGGACGAACCTAGCGTGCCGTCTCAAGCCCGACAATCCCGCCGCGCGAGAGAGCCTGTCGCACCCATGCCCGCCAGGCGCGACGTTTCTCGAGTGGCATCCTTAGCCGGGCCGGCGCTCTGGCGGGGTGTAGTCGATGGCCGCGAAGCTGCCGCCTTGGTAATGGCGGCCGGGCTCGCCCAGCGGGTTGGGCCGCGCCAGGATCTCGGCAGCAAAGTCCTCGGAATTCTGCATGGGCCGGTAGCCCAGGCGCTCACAGCCGGTGGGAGTCCAGTAGCTCCGGGTGTTGTTGGATACGCCCCAGGCGACGAGGTAGCCCAACTCCCCGGGTGGCGCCTCGATGCAGCGCATCGTGAACTGCAGCAGATCGTCGAGGCCGAACCAGGTGCTGAGGTGGCGCGGCTCGGTCGGCCGCTCGATCGCACTCCCGATGCGTACGCACACGCTCTCGATTCCGTGCTTGTCCCAGTAGAGCCGCGCCAAGCCCTCGCCCCACATCTTGCTCAGGCCGTAAAAGCCGTCGGGGCGGAAGTCGCAATCGAGGCCAAGCTTCTCCTCGACCGGGTGCATCCCGATCGCGTGGTTGGAGCTGGCGAAGACGACCCGCTTCACTCCGTGCCGCCGCGCGCCCTCATAGACTTGGTGGAGCCCCACCAAATTGTTCTCGATCACCTCGGGCAAGGGCCGCTCCACGCTAGTCCCGGCCAGGTGGATCAGCACGTCCACGCCCGCGAGCAGCCGGTCCACGATCGCGGCGTCGCGCAGGTCGCCATGACAGACATCCTCGTCCGGGCGGAGCGGCGTTAGGGGGCTACGGCCACCTGCCGAGCGAAGATCCACGCCGCGCTCAAGCAGCACGGGCCGCAGAAACCGCCCTAGCTGACCACCTGCACCGGAAAGCGCGACCTTGGTCATCCTCGTCTCCTCGTATTGATCGAGCCGCGGCCGCTCGCGACCACATCGGCACTCATCTGTAGGACGCCTGCGCATGGAAGTCAGCCACTCGTAATGCGAACGCAACGGAGTAGCAGCCGTCGCCCATCCGAACTCGCGTGCGTAATGACGGTGAATCGTAGGCAACGCCCACTCGTGCCGCAATCGTGCGCGGTCAGCGGACGCTCTCAGCTCGGCTTGGGGGCCTGCTGCTTCTTGGCACTGTGGCGGCCGCCGACGTGGAAGCCGCCCTGGTCGGCTTCCTTCTGGCACATATACGCGCCGTGTTTCGTCTTGCCGTAGTACTTGGTGCCGGGCAGGTGATAGGCCTTCGAGCCGCCGGTATTGGCCCACACGACGGTATCTCCGGGGCAGTGCGCCTTGGCCGCAGCCTCGGCGCTGAATTGATTGGTCGCCAGCGTCGAAGGCGGGGTTGTCGGCCGCGACGTCAGCGGGGGAACAAGGCGACCGCCGGCTGGTGGCGTTCCGGAAGGCGTCTGCGCCGGTGCTTGCGCCGGGGCCTGGGCGAGTGTGACAGCCGGCCCGGCCAGCAGCACGGCGAGGAAAGCGGCGGTCGCGGTTCGAATCATGTCGATTCTCCGGTGAGAGGTTCAGCCGCGCAGACACGTGCTCATGAAGCTCTTACGAGCATCGCCGTTGAGCTTTTGGCTGCTCGCCTGCACGTTGCAAGCCTTCATTTTGTCTTGCTGCGTCATTGGTGCGGGCGCGGCGGCCGCGGTCTTGCCGCTAAGGCAATCGGTCATGAAG
This sequence comes from uncultured Alphaproteobacteria bacterium, assembly GCA_963808965.1. GTDB lineage: Bacteria > Pseudomonadota > Alphaproteobacteria > Acetobacterales > Acetobacteraceae > CAWEHU01. The sequence goes on from CAWEHU010000010.1 coordinate 67,039, forward strand.
CTCTTGCGGGCATCGCTCGACAATTTCTGGTCGGCTGCCTGCGCGTTGCAGGCCTTCATCCTGTCCTGTTGGCTGTTCTGGGCTGACGCGGGCGCGGCCAGACCGAACAGCAGGACGGAGGTGGCAAGCGACGCGAATAGACGCTTCATCATCGACAATCTCCGTTTCCTTCAGGAACAAAGCCGCGAATCGACTGCATGATTACGCTCGCAGTAGGACCTACTTGCGTCCTTCATTTCAAGAAGGAGTAACGGTTGCAGGCGGATTTAACCGTTGCCTCACCGTCCGGTGTCGGTCGGCCCTGGTTCGCCGAATACACGCGAGAACAGCTCGTCCAGCTTGCCCAAGTGCATCCCGGGGTCCATCGCGCGATCGAGGTCGGCGCCGGAGACTCGGCCCGCCAACTCGGGGTCGGCTTCGAGGTTCTCCCTGAAGCTGCGCGCCTCGGAGGTCCCGAGCTTGGTCCAGGTCTCCATCGCATTGCGCTGTACAAGTCGGTAGGCGTCCTCGCGCGAGATGCCGGCCCGCGTCAGGGCGAGCAGCACCTCACCGCTGTGAACGACGCCGCCAAGGCTCTCGAGGTTGGCCAGCATCCGATCGCGATAGACGGTGAGCCGTTCGATCATGCCGGCCAGCCGCATGAGCCCAAAATCCAGCGCGATGGTGGCGTCCGGCGCGATGACACGCTCCACGCTGGAATGGCTGATATCCCGCTCGTGCCAAAGCGCCACGTTCTCGAGGGCGGGCACCACCGAACCGCGTACCAGGCGCGCGAGGCCGGTCAGGTTCTCGCTCAAGACCGGGTTTCGCTTGTGGGGCATCGCACTGCTGCCCTTCTGGCCGGGGTGGAAGAACTCTTCCGCTTCCCGCACCTCGGAACGTTGCAGGTGCCGTACTTCCGTGGCCAGCCGTTCGATCCCGCTCGCAACGACCGCGAGGGCGCAGAAGAACGCGGCGTGGCGGTCCCGCGGGATCACCTGGGTCGAGACCGACTCGACCGCCAGCCCGAGCTGCTCCGCCACGAACTTTTCCACGCGGGGATCGACGTGAGCGTAGGTGCCGACCGCACCGCTCACGGCGGCAACGGCGATCTCCTTTCCAGCGGCGACCAATCGCTCGCGGTTGCGCGCGAACTCGGCATAGTGGCCGGCGAGCTTGAGCCCGAACGTGGTCGGTTCCGCGTGAATCCCGTGGCTGCGGCCTATGGTCAGCGTGAACTTGTGCTCGAAGGCGCGGGCCTTCAGCGCGGCGAGCACGGCGTCGACATCCTTGAGCAGGAGGTCGGTCGCTTGCGTGAGCTGGACGGAAAGGCAGGTATCGAGCACATCGCTGCTCGTCATGCCCTGGTGCATGAAGCGGCTTTCCGGCCCGATTCCCTCTCCGAGCCAGGTCAGGAAGGCGATCACGTCATGTCGCGTCTCGCGCTCGATCGCGTCGATGCGTTCCAGATCCGCGGCCGTGATGTCGGCGACCTTGGCCGCACCCCTCTCGCGAATGGTGCGCGCGGCGTCCTCGGGGATCGCGCCGATCCGGGCCATGCCTTCGGCCGCGAGCGCCTCGATCTCGAACCAGATGCGGAACCGGTTTTCCGGCGCCCAGATGGCCGCCATTTCGGGTCTCGTGTAACGAGGGACCATCTCTGCCGTTTCAACTTTCCTGCTCGCGGGGTCGAGGCCAGCTAGACCGGGCATCGAGGGTTGGCAAGGGCGCCGCTCGACAACGCGAATTGAAGGATACGGCCGCGCATGATCGAGGCTCTGTTCAGCCACGACCTCGCCGCACTGGCGCAGGTGCTGTTCATCGACATCGCTCTGGCCGGCGACAACGCAGTCGTCGTCGGGATGGCGGTGGCCGGCTTGCCCGCAAGACAGCAGCGCCGCGCCATTGTCGCCGGCATCGCGGGCGCGACCGTCATTCGCGTTGCACTCGGCGCGGTCACGTTGCAATTGCTCGCGATCATCGGACTCACGCTGGCGGGCGGCATCCTGCTGCTGTGGGTCTGCTGGAAGATGTTCCGCGAATTGCGCCGAAGCCGCGGGAGCGAGTCGCATACCGAGATCCGGCACAAGACGCTGGGTCAGGCGATGTTGCAGATCATGCTCGCCGATTTGTCGATGAGCCTCGACAACGTTCTGGCGGTTGCCGGCGCGGCCAGTGGGAGCACATGGGTGCTGGTGGCTGGCTTGACTTCTTCGGTGATTCTCATGGGCGTGGCGGCCGGGTTCATCGCCAAGCTGCTGGAGCGGCACCACTGGATCGCCTGGATCGGGTTGGCGATCGTGCTCTACGTCGCCGTCAAGATGATCTCGGAAGGGTCGCGGGAAGTGGCCGCGTCTTTCTAATTTACGCTCAGCCCACCGGAACGTTGTCCAGCAGGCGCACCGATCCCAAGCGTGCGGCTGCGACGAGTTGCGCCGGCGGCCGGGCCGCCTCGATCGGCTCGAGCGTCGTCGCATCGACGAGCGCGAGGTAATCGGGAAAAAGGCCCGCCGCCTCCAGCGACGCGCGCGCGCGATCGAGCGGGGCTGCCGCGGGTCCGCCCGGAGCTAGGCTTGCGGCGAGGGCGCGAAGCGTCTCGAACAAGGCGGGCGCCAGCCGGCGCTCGGCTGGGGTGAGAAACCGGTTCCTGGAGGAGAGAGCGACGCCGTCCGGCTCGCGCACGGTCGGCACGCCGACGATCCGAACCGGAAGGTGCAGATCCCGCGCCATGCGGCTGACGACCTGCAACTGCTGCCAGTCCTTCTCGCCGAAGAAGGCGAGATCGGCCCCGACTTGGCCGAAAAGCTTGGCGCAGACAGTGGCGACCCCGCGAAAGTGTCCGGGGCGCGCCGTGCCTTCCCAATATCGCGCCGGTCCCGTGACCTCGACCGTGGTGGCTTCCTGAGCGGGATACATCGCGGCCACGTCGGGCAACCAAGCCGCGTGACACCCGGCCGCATCCAGCGCTGCCAGGTCGCCCGCTTCATCGCGCGGGTAGCGCGCCAGATCCTCGTTCGGCCCGAACTGGAGGGGATTGACGAAAATCGAGGCGACCGTTGCAGCTCCCGAACGGAGGGCGCTCTCGACGAGAGCCAGATGTCCGGCGTGCAGCGCGCCCATCGTGGGAACCAGCGCGATACGAGAATGGGTAGCCCGCAGCTCGGTGCAGACAGCCTGGAGCTCCGGAAGGGTACGGGCGGCTTTCATCGCGGGACAATCTGGCGTTGCCGCCGAGGTCCCGCAAGCAACGCCTAGCCGGACGGCGATCTAGCTAGCCCGCCGTTCCGCGAATTCGCCCGCGCTGGTTGGTAGGGCAGGAGCACGGCGTTCCGGGCACCGCGGTCGCCTGCAACGGACAACGGTACGGGCCGGCGAAGCAGGCCTGGGCCGTCCCGGACTGGGGGCTAAACGTTGTGACCGGGGGCGGCGCGTAGATCACAGGAGGCGGCGCGTAGACGATGGGGGGTCCGACGACCACGGGCGGAGCGATGAATACACCGCCCCAGCAACATCCCCATCCGCCACCCCAGCCCCAACCGCCGCCCCAACCCCAGCCACCCCCGCGCCAGCCCCAGCCTCCGCCGCCCCAGCCTCCGCCATGCCAGCCCGATCCACCGCGCCAGCCTCCCCCGCCACGCCAGTCGGCGTGGGCCGGGGAGGCCGCGCATACGCCAAGGACAGCCGCCGTCGCCAGACAGGCGGTTACAAGCGAGCGCGCTGAATGAGGCATGGCCGTCGTCTCCCTGACGCGTAATATCGTGGCCGGGCCAGGTGCATTAAAGAGCCAGCGAGGGAGCCCAGTCGTCCGGGATGAAACAGGCGCTGCACAGGATCGTGTTGGGAACGAAGGGCCGGGGTCTCACCGACATCACGGGTGACGTGAGCCGGTGGGTAGGTTCGCAGGGCATACGAACCGGGCTGCTGACCATCTGGTGCCGGCATACTTCGGCCAGCCTTGTCGTGCAGGAGAACGCCGATCCGGACGTGCGGACCGATCTGCAGAATTTCTTCGCCCGCATCGCGCCGGATGATCTCAGCCTCTACCGGCATACCGCGGAAGGGTCCGATGATATGCCCGCCCACATACGTGCGGCTCTGACTCTGGTCCAACTGACGATCCCCGTCGAACACGGAAAGCTGGTTCTTGGGACTTGGCAGGGGGTTTATCTGTTCGAGCATCGTACGGCTCCGCATCGCCGCGAACTGGTACTCCATCTCATCGGGGAAGACTGACGGGCCTTCGCGGGAAGAAACGGCCGGCCTCGATGAGATGTCGAGTTACAACGGCGACGACCGGGGCTATTTCTGAGGAGCCCTATATGGAAGAATGCGCGGGGCGTTCTCTGAGCCGCACTCGCCGCAGAGCTCCGCTCTGGAGTTACGATCCCTTCTTGTAGCACTTCGCGGTCGGACAAGGACAAGGAACATGCCGGACAACGCGCCGTCCTCTGCCGCTACAACAAAAAGCCCGGTTCCCCGCATCGTCGTTGTCGGAGGCGGCGCAGCGGGGCTGGAGCTCGTCACCCAGCTCGGCGACAAGTTAGGTGCGCGTGGCCGGGCAGAGATCGCTCTGGTGGAAAAAACGCGCACCCATCTCTGGAAGCCGCTGCTCCATTCAGTCGCGGCGGGCAGCATGGACCCAGGCGAGCATGAGCTCAACTATCTCGCCCAGGCGCACTGGCACCACTTCTCATTTCGCTACGGCGAGATGATCGGCATCGATCGGGAAAAAAAACAGGTCTGCCTCGCGGCGACATTCGACGAGGAAGGCCGCCAGATCACCGCTGCCGCGAAGCATTCCGTACGATATCCTCGTCATGGCGGTCGGTAGCGTCACCAACGATTTCGGCACGCCCGGAGCGGCCGAGTACGCTGTGCCTCTGGAGACGACGGATCAGGCCGTGCGTTTCAACCACCGGCTGGTGAACGCCTGCATCCGCGCGCACACGCAAGAAGCGCCGGTGCGGCCCGGCCAGTTGCACGTCTCCATCATCGGCGCCGGCGCGACAGGCACTGAACTGGCCGCCGAGTTGCATCGCACGGCGCGGCAGGTCGTTGCGTTTGGGCTGGGCCGCATCGATCCGGAGAAGGATATCCGCATCATCCTGATCGAAGCTGCGCCACGCATCTTGCCTGCGTTGCCGGAGCGCATCTCGGCCGCGACGCTCGCGTTGCTGAAGGAACTGGGCGTTGAAGTCCGGACCGGCGCCCGGGTCAGCGAGGTGCGAGCGGATGGGGTGTCTCTGGCCGATGGCTCGTTCATCCCGTCCGAACTGGTCGTTTGGTCGGCCGGGGTGAAGGCGCCGGACTTCCTGGCGCGACTGGAAGGACTGGAGGTGAATTGCCTCAATCAGCTCGTGGTTACGCAGACGCTGCAAACGACCGCGGACCCCGACATCTTCGCGATGGGCGATTGCGCGGCCTGTCCGCGGCCCGGCCACGACTTCCCGGTCCCGCCCCGCGCGCAGGCGGCGCATCAGCAAGCATCTCATCTGGTGAAGCAGATCCGGCGGCGCTTGGAAGGCAAGCCGCTGGAGCCATTCGTATACCGCGACTTCGGCTCGCTCGTCTCGCTCGGCGAGTACAGCACGGTAGGCAATCTGATGGGGTTTATCGTCGGCAAGAGCATGTTCATCGAAGGCTATTTCGCACGGCTGATGTACCGCTCGCTCTACAAGATGCACGAAGTCGCGCTGCATGGCGGTCGCAAGGCGGCGGTCAGCACCCTCGCACGCGGATTGTCGCACCGTGCGCTGCCGACGGTGAAGCTGCACTGACGGAGAGTTCGCGCCCGATCGGATTACAGCGCGCCCGGTTTCGTTAAACTCGTTTTAGGCTTACTGGACGCACGTGAACGCAAATTCCGCTCATCAACGCAAATTCCGCTCATCCCCGCGGAGGCGGGGATCCAGCTCTCGCACCAGGAAGTCCGGCATTGTCTCGCGAGCTGGGTTCCCGCTTTTCGCGGGAACGAACGGGGGTGGTAGAGTCACTCACAGTGAGCCCAAACGAGTTCTAGAGTAGCTGGCGGTAGTGTTCCACCGTGCGGGCGATACCCTCGGCCAATATAGTGTGCGGCAAGGCTCCGAGTACGCCGGCCGTGTCGTGCGCGGTGATATGCGGCGTAATCGGCAGCGGGTCGCCTGCGGCGGTCAAGCTCGCGTTTGGCTGGAGTGTGCGGATCGCCTCTATGATGCGCTCGACCGAGGCGACTTCGCCGCGCAGGTTGAACACGTGCGCGCCGGTCACCTGGCGCGTTACGGCCGCCTCGAACGCCGCTGCAACGTCGTCTACGAAGATCAGGTCGGTCGAGCCGCTGAACGGGATCGTGTACGGCTCTCCCTGCACAGCCTTGCGGCACGCGACCGTCACGCCGGCGGTCCCGCCGACCTCGCGCCCCGGACCATAGACCACGAGCGGACGAAAACCGACGCTCGCCACCCCATCATCGGCCCAATAAGCCCGCGCGCAGCCCTCGCAGGCGAGCTTGAAGGCGCCGTACAGCGTCATGGGAAACGGTATGGCGCCGTCATCCGGCCCGAACACGCCGGCACTGCTTGCATAGGTGATCCGCCTGATGTTGTGGCCCTTGGCGGCCTCGAACACGTTGATCGTTCCGATCAGATTGACATTGACCCCGCGGATCGGGTCGGCGCGGCAGGCAGGGGTCAGCAGCGCCGCCAGATGCGCGACTCCATCGCATCCCTCGGTCGCCTTGGCGACGTCACCACGGGAGGCGACGTCGCCGACCAGCCATTCGATTTCGGGCGTCGACGCTCCGACGATCGGCTCCACGGCGGAACGGTCGGCATTGCAATCCAGCACTCGCACGCTCCAGCCACGTGCGAGCATTCGCCGTGCCAACCAGCCGCCAAGAAAGCCGCCCCCACCCGTGATCAGAAGCTTCATCGGTCAAGATCCCGTTTCGGCGGTGCTCGGACTCGCGTTTTCGCGTTGTACTTCCTCGATCAACGTCCGAAGATATTCGACGCTCTCCTCCAGCGCGTTCTCCTCCAATCCAGGGTAGCGCGGATGCAGGTAGTCGATCTCGATCGCGAGCAAGCCGCGATAATCAGCGGCGCGCAGCAGGCGCAGAATACCGTGCAGATCCACCGCGCCTTGTCCTAACGGCACGCTCGGCCAGAACGCGAAGTCCCGCGGATTGCCGCGCCAAGCCGCAACGTCCTTAACGTGTGTTGCGGCGGCGAGTGGGGCGAGGCATTCGGCAACCCGCAGCGGATCTTCCAGAAGGCGCAAGTTGTTCGCCGTGTCGAGACAAACCCGCAGCCAGGGCGACCCGACCGCGGTAATCAGCTCGAGAATCTCGTCGGCATATAGGTCGATATGATTCTCGAGCGCGAGCGTGACCTGTGCACGTTCGGCCTCGGCGGCCACGCGGGCAAGCACGGGAACCAGGGCGCTTTTGTGCTCCACCCAGTCGGCTGGCCGCGTGCGCCGGCTGCCTGCGACGATGCGCATCGTGTCGACGCCAATCGCGTTCGCGAAGCCGAGATGCCTGACGAGGTCAGCCTCGCCGGTGGTGCTGCGACCCGATCCGAGCCCATCGAGGTGCCCCCAGGCCCAAACGCGGGCGAAATTCCCTTCGTCGAGCCGGGTGCGCAGTCGCGCAAGAAAGGGGGCAGCGGCGCTCCCGGCAAGCTCTGGCTCCAGGAAGCAGCTCTCGATGGAGACTCCGGTAACGCCGAGATGTCCGGCAAAGTCCAGAAAATCCCAGATCGAGCGACGGGAACCTGGATCCTCTTGCAATCCCGGGTACCAATCCCCGAAATAGCGATGAAAACTGTACGAATTGAGGGCCACTTGCATCAGGCGACCATCGCGACGCGGCGGTGCATCGCTTCGAGCGCGAGTTCGTAGCCGTCCGCGCCGAGACCCGCGATGACGGCCGTCGCCGTAAGGGAGATCAACGAACGGTGATAGATCTCCTCGCGCCGATGAATGTTCGACAGATGCACCTCGATCTTCGGCCCGCCGAACATCTTCAAGGCGTCGAGTAGGGGAATCGACGAGAAGCTGAAACCTGCGGGGTTAATGATGATCCCTTGCGCCTCTTTTCGTGCCTGGTGCACGCTCTCGACCAGCGCACCTTCATAGTTCGACTGCCGGAAGTCGATCGTCAGTCCGAGCGCGGCTGCCCGCGCCTGGCAGCGCGCTTCGATGTCGGCAAGTGTGTCATGACCGTAAATCTCGGGCTCCCGCTCGCCCAGCAGGTTGAGGTTGGGGCCATTCAACACGTAGATGAGTTCGCGACATAGACCGGACTCCTCTGTTGGTCGCATCAATGCTGGTGACGGAGAATTTGGCTGAGAAAGGCGCGGGTCCTTTGATGGCGGGGGGCCTTGAAGAACTCCGACGTGGGAGCCTCCTCGACGATCTCGCCGCTTGCCATGAACACGACCCGATTCGCGACCGCCTGCGCAAACCCCATCTCGTGCGTGACGCAGATCATCGTCATGCCGTCATTGGCGAGTCCGATCATCGTGTCGAGAACTTCCTTCACCATCTCGGGGTCGAGAGCGGAGGTCGGCTCGTCAAACAGCATGATCTTCGGGTCCATGCAGAGCGCGCGGGCGATGGCGACCCGCTGCTGCTGACCGCCCGAAAGCTGGCCGGGATATTTCGCGGCCTGGTCGAGGATCTGGACGCGTTCCAGGAGCCGCAGCGCGGTCGCGTTCGCCTCGGCGCGGGAAACCTTGCGGACCTTCATCGGCGCGAGCATGCAGTTTTGCAGCACCGTCATGTGCGGGAACAGATTGAATTGCTGGAATACCATCCCGACGTCGCGGCGCACCATGTCGATGCTGCGGGAACTGTTCGTGAGGTCGACCCCGTCCACGACGATGCTGCCTTTCTGCACCACCTCGAGGTGGTTGATGCAGCGCACGAGGGTCGACTTCCCTGATCCTGAGGGGCCGCACAACACGATACGCTCGCCTGGTGCGACCTCGAAGTCGATGTTCTTCAGGGCGTGGAACTCGCCGTAGTATTTATTCACCCCGGACATGCGGATAGCGGGGGTGACCGAAGCGGCCTGTGCTTCAGCGTTCATGACACCGTGAAAGGAACGCCGGGCAGCGAAGCCGGAAGCTCGGGCAGATCCTGGTGGATCCACTTGCGGCTGATCTCGTTCAGCTGGCCATTAGCCCTGATCTCATCAATGAATGCGTTCAACCACTCGTTCAGCTCCTTCTGCCCCGGCCGCATGGCGATCCCCATGTATTGCCTGTTGAGCACGAATTTCTGCTCGAAATCGTGGTTCGGATTCACTTTCTCGATATTGAGCATGTAGGTCGTGTTTCCTCCAATCGCGTCTACCTGTCCGGCGAGCAGCGCCTGGATCGCCGAGGCGTCGTCGTCGAACCGGCGGAGATCGGTGGATTTCGGCGCTTGCGCGGTGAGCGCCGTGTCTTGCGCGGCCCCGCGCGTTACGCCGACAGTCAATCCGGCCAGATCCTGGACGCCTTTGATGTTGGCGCTCTTCTTCCCGAGCACGATGATGCTGAGGGCCGCGTAAGGCTTCGAGAACTGCACCACTTTCGCCCGTTCCGGATACATTCCCATGACGGCGATCACGAGATCGACCTTTCCGGTCATGAGCTGGGCGATTCGAGCCGCGACCGTCATCGTCACGAACTCGGGTTTGACCCCCATTTTCTGAGCAAGCAGGTTGCCGAAATCGACGTCGTACCCGGCCGGCTTGCCTTCGGAATCAAGAAAACCCCATGGCGGTTGGTCGCCCAGCACCCCGAGCCGGACGACACCGCGTTTCTGAATATCCGCGACCGTTTCGGCGAGCGCAGGCGAGGCGGCGAAGCCAAGGCCGGTGGCAGCGCCAAGCGCCGCCGCTCCCCGGATAAGCGTCCTGCGCCGGATTGTGGCTGTCATCCTGGATGTCCCTCCGTTGCACGTTGCGCCGGTTTTTCCTGCGTCTTTATAACCCGGCGGCAAGCCTTCTTTCCATCATCTTGCCCCAAAGCGAGATGGGCCAACAGATAAGGAAATAGAGTGCGGCGACGATGCTGTAGACCAGCAGCGGCCTGTAAGTGATATTCGCAAGCATCTGCCCGGTGCGGGAGAGCTCGGTGAAACCGACGATCGCCGCAAGGGAGGTGCCCTTCACGAGCTGGACGAGGAATCCGATCGTGGCCGGCACGGAGATCTTGAAGGCCTGCGGGATGATGACGTGGATCATGCGCGACCAGTAGTGCAGGCCGAGAGCCGCCGCCGCTTCGGCCTGCCCTTTCGGTATCGCCTGGATGGAGCCGCGCCAAATCTCGCCCAGAAAAGCGCTGGCGTTCAGGGTCAGGCCGATCGCAACCGCGACCCAGGCGCTGGGCGAGAGATCGAGCAGCGCCAAGCCGTAATAGGCGAGGAATAGCTGCATCAGCAGCGGCGTTCCGCGGAATGCCTCGATAAAGCCGGTTGCCGCCGTCCTGAGTACAGGATTCTCTGCGGTCCGACAGAGCGCAATCAGAAAGCCTCCGACTCCGCCGCCGATGAAACCCATCGCGGACAAGAACAGCGTCCATTTTATGCCTTCGAGAAGCAGGGACGCCTGTGCTGGACCGAGGCCTGTGATCATGATCCTCCCTCCTCAGCGAGTTGGGTAGGCAATGCGGAAACGGTATAGCGCGTTGAAAGCGAGCGACAGGAGGATGGCCATGAGGCCGTAAAGCACCGTCACCGCCAGATAGACCTCAAAGCTTCGGAACGTGATGCCCTCGAGCACTGCCGCTACGTGGGTCAATTCCCGTGCGCTGATGGACGAGACGATGCTCGACGTCAGCATGAGGAAAATAAATTGGCTGGCCAGGGCCGGATAGATGCTCCGTAAGGCGGGCCTTAGTATGACGTACCGGAAAATCTGCACTGGCCTGAGGCCGAGCGCGTAGCCCGCCTCGATCTGGCCTTTGGCGACTGCTTCGACACCGCTGCGAATGATCTCGATCGCATAGGCAGCCCCATTGATCGCCAAGGCGATCACCGCGGCGACATTCGGGTCGAAGCGGATCCCGGCTGCGGGAAGACCGAAGTAAATGAAGAAAATCTGGATCAGAAAGGGCGTGTTACGGACAACTTCGACGAAAACCTGAATGGGAAAGCCAAATAGTCGCGGGCGGGACCGCAGGGCCAGAACCGCAAGCACCGCGATGATAAGGGCGATCGCCATCCCTGCGATCGAAAGCTCCATCGTCAGCAGGCAGCCGTATAACAGCTCTGGAAGATTGTCGAAGATGACGCTGAAATCGAAAGTGTAGCCCATCACTTCACCTTCGTATCGCCGGGTGTGGAGAGCTGGGCGTGTCGGCAGACCGCCACGCCGGCGCCGGATCGGGTCACTAGACTCCCGATCCGGCGGTAGCTCGTCCGTTCGGACTCACGTGGTTTCCAGCAGCTTGTCGAGCCTCAGCCGCGTGATGTTGTACACTTGCTGCAGGTCGTTTCCGAACTCGGTCACCGTATCATTGCTCAGGCGCTGCTTGAAAAGGGCGAAGATGCCTTCCTTCGTGTGATTGCGAACCGCGATCATGAACGGAAAGCCGAACTTCTTCTTATACTCGGCATTGTAGCTGCTCAGGCGATCCATCTCGCCCTTGTTCAGCGCGTTGAGGCCGGCGCTTGCCTGCTCGGCGACGGATGACGCCGTCATGGCACCCGCCTGCGCCTCTTTTCCGGCAAGGTCGGGATGAGCCCGCAACAGCGAGAGTTGCTGGTCGATATTTGCGTACTTCACGACGGTCACCATCTTCGTGTGCAAATCGTCGACACTCGAGAACGGCCGCGCGTCCCAGGCCTTCTCCGCCACCCATGGCGACTTCTCGAAGATACCCCCGAATTTCTCGACAAACGCGGCGCGGCTCATCCCATTGATCGCGTTCCAGTCCGGCTCGGCAGCCAGCGCGGGTGTCGAGACGATCGCGCCTAGAATGAGTGCCGTCGCCAGCAGGGTCCTGCGTTTCGTGCTCATGGCAGCGTTTCTTTCGGTTGTTGTGTAGGACAATTCCGGCTCAGCTGCCGCGGTAAGTCGTATAGCTCCACGGCGAAGCAAGCAGCGGCACATGGTAATGCTGGGTCGCATCGGAAATCCCGAATTGCAGCGGCACTTTGTCCAGGAAGGGTGGATTTGGGAGCGTCACGCCAAGTTTGGAGAAGTACTCGGCCACGTAGAAGACCAGCTGATAACGTCCGGTACGCATGTTCTCGCCCGTCAGCAGCGGCTGGTCGTTGCGGCCATCCGCGTTGGTGTGGACCGTCTTGATTGTCCGGTAGTTGTCGCCTTCGAGGACCGCGAAGTCGATTTGTACTCCCGCGGCCGGTTTGCCGTTCACGGTGTCGAGCATGTGCGTGGTCAGACCGGCGGACGAGGCGGGTTGCGCCATCGCGCTCGGCACCGCGGCCAATGCGGCAACGGCCGGCGCCGCAGCCAACAGGGATCGACGATCGGTGCGGTATGTGCTCATGAACATCTCCTCTGGATCGGCACATTTGTCTCGCAAGCTGGCGGCTGGCCGAAGCCGTCCAGCCTTCAGTCGGGGATTAGGCAGAATGGTCTCGTGGCAGCGGCCCGCGGATATGTCGCGGGACCTGCCGCGTCACAGGGCAGCCGCAGCGATCGGCCGCGGCGTCGAGAACAAGCGATAGAGGACGGCACCGGCCACGGCGCCGATCAGCCAGCCCCAATCACCGACGTTCACCATCAAATCAAACGCCCCAAAAAGCGACAACCCGATGGACAGTGCACCCGAGAGGGCCAGAGCCCAAAGCGCGCGGTGATTCCACCCCCCGTCGTAGTGTAGGGATCCCGCGGGCGACAGAGTGTAGAGGTCTTCCAACCGGACTTGCTGCCGCTTTACCAGATAGTAATCGGCAACCATGATCCCGTACATCGGGCCGAGCACGGAGCCGAAGACTCCCACGAAGACTGTAATCGCCGCCGGGCTGGACACGAAGATCCAGGGGCAAACGACCACGGAAAGGATGGAGGTGATCAGGCCTCCCGTCCTGAAACTGATCTTCTCCGGGTAGAGGTTCGCGATATCGTAGGCGGGCGAGACGAAGTTCGCGACGATGTTGATCCCCATCGTCGCGACGATGAAGGTGACGGAGCCAAGAAAAACGACAAAGGGATTGTGGATTCGTTCGACGATCGCCACCGGATCCATGATCGCCTCCCCGAACACATTCACCGTGCCTGCGGTCACGATGACAGTCACGATCGCGAAGACGAAGAAGTTCAGAGGCAGGCCGAGGAAGTTGCCCGTCTTCATGGCTTGCTCGGTTTTGGCGAAGCGGGCGAAATCGCCGAAGTTCAGCAGCAGAGCAGCGAAATAGGCAACGATCAGGATCGCCGCGTTCGCCATCGCACCCAACGACTCGACCCCGCTATATTGCTTTCCGCCGAGTTGCAGCGAGAGGCTCGAAAGCCCGGCCTGCCACAAGATCCAGCCCGCCAGCAGGAACATGACGACGTAGACCGCGGGACCGCAGAAATCGATGAACTTGCGGATCGTCTCCATGCCGCTCTGGAATATGGCGAGCTGGAAAAACCACATGAACAGGAAGCTGAACCACCCAAGGGTGGACAGTCCGGCGAACCCGGTGTGCGTCAGCGCCTCGGCGCTGGGAATGAAGGTGAGCACAAGGACCTGCACCGCCTTCGAGGCGAAGTAGGTCTGCACCCCATACCAGACAATGCCGACCACGCCGCGGACGACCGCGGCCAGGTTGGCGCCCATGACCCCGAAGGACACGCGCGCCACGACCGGAAAAGGGATACCGTAGCGCTGCGACGGTCGGCCAATCAGGTTCATCAGGAAGTAGACGATCAGAATGCCCGCGACCATTGAGATCAGCACCTGCCAGCCGGTCAGGCCGAGAAAGAACAGGCTAGCCGCGAAGGTGTAGCCGCCTACCGAGTGGACGTCGGACATCCACATCGCGAAGACGCTGAACACGCCCCACGTACGCCCTTCCGGTGCGGTCGGAGCCAAATCGTGATTGTATAACCTTGGATGGGCGCCCGGGACCGGCAGGGTCACCATGCCGCTCGAATGCGATGCCATCGCTTCCTCCACTGGTTTCTTTGCCGGGCCTTATGCTCGCGGTCCGCGCCTTATCTAATCCGTCCGCGTGTCGAACTCAATTATGTTTCTCGCCCTGGAACGGATGCCGCTCGCGCCAGTGGCGGGCTATGTCGATCCGCCTGCAAAACCAGACCGCCTCGTGACTTTTCGCGTACTCGATGAACCGCGCCAGCGATGCGATCCGGCCTGGGCGGCCGACGATCCGGCAGTGTAGTCCGACCGACATCATGCGTGGGGTCTCGGCGCCTTCGGCATACAGCGCATCGAAACTATCTTTGAGGTACGTGTAGAACTGGTCGCCGGAGTTAAATCCCTGCACCGCGGTGAAACGCATGTCGTTGGCGTCGAGCGTATAAGGCACGATGAGTTGCGGCTTGTCTTCGACCAGGGTCCAGTAGGGCAGGTCGTCGTTGTAGTCGTCGGCGTCGTAGAGAAAGCCGCCGTACTCGGCCACCAGCCGGCGCGTGTTCGGGCTTGTGCGCCCGGTATACCATCCGAGCGGGCGGCTTCCGGAGATTTGCGTGAGGATTTCGACGGCTTTGCGGATGTGCTCGCGCTCCGTCTCCTCCTGCACGTACTGGTAGTTGATCCACCTGTATCCGTGGCTCGCGATTTCGTGCCCCGCATCCACCATCGCCTTGATCGCTTGAGGGTGCCGCTCGGCGGCCATCGCCACGGCGTAGATCGTCAGGGGGATCTGGTTCTTCTCGAACAGCCGAAGGATGCGCCATACGCCGACGCGCGAGCCGTACTGGTACAGTTGCTCGATGCTGATGTGGCGAACGCCGAGGAGCGGTTGCGCCGAGACGATCTCAGACAGGAACGCCTCGGAAGCCTGGTCGCCGTGCAGGATGCAGTTCTCGCCGCCTTCCTCGTAATTGAGCACGAACTGCACGGCGATCCGCGCGCCGCCCGGCCAGTCCGCCTTGGGCGGGTTGGGGCCGTAGCCGACGAGATCGCGGGGATACTGGGCCGCCATGGATGGTCCTCCCTTCTTCTGGGACGATCGCGAGTCACTCGCTTCCGAGCAAACTCGCCAGACTCAAGGCGACGACCTCGGTTGCTTTGTGGAGATCGGAGAGCGGCAGGCGCTCGTCGGCCCGATGCGCGTTGGCTTCCTCGATGCTGTGCGGGCCCGCGCCGTACAGCACGATAGGCACGTTATGGGCCGCGTAATGGCGGGCGTCGGTGTAAAGGGGAACGCCGCTCGTCGTCACCTTCTCGCCCATGATGCCGCTCGCGAACCGGCACAACGTGTCGCTCAGCACGGCGCTGCCCGGCAGCGGCTTCAACGGTTCGGCGAGCAAGATGCGGCGCACCTCGACGGTCGCCTCGCCAATCTCCCCGGCCGCCTTCTCGATCACCGACCGCAACTCCAACTCGACCGCCTCGGGCAATTCCTCGGGCGTCATGCGGCGGTCCAGCCGGAACGTTACGCGATCCGGCACGACATTGGTGTTGATGCCGCCGCTGATCAGCCCGATGGTCATTTGCGGGCTGCCGATCCCGGGGGTTGGCGAGACCCTGTCCGCGAGCGTCCGTCGCCATGCGTAGAGCGCTGCAAGAACGTGGGTCGCCGCTTCCAGAGCGTCCACGCCCGTGAACGGTTTCGCTGCGTGTGCGGAGCGGCCGCGCACCTCCACTTCGAGATGCAGGCAGCCGTTATGCGCATTGACGACGGCGTACGAGAAACCGGCGCCGATCGCATAATCGGGCTTGCTGATGCGTTCCGCGAGCAGCCAGCCAGGTCCGATATCCCCCCGGCCTCCTCGTCGTACGTGAAATGCAGTTCGATCGTACCACGAAGAGGCCTGTTCAGCGCCTTCAGGGCGAGCAGCGCCCAGGTATAGGTGACGAAGTCCGATTTCGAGACTGCCACCCCGCGTCCGTACATCCAGTCGTCAACGATTTCGGCGCCATAGGGGTCGCGAGTCCAGCCGTCGCCCGGAGGCACCACGTCGCCATGCGCGTTCAGCGCGATCACCGGGCCGTCACCGAAGCGTTGCCGCACGACAAGATTGGTGGCGGTGATCATCCCGTTTTTGCGCACGAGCGCCTCGGGAACCGGATGACGCTCGACCGTGAGCCCCAGACCCTCGAGGAGTCGCGCGGCCATTTCGGCATGCTGCGCGCAGTCGCCGGGCGGGTTGTCGGAAGGCGTTTTCACCAGTTCGGCGAGAAAGGCGATCTGTCGGGAATGCTCGGATTCCAGAAAACGATGAATTTCGGATGCGATCTCAGACATGGGGGCGTGTTCTCCTGATGCTGCCGGCTTAGCTTGCCCGCAGGCTCGAAGGCTCGAAGTGTCGCAGGAAGTCGATCAATACCCGCACGGCCACGTCGGCGTCCGCCGTCGTGATCAACTCTGCTGGATTGTGACTGATGCCGCCCTTGCAGCGGACAAACAGCATCGCGATAGGGCAAAGGGCAACCATCGCCAGTCCGTCGTGACCGGCGCCGCTGGGCAGCCGCAGAGGCCTGAT
This sequence comes from uncultured Alphaproteobacteria bacterium, assembly GCA_963808965.1. Lineage (GTDB taxonomy): Bacteria > Pseudomonadota > Alphaproteobacteria > Acetobacterales > Acetobacteraceae > CAWEHU01. The sequence continues at coordinate 83,606 of CAWEHU010000010.1, forward strand.
CCCGGCGCGTGACACGGCAGCCTCCAACTGCTCGATCAGCGCGGGGTGGCAAGTTGCGGCCGGCTCATCGTAGCTCCGTTGCATGTCCAGACGGACCTGGCGCTGGCCGGCGATTCTCTCGAACGCCTCTTCAAGCTTGCCGATCGCTTCGGCGCGAAGCTCATCGCTCGGGCTGCGGATGTCGAGCGTGAAGCGGCTGGAAGACGGGATGACGTTGGTGGCTCCGGGCAGCGCCTCGATGCGGCCGACCGTCGCGACGAGCTGGTCCGTGTTTCTCGCGAGACGTTCGATCTCCAGGATCATCTCAGCCGCTGCACAAAGCGCGTCGCGTCGAAGACTCATCGGCACGGTGCCGGCGTGGCCGGCCACACCCTCGACCGCGATCGTGAACCGACTGGCGCCGTTGATCGCAGTCACAATACCGACCGGCAGTCTTTCGGATTCCAGTACCGGGCCCTGCTCGATATGCAGTTCGCAATAAGCGAGCACTTGTTCCTTGCGCCGAGGGATTTGAGGAATTTCCATCGGGTTGCAGCCGAACTGCTGCAATGCCTCGCGGACGCTGATCCGGTCGGCGTCCTCCGCGTCCAGGGCGGCGGGATCGAGCCTTCCCGCGACGGTTCGGGAGCCGGTCAGCGTGACCGGGAAGCGCACGCCCTCTTCGTCGCCGAATGCGATGACTTCGATCGCGAAGGGCAGGCGCTCTCCCCGCTCGTGCAGAGCGGCCACCGCCTGGATCGCCGCGATCACGCCGAAGCAGCCGTCGTACTTGCCGGCATTGCGCACCGTGTCGATGTGCGAGCCGAGAATGAGCGCGGGTAGACCCGGCTCGCGTCCCTCATAGCGCCCGACGACGTTGGCCACCGCGTCGATAGAAACCTGCATCCCGGCTTGCTGCATCCAGATCTGGGTTTGCAGCGCCGCGGATTTGTGCTCCGTCGACAAATAGAGGCGCGTCATCGCGTGAGGCTCGGCCGAAAATTGGGCCAACGCATCCAACCGCGCCATCATCGCCTCGCCGGAGGCGCGCGTGTTATAAGGATCCAATCCTGGCATGGTCGATTTCCTTCCGCCTGCCCCGAACGGGCAGGACCAGCCGCGCTAGATGACCGCGAGCTTCAGCAGATTGGTGTTGCCGGCCACGCCGAACGGCATGCCAGCGGTGATCGCGACGACATCGCCCTTCTGAGCGAAGCCTTCATCGTGCGCGGCCCGGCAGGCAGTGGCCGTCACCTCGTCGATGTTGTGCTGCTCCCCGATCAACATCGAGTGCACGCCCCAGACCAGCGCCATCCGGCGCGCTATGCCGGGATCGGCGCTCATGCTGAGGATCGGCGCCGCCGGGCGCTCGCGCGCGGCGCGCAAGCTTGTGTAGCCGCCCGTCGTGTAGGTGACTGCCGCCGAGATTCCGAGCAGGCCCGCCGCCCGGCGCAGGGCGCAGCAGATCGCGTCCGGCACGGTCGCCTCGGGGTCCGGATGCGCGGAGTCGATCGCGAGACGGTAGTAGGGGTCCTGTTCCACCTCTTGGATGATGCCGTCCATGATCCGCACCGCTTCGACCGGGAACTGGCCCGAAGCGGATTCCGCGGACAGCATCACGGCATCGGCGCCGTCATAGATCGCGGTTGCGACATCCGACGCTTCGGCGCGGGTCGGCGTGGGCGTGGTGATCATCAATTCCAGCATCTGCGTGGCGACGATCACGGGTTTTCCCGCCTTCCGGCAGGCGCGCAGGATGCGGCGTTGGATCACCGGCACTTTCTCGGGGGGCATCTCCACGCCGAGATCGCCGCGCGCCACCATGATTCCGTCGGAGAGTGCGACGATCTCGTCCAGGCAGTCGATCGCGGAGGGCTTCTCCAGTTTCGCCATGACATTGGCGCGCTTGCCGACCAGGCCGCGCACTTCCTCCATGTCCGCGGGCCGCTGCACGAAGGACAACGCGACCCAGTCCGCGCCCATTCCGAGCGCGAAGTCGAGGTCTCGCCGATCCTTGTCGGTCAGCGCCGAGACCGGCAGCACGGCGCCGACCACACTCACGCCTTTGCGGTTGGATAGGGCGCCGGGCACCGCGACACGCGTGTCGGCCGATTTCGGCCCGCAGGAACTCGACCACGAGGCGCACCTTGCCGTCATCGAGCAGCAACTCGACGCCCGGGCTTGAGCGCCTGGAAGATCTCGGGATGCGGCATCCCGACGCGATGCTGGTCGCCCGGCGTCTCGTCGAGATCGAGGCGGAACAACTCGCCGGCACGCAACTTGATCGGCCCCTCCGCGAAGGTGCCGACCCGAAGCTTGGGTCCCTGCAGGTCGGCGAGCACCGCGATCGGGCGACCGGTCTCGCGTTCGAGCGCGCGAACGATATCGTAGCGCGCCTGATGGTCCTCGTGCGTGCCGTGGCTGAAGTTGAAGCGGAACACGTCCGCCCCGACCTCAAACAGTGTGCGAATGGTTTCGGGACTGGAACTGGCCGGTCCCAGCGTGGCGACGATCTTGGCCTTGCGGTGACGATGCATGGCTGAGCGGCCGTTTCAGGCCGCCTCCCTTGACTCGGCGTTGATCAGGATGGCGCGGAAGTCGTTCACGTTGGTCAGCGTCGGGCCGGTGATGACTTGATCCCCGAGCGCCTCGAAGAAGCCGTGGCCGTCATTATCGGCCAGCCGCGCCTTCGCGCTGATTCCTTTTGCCTCGGCGCGGGCGAGGGTGTCGGGCGTGATGATCGCGCCGGCGACCTCCTCAGCGCCATCGATGCCGTCGGTATCGGCCGCGAGCGCGAACACGCCCGGCAATCCGTCGAGATCGACCGCGAGCGAGAGCAGGAACTCGACGTTGCGCCCGCCACGGCCTTTGCCGCGCACCGTCACGGTGGTCTCGCCGCCCGAGAGCAGCACGACCGGCTTGGCGGCGGGCTGATCGTGCAGAACGACCTGACGCGCCATGCCCGCCATCACGCGCCCGACCTCGCGCGCCTCGCCCTCGATCGCGTTGCCGAGGATGAGCGGCGTGGTGCCCGCGTCACGCGCCACGGCGGCGGCGGCTTCGAGCGACATCTGCGGGGTCGCTATCATAACCGTTCGCGCGCGCGCGAGCCGCGGGTCCCCGGGCTTGGGCGTCTCATCCTCGGCGCGCTCGAGATGACGCAGTGCCGCAGCGGGTTCGGTGATGCCGTATTTCGCGAGCACCGCGCGGGCATCCGCGAATGTTGTGACGTCCGCGACTGTGGGACCCGAGGCGATGACCGCCGGATCGTCCGCGGGCACGTCGGAGATAACCAACGTGATGACCTGGGCCGGATACGCGGCCGCGGCGAGCCGCCCACCCTTGATCGCGGAGAGGTGCTTGCGCACGCAGTTCATCTCACCGATATGCGCGCCCGAGCGCAGCAGCGCGCGATTGACCGCCTGCTTGTCCTCGAGCGTGAGGCCTGGCGCGGGAAGGCTGAGCAGCGACGAGCCGCCACCCGAGATCAGCGCGATCACCAGATCGTCCTCGCTCAGCCCCTGCACCATGCCGAGGATCCGGCGCGCGGCGTCGAGCCCCTTCTCGTCGGGCACGGGATGCGCGGCCTCGACGATCTCGATGCGCTGGCACGGGACGCCGTGGCCGTAGCGGGTGACGATGAGCCCGGTGAGCGGGCCGCTCCAGTGCTGTTCGAGCGCCCGCGCCATCGCGGCCGAAGCCTTGCCCGCGCCGATAACGATGGTGCGGCCCTTGGGCGGCGGTGGCAGGTGTGAGGGAAGGGACTTGTCCGGCAGCGCCGCCGCCACCGCGGCATCGAACATCGCCCTCAGCAGGTCTCGCGGTGCGATCCTCATCTCCTCTCCCCTTTGCGGCGTTGCGCTCATTACGGCATCGCGGGCTCGGCCGTCTCCACCGGCTCGGCAAGCAGCTCCTCAGTCGAGACGTGGCCATCCAGAACCTGCTTCGCTCGCACGCGGTCGAGGTCGCCCTCCCAGGCCGCGATCACCACCGTCGCCACGCAGTTGCCGATCAGGTTCGATACCGCCCGGGCGATGCCCATGAACCAGTCGACGGATAGCACCAGCACGAGCCCGATCGCGGGTATCACCGGGACCGCCGAGAGAGTGGCGGCCAGCACCACGATCGCCGAGCCCGGGACGCCGCTCGCGCCTTTCGAGGTGAGCAGAGCCGCCCCGAGCACCAGGAGCAGGTCTCCGGTCGAGAGCGGCGTATTGGTTGCCTGTGCAATGAAGACCGCCGCCAAGGTGAGATAGATGGAGAACCCGTCGAGGTTGAACGAGTAGCCCATCGGGATCACCAGGCCGACCGTGGAGTCCTTGATTCCCATGCCTTCGAGCTTGCGCATCACCTGCGGCAGCACGGCATCGGACGACGCTGTGCCGAACACGATCAGTATCTCCTCGCGCAGATACCGCAGGAACTTGAAGATGCTGAATCCGGCGAGCCGCAGTACCGCGCCGAGCACGACCAGCACGAAGATGGCGGCGGTCACGTAGTAGAGGGCCACGAGGATTCCAAGCCGGCCGAGCGACCCGACGCCGTACTTGCCGACCGTGAAGGCGACTGCGCCGAGCACGCCCAGAGGCGCCAGCTTCACGATGAAGCCGATCACCTTGAACAGCACGTCCACCATCTCCTCGATGACGTGCGTGATGGTGCGTCCGCGCTCCCCCAGCAGCGCCAGCCCGACGCCGAACAGGATAGCGACCAGTAGCACCTGGAGGATGTCGCCCCTGGCGAAGGCGTCGACCACCGTATCCGGGATGATCCGCATCACGACGTCGATCTCGTTGGTCACCTGCGCGACATGCGACGAGTAAGCGGCCAGGGCCGAGGCGTCGAGCGTCCTCGGGTCGATGTTCATGCCGACCCCGGGCTGCACGACATAGGCAAGCAGCACCCCGAGCGCGAGCGCGATCGTGGTCATGATTTCGAAATAGACGATCGCCTTCACGCCGACACGCCCGACCTTCTTCAAGTCACCGGCGCCAACGATGCCATGCACGACCACACCGAACACGAGCGGCGCGATGACCATCTTGATGAGCTTGATGAACCCGTCGCCGAGCGGCTTGAGCGCCACCGCGAAGGCGGGATAGAGCCAACCGAGCAGAATGCCCAAGATGAGGGCGACGACGACCTGCCCGAACAAGGATTTCAAGAATTTGCGCATCTCTGCCCCCCCTGGCGCCGAACGCGACCGTTCAGTTATTGGGCCTCACGGCCGTTCACGGCACGGCACGGCACGGCACGGGATCGGGGCGGAGCGTTCGAGCCGCTCCGCCCGACCGATCAGCGCGGCTTGCCGCCGCCGATCTCGTAATTTGCCAGCATCTCGAGCGCCCGGACCATGCCGGAGTGGTCCCAGGCCGAGCCGCCATTCGCCGCGCAGGCGTTGAACAGCTCCTGGCAGGTCGCGGTATTCGGCAGGCTGATCTGTAGCTGCTTCGCGCCCTGCAACGCGAGGTTCAGGTCCTTCTGATGCAGCTCGATGCGGAAGCCCGGATCGAAGTTGCGCTTGACCATGCGCTCGCCATGCACCTCGAGGATACGCGAGTTGGCGAAACCGCCCATCAGCGCCGAGCGCACCTTGGCCGGGTCCGCGCCCGCCTTGGCCGCAAACAGCAGCGCCTCGCCGACCGCCTCGATGGTCAGCGCGACGATGATCTGATTGGCAACCTTCGTTGTCTGCCCGTCGCCGTTGCCGCCGACCAGGGTGATGTTCTTGCCCATCAGCTCGAGAATCGGCTTCACCTTGTCGAACGTCTGCTGCGAGCCGCCGACCATGATGGTGAGCGAGGCGGCCTTGGCGCCCACGTCGCCACCCGATACCGGTGCGTCGAGATACTCGCAGCCGCGCTCGTTGATGCGGCGGGCGAAATCCTTGGTGGCGACCGGGGCGATCGAACTCATGTCGACCACGATCTTGCCCGGCGACAGACCCTCGGCGACGCCCTCCTTGCCGAACAGCGCCGCCTCCACATGCGGCGTGTCCGGCACCATGGTGATGATGACGTCGGAATTCTGGGCGACCTCTTTACCGGACGAGCAGCCCTTAGCACCCCCACTCAACAGGTCTTCGGGCAGCTTGCCGATGTCGTACACGAACAGCGCGTGACCGCCCTTCTGCAAATGCTCCGCCATTGGCCGGCCCATGATGCCAAGGCCGATGAATCCGATATTCATGGTTGCTCTCTCCGTTCGTTCGAATTTTTATGACTTGCGACCGAGATGCGCCGCCGCCCAGCCTAGCCCCGCACTCGTCGCGGCTGCGGGCTTGTACTCGCAGCCGATCCACCCGGTGTACCCTTCGCGGTCGAGCATCTCGAACAGGAAGGGATAGTTGATCTCGCCTGTTCCGGGCTCGTTCCGGCCCGGATTGTCAGCGACCTGCACATGCGCGATGCGGTCCTTGAGGCGGCGGAACGTTGCCGTCAGTTCCCCATCCATGCGGCTCTGGTGATAGATGTCGTACTGAAGAAACAGATTGTCCGAACCGACCTCGTTCATCACGGCAATGCCCTGGTCGGCGCGGGTGAGCCAGAAACCGGGGATATCCTTATCGTTCACGGGCTCGATCAGCAGCTTGATACCCGCCTTCTTCAGTTCCTGCGCGGCATAGCGAAGATTCTGTATGACCGTGTTGTGGACCTCCGCCACGTCGTCCGCCGGGCGCGGAACCCCGACCAGGCAATTCACCAGCGGGCAGCGGAGCGCCGTCGCGTACTCGACCGCGCGCCCAACACCCTCCTTGAACTCGCCGACACGGTCGGGCTGGCAGGCAATGCCGCGATCGCCCTGCTCCCAGTTACCCGCGGGCAGGTTGTGCAGCACTTGGGTGAGATTGTTGCTGCTGAGCGCGTCGGCGAGCTGTTCCTTCGGGAACGGGTAGGGGAACATGTACTCGACCGCCTTGAACCCGTCGGCCGCCGCCGCGGCGAACCGGTCGAGGAAACCGTGCTCCGTGTAGAGCATGGTCAGATTGGCGCAGAATTTCGGCATCCCTCTCCTCCTCCGGCTAGTCGAGCAGCGCGATGGCGGTTGGCGCGTCGAGATGGTGCTCCGCCAAGTCCTCGAACTCGGTGAGGTTGTCGATCTCCGTCCCCATCGCGATGTTCGTCACGCGCTCGAGGATGATCTCCACCACCACGGGAACCTGATCTTGCTCCATCCAGCGCTTGGCCTGCTCGAAGGCCGGCTGGATGTCCGCGACCTGAGTGACACGGATCGCCTTGCAGCCCAGCCCCTCGACGACCTTGACGTGGTCGACGCCATAGCCGCGAAGCTCCGGGGCGTTGATGTTGTCGAAGGCCAGCTGCACGCAATAATCCATGTCGAAGCCGCGTTGCGATTGGCGGATCAGCCCGAGATACGAGTTGTTCACCAGCACGTGGAGATAGGGCAGTTTGAACTGCGCGCCGACCGCGAGCTCCTCGATCATGAACTGGAAATCGTAGTCACCGGAGAGAGCGACGATGAACCGGTCGGGGTCGGCCGCGCGCACGCCGAGTGCGGCCGGCATTGTCCAGCCGAGCGGGCCCGCCTGGCCGCAATTGATCCAGTGGCGCGGCTTGAACACATGCAGGAACTGGCCGCCGGCGATCTGCGAAAGACCGATCGTGCTGACGTAGCATGTGTCGCGGCCGAACGCCTGGTTCATCTCCTCGTAAACCCGCTGCGGCTTGATCGGGACGTCGTCGAAATGCGTCTTGCGCAGCATGGTCTTCTTGCGGTCCCAGCATTCGGCGGCCCAGCCGGACCAGTCGGGCAGGCGGCCTTCGGCCTTGCGCGCCCGCGCGGCCTCTATGAACTGTTCCAGCGCCGCCTTGGCATCCGACACGATACCGTAATCCGGGTTGAACACGCGGCCGATCTGCGTCGGCTCGATGTCGACGTGAACGAAGGTGCGCCCCTTGGTATAGACCTCCACCGACCCGGTGTGACGGTTGGCCCAGCGGTTGCCGATGCCCAGCACGAAATCCGAGGCGAGCAGCGTGGCGTTGCCGTAGCGATGGCTGGTCTGCAGTCCGACCATGCCCACCATCAAACGATGGTCGTCGGGGATAGTCCCCCAGCCCATGAGCGTCGGAATGACCGGAACGCCGGTCAGTTCGGCGAACTGGACGAGAAGATCGGAAGCATCCGCGTTGATGATGCCGCCACCCGCGACGATCAGCGGCCGTGACGCCGCCGCGAGCATATCCAGCGCCTTCTCGGCCTGAGCCCGCGTCGCGTACGGCTTGTAGACCGGCAACGGCTCGTACGTCTCTGGATCGAACTCGATCTCGGCCATCTGCACGTCGAACGGCAGATCGATCAGCACCGGGCCGGGCCGCCCCGAACGCATCAGATGGAACGCCTGCTGGAAGGCGCGCGGCACGAGCCCTGGCTCGCGCACGGTTGTCGCCCATTTGGAGACGGGCTTGGCGATCGAACTCGATATCGACGGCCTGGAAATCCTCCTTGTGCATCCGCGCCCGGGGGGCTTGGCCGGCGATGCACAGGATCGGGATGGAATTGGCCCACGCCGAATAGAGGCCGGTGATCATGTCGGTGCCGGCCGGACCCGAGGTGCCGACGCAAACCCCGATATTGCCCGACTGGGCGCGCGTGTAGCCCTCGGCCATGTGCGCCGCGCCTTCGACATGGCGCGCCAGGACATGGCGAATGCTGTTTCTCTTGCGCATTGCAGCGTAGAACGGATTGATCGCCGCGCCCGGGACGCCGAAGGTCGCCGTCACGCCCTCGCGCTCCAATACGTGAATGGCGGCTTCTACCGCCCGCATCCTGGCCATTTGCACCTCCCGTTCGCGATTTACAGACTATCAGGCTGAAGGCCGAGCAGAGCAACGAGCCCGCCGAATTCCACAATGCGGAAACAAGCGGAATTTAGACCCCGAAACAGCGACTTAGAAGAGATCGCCGCTCCGCCTTCGCGCCCGATACACTCTAGCGCCATTCCGCATCGTGGAAATCCCGCGTTTGCTCGAGGGTCTCCCACGCTCCTCAGGCGCCCCGGCGCTCTTGCCGCCCAATTCCATGCTGAGCTCGTCGGCGATGGATCGCACCAGGGGTCCCAAATCTCGCAAGCGCTCTCTCGTAACCCGGACGGTCGGGCCGGATATCGAAACCGCGCCAAGCGGCTGGCCCACCTCATCCGCGACAGCCGCCGCAACGCAGCGCAGCCCTGGTGAGTATTCTTCGTCGTCGACGGCGTAGCCAGAGGCCCGCACTTCCGCCAATTGAGCGTTCATGAGAGTCGGCGTAACGACAGTCCTTTGCGTCAGCCGCGTCATTCCCTTGCTGGCGAGGATGCGGGTGACTTCTCCCGCCGGCATGAGGGCAAGCATACTCTTGCCGAGAGCGGAGCTGTGCAGAAAAACCCGTCCGCCAGGTCGGCAGATCGCCCGCATCGTCTGCCGGCTTTCGACCTGGCCCATGTAGACGGCCATGTCATCGTCGATGATCCCGAGGTTTGCGGTCTCACCACTCTGCTCCATCAGGCGGCGGAGGTACGGGCGCGCCGCCCGCACGATATCTCGCGTTTGCAGAAACGCGTTTCCCGCGACAAAGGCTTCTATCCCGATGAACCATCGGGCGCCCTCCGCCTCGAACCGAACGAATTGGGCCTGTTGCAGGGTGGTGAGCAGGCGATGTGCTGTCGACGGAGCGAGCTTCGTCGTCCGAGCGATATCCGTCAGGGTCGCTCCATCGCCTTCCGATCCGATCGTCTTGATGATCGAGAGCGCGCGCGTGAGCGACTGGACGTTCCCGGTTCGTACGGCGGCTTGCTTCTGAGCCGGCCGCCCAGTCGCTGCTCTCGTTGTGCTACGGATTTCGCGGCCGGACATCGGCGCTCCAACACCCGGGCGGCAGATTACCGGGTGGGAGCATCCGATTTCCAGCGCGAAATTCGCCGGTGCGATCGAGTCAGAATTCGGCCGCCGATGCCGCGTGCTCACAGTGGGACGGATCTAGTTCGCCCGGAAGAAGGATGGCAGTCCGAGGAGCGGGTTGAGCAGAACCGAGAGCTGCGCGCCGACGGCCCAGGCGTAGTGCACCTTCGGGTTGGGAACCGGGACGTTGAACAGGTTCTGATCCGGGTGGAACGTGAAATCAGTGTAGGGCTTGATCTGCACCCCAGGCGCGACCTCGAAGCCGTAGTTCAGCTCGACGATTTGCGACACATTGGACACGTTGCCGAAAAGACCGGCGGCGGCGATCCGGTCGTTCACGGCGCCGGTCGCCCGCGGGTTGTACATGAAGTTGAGGAACAGCAGCCCCGCTGAGTCGTTCGGGCGGCTCGGGAACGTGCCGTGCTGCACCAGACCCAACTCAAAATAGTTCTGGATCAGGGCGCGGCCGGAGGTGTTCACCAGCAAGCCGGCGAACGCGGTCAGCCCTTGCGGCTTGCTGGGGTCAGGACGCCAGATCATCTGCCGCACCTGGGCGTAAATGACGCTCTGCCCGTTGTGAATGGCGGGAGTCCCGCCGCTGAAGGCGAGTTTCTGGCCTAGAGTGTTGTACTGGAAATCCTGGAAGTCCGACGTGTCGTAATAGAAGCCGATGTCGTATTTGCGCGCATAGCGTTCCTCTGTCGGTTCCGTGACGTAGCCGACCTCCACCGGAACGAAGACGCCGGTCGCCGTGCTGGTGCCCCATCCGCCGTGCCAGGGGAATCCGCCCTGCGGGTATTGCTGTGGGTTCGACTCCGAGGCGCCAGCGCGGAGGTAGATGTTCTTCGTCGGCCAGAGCGAGACCTCGCCGGCCCAGACCGAGATCGGCCAGAACGGCGCGTTGCTGTCGGCAGACCAGTTGAACGGGCCGAGATTGCTGCAAACCGTGGTGATGAACTGGCAATAGATTTCCGAAGTGCCGAAGTAGCTGGCGAGGGTCGTTCGGCCGACAACGAACCGGACGCGGTCGTTGAACAGGTGCTGGTCCCAGGAGAATTCATTGAGGCGCGTTTCGTTCGAGGGTCCGACGCCTTGGAGGAAACCCATGGAGCTGCCGGTCAGATTATTGACCCCCTGGGGAAAGCCGCCGAAGCGCGAGTCGAGGCTGAAGTGCACGACCGCCCCCGGAATCCCGGCCATCTTCTCTAGGTCGAAATCGGCGCCGTAGAAGGCGTCGTTGTACCAAACGGTCGTGTGCTGGAGGCCGCCGGAAGGGACAGAGTAAAGCGTCCCCGCGTAGAAGCCCTTCAGATAAATGCCGACATTCGCCAGCTTCTCGCCCAATGGCGCGAGCGGCTTGCCGAGCGTGAAGAAGTCGCCCTCCGGAACGCCGCCGGGAGGCGTTGGCGGCGGCGCGGGATTGACCGTGGTAGGACCGAGGATTTGGGGCTGCGGATTGGTGGCCGGCGGCGGGGCGCCGACGTCCTGCGCCAAGGCGCCCCCAGCGGCTAGCAGCGAAATCGCGCATAATGCGCCGGTGGCGCGCAGAGACGGGACCGCAAATTTGATCCGGGTCAACTCCATTTCCAGCTCCTTCCGAGACCGTTTCTTCTTGGCTTCGCGAATGCCAGCGCGATAGACGCTGGCGGAGATTTCACAGGATGGGTCTTAGTGTTCGTGAGTGGCGATCGAGGAGGGTAAACGACAGTGGATTTCAGTTAGAGGAGGCGCCCTCGCGTACTCTGTCCTGAAGGCGGAACATCGCGATCTGATCGATCTGCCGCAGGGCTTCCTCGAACTCGGCCTCTCGTGAGTGCTGCAAGCGCTCGGCGAGATTGGCGATTATGCTTTCGCGGGTGTGGCCGCGTACGGCGATGATGAAGGGAAAGCCGAATTTCGCCGCATAGTCGCGGTTCAGTTCCGTCAGCCGCTGGAACTCCTCGGGCGAGCAGCGGTCCAATCCCGCGCCGCTCTGCTCGCGGGTCGAATTCGGCGGTCAGCTCGCCGCGGATCGCCGCCTTGCCGGCCAGCTCCGGGTGCGCGCGGATCAGCGCGAGCTGCGCCTCGGGGTCCGCCTCCCGGACAGACTGGACGCAGGCGCGATGCAGGTCAGCGATGGTCTTGAACGGCCGTTTCCGCCATGCGGACTCGGCCACCCAGGGAGAGTGTCTGGTACACACCATCGAGAGCGGCGACGAACTCCTCCTGCGAGAGAGACGACAGCCGGTCGACCGGCACCGCTTCGTTATCTCCTGCCATGGCGCCCTCCTCAGTGCGCAACCGCGGCTTCGGCGGTCTGCTTGGCACCATTGAAGTACAGGTTGAGCACGACGGCTGACAAGGCGGCGAGCAGGATGCCGCTGTGCAGCAGAGGCGCGAGCTCCTCGGGCAGCTTGCTGAAGAACCGGTCCGAGACCACGGGAATCATCGATAGGACCACGCTGACCGCGACGATGTAGGCGTTGTACGGATTATTGACGTAGTCGACCTTGGCCAGGATGCGAATGCCCGTCGCGAGGACCATACCGAACATGACGACCCCCGCGCCGCCGAGCACGAATTGCGGGACGGAAGCCACGATGACCGACATCTTGGGCACCAGCCCGAACACGATAAGGATTATCCCGCCCACCGCCGTCACCCAGCGGCTGCGTACGCCGGTGACGCCGATGAGCCCGACGTTTTGCGAGAAGGAGCTGTGCGGGAAGGAGTTCAGGACGCCTCCGATCAGCGTCGCCAGTCCGTCGGCACGCAGGCCTCGCACGACTTCCCTCTCGGCGACCGGCTTCTCGACCATCTCGCCGAGGGCCAGGAACATCCCGGTCGACTCGATGAAGATCACCACCTGAACGATCGTCAGGGTCAAGATCGACAGCGGGTCGAAGGTTGGCCATCCGAAGTGGAATGGCACCACGATATCCAGCCACGCGGCGTCGCCCAGACCTTGGAAACTGACCCGGCCTAGCAGGAGAGCGATCACGAAACCGAACACGATCCCGAGCAGCACGCTGATATTGGCGATGAATCCGCGGACAAAGCGCGTGATGACCAGAATGAACACGAGCACCGCAAAGGATGTGCCGAGAAAGACGGGATTGCCGTATTCCGGGTTACCGACCCCGCCGGCCGCCCAGTTGATGCCGACCTGAACGACGGCAAGCCCGATCGCGGTGATCACGATCCCGGCCACGATCGGCGGGAAATAACGCAACAGCCGCCCTGCGAGAGGCGCGAACAGGATGCTGATCAGGCCGGCCGTCAACGTCGCGCCGAAGATCGCCGTCGCTCCGAGTTCCGGATTTCTCGCCATGCTGACCATGGGTCCGACAGCGGCGAAAGAAACGGCCATGATGACGGGCAACCGGATGCCGAAGGGGCCGAGACCAATCGACTGGATGCAGCTCGCGATGCCGCAGCAGAGCAGATCGGAGCTAATAAGGTACGCGACCTGATCTTTCGGAAAATGGAGCGCTCCGCCGATGATGAGCGGCACCGCCACAGCGCCGGCGTACATGACAAGCACGTGCTGAATGCCCAACGCGAGCAACTTAGCGGGAGACAACACCTGGTCTACGGGATGCATATGCCCGATCGATGCCATGTTTCCTCCTCACTTGTTTTTGGCCCCGGAACCCGGCGTGAGAGCTAACAGGGTATCAACGGACGCGCCTCACGGTCGCCCGGCTGCCCCCCGTGTTTCCGCTGCATAAATGAGTTCGCACCACCTTGCACGCGATTTCTTGTTGCATGCACAAAGAAGTTGCGGACAAGCGAGGGGAGAGCTTAAGTAGCGATGCTGAACCCCGCAATATAATGCGTGTGTTATGGTCGCCATAAGTCGATAAGCATAGTTAGGGCCGGACGTCCTCGCAGCGCTCGTGCGCTTCCGTACCGGTCCTTGAGGGGAGGGAGAGCATGGGTAGAATTACCACCCACGTTTTGGACGTGGCGCGCGGAAAGCCGGCCGCGGGGGTACGCATCGAATTGCACGCTCGCGGAGCCGAGCCGCAGTTGTTGCAGGCCACCGAGACGAACGAGGACGGGCGTTGCGACCGTCCCATGCTGGAGGGGCCGGAATTCCGCACGGGCGAATACGAGTTGATCTTCTTCGTCGGAGATTATTTCGGGCGCCAGGGACTCGAGTTGCCGCAGCCTCGCTTCCTCGACCAGGTGGTCATCCGGTTTGGCGTGGCGGATGCCGGGCAGCACTTTCATGTTCCGCTGCTCGTCTCTCCCTGGTGCTTCAGCACGTATCGGGGCAGTTGAGCGGTTCAGACCTGCACTCGCGGACATCGAACAAGGAAAAGTCCATGGGACCAATCATCACCGAATGGGGCAGCTTGCTGTTGCGCTGGGTGCATGTGATCACGGGCATCGCCTGGATCGGCTCCTCCTTTTACTTCATGCATCTCGACGCCAGCATACGCGAGACGCCAGACATTCCGGCCGGGAAAGGCGGCGCTGCCTGGGAAGTGCATGGCGGAGGATTTTACCAAATACGGAAGTATCTTGTCGCGCCGGAAAAGCTGCCGGATGAGATGATCTGGCACAAATGGCAGTCCTATTCGACTTGGCTGTCCGGATTCTTCCTGCTTATCTGGGTCTATTACGCGCAGTCGCAGCTATACCTGATCGACCCCGCGGTTCTGGCGCTGTCGCCGGTGGTAGCGGCGATCATCGGATTGGTGGGCCTTGCCCTGGGCTGGATCGTTTACGACCAGCTCTGCAAGTCGCCGCTCGGCAAGAACGATGTCGCCCTCGCAGCGGTGGTCTTCGCCTTCGTGATTCTGATGGCGTTCGCATTCCAGCACGTCTTCTCCGGACGTGGGGCGCTCAACCATACCGGGGCGCTGATGGCGACGATGATGACGGGGAACGTTTTCTTCGTGATCATCCCGAACCAGAAGAAGGTCGTGGCGGCGCTCATCGCGGGCCGCACTCCTGATCCGGCGCTTGGAAAGGCCGCCAAGCAGCGTTCGACCCACAACAATTATCTTACGCTGCCCGTCTTGTTCCTCATGCTGTCAAACCACTACCCGCTCACCTACTCGACGCCCTATGCATGGGCCATCGTCGCGTTGGTCCTCGTGACCGGCACGATCATCCGCCACTACTACAATGTCACCCATGCGCATCAAGGCAACCCATGGTGGGCCTGGGTGGTCGCGGCGGTTTGCATCGCGCTCGCCGCCTGGATCAGCGCGGCTACCGCGCCAGGCGCGCAGGAGATTCTTGGCCGCCTGCATGTCATCTCGCCAGCGTACGGGGCCGTGCTGATCTCTCCGGCGCATGGCGGCGACCGCCGAGCCGAAAGCGGAAAACAAGCAGCAATTGTTCGATGACGCGGCTACGGTCATCACCTCCCGTTGCTCCATGTGCCACGCACCCGAGCCGGTATGGGAGGGAATTGGGATCGCTCCCAAGGGCGTCTTGCTCGATACGGAACCGCACATCAAGCGCGAGGCGCCGGCCATCCTGGTGCAGGCGGTGCTGACCCATGCGATGCCGCCGAACAATATCACCGAGATGACCAACGAGGAGCGCGACACGGTCGCGGCCTGGCTCAAGTCACGTTGAGCGAGCCGCCCCGCGACGGGTGGGGCGGCTCGGCGCCCCTGCCAGCTAACGGTCAGCGATAGACGAGAACCGGGATTGTGGAGTGCGTGAGCACCTTCACCGTCTCGCTGCCCAGAACGATCGCCGAGACGCCCCGCCGCCCATGCGAGGCCATGACGATGAGGTCGCATCCTTCCGACTTGGCGGCCGATATGATCGCCTCGTAGGGATGTGCGTGCTCGACGTGAAGCGTGTCGCATGGCACGCCCACGGCCTTCGCCTCGTCAACGATAGCGCCGAGTACCTTGGCGGCGTATTCCTCCCGGCGCCTTCTGAAATCGACCATATCCTGCGGGAGTATCGCCGATTGCGCAGCGAGCTCCGGCACACCCGTCGAGGCCATCAGAGCCGTAACCCTAGCGCCGATTTCCTTGGCCAAGGCGAGGCCGTGCCCGACGGCCCTCGAGGCGAGATCCGAGCCGTCGGTCGGGATCAGAATGTGCTTGTACATCGTACTCGCTCCTGTCGCGGCGGGCCCGCGTGATCGGCCTTGCCCGTTTCGCTTCTATACTTGCCGGCGGCATCGGCGAGGATCAATAGCGGATCCGCCGCTGAACAGGGGTTAGGGGAGCCCGTGACACCAGGGCTTGCGGCCGTGCCATACTTGCCTTCGGTCGACCGCTTCCGAAGGGCTCCTCCCGATGGACGAGATCAAGACATCCCTCGACCTGTATTTGCTCCGGGTCCTGCACACATTGCTGACCGAAGGAAGCGTGACGCGGGCCGCGGCCAAGCTCAATCAATCGCAGCCGGCCGTCAGTGCGGCGCTTCGCCGCCTGCGCGACATCACCGGCGACCCGCTGTTGGTGCGCAGCAGATCGGGGATGGTGCCGACCGAGTACGGCGCCGCGCTGCTCGATCCGGTGCGCAACGCGCTCCGCGAAATCGACAGGATTGTGCCGTATCGGACCGAGTTCGACCCCCTGAGGTCGGTGCGGACCTTCAAGATCGGCTCGCCCGATTATTTGAATGTCCTGTTCCTGCCGACGGTCGTGCGCAGCTTCCGGAGGCAAGCGCCGGGCGCGCGTCTCGAATGGCACTCGTTGAACCCGGTATTCGATTACGAGCGCGCTTTGGAAACGGGTCAGCTCGATCTTGCGATCGGGAATTGGCCCGAGCCGCCCGAAGGCCTGCACCGAAGCGACCTGTTCGCCGACCGGATGGTCTGCCTCATGTCCGACAAGCATCCGGGCGCTTCAGAGCCGCTCACCCTGGACGCATATCTCCAGAGCACGCATCTGGCTCCCACGGCCTACTCGACCACGCACCGGGACATCGTCGATCAGCATCTGGCGCGGGAGCGGCTGAAACGCCAGGTGTTCGTCTCCATTCCCTATTTCAACCTGGTGCCTTACGCGCTGGTGGACTCGGACCTGATCTTCACGACCACGGAGTCCTTCGCCCAATATTACGCGGGCTTTCTCCCGCTGACGATAAAGGATGCTCCGTTCGGTTTTCCCCCGATGCGATACTATCAGCTCTGGCACGAGCGAGCCGGCCGTTCGCAGGAGGTTCGATGGCTGCGGGACCTTGTCGCGCAAGCAATCAACAAGCTGCTGGCGGAAAGATCTGCCTCGGGTAGCTCACGTCCGAGCGTTCGGAGCGTAAATCCGGAGAATGACCGTTGACACCTGCTCCGGTCGGGGCGGAGACTTCCGAAGCGCACCAGAGCGCGACAGGATAGCCGGACTCGTAATCGGCAATAGGTTCACGTCCAAGCATATGTCGGAGGTCTCGTGCTTCGTTCCCTCATCTTCGGCGCTCTTCTCGTCACCGTTGCTTCGGCGCCCGCCATGGCACAAGACGCGGCAGCGGGAGAGAAGGATTTCGCGGTCTGCCGCGCCTGCCATCAGATCGGTCCCAACGCGAAGAACGCGGTCGGGCCGGAGCTGAACGGCCTGATTGGGCGAAAAGCCGGTACCGCTCCCGGTTACAACTACTCGGCTGCGAACAAAAACTCGGGGATCACCTGGGACGCGGAGACCCTGACGCCCTATCTCGAGAACCCGCAAGGGGTGGTGAAGGGCACGAAGATGATTTTCGCCGGGATCAAGGATCCTCAGAAGGTGAAAGACGTGATCGCGTTCCTCAGTCAGTTCAATGCGGATGGGACGAAAAAGAGCTAGTAAGCCGGAGCCACGATTTGACACGGCCCCCACCGAGAGCGTCTCGACGTGAAGGCGATTTTACGTGATCGAGTGATCGCCGAGAGCGACGACATCGTCGAGTGCGGCGGCTATCGCTACTTCCCGAGTTCAGCCGTGCGCATGGAATGGCTTAAGAAGGCTGGGAAGACGGAGTTGGATCGTGCCTGCCCGCATGGCGTCCAGTTCTACGACGTGATGATCGACGGCGCGCTGCATGAGCGCGTCGCCTGGGTCTATGAGGACCCGCGCGCCGCGATGCAGCAAGTGGCCGGGCGCTTCGGGTTCTGGGAAGCGGTCGAGGTGATCGACTGAGCCGCCCGGATCGGGTGGTGGTCGCGCCGGGACCGCGCTTCCAATATCGGCCGGAGAGCGCTGCTGAACGCAAAAAGCCCTAGACCCGTGTCATGAGCTCAAGAACGTGCCCATCGGGATCGCGGAAATAAAACCCGCGCCCTTGATTCCACGAATTTAGCTCTCGATTGTCGAGATGCCAGGGATCGCTTCCGTAGGGAATGCCTGCCGCTTTCACGCGCTCGAGGATCGTGTCGAACTCGCTGTCTTCCACATGGAACGCGTAGTGATGGCTCTCGAAAGCGTCCCGGTCGTCAAAGTCGAGGGTGAGCGTCGGGTTTACACGCACGGGCGCGAAATGCCCGCTCGGTCCCTCGTAGGCGAGGCCAAAAATCTCGGCGAAGAACCTGGCTGCCGCCTCCTTGTCACGCGACGGCACGATCGTGTGATTCAGTATGATGGCCATGGCTCCGTTCTCCTCCATGCTACCGTGGACGTTCCGGACGAGCCCATTATACCGCAACCGGCCTTCCGGTTAGGAGACGGACCATGATCGAGCTTCGACCCTATGACAGCCTCGGCGGGGGCCACCACGACTGGCTCGATACGAAGCACCACTTCTCGTTCGCCGAATATGACGATCCGCAGCGCATGCACTGGGGCGCCTTGCGGGTCTGGAACGACGACGAGATAGCGCCGAAGAACGGCTTCCCTCTGCATCCGCACGCGGACATGGAGATCATTACCTATGTCCGGCAGGGCGCGATCACGCACCAGGACAGCCTCGGCAACAAGGGGCGCACCGAAGCGGGGGATGTGCAGGTCATGAGCGCCGGCACAGGTATCCGGCACGCCGAATACAATCTCGAACCCGAGGTGACGAAGATTTTTCAGATCTGGATCATCCCGACGGAGCGGGGCGGTGCGCCTTCCTGGGGAGCGAAGGCGTTTCCCAAATCCGATCGCGCCGGGCGCTTCGTCACTCTGGCGAGCGGCCGCGGACCGGATGGTGACAGCCTGCCGATCCGCGCGGACGCTCGCGTGCTCGGCGCGACGCTAAAGGCTGGGCAGACGGCAGAGTATCCGCTCGGTGCGGACCGCAAGGCCTATTTGGTGCCGGCGACGGGAGCAGTGGAGGTGAATGGGGTGCGTGTCGCCGCCCGCGATGGCGCCGCGGTGCGCGACGAGAACGTGTTGCGTTTCACCGCAGTCGAGGATTCCGAGATCATTTTGGTGGATGCGGCCTGATTAGGCCACTTCCAGCTCGGCTGGATATTCCTTTTCGCGTGCTTCGGGCGGCAGGGCGGCGTTTTCGATCATAGGGGACAGTCCGGACATCGAACCGGGCCGAGCATCCGCTTTTCGTTTGCGGGCGGCCGCCATCGAAGCCTGCGAATCGGCCCAGATATCGCCGAGCGCGAGAAGCAAGGCACCCGGAATCCGGACGGTGCGCAGCAGCGCGGTATCCGGGACTTCGGGAGCTTCCGACGGCTCGACTGCCGAATAGAGGCAGCGGAACGTCCCGATTCCCGGCTCAACGAAAGTCACGGCGGCCTGAACTTCGCCGAGCTTGAGCTCTACTTCGAGTGTTGCGCCGATGTGAGCGCGCAGCTCATCCGGCATGGCGCCTGCGAATTGCTCGACCAACCCGGCGAGGGTCGTGCCGAATACCGGGAGGAAGATGGCGGCGGCCTCGCTTTCCAAGGCGTCAATCTGATCCGTCGTGACCGAACTTTCCGGGATCAGCGTCAGCGTCCTCCGGCCCATGTTCCAGAATGATCGGACCAGTTCCGGCGCACTCTTGGGATTGCAGCCGGCGAGCCCGACCCCAAGCGTCAGTGCGACAAGATGATCCGGCCGGACCTGGGCGGCGTTGGTGCCGCGAGCGGACCTTGGCCACAGCGCGCCATCAGTCGCGTTCTTCAGGCGCGCGGCGATCGATGCCGTGGTCGCAAGCGGGAAGTTCGTTTTGTGTGCAATCTGCTGCACCGCTGGCCGGACCTGCGGCATCCCTCTAACCTCCCCGAATCGGATCTAAGGAGATCAGGGTAGAGGACCTCAAACGGAAGTCAAAGAACGTCGCACAGGTACCGGCTGATTTTGCCTTTTGGCCGGCCCCTTCCGGGGCCAGGAATGCGAGGGAGGGTTATCCCCCGCGCTCCCGCGCCGCCTTGAAGCCGGCCACGAAGCGCGCGAGCGTTTCGGACGTGCTGCCGCGGGGGAGCATCGCCTCGATGAGCTGGAAGCGGCCGCGCGTCGTGGCTGCGCGTTCGAGCGCCGCAGTCAACTCCGCGCGGGTGTGGACGCGTATCCCCTCGCCGCCGAGCGTAGGCGCGAGTGCGGCGAAGTTCCAGTCATCGAGGTCGTTGAATTTCAACTCCGGCTGGAACACGCGCAGCATCTCCCAGCTCGCATTGTTGAACACGATCACGATCGGGTCCCAGCCATAGCGGCGGCAGTTGCCCAGCTCGAAGCCGGTCATCTGGAACGCGCCGTCACCAACCAGGATCAGGGGCCGCCCTCCTGACGCGACGCAAGCGCCAAGGCCCGCGGGCACGCCATAACCCATGCCCGCATAGTAGCCCGGCGCAACCAGATTTGTATTGGCGATCTCCATCGCGGTGAACAGGCAGTCTCCCATATCGGCGGCGATCGGCATCGGGCCGTGTCGCTCGAACAGATCGTTTATCGCCGCGGCGATGTCGGATGGCGCGAGCAGCGTATCGTCCGCGGGCATTTCACGTCGCGTCGGCTGTTCCACGCTGCTTGGCGGCGCTCCGGCGTTCGGTTTTCCAGGCGCCCTGGCGAGCAGCGCATCGACCAGCTCGTCAAGCGGGATGTCCGGGAAGACATGATGGCCGATCCGCACCTCACGGTTGATCGCGAGCGTCATGGCGCGGATGTCGATCTTCCGGTGTGAGACCGCGAAATTGGTATCGCTCAGGATGACGCCGAGCAGCAGGAGCCAGTCCGCCTGCTCGACGAGATCGGTGATCTCCCTTCGGCCGGCCGCGCCCAGATAAGTGCCGCGCACGAGCCCCGGATGAGCGCTCAGCAATCCGCGACCCATGAAACTTGTCACCACCGGCACGCCGAGCCGTTTCGCCAGAGCCGCGACCTTCTCCTCGACTCCGTACCGGCGCACCTCCACGTCCACCATCAGCGCTGGGCGTTCTGCGCGCGCCAGACGGTCGAGGATTTCCGTCGCGCACTCGGCGAGCGCCTCGGGATCAGCGCGACGGCGTGGAAGCATCGGAACCGGCGCGACTTCGGCGCCGACCAGATCGCGCGGCAACTCGATATAGACCGGCAGCGAGTACTCGATGGCCGAGCGCAGCACGCGCGCGATCTGCTCAGGCGCACGCGCCGGCTCCTCCAGGATTGCCTGGTCGCAGGTGATTTCGGCGAAGATGCGGGCCTGCGTGTCCAGCGCACGCGACATATGGTGGAGATGGAAGCCCGAACGGCGCTCGCCCATGCCCGGCGCTCCCGAAACGACGACAACGGGCACCCGCTCGGCGTAAGCGCCAGCGACCGGGTTCACCAGGTTGAACGCGCCCGCGCCCCAGGTCGCGACCGCGACCGAGATCGAAGCGCGGAAACGTGCTGCGGCGTCAGCGGCGAAGCCCACCGCCGGCTCGTGGCTCATTGTATAGAAGGGGAGGGCGCCGTTCTCCTCGATCACCTTGAAGAAGGGCAGCACGAAGTCTCCGGGAATGCCGAAAATCTCCCGCGCGCCGTGAGCGCTGAACGCCTCCAGCAGCGCCTCACCCAATTTCGGCATCGCAGTTTTCTCCTCATCCCTTCCGCCGAGAATGCCGCATCCGCCCGACCGTGTGGCGAAAATTGTGCTCCGCGCCGGCCGGGCTATGCTGCCGGCCGCACCCAGCGGAGAGCGGCATGGATTTCGCGTTCACGCCCGAGCAGGAGCAGATCCGCGAGGCCGTCCTGCGCGTGTGCGCGAGGTTCGGCGAGAGCTACTGGCTGGAGAAGGAGCGCGAGAGCCGCTTCCCGGAGGAGTTCTATCGCGCGATGGCCGAGGGAAACTGGCTCGGCATCGCAATCCCGGAAGAATACGGCGGTGCCGGCCTGGGCATCACCGAGGCGGCGATCATGATGCAGGCGGTCGCCGAATCCGGTGCAGCGATGAGCGGCGCCTCCGCCATTCACATGAACATTTTCGGCCTCAATCCGGTGGTGGTGTTCGGCACCGACGCGCAGAAGCGGCGGATGCTGCCGCCCTTGGTCCGAGGCGAGGACAAGGCGTGCTTCGGCGTGACCGAGCCGAATGCCGGGCTGAACACGACCGAGATCGTGACCCGGGCCGAGCGGCACGGCGATCGGTACGTGATCAGCGGCCAGAAAATCTGGACCTCGACCGCGCAGGTCGCGAACAAGATATTGCTGCTCGCGCGAACGACGCCGCTCGACCGAGTGCAGCGGCGGACGCACGGATTAAGTTTGTTCTACACCGATCTCGACCGCGCGCACGCGGAAGTCCGGGTGATCCGCAAGATGGGCAGGCACGCCGTCGACTTCGAACATGGTGTTCTTTGAAGACATGGAAGTGCCGGAGGCCGACCGGATCGGGCCGGAGGACGAGGGGTTTCGCGCGATCCTGCACGGACTCAATCCCGAGCGCATCCTGGTCGCCGCCGAAGCCGTCGGCATCGGCCGGGCCGCGCTCGCCCGTGCGACACGCTATGCACGGGAGCGAATCGTGTTCGGCCGGCCGATCGGGCAGAATCAGAGCATTGCCCATCCATTGGCTCAGAGTTGGGCGGAGTTAGAGGCGGCGAACCTGCTCATGCTAAAGGCGGCTGCGCTGTACGACGCCGGCCGCGAATGCGGCGCGGAGGCAAACGCCGCCAAATATCTTGCTGGAGAGGCCGGCTACCATGCCTGCGAGCGCGCCGTCATGACGCATGGCGGGATGGGCTACGCCGAGGAATATCACGTCGAACGATATTTTCGCGAAAGCCTGATCCCCCGCATTGCTCCGGTTAGCCCGCAGATGATCCTGAACTACATCGCCGAGCGCGTGCTCGGCCTGCCGCGTTCGTATTGAAGCCTATTCCGCGTAGATCATCTTGCGGGTCATGCCGCCATCGACCACGAACTCAGCGCCGGTGATAAAGCCGCTGTCGGGACCGACCAGATACGCGGCAAGCGCCGCGATGTCCTCCACACGACCGACCCGCCCTGCTGGATGCTGCGCATGATCTTCGGGCCGCAGCGCCTCGCCGCGCACATCGATCCAGCCGGGGCTGATGCAATTCACCCGCACGTCCGGCCCGAGGCTGATGGCGAGCGAATGCGTGAGTGCCACAAGGCCGCCCTTCGAGGCCGAGTAGGATTCGGTGTTCGGCTCGGACATATGCGCGCGGGTGGACGCGATCGTGACGACCGCGCCCTTGGCTGCGCGCAGCATCGGCGCCGCCGCGCGCACGAGCAGGAAGGTGCTGGTAAGATTGGTCGCGATTACCCGCGACCACTCGGCGAGGCTGAGCTCTGCGAGGGGCTTGCGGATCATGATGCCGGCATTGCAGACCAGCGCGTCGAGCCGGCCCTCCTGTGCGGCGATCCCGTCGACCAGCGCCCCGACCTCGGCTTCATCCCCGATATCCGCACGCTCGAAGCGGAAGCTTGGATGCGATGGGGCGGCGCCGTTCTTGATGTCCGCGACCACGACCCGCCACCGATCCTTTGCCAGTCGCGCCGCGATCCCCGCGCCGATCCCATGCGCTCCCCCGGTGACCAGCGCCACACGCCCATCGCTTGGGTCCATTCGCCCTCTCCTCCCGCTCGCCCTGCCGTGGCATCATGAGCCTGTGCCAGACCTGACCGAAATCCCGCTCGATCCGGAAGCCGCTTCCATCGTCGATGCGGCGATCACGTCCCGCCGTTCGATCCGCGCCTTCTTACCAACGCCGATCCCGCGCGTCGCGATCGAGCAGATGCTGGACGTTGCGGCGCGCGCACCCAGCGGCACGAATATGCAGCCTTGGCGCGTCCATGCCTTGGCGGGCGAGGCGCTCGCGCGCTTCACCGAGGGCGTGCAGGCGGCCTTTCTTTCCGGTGTGTCAGAGGCCCGCGATTACGAATACTACCCGAGCGCGTTCTTCGAGCCCTTCCTGTCGCGCCGCCGCGAGATCGGCTGGAATCTTTATTCGCTGCTCGGCATCGGCCGTGGCGAGACGGAGAAGATGCAGGCGCAGCACGCGCGCAATTTCAGCTTCTTCGATGCGCCGGTCGGGTTGATCTGCACTATCCATCGCGGGCTGAAGATCGGCAGCTGGCTCGATTTCGGCATGTTTCTCGAGAACATCATGGTGGCGGCGCGCGGCCGCGGCTTGGACACTTGCCCCCAAGCTGCCTTCGCCCAGTACCCAGCCACGATCCGGCGGCTGCTGGCCCTTCCGGCGGACGAGGTCGTCGTCTGCGGCATGGCGATCGGTTACGCCGACCCGGATGCGCCGGAGAATGCGCTCCGCACGAGCCGCGTGCCAGCGCGCGAATTCGCGACTTTCGCGGGATTCGCCGATTAGGCGAGAGCCATGCGCACGGGCAGCGCGCCGTCTTCCCCACGACCGGCGCCCGCAACGCGGGGCGAAGAGAGGTGCGATGGATAAGGATCGACTGGTCGCATTCAGTGATGGGGTGATCGCCGTGATCATCACGATCATGGTCCTGGAGATGAAGGCGCCTCATGACGTCACTCTCAGCGCGCTCAGGGCAACCACACCGGTTTTCCTGAGCTACGTGCTGAGCTTCATCTATGTCGGCATATACTGGAACAACCATCATCATTTGCTTTACCTGGTCCCACGGGTCGATGGGATCATGCTATGGGCAAACCTGCATTTGCTGTTCTGGCTCTCGCTCATTCCCTTCGCAACTAGCTGGGTGGGAGAGTACCATTCCGCTTCGGTTCCGACTGCTACCTACGGCGCGGCACTGCTGATGCCAGCGATCGCCTGGCTCGTGCTGCAACGGGTGATCCTCCGCAAGGAGGGCAATGATTCGGCTCTGGCGCAAGCACTTGGCCACGATTTCAAGGTCAAGATTTCGCCTTTGCTCTACGTTGCCGGGATCGGACTGGCATTCGTCGAACCTTGGATCGCAGACGCGATCTATGTGGCGGTCGCCTTGATTTGGTTGGTTCCCGACCGACGCATCGAACGCAAAGTTCAGCGGTGATCCTGTTTCATCCGGCCGGTGGCCCGCCATCCCCGTGAAAACGGGGACTTAGACTCGTTTTACGCTGACTGGAACGCGTTAACGCATAAATTCCGTTCATCCCCGCGAAGGCGGGGAGCCAGGTCTCGCATTATGAATGGTGGCATTGTTTGGCAGGACTGGGTTCCCGCTTTTCGCGGGAACGAACGGGGGTTGGGTAGCCGCTCACAGTCAGCCCAAACCGAGTCTAGAAGAATGCACCGCACGATCTCCCCGCGAGAGTGGGATACGATCGCCCCACTTCTCGCCGAGAGATCGTTCAACGGGCCTGGGTTGCCGGTTTGCGCGGGAATGAACGGGAGCAGGCCCGTCTACTCCGCCGCTTGCCGCTGTTCCGCGCGTCTTCCGGCGGCGTCCAGCGCCTGCGAGAGATCGGCGATGATGTCGTCGATATGCTCGATGCCGACCGACAGGCGCACATAGCCGGGCGAAACGCCGGTCGCGAACTGCTCCTCGGCCGAGAGCTGTGAATGCGTCGTGCTCGCCGGATGAATCGCGAGGCTCCGGGCGTCGCCGATATTGGCGACGTGGTAATGCATCTTCAGCGCGTCGATGAAGGCGCGGCCCGCTTCGGCGCCGCCCGCGAGCTCGAAGCCGGCCAGCCCGCCTTGTCCATGCGGCAGGTATTTCGCCGTGCGCTCGGCGGCGACGCTATCCTTGTGATGGGCGGGATGGATCACGCGCGTCACCTCCGGACGTCCTGCGAGCCAGTTGGCGACGGCGAGGCAATTGCGGCTGTGCTCGCGCATCCTGAGGGCCAGCGTCTCGATGCCCTGAAGGATCAGGAAAGCGTTGAAGGGCGCGAGCGGCGCGCCGAGATCGCGCAGCAAGGTGACGCGCATTTTCAGAATGTAGGCGATCGGGCCGAGCGGTTTCGCCGCCTCGCTCCAGACAGCACCGTGATAGCTGGGGTCGGGCGTGTTCAGCGCGGGCTGGCGCTCCTTGTGCGCCGCCCAGTCGAAATTGCCGCCGTCGACGACGATGCCGGCGATCGAGGTGCCGTGTCCGCCGAGATACTTGGTCGCGGAGTACATCACCACGGCCGCGCCGTGATCGAAGGGACGCACCAGCAACGGCGCGGCCGTGTTGTCCATGATGAGCGGAATGCCGAAACGGCGGCCGATCGCGGCGACCTCCGCAATCGGGAACACGGCGAGCTTCGGGTTCGGCAGCGTCTCCGCGTAGTAGGCGCGGGTGCGGTCGTCGGTCGCGCGCGCGAAGGCTTCCGGATCGGCCGGGTCGACGAAGCGCGTCTCGATCCCCGCGTCTTTCAGCGTGTTGGCGAACATGTTCCACGTGCCGCCATAGAGATCGGTGGAGCTGACGATATTGTCGCCCGCGCGCGCAAGATTCATCACCGAGAAAGCCGACGCTGCCTGTCCTGACCCGAGCGCGAGCGCCGCGACGCCGCCCTCCATGGCTGCGATGCGCTGCTCCAGCGCGTCGCAGGTCGGGTTCATGATGCGGGTATAGATGTTGCCCAGTTCCTTCAGCCCGAACAGGTTGGAGGCGTGCTCCGTGCTGTCGAACTGGTACGACGTGGTCTGATAGATCGGCACCGCCACGGCATTCGTGGCGCTGTCGCGTCGCCAGCCGGCATGAAGGGCCAGCGTCTCAGGATGCTTCGAGTTCATAGGTCTCGCTCCAGCGCGTCTTTGGCCATAAGCTGGCCGGAAGGGCGGAGTATAGCGGAGGCGAGTCGGCGGTGAAGCGGACATCTGCGCGAGGCGGAGGCATGATGCGGCGGCGGGACTTCCTGATTGGGCTCGGTGCGGCGATCGAGGGGGGCCGCGGCTTCGAGCGGGCCAAAGCTGCGGATGCGGGAATTGAGCCTGCTCTGAGCTCCCTACTGCCGGATGGCACGCGGGCCGAGGCGGTCATGGCGGCTCTCGAAGGCAAGCAGCCCCTCATCAAGCTCGCCTTTCGGCCGCCCAATTACGAATCGCCGGTCGATGTGTTCCGCACCGTGCTCACGGCAAACGACAGGTTTTTCGTCCGCTATCACTTGGCGGACATTCCGAACGAGTTGGAGCTTCGTGACTGGACTCTGAGAGTTGGCGGCGATGCGGCTCAGCGTAGCTTGGAGATGAATTTGCAGGATCTCCGCCGTCGCTTTCCTGAGGTGGAGATCACCGCCGTCAACCAATGCTCGGGGAATCGGCGCGGTCTGTTTTCCCCCCACGTCCCGGGTGTGCAGTGGGGCGTCGGCGCGATGGGCAACGCCGTCTGGCGTGGAGTCCGGCTACGCGACGTGCTGACCGAGGCGGGCGTGAAAGCCGGGGCGGTCGAGGTCGCCTTCCACGGCGCGGACGGGCCAGTGATCGAGGCGACACCGCCGTTCCGCAAGAGTTTGCCGTTGGCGAAAGCGATGGATGAGACTGTGCTGATCGCGACCGCGATGAACGGCGATCCGCTCCCGCTGTACAACGGCTACCCGGCTCGCCTGATCGTGCCCGGCTGGACAGGCACATATTGGATGAAGCACGTGACCGAAATCGAGCTGCGCACGCAGCCGCTGGACAGTTTTTGGATGCGCAAGGCCTACCGCGTGCCGAAGGGAATGTTTCCGGTCGAGCTTCCGTTCACGACGCAAGACGACGCGAACACGTCACCGATCACCGAAATCGTTGTGAACTCGCTGATTACCAATCCCGCCGATGGAGCGCAGGTGCAAGGCGCGAGCTTCGCGGTTCGCGGCGTGGCATGGGATAGCGGCAAGGGAATCAAGTCGGTCGAAATCTCGCTCGACGATGGGCGGAGCTGGAACACGGCAAGTCTCGGCCCGGATCACGGCCGGTTCTCGTTCCGCGAATTCAGTTATCTGCCGGGCGGGTTGACGCCGGGCAAGCTCACCCTGATGGCGCGCGCGACGAACAGCGCGGGGCAGGTTCAGGCGGATCAGCTGAAACTCAATCCGGCCGGATACCAAAACAACGTGCCTCAGAAAGTCTCGGTGACGGTCGCGTGAGAGGGACAGGGATGAAACATCGAGGCTGCCTCCTCCTCCTGGTCGCCCTTTCGGCACCGGTATTCGCGGGCGAGCCCGTGATCCAGCTCAAACCCGGCCCCGGACAGGAGGCAACGGAGGCAACCTGCAACGCCTGCCATAGCGTGGACTATATCCAGATGAACTCGGTCTTTCTCACGCCCGAAGCGTGGAAGGCGGAGGTCGCGAAGATGCGCCAGGCGTATGGCGCGCCCATTGACGACGCATTGGCCGAGCGGATCGTGCAGTATCTCTCGGCGACGTACGCGGCCGCGCCCCCTTCGTAAGCCTCAGTAGCCGGCGGCCGATCCGGCCGGTCCGCGGTCGTCATTCGCTCCGAACAAGGTGTAGGCGGCCGAGGGTTGCTGGCCGAGGCTGAGCGACTGCGCGTCGCTGGCCTCGGGCTTGGTGTTCAGACTCGGGGCGCCGACCAGAATGCCTTCGGCGAGACCCCACGGTTTGCCCTCGGTGATGTTGTAGCCCATCCCGGCGAGGATGCGGCGCGTATCGGGGGAAAGCGCGAAACGCTCGACGTAAACGGTATCGGGCAGCCATTGTTCGTGGATGCGCGGCGCGTCGATCGCCTCCTGGATCGTCATGCCGTGGTCGACTACGTTGAGGATCGCCTCGAGCGTGATGGTGATGATCCGTGATCCGCCGGGGCTGCCGACCACCATCACGACCTTGCCGTCTTTCGTCACGATCGTCGGGCTCATGGAACTGAGGGGCGTCTTGCCCGGCGCGATCGCGTTGGCGTCGCCTTGGATCAAGCCGTAATTGTTGGGCACACCGGGCTTGGCGGTGAAGTCATCCATCTCGTTGTTCATCAGGATGCCGGTGTCTCCCGCCACGCGGGCCGCGCCGAACCAGGAATTAAGGGTGTAGGTCACGGAGACTGCGTTCCCGGCTGCATCGACGATCGAGTAGTGCGTCGTCTGGTTGCCCTCCTGCGCGGGCGCCGCGGCCGACAATTGGTTGGAAGGCGTCGCGCGGTCCGGGGCGATGCGCGCGCGGATACCCGCGGCATATTGCTTGTCGAGGAGCTGATCGAGCGGATTCTGTACGAAGTCCGGGTCTCCGAGCCGGTTGTTTCGGTCCACATAGGCGTAGCGCATGGCTTCGGCGAGCGCGTGCACTTCCGCCGCTGAATGGAAACCGAATCCCGACAGATCGTAACCTTCCACGATGTTGAGGATCTCGCAGATCGTGACGCCACCCGAGCTAGGAGGCGGCGAGGAAATGATCTGGTAGCCCCGATAGCTGCAATCGACCGGTTTCAGCTCGCGGACTTTGTAGCGTTCGAAATCGGCTTTTTGCAGGATGCCTTTTCCGGCCTGGCTCGCCGCGACGATCGCATCCGCGATATCGCCCCGGTAGAAGGCGTCCGCTCCGCCGTCGCTGATCTTCTGCAACGTCTTGGCGAGGTCCTGCTGCACCAGCCGGTCGCCGATTTCGAGCGGCTGCCCGTTTTTCAGGAAGATCGCGGCCGAGGCGGGATCCTTGCGGAATCCTTCGGTCCCCTCGTGAAGAATCGCGACATCTCCCGGTCCGAGCACGAACCCTTCGCGGGCGAGCCGGATAGCGGGCGCTATGACCTTCTCGCGCGGCAATGCCCCGTACTCTTTCAGCGCCGTCTCGAACCCCGCGACCGAGCCCGGCACACCGACCGCAAGCCAGCCATCCGTCGAGAGGCCGGGGATGACGTTCCCGCTGGCGTCCTGGTACATGGTCTTGGTCGCCGCGAGAGGAGCCTTTTCCCTGAAATCGAGGAAGGCCGAACGACCGTCGGCGAGGCGGATGGTCATGAACCCGCCGCCACCGATATTTCCGGCCGCGGGATAGACGACGGCGAGGGCGTAGCCGACCGCCACGGCGGCGTCGACCGCGTTGCCCCCGGCTTGCAGCGCCTGAACTCCGATCTCGGAGGCGATGTGTTCGCCGGTCACGACCATGCCGTGCCCGGCTCCGACCGGCTGCGGCGAGGTGGCCAATGCAGGGGTCGCCAACCCTAGCGCCGCCATGAGGACAGGTATGATCTTGCCGGTCATGCGCGCGCTCCGATCGCTTGACGGCCGCAACCCTAGCCGCTCCGCCGCTGCTGCACCATCGCATTGTATGTTGCGAATACGCGGCACCCGGGAACCACTTCGCGCGTTACCCCGACCTAGCTCAACAGAAAGGGCCATCGCATGAGCGGCAACAAAGGAAGCTCGGGCCAGCAGCCGCCCGGCAAAACCGATCAGCCGGAAGATGAGCAGGAGCAGGACAAGGTCGATCAGGAGGTCGAGGACAGTTTCCCGGCCAGCGACCCCCCGTCGACGACCCCAGTCTCGGGGACGGGGAAAGAGAAGCCGAGGGACGAAACCGGCAACCTGTAGCGTCGAGCCTGGAGGCCCAACTCTATCCCCGGAGATTTTCTGATGAGCACCGCTCATACCCCGCCAGATCAGGCGCGCAAGGGCGACGAGAAGGCGCGCGAGCGCGACCCGCATGGTACCGGGCCGTCAGGCCAGGCTACGAAGGAGGATCCGGCTGCCCGGCCGTCTTCGGACCGGCAAAAGACCGAGACGGCCGGCGAACGGACCGAGGGCAAGGACGGCTGAGGCTCAGCCCCGCACCGGGCCCGGCGGGGCGGCGCCTCCTACGGATTGAAGTGGGCGAGGGCCCTGCGCATGGGTTCGCTTGAGATCGCGATCATGCCATCGAGCGGCCGGTCCATCTCGAGAACCAGGAAGATCGCGCAGCCGATCGAGAACGAGCACACCAGGAATGCCGCCACGACGGTGCCATTGCGGGGAGCATTCAGGCCAAAGCTTGCAAAGATGAAGGCGATCCAGAACACCAGGATCGCGAGTATGATCCCGCTGATCGGATCTCCCTGTTGCTCGATCAGCTGCCAGCGCATGCGAAGAACTTCGCCCATGATCTGGAGGCCCTGCTCCTTCGCCCAGCGCTGGGATGAATTGCCCGGTTGGAGCGCGACGATCTCGGCGCGCGCCTGATCCAACAGGGAACCCGCGCGCGCGTCCTCCAACGCGCCCGGACGCAGTCTCTCCGCCGTCCAGAGGTCCTCGAGAAGTTTGGCGGTGTAACGACGTAGGAGGTCGCGTGCGGATTCGGTGCCTTGGCCGTAATCACGCAGCACTTGGTTCGCAAGTATGAGCTCGGCCGCATAGCCGCGCAGGTCATGGTCGGTTGTGTCGAAGGAGGTCTTGGCGGTAGCGATCAACAGGCCGAGGACGAGCGACGCGAGCACCGAAAGCATCCCGGTGCCCAGCCGCACGACATCCTGGGTTTCCTTCGTCAGATGGTGACGGGGCAGGTACGGGTGGAGGAAAAGCCCGATCAGGCCGCCCGCGAAAACGCAGATAAATACGATGGCCGCGATGTGGAGGGAGTTCATCCTCCCTGTTTAGAGAGCGCGACTGCCCTGTCCAAGCCGTTGGGCGGGCTGTCCCGCAGTCTCGACTGGGTTGGCTGTCGGAACCAAACTCGCCGCACGGCCGAAGAGCCAGCCCTGGCCCAAGGGCACGCCGAGCTGTCGCATCAGCCGCGCTTCCTCCTCGGTCTCGATCATCTCGGCGATGACCTTCGCTCCGACCGATCGCGCCAGGTCGAGCATCGATTCCACGAAGCCACGGTCACGTTCGTTTCGCGTCGCGCCGCGGACATAAGCCCCGTCGATCTTCACGTAATCCACCCGGAAGTCGCGCAGGTAACGGAACGCGGCTCCGCCCGCACCGAAATCGTCGATGCAGACCGGAACCCCGACCGCGCGGAGCCGGTCGAGTGTAGCCGTCGCGCCCGCGATATCCTCGATCTCCGCCGTCTCGGTCAGCTCCACCAGGAGGCGTCCAGGATGCAGTACGGCGATCGCCAGCATTCGCTCCCGGAATGCCGGACTCTGCATGGAGAGGCCCGAGACGTTCACCGCGATCGCCGCGCCAGGTACGTGGGCAAGCGTCGCCGTGGCCTCCTCGAGCACAGCGAGATCCAGCTCCTCGGCCAAGCCCATCTCTTCGGAGAAGCTGACGAACTCCTGCGGGGTGCGCGGCGGGGCGCCGGGTGCCGGCAACGGGCGAAGCAGCGCCTCGTAATGATGTACCCGCCGGTCCGCCAGCGTGACGACAGGTTGGAAAACGAGGCGAAAGCGCCGGCGCGCGATCAGCTCGCGAGCCGCCCGGGCGCGCGTACCGGCCTGCACGATATAGCCTGCCAGCCCGCTCTGCTGCCCGGCAGAGCGGGTCCTCTGCGCCCCGTCTTGTGCGAACTGCGTCAGCGCGAAGCGCAGCGCGCGGGCCGTCTGGTCGAACGTGAGATCGGTGGTTCCCCGCCCGGCTGGTGCAAGCTGCGCCGAAGCCGGGCCATAAGCCGGGCCATGAGCCGGGGCGGCCCGGATCAGTGCCTCAACACCGGATGCAAGTCGCGCGAGATCCAGGGCCGACTGGCCCGGCCTCGCGTCGCGGAACTCGCTCAATTCGTGGTGCAGTGTCCGCGCTCCTTCCGGGGCCGAGCGGATCACCCGCGGCCCTAGCGGAGACAGTCTTGAACGGTCCCGTTAACAGCGGGTGAAACCACCTTCGACAGCGGTAAGTTCGGTGGGGAAGGCCCAAGCCAGTCAACCGCCGCTCGGCTGGATGAACGGAATTTGCGTGTACGTTTCCAGTGATCCCGAAACGGAACCAGCTTACGGGACAGGCCGGCGCGACAGACCGCCCACGATCGCGCAAGCGAAGCCGGCGCAAACCACGGTCACGATCACGATCATCAGCCGCAAGCGTCGGGCGAGCCCGTGCGCCTCCGCGATGAAACGGGCGCGCATCGCGGTCCGCTCCCGGCTGATCCGCTCCTCCAGGGTGCCGCTTCCTTCGGTGATCGCCGCCGCACTGTCGCCGAGTTCCGGCGCGAGTGCTGCGAGCTTTGCTGCCTGATCGGCGCTGCCCGAAGCGGCGAGCACCTCGTCGAGAGCGGCGTCACGCGCGAGAGCGCGGTACAGCGGCACCGGCCCGGCATAGGTCGCGAACACGCTCATAATTCCGACGACACCGAATGTCATGGCGACGAACGCCATCCAGGTTAGGCTTGTTCGTTCTGCCATCGACCGCTCTCTCCGCCCGCCAGGTTCGACATTGGCCCGGGCGTCTCAGGGCCGCAAACCCCGAGGCGCGGCCAGAGCGAGGAGGGGATTCCTCGCCGGTTGCGGCGTACGTTCAAGCTTCATCAACTCTTTTCCAGGACCGTGCCGCCAGGAGGACGGCTCGGCGATGTTCGATAACGTGCGCAGTTGGCTCGGCGGCTCGCCGAACCCGGCAACCGGCTTCGTCTCGACAAGGTTCGAGGAGCCGGCCGTATCTTTGGCCCCCGCCCGTCTGGCCCCCGCGCGTCGTGAGACGCCGGCCCTGCGTTGGTCGCCCGCGCGGATCGCCGTGGTTGAATCGCTCTGGGGAGAAGGCTTTCTGTTTCCCGGCGGGGAGGAGGAAACGCTCCGGCTGGCCAATCCCCTGGGGCTTTCCACCGCCGCGAGTTTGCTTCTGCTGGGCGCGGGCTCGGGCGGGCCCGTGCGTTCGATCGCATCGCGGCTCGGCGTCTGGGTCACCGGCTTCGAGTCCGATCCCGATTTGGCTTCGCTCGCGATCGAGCGAAGCACCTGCTCCGGTCTCGGGCGTCGAGCCCAGATCGAAATGTGGTGCCCGGGGAGGCCATCGTTCCGCCCAGCCTACTATCACCACGCACTGGTTCTGGAGCCGCTGCGCGGTTCTGCGCCGGAGCCGGTGCTTGCCGCGGTTGCGGAGGCGCTGCGGCCGAACGGTCAGATCGTGCTGGTCGACATGGTGACGGGGCGCGACACGGATCCGGATGACCCGATGCTCGCTGCATGGGCGCGTCTGGAGCGCCGCCCTGGCGACCTGCACAGCGAGACCACGGTGACCCGCACGCTGAGCCGGCTCGGCTTCGACGTCCGCGTCAGGGAGGATTTGTCCAGCCGCCACGCCTCGCTGGTGCTCCGCGGTTGGCAACGGGCGGTGCGCCGCATATCGGAGGAGCGGCCGCCTTTGGCGGAAGCCGCTCTGCTTATCGCGGAAGCAGAGTTGTGGCTGCTGCGGCTTCGATTGCTCCGGACGGGCCATCTGCGGGTGGTCCGGTGGCACGCCATGGCTTCGAGCGGGTGATATCTGACCCACTCGACCCCGTCTCTACCCGGGGTTTTGCTTGACACGCTGGCTCCTCGCCCGTAAGCAGCCGCGCTCGATTTTACCGCGCCGATCAGCTCTGCGCCGATCAGCTCTGCAAGGCCTCAGTCCATGAAAGTCCGCAACAGTCTCAAATCGGCCAAGGCCCGCGACAAGAATTGCCGCGTGGTGCGCCGGCATGGCCGCATTTACGTCATCAATAAGAAGAACCCGCGCATGAAGGCGCGCCAGGGCTGAGAGCCGTTTTCCGCTCCGGGCGCTCTTGGTCCTGAGTTGCCCCGGTGCATGTCCCGAGCTTTCTGACCGTACCTTGCTTTCTGGCGGCCTTCGTCCTGTTCGGATGGCAGTATTACGTCGCCGATCCGGAGCGGCGGATCATGGACCGTCGATTCCTTCTCGCCTCCGCCTCCCTCCTGCTCGCCCTTCTATACGTCTCGCTGGACGCGCTGGACCCGCTCGGACCGGCGCTTTCCGGTGGCTTCTTTGCCGCGGGTCTCGGGTGCCTGCTGCTCTCGCTTCACGGGCGGCGGCGGCCCCGAGGGCGGAATCGGCCTAGCGGCTGACAAGGCTGGATTGCCAGCCCCGCAGGTGCGAGTCATAGAAGCGACCAGTCCCCAAACAGAGGGAACGGTCCAAGGCACATGCAGACAAATTTCGCGCCTGAACTGCTAAAAGATCCGGATTTCGCGTCTTCCGAGAAAGTCGTGCGCACCTGCGTCCATTGCGGGTTCTGCACCGCGACCTGTCCGACGTTCCTGTTGCTCGGCGACGAACTGGATAGCCCGCGTGGGCGCATCTACCTGATGAAGGAGATGCTGGAGAACAACCGGCCCGCGACGAAGGAGATCGTCAAGCACATCGACCGCTGCCTCTCCTGCCTCTCCTGCATGACGACCTGCCCTTCTGGCGTCCACTACATGCACCTCGTGGATCACGGCCGGCGCCATATCGAGGAGACGTACAAGCGGCCGTTGCATGAACGCGCTCTCCGCGAACTGTTGGAGCGCGTGCTCCCGAATCCCCGTCTGTTCCGGCTCGCGCTGATGGGCGCACGCGTGACGCGGCCGCTTGCCGCGATGATTCCCGGACAGAGCGCGCTCGCCGATCGGCTACGGGCGATGCTGCGGCTTGCCCCCGGCAAGCTGCCGCCGCCGAGCCCGATGCAGGAACCGCAGGTTCATCGAGCGGAAGGGAAGCGGCGCGGGCGGGTCGCGTTGCTCACGGGATGCGCGCAGCAGGTGCTCGCGCCGCAGATCAATGAGGCGACGATCCGGCTGCTGACCCGTCTCGGGGTCGAGGTGGTGATCACGAAAGGCCAGGGCTGCTGCGGCGCTCTCACGCATCACATGGGCCGTCACAAGCCCGCGATGGCGAGCGCCCGCGCGAATATCGAGGCCTGGAGTCGCGAGATCGAGGGCGAGGGCCTCGACGCCATCGTGGTGAACACCTCCGGCTGCGGCACCACGCTCAAGGATTACGGGTTCATGTTCCGCGCCGAGCCGGAACCCTGGCGCAGCCGGGCCGACAAGGTCGCGTCGCTCTCCAAGGACATCAGCGAGTATCTGACGAAGCTCGGTTACGAGCCGACGCGAGAGGCCTCGGAGCTGACCGTTGCTTATCACTCGGCTTGCAGTCTGCAACACGGGCAGCAGATCAGGAACCAGCCGAAGGCGCTGCTGCGAAGTGCGGGATTCAGAGTCCTGGATCCGGCCGAGCCGCATATCTGCTGCGGCTCCGCTGGCACCTACAACATGGTTCAGCCGGAAATCGCCTCACGCCTGCGGGAACGCAAGCTCGCCAACATCGCCGTTACCAAACCAGACTTGGTTGCAGCCGGCAACATCGGCTGCATCACGCAGCTTTCGAATGGCGGCTTCCCGGTCGTACATACGGTGGAGCTGCTGGACTGGATGGCCGGCGGACCGAAGCCGCAGGGCCTAATGCCGCGACCGAACTGAACGGGAGCAAACTTGCGCTAACGCAAGGGCAAAAGCCCGAGAGCTTGTCCGGCCCCGGCTTGCATCGGTCCCTTTCGGGCGCGACCATACGGCGATGTGGCGGATCCTGCTATTCCTGGTCCTGCTGAACGTACCCGCTCATGCGCAGGCGCCCGCAACCGATAAGCGCGCCGCTGTCGACCGGCTGCTCGCCGCACTTGAAAGCGGCACCCACGGAGCAGGCGGCGGCGCCGATCGAGGCGCACCTCGCGCAGCTTTGGCTGGAACAGGGGTCCGCCGCGGTCACTCTTCTGATGAGCCGCGGGTTGCGCGACCTGAAGGCCGGCGCGCATCAAGACGCCATCGACGATTTCAGCGACGCCATCGCGCTCGACCCGGATCTCGCGGAAGCCTGGCGCCAGCGCGCCATCGCTCGCTACGAACAGGGCGACACTCAGGGAGCCGTGCGCGATCTCGAGGAAACATTGAAACGCGAGCCACGCCATTTCGGAGCGTTCGAAACCCTCTCCCGCATCGCCGAAAACCGCAAAGACTGGAAGAGCGCCTATTCCGCCTGGCAGAAGGTGTTGGAGATCGATCCGAAGACACCCGGCGGAGAGCAGAGGCTCAAGGACCTGAGGCGGCGCGCGATGGGCGAGCAAACCTGAATCACGACGCTGCTATGAACTGCCGAAAGCGGGAGGAAGCCAATGAGTGACGCGCTGAGCGATCGGACGATCGAGATCGTAAAGGCCACGGTGCCGGCACTGGAAAAGGGTGGCACCGCGATCACCGACCGCATGTACCAGCGCCTGTTCATGACGCCGGAGATTCGCGATCTCTTCAATCAGTCGCATCACGGCGAGACCGGATCGCAGTCGAAGGCGCTGACAGCGGCGATTATCGCGTATGCCCGGAATATCGACAATTTGGGCGTGCTCGGCACCCGTGTCGAGCGGATCACGCAGAAACACGTGGGCCTGAATATCCTGCCGGAGCACTACCATTTCGTCGCCGAGGCGCTGCTCGGGGCGATCAAGGATGTGCTGGGCGAGGCGGCAACCCCAGAGATACTGGAGGCCTGGGGCGAGGCGTATTGGTTCCTCGCCGATCTGCTGATTGCTCGGGAGGCGATCATTTATAGCCGCCTGGCCGCCGCGGCCGGAGGCTGGAACGGCTGGCGTGACTTCAGGGTCGAGAGCACGAAGCAGGAAAGCGAGGTGATCCGCTCGTTCGTCCTGGTCCCGGCCGACGGCCGCGGGGTGATGCGGCACCGCCCCGGCCAGTACCTGACATTTTCTTTCGATGTGCCTGGCGCCGGTCATCTTAAGCGCAACTATTCGATCTCATCCGCGCCGGAGGACCGCGCGTATCGTATCAGCGTCAAGCGCGAGGCGCGGCCCGGCGTTCCGCCCGGGCTCGCCTCCAACTGGCTGCATGACCAAGCCAAGCCGGGCAGCGTGCTGAAGGTCGCCCCGCCCGCGGGCGAGTTCTATCTGGACGAGAGGGACCA
Source organism: uncultured Alphaproteobacteria bacterium (assembly GCA_963808965.1). Lineage (GTDB taxonomy): Bacteria > Pseudomonadota > Alphaproteobacteria > Acetobacterales > Acetobacteraceae > CAWEHU01. The sequence continues at coordinate 121,404 of CAWEHU010000010.1, forward strand.
AAGCCCTGTCGTGTTGCTGAGCGGCGGCGTCGGACTCACGCCCATGGTGAGCATGCTGGAACACGTCGTGCGCTCCGGCAGCGGCCGGCCGATTTGGTACATTCATGGCGCGGAGAATCGTCGCGTCCACGCGATGGGCGAGCATGTGCGCGAACTCGCGTCGCAGGCGCCCAACGTCACGGTCCGCACGTTCTACAACGTGGTCGAGCCAAGCGACGAAGCGGGCAAGCACTATGACGAGCGAGGGTTCATCAGCGGCGCTTACATCTCCAAGCACACGCCGAAGGAGGACGCGACCTACTATCTGTGCGGCCCGCGACCCTTCCTGCGGGCAATGGTCGGCGGTCTGGCGCGAGTTGGCGTTCCGCTCGGCCACATCCGCTACGAGTTCTTCGGCCCGGCCGACGAGCTGCTCGCGGCCTGAGTAACTCTCTCACGGCTCGCTCCGACAGGAGGAGGGCTCGGTTGCGACATTTTCTCTCTCCTTGCGAGGAGAGAAGATGCAGGCGAGCGCGCCGCGTGGAGGCGGACGAGACCTAACACGGCAAGAAGGAGACCCCCGACTCCCAGCCCGCAGCGACGCGGTCGCCCCTACATCAAGGAGGGCTAGCACGCCGAGAAACGCCCGATCGTTCCCCCGGTCGAGCGCGGCGGCGATGCGCGCGCCGTCCGCTTCGCGGGAGCTTGGGAGGCCCTTTCTTTCGTCGGTCTAGGCTGCGGCGGAGTTCAACGCTCGCCGCAGCGCTTCATCACCCCTTACCGCTGCGGCCCCTTGGTCGATTTCATTTGAGCGATCTGGCATATGGGGAATATGGCACGAAGGCGTCAAAACGACTACTCCCAGGCCGATCCCGCAAATCATTCCAGGGCCACAAGCGACCTTTAGTGAAGCCACAAAGGAAGGGTTGCCTCAAGAAGCTATCGACGCATCGGCTATATATTACTGCCCAGGTCGGGCGCATCGCCCATTTATGGGCATGTTGGAACACATGCTCGACGATATGATCTGGAGCCTATCAAATCTTGACAAAGATATAGGAGCCTGCATTACTTCGCAGATATACTCTGTCCAGTATCGTATTCAGGCGATATCGGCCATTTGCCGGTTTAAAGGAGCTTCTAAGGAGACCCTAGATTTATTGAATAGCTTGGACCGAGAAGCTAGGTCGTTGGTTGTTGCCAGAAATATCGCCGTTCATAATCCCATTGTCTTGGAAGGACAACGCAGAACATTGCTCTGGCACAACATAGTCTGAGGCTAAGAAACTAGTTCTCTAGCGGCATTGTTGAAGCGGACTATCAAGAACTTGTTAGGGTTACACACGCCATTAGGGACTACTTCAACCGTTTCGTAACCGCGCGCGACGAGATTTATACTGAGCTGCAATCATTGCAAGATAAATGCCAATAACAGTCTCGATTTCTTCCTCAATATCGGCTTCTGAAACGCAGCTCCAATGGCCACGAAAGAGCCTGTAACCCCGCATCGATCATCCCCGGCGTCACCCCAAGCTCCTTGTCGTCAGCCGGCCTGTCACGCGGTTCAATGCATACTATGGCAACCTGCAAAGCCAGGTATATTACTGGGCAAGATATTCCGTTTGAAGCTACGCGCTTGGTTGCAGAAAAGGTTTGACCACCCCGGCCAGATCCTGTAGGAAAATATTCCGTTGACCTGGAGCCCCGCCGATTCTCCCCACCTGCTTCGCCCAAGTGTTCGCCCTGATTCTGCGCGGGTTGTGCGGGGCCATCGCGGCACGCGGGCCGAAGGCCGGGGCGGATTTGCGTCTGATCGCTCCGGCGTTGCAGCGGGTGGGCCGCCTCTCCGCCCGGTTCCTCGCCGTGGTGGCGGCCTTCCGCGCTGGCCGCCTGATCCCGCCCCGGCCCTCGCCCGACACCGATCAGCGTCCGGCCCCGGTGTCCCGCACGCGGCCGGTTTCCGAGGAGGCCCAGGCTGCGGCAACCGGCGCTGCGGCATTCGGCCTGCTCGCCTCGCCGAAGCTCGAGCGCCTGCCCGCCCGGTTTGGCTGGATGCTCCGGTTCGGGTCGGAGGTGGCGTGCCATCGCTCGCAACTGGAGCACTGGCTCACCACCAATCCCGAACTTGGGAAGTTGCTCGCGGCCGCGCCCCATGCCGGCCGCATCCTGCGCCCGCTCTGCCATATGCTGGGAATCCCGCTGCCCCCCGCGCTGCGCCTGCCGCCGCGTCCGCCGGGCCACAAGCCCGAACCCGCCGCCTCCGCCTCTTCTCCCATGCCCTCCCGCGTGCCCAGATCGGCCCGGACTCGGCCGAGCAAGGCGGAGATGCGGTCCTGGTTGCCTGGGCAGAAGCGCGCACTGGTTTGGTCTCGACGCCCGGCCACGTCCGACAATCCGCCCTTCGCGCTCAAACCGGCCTGACCCCGCTCTAGGCGGAAGCACGCCCTTAACGTTGCTGATTAGAAACGGACTGCCGCCGGAGGCGACCGATTGCTCGCTGCCGTCCACCACTCGTTCTGCTGCTTGATCCACTGATCCTTGGGCGAGGCGACCGACCGTGGTTATGTGCCGAGCCAGCCGCGTCCAGTGACGCTAGCGAGGAAGGGGAGGGGAAGCACCACTTCGCGCCGAGCTGACCGTGGACCAGAATTCCCGTGCGAAGCCCTGCGCATCAGGATGGAGCGCCTGGCGCACGATGACGGGCCGGCCGGACCCGCAACGCCATTCGAAGATGGTGGCCCGTCCGGCTGCGTATGCGGGCACGACATCCGCCGCCGGATTCCGCTCGCAAAACCGCAGCGCGCCAGGCGAGGGAACCGGGCGCGTGTCGGCCTTCTCATCACAGGGAATGTTCGCGCCATAGAGGCAAGCCAGCACCTGACCGTCCGCGCATCGCCACGCCGCGCGCTTGAACTCGGCGAGCGGCGTACTCGTGGGTGCATGTGCAGCTTCCTTCAGCGCCCGAGCCATCCACTCAGGCACGGCCTCGCCCGTATAACGCTGGTCCGGGCGGTCGATCGTGCCGACCGCCGCGCAGTAGCGGGCGGGGTCGTCGAAGGTCGCCGAGGCGGCGGCACCCGGTAGAAGAAGGGCGCCGAGTGCGGCGATGACGGATAGCCCGATCTTCATCGGTCGGTCAGCCGCAACTCGATGCGCCGGTTCTTCGCGTACGCTTCCGGCGTATCGCCAACTTCAAGCGGCTGGAAATCGGCGAATCCGGTCGCGGCGAGATGATTCGCCGGCACGCCCTCGGCGATCAGCAGCTTGACGACCGTGATCGCGCGCGCGGCCGACAGCTCCCAGTTCGAGGCGAAATTGCCATGACCGATCGGTTGCTTGTCCGCGTGTCCGTCCACGCGCAAGATCCAGTGGATGTTGGGCGGGATTTGTGCGGCGATCTGCTTGATCGTGCCGGCCAGCGTTTTGATCTGATCTTGACCTGCCTGCGTCATTTCGGCGCTGCCGACCGGGAACAGCACCTCGCTCTGAAACACGAATCGGTCGCCGACCACTTGGATGCCCGGCCGGTTCGCCAGCACTTCGCGCAGCTTGCCGAAGAACTCGCTGCGATAGCGTTGCAGCTCTTCCACCTTCGCGGCCAGGGCGGCATTCAGGCGCTGGCCGAGATTGGCGATCTGCACATCCTTGTCGCGCATCGCGCCCTCGGCGAGATCGAGGTCCTTGCTGATGCGGGCGAGCTGCGTCTTCAATTCATCCACTTGCCGGCTGAGCAGCGCGAGCTGGGCGCGGGCGCTGTCGCCGAGCTTCTTCTCGTCGGCGAGTTGCGCTTCGACGGCTTGGCGGCGCTGCTGCTCGGTCGTGGCACGCGCGGCCGCGTCCTGCGCCTGCTTCTCCAACTCATCGCGCAACGCCGTCAGAGCGCGCGCCTGCTCGGCGAGTTTCGCGAGATCGGAGAGACGCGCCTCGATCGTCGCCTTGTCTGCCTTCACGATCCGGTCTTGCTCGGCCGACTGCCGCTCCATCTCGGCGAGCCGGGCTTGCAGGGCCGCGAGCTGCTTCTTCGTGTCCGCGAGCTGCCCGGCCACGACGGTCGTCTCCTGCCCCGCCCTGTCGGAGCGCGCGGCGGCTTCGCCGAGCTGCGTACGAAGTTGCTCGTTCTGCGCGGCCGCGGAGCGCGCTTGCAGATTGGCGTCGGCGAGCTGGGCGGCCAGTCTGTCACGCTCCGTTTGCAGCGCGTCGCGGTCGGAGACGGCCTTCTCCGCATCGCCCCGCACGGCCGCGAGCTGCTGGGCAAGCGAGTCACGTGCAGCCGTCACGCTTTGCAGGTCCCGATTGAGCTGAGCCACCGAAACTTGCAGCTCGGAGGTGCGGCCACGCTCCAGCGAGAGCATGTCGGACAATTCCGAGAGCTGCCGGTTCACCCGCTCCAGCGCCTGATCCCGGCCGGAGAGGGAGACCGACAGGAACGCCTGCGCGAGCACGAACACGAGCAGCACGAAAATGATGACCATGAGCAGCGTGGAGAGCGCGTCCACGTAGCCCGGCCAGGCTTCGAGTCCGTTCCCCCCGCCCCGCCGTGCCCTGATCGCCATTCGCGGTTACCTCGACGGTTCTTCGGCCAGTGCCGCCACCGTTCGCGTCAGAACGCGGAGATCGTTGCGCAACTCCGCCGTGCTCTGCGCCCGTCCCTGCTCCGAGTTGCTCAGAAGGCGCTGGAGGTAGATTTCGATATTGCGCAGATGCGCCCGCGCCCGATCGTCGAAACCTTCATCGTGGCGGCGTTCCAGCAGGCGTTGCAACGCGGGGCCGAGCTGCGATTGCATCTCGGCGATGTGGATCATGAGCTGCTGGTTCGAGCGCAGCGCGTCCGAGAGCGTGCCGATCCGCTCGGTGAGCGACAGCACCGCCTGGTTCGCTTGCGCGCGTCCCTCCTCGCCGCGGGCGAGAATGCGTTGTAACCCCTCCATGTTCTCGGCCGTCTGCTCGAGCAGCGCTTGCACATAGATCGGCACCGAGCCGTCACCCTCAGCGAGTGCGCCGGAGGAGAGTCGCGTGAGGCCGGCGAGCCATTCTTCCAACTCGTTGAAAAACCGGTTTTGGGCCTGTCCGGCGGTGAGGTCGAGAAAGCCCAGCACGAGCGCGCCGGCCAGGCCGAACATGCTGGCCGAGAAGGCGGTGCCCATCCCGTGCAGCGGCCGCGCCAGGCCCGATTTCAGTTGCTCGAAGAGCGCATTGAGGTCGCCCGAGCCGACCGACATGCCGGCGATCACGTCCGATACCGAGCCGACCGTTTGCAAGAGCCCCCAGAAAGTGCCGAGCAGGCCGAGGAAGATCAGCAGCCCGGTCATGTAGCGCGACAGCTCGCGGCTCTCGTCGAGGCGCGAGGCGATTCCGTCCAAGAGGCTCCGCATCGCCGTCGCGGAGAGCGTGAATCGGTGCTCGCCGTCGCGTCCGCGCGATTCACGCGAGGCCAGCATGCTCGCCATCGGCGCCAGCAGCCGAGGCGAGGGGAGGGCGGAGATCCGCGCCCGCGCCTGCTGCCACGTCTCGAGCCACGTTACCTCGGGCGAGAGACGCAGCACTTGCCGGAGATTCCAGCCGATACCGAGCACGAGCACGAGCAGGATCACGCTGTTGAGCAGCGGATTGTTGCTGAAGGCGGTCAGCAGCACGCCGGAGAGCAGCGCCGCGACGACCGCGACAGCCGCCAGGAACACCAGCATCCGGACCAGATAGTGGGTCGGGCGTGTCATTTGGGAACGCCGGCCGTGCCCTGCGGCGCATTGGCGCCCATCACCGTGACGTCTACCCGGTCGGGCGGTCCGTCCCCGGAGGTGGCCCCGAGCGCGCGGACGTAGATGCGGGCGGAAGGGATGCCCTCGGCCATAAGCACGGAACGGACCGCGAGAGCACGCGAGAGCGACAGACGACGGGCGGCGGACGGGTCATCGGGATTGCCGGCCGCATAGGAGAGCACGTTGATGCTGGCGCTCTCCCCTTTGGGCGCCTTATCCGCGAACTGCTTCAGCGCCGTCTCGCTCGCCGGGTTCAGCTCGCTGCGGTCATTGCCGAACGTGACCCGCAGCCCGTCGGCGATCGGGGCAGCGCCGCCGCCGGCGTCCGCCGCGACGACCGGTTCCGGCGCTGGAGGCGGTTTCGCCTTTGGCGGCTCCGGTTCCAGCGGTGCGAGCCGGACGTTCGGAGGCGGGGTGGCCGGGAGCACCGCAGCCGGGGGCGGAGCCGAAGGGGAGGGGACGGGGGGCAGCGCGGCGGACGCGGCGGGCGCCGGCGGAGCGGGGGCCGGCGCTGCTGGAGCCGGCGCCGCGGGGGCGACGTTCCCGGCACCCGGAGACGCCAGCTTCGGCTCAGTCGCGGTTTTCGGCTCCGTCGGCTGGCGATGCGCCGATCTGGCCGCGGGCTTGTGCCGGGTCTCCTTGCGGGGCGGATGATGCGGGGGTGCCGCCTGCCGGGTGGGGGCGGGCGGCGCGCCTCCGGCTCCGTTCAGTTGGTCGAGGGCGTGGAGGTCCACCGTCACCTGGGCGGCGGCGGATCCGGCGAACAGGAGAAGAGCTGCAAGAGGGAGGAGCAAATGGCGCATGGGCCAGGGCACCCTAGCGGACGGTCCGGGTCCGCTCAACGAAGCGTCCGGAGCGGGGGTCGCGCACCATTACGAATGCCGAAGCGCGGCGCTCTGTCCATCCGCCACCACCTCCCGCAGTCGAGCGTGCAAATGCGGATTGGCGGCCACCACGTCTCCGTTCTCCCGAGCGTCGCCGCCCGCGGGATCCGTCGCGTAGCCGCCCGCTTCGCGCACCAGCAGCAGTCCCGCCGACATATCCCAGGGCTTCACGCCGAGCTCCCAGTATCCGTCGTAGCGGCCGGCGGCGACCCAGGCGAGGTCCAGCGCGGCCGAGCCGAACCGGCGAATGCCGGCGACGACCGGCATGAGCGTCCCGATCGTGCGGGCGAAGGCCAGCCGGTTACGACTGGCCACGGCAGCAAAGGGAATGCCGGTCGCGAGCACCGAATCCTTCAACTCGCGCCGCGCGGAGACGCGGAGCCGCCGTTCGTTGACGAAGGCGCCCGCGCCCTTTTCGGCCCAGAACATCTCATCGACCACGGGCGCGTAGATCAGTCCCGCCGCGATCTCGGAGCTGCCATCCGGAAGCCGCTTCTCCAGCCCGATGCTGATGCACCAGTGCGGGATGCCGTGCAGGAAGTTGGTGGTGCCGTCCAGCGGATCGATGATCCAGCGCCAAGCCCAGTTTTCCGAACCCGACGCACCGGATTCCTCCATCAGGAAAGCGTAGCCGGGGCGGGCTTTGGTCAGCTCCTCGCGGAGCGTTTGCTCGGCCCGCAGATCGGCCTGCGAGACGAAGTCGGAGGGTCCCTTCACGCTGACTTGCAACTGCTCGACTTCGTTGAAGTCGCGCAGCAGGCGTTTCGCCGCCTTTTGGGCGGCGTTCGCCATCACCGTCATGTGGGGGGAAAGGCGGAGCGCCAAGGATCAGCCCTTCGCCCGCTCCACGTAGCTCGAATCCTCGGTGCGAACCACGATCTTCTCGCCGGTCTCGATGAAGGGAGGCACGGACGTCTTGACCCCGTTCGAGAGCTTGGCGGGCTTGTACGAGGAGGCGGCCGTTTGGCCCTTCACCACCGGATCGGCCTCGACCACCTCCAGCACCACGGTCGGCGGCAAATGCACGGCGACCGGCTCGCCCTCAACGAGATCCACGGTGACGTGCATATTGTCCTGGAGGAAAGGCGCGGCGTCGCCGAGCAGGTCCAGCGAAACCATCGTCTGCTCGAAACTCTCGGGGTCCATCAGCACCATGTTGGACCCGTCCGTGTACGAGTAGGTGTATTCCTTCTCCTCGGTCATCAGCCGCTCCACCGTATCGGCGGTGCGCCAGCGCTCGTTCGTCTTGTTGCCGCTCCTGAGATCGCGCATTTCGACCTGAATGAATGCGCCACCCTTGCCGGGGGTGATGATCTGCTGCTTCAGCACGGTCCAGCGACGGCCTTCGTGCTCGATCACCTGGCCGGCACGGATCAGGTTCGCCTGCTGCTTCATCTCAAGAACTCGCGACGGGTAAGGGGTGCGGGCTTCTAGACCGATGGGGGTGGGGCGGCAAGAAGGCCGAGGCTTGCTCGTCTTCATGTTCGGCCTGCCCAGCCGTGGTAGAGTGCCGTGATGAGCGCGTCTCTCAAGCCCCTGAGCCTCCGCGAATTCCTCGATTGGGAACGAAGCCAATCCGACCGATACGAGTTCGACGGCATCCAGCCGGTGGCGATGACGGGCGGATCGGTGGCCCATGCGCGTCTCGTTCGGCGCCTTGTCGGGGCGCTCGGCGCGCGGCTCCGGCCCGGCTGCGAAGCATTCGGCGGCGATCTGAAGGTCTTGACGACGGGCCGCGTGCGTTACCCTGACGTGACCGTGGTCTGCGGACCTACGGACCCGCGCAGCGACACGGTCGAGCCCGCGGTCGTTTTCGAGGTGCTGTCGCCGTCCTCTACGTTGACAGATCTTCGGGTGAAGGCCGGCGAGTACGCCGCCGTGCCGGCGATCCTCGTCTACGTCATTTTGGAACCGGAGCAGCCCAAGGCCGTCATCTTGCGGCGCTCCGAGAACTGGCGCGAGACGGTCCTGGCCGGGCCGGATGCGGTGTTGGTGCTTCCCGAGATCGAGGTGGAGCTTCCGCTCGGAGCGCTCTACGGCTGAGGCGTTTCAGCGCGTGCCGTTTTCAGCTTATCACTAGGCGTGTGCCGCTGGGATCGCGGACGTGATCGTCCGGTTCCAGATAGTTCGGGCCGATGGGCACTTTCCCATGACCCCCGGGGATATCCAGCACATAAGTCGGCCAGGCGAGACCGCTAACACGCCCGCGTAGCGCGGCGAGAAGACGCCGGCCCTCTGCTATTGGCACGTGAAACCGGGCGGTGCCCGGTGCGGGGTCTAGCTGGTGCAGGTAGTAGGGCTTCACTCGTGCGGCCAGCATGGCGCGGAACAGCTTTTCCAGCGCCTCTTCGCTGTCGTTCACGCCGCGCAGCAGCACGGATTGGCCGAGTACCCGGGACGGCCTCGGCCTGCACGCGGCGAATCGCTTCGCGCGCCGCCGGCGTGAATTCGCGCGCATGGTTGGCGTGGATCACCAGCCACATCGCCTTCTCGGTCGCCATCGCGGCGGCGAGCGCCTCCGTGACGCGGGCCGGGTCCGCGACGGGCACCCGGCTATGGACGCGCACGATCTCGATATGCGGGATCGCGGAGATTGCTGCGATGATCTCACGAAGCCGGCGTGGTGAGAGCATAAGCGGATCGCCGCCGGTCAGAATCACTTCGCGGATCGCCGGATGCGCCCGAAGCCACTCGTAGGCCGAATCCAGCTCACGCTGGTTCAGCAGACCTCCATCCGGCCCTACGTGCTCCCGGCGAAAGCAGAACCGGCAATAGACCGGACAGACGAGCAGCGGCTTGAGCAGCGCCCGGTCGGCATAGCGATGCACGATCCCCTTTACCGGGGAGAACGCGTCATCGGCGATCGGATCGGCCGTTTCGTGCGGGGCGGCTCGAAGCTCGGCCGGGTCGGGCACGAACTGGAGACCGATCGGATCATCGGGTCCGTCGATGAGCGCGCGGATGGACCCGGAGATCGCCACGGGATAGCGCGCCGCCACCGCCGCGATCGCCTCCCGCGCCTCAGGAGGGATCAGGCCTGCGCCGAGCAGCGTCTCGGCATCGCGAATTGTCGCTAACGGAGCCTCGGACATGGCGGGCGGGACCTATCATGAACCGGTCCGGTCCGTCGCCTACCGGCTGAGGATACGGGGCCGGAGCCAGTCCACGCTCGTGATGGCCGCGGCCGCGTGTGAGGCGGCTCACACCGGCGTCCGGTTGCCATGGCATATAGTGCAGGGCTGCATCTCAACCGGGCGAGGTAACTGGATGAGCAAGTCACTTTTGGCCGCGCTGACATTGGCCGCCGCGGTTTCGGCGATGTCGCTTCCAGCCGCGCCTCCGGCGCTTGCCTGCGGCGACTCCGAAGCCGGCGGATGCGGCGAGAACGGGGCCGCGGACGATGCGCGCTGGTTGCTGAAGCGCGCCGTTGCCGCAGTGAAGGCCAACGAGGCAAAGGCCCTTACCGAGTTTAGCAAAGGCGAGGATGGGTTCAGGACCCAGGATCTCTACGTATTCTGCATCGGCACCGACGGAAAGATGACCGCGCATCCGGATGCGGCGCTGCTCGGGAAGGACGCACGGGAGTTTCAGGACCCCACCGGCAAGCACTTCGCGGCCGAGATGCTGGACAACGCCAAGGAAGGCTCGATCACGGAAGTGCACTACATGTTTCCACGTCCGGGCAGCAGGGTGCCTGTATCCAAGACTTCGTTCGTGACGCGCGTCGCGGACCAGGTTTGCGGAGCCGGTTACTATGAGTAGCGTGGCAGGAACGCGCTCGACGGAGCTCAACCAGACCTTAGTCACCGAGGTGAAAGGCCCCCGAAACGCTCCCCTCCTGGCACCCTGAAAGCCTCGCCGCTCGCCTTCCGTTCCTGCGCCGCCGCGCCCTGCTGACCGAGGCAACGCGCGCCTTCTTCCAGGCGCGCCGATACATGGAGGTCGAGACGCCGTACGCGGTGCTCGTTCCCGGCGAGGAGGTCCATTTGCGCGCTTTCCGCACGGAGCGCGAGCGGATGGACGGCGGCACCGAGCCGCTCTGGCTGCACACCAGCCCGGAATTCGCGATGAAGAAGCTGCTGGTCGGCGGGGCCGGGCGGATTTTTCAGCTCGCCCGCGTCTGGCGGAACGGCGAGGGCAGCGGGCTCCATTCTCACGAGTTCACCATGCTCGAATGGTACCGCCCCGGCGCGGATATGGCGGGGCTGATGCGTGAGGTGGAGGCTTTCTTGCGCGCGGTGCTGCCGCCGGTCGTCGCGTGTCGCGGGGTTGCGAGCGATCTGTCGCGCTTCGAGCGGCTGACCGTCGCCGAAGCCTTCGCCCGTTATGCGAACGCCGATGTGCTGGGAACCGCAGGCGACGCGGCCGCGCTGGCCGCCTCCGCTTGTGTGCGCCGGCGCGAGGGCGAAGATTGGGAGGATCTGTTTTTTCGCCTGCTGCTGGAGCGCGTTGAGCCGCGCATCGGCCGCGATCATCCTACCTTTCTCACGCACTGGCCGGCCGCACAGGCGGCGCTTGCCCGGCGCGATCCCGCGGACCCTCGCGTTGCCGAGCGGTTCGAGTTGTTCGTGTGCGGGATCGAGTTGGCGAATGCCTTTGTGGAACTGACCGACCCGGCCGAGCAGCGCGCGCGCTTCCTCGCTGATCGCATCCGTCGTCACGCACTCGGTGGCCCGGACTGGCCGCTTGACGAAGACTTTCTTGCCGCCCTGGGGCACGGGATGCCGGAGGCGGCCGGTATCGCGCTTGGTTTCGACCGTCTGGCAATGATCGCGGCGGGAGCGGAGCGAATCGATCAGGTGCTCTGGTTACCGCCGGGCGGTTTGGAGTCTTAGGACGCATTCGTCCGGCCCTTGTCCGCCCATGTGGCTAAATCGTCGCTTTACCGTGTGCGGGGCAGATCCGCCGCGTGCAGACGAGCTTGGCGCAATGATTTACGCTCTCGAATTCTGGCTCGGGCGCGGAACGGACGGTACGGGTTGCTCTCCCCCGGCCAGCGCCCCGGCCCGCCGAACGCGAAGGAGACAGGACGAATGCGACGCGCGCTGCTCTTGCTATGCCTTGCTGCTGTGGCCGCCTGCGCACGCGGGCCGGATCCGCGTCTTACCGCCTTTGTCGGGCAGAGCGAGGCAGACGTGGTCCGCACGCTCGGCGTCCCGACCAGGGTCTCCGAGGCGGACGGGCGGCGATACATCGTCTACGATTCGCAGAGCCTCGGCTTCGCCTACAACCAGCCCCAGGCGGCGGCGTGGGGTACGTATCAGCCGCTCGGCTACGACGCGACGCGACTCTCGGGCTCCGGCATCGACGCGCGCTTCACGCCTCGCCCATGCGACACCACGTTCGAGATACAGCAGGGGCGGGTCCGCTCCGTCACGCAGACCGGGGACGGCTGCCGATAGGAGTCGCGGATGCGCCGTTTGGGCCTGTTTCTGCTGATCACCCTGGTTTCGGCCTGCGTCGTGGGGCCGAGCCGGCAGCAATTGCTGGCGCCGCTGATCGGCGTGACCGAGGCGGATCTGGTGGCGCGGATGGGCGTGCCGAGCCGGACTTTCGAGACGGGCGGGATCAAGTTCCTGGCCTATGACGAGCGGCACCTCGATATACTGCCAACCGCTCCCGCCTTTCCGGGGTGGGGTCCATGGTACTACGGCTACTATGGCGGGTGGCCGCCGGAGGTGATCGTGCGCGGCTGCGAGACAACGTTCGAGGTCGCGGGAGGCCGGGTGCGCTCCTTCACCCTTCGCGGCAACGATTGCTGAGCCGGATGATGCCAGTAGGGCGTGCTGCGATGGCCGGGCTGATGGCTCTCCTCGTGCTCGCCGCTTGCGCCTCCGAACCGCGGGTGCAAATCGATGCCTGGCCGCAACCGGGTTACGGCGCCTTCCTCGCGGGCCCCGGACACGTGAACCCGGAAGATCCGGGACTGCCGAATGGGGGCGGGGATTGAGCGGCAACCTCTTCGGCATCGAGCGCGTTGGCCTGCCGGCAACAGAATCGGAATGAAATCATGCGCACGCGGCTGATCGCGGCCTGTCTTGCGCTTCTCGGGCTCATCGCGGTGAGCGGCTGCACCGCTTACGGCGTGCCGAACGCCGCCAACCCCGGCGTTAACGGCAGCGGCCATACCAACCCGGAAGATCCCGGAGCGCCGAACGGCGGTAACAAGTAAGCGTCAGGATTCCGCGGACCGGATGGCGGCATTCATCGCACGCACCCCGGCCGCCGGTCCTTCGGGGTGGCTCCAGACCGCGCCGACGACGGCGAGGAAATCCGCACCGGCGGCGACCAGCGGCGCGCAATTCTCCGCCGTGATGCCACCGATGGCGACGCAGGGCAGCTCCATCAACTCGGACCACCAGCGAAGTATCGCCGGATCGGCGTGCGTCTTCGCTTCCTTGGTCGCGGTCGGGAAGAACGCGCCGAACGCCACGTAGTCGGCCCCCTCCTCGCCGGCCCGCATCGCGAGATCGCGGCTATCGTGGCACGTGACGCCAAGCGTGAGGTCGGGGCCGAGTAGTCGCCGGGCCTCGGGGGCTGGCATGTCGTCCTGACCGACATGCGCGCCGTCGCACCCGGTCTCGCGGGCGAGATCCGGGCGATCATTGAGCAGGAACGCGACGCCGCGCGATTGTGTGACCGGCCGCAGCACGTCGATCGCGCGACGTAGCGTCTTCTGCTCGACTAGCTTCAGCCGAAGCTGCACGGCCGCGACATCGCCCGCATCGAGCGCGGCCGCGAGATCGTCTCGAAAGCGATCGGGATCGAGTGCGGGCGGCGTGACCAGGTAAAGCCGGCAGGCCTCGCTCGCCATGCGCCCGTCCTCACTAGCCCTTGTTCTGATAGATTTCGATGATCTTCGCGAGCATCGCCAACGCTTGCTCCTTCGGGCGCTGGAAGGTGTTGCGACCGATGATGCTGCCGGACGCGCCGCCGTCGCGAAGCCCGCGAATTTCTTCGTAGATCGCGTCGACATCGTTCTTCGCTTCGCCGCCCGAGAACACGACGATGCGACGGCCGTTGAAACAGCACTGCACCACGTGCTCGACCCGCTTCGCGAGCGTGGACGTATCGATCCGCTGCGTCTCGTAGGTCTTCTTCGCCGCCTCCAGGCTGATATGCGCGGTCGGCGGCTTCACCTTGATGACATGCGCACCGAGCAGCGCCGCCATATGTGCGGCGTAGGCGCAGATATCGAGCGCGGTCTCGCCCGCCTTGTCGAGACCGGGGCCGCGCGGATAGCTCCAGACCACCACCGCGAGCCCGGCTGATTTGGCTTCCTCGGCAAGCTCTCGCAATTCTTCCATCTGCTCGAAGGCGTATTCGCTGGCGGGATAAATCGTAAAGCCGATCGCGGCGCAGCCGAGGCGCAAGGCGTCGGCGACGCTGCCCGTGACCGCCTGATCTTTGCTGGTCGCGAGGCTGTTCGAGCTGTTCAGCTTTAGGATGGTAGGAATCGCGCCCGCGAAGGAGCTGGCGCCCGCCTCGATCATGCCGAGCGGCGCGGCGTAGGCGTTCAATCCCGCCTCGATCGCGAGCTGGAAGTGGTACTGCGGATCGTACGCGGCCGGGTTGGGCGCGAAGCTGCGCGCCGGCCCATGCTCGAAACCCTGGTCGACTGGCAGGATGACCAGCTTTCCAGTGCCGCCCAGCTTTCCTTCCATCAGGATGCGGGCAAGATTGCCTTTGGTGCCTGGATTGTCGCTCTCGTACCAGTCCAGAATCTTCTTCACTCGCTGCGTGATGCGCATCCGTGGCTCCCCCTCATGGCTCGGCCGTTTCGTGGGGCGTCCTAGCTCACGGGCCGCCGCGTGTCACCCGGGCGGGGCGGCCTGGAGCCAAACCCGAAGGCGCCGCGCCGCGCCGGGATGCGCAAGGTCGAGCGCCGCAGGCGGGGCGGGCAGCACACGACCGCCCTGGCTGGCCGCGATCGCCGCGACCGTGGGGAAGCTCGCGACACCGGGAGAGAGAATGAGGGCGCGCTGGCCGATTCTCAGCGCGGCCATCGCGCGCCCAGGGGAATCGCCGCAATCCAGGATATCGTCCAAGGCCATGTAGGGGTGCTCGCGAGCGGCGGCTTCCACCAGCTCCCGCCACCACAGGCACCCGGCATACAGGGCGGCGCCCGGCGCTGAGAGCAGTGTCACCGGCAGCCCGGGGGCGAGCGCCATGCGCGCGTCGGCGAGTCCATGCACGATCACGGCAGGATGGCTCATCATGCTTGACCTTCAAGCGAGTGCGCGCTTTGAGTTGAAGCATCGTACGAGACGCGGAGCGATGGACACCGACACCGACGACCCTGCGGAGACCGCGATCCGGCTGGAAGCGGCGCTGGAGCGCATCGCCGAGGCTGCCACCAGGCGCATCATCCATACTTCGGGCAGGGCCGCGGAGCCGGGCGGAAGCACTGTTCCGGCGGAGCTGACCGAGCGACTCGACGCGATCATCGCAAACTTGCGGGCCGCGCTGGCTGGCAAGACGGAATGACGGGCACACGGGGATAAGGACCAGGCGATGGCGCAGGTGACCATCCGCATCAACGGCTATGCCTATACGCTCGGCTGCGCGGATGGGCAGGAATCCCATTTGGAGGCGATGGCCGGCGAGGTGGACCAGCGCATCGAGCAGATCAAGGCCTCCCTCGGCCAGAGCGGGGAATCCCGGCTTCTCGTGCTGGCGGCGCTGATGATGGCGGACGAGCTGCACGATTTGCGGACCGAGTTCGGCGGGATGCGCAAGCAGCTCGCCAAGGCCGAGGCCGGGAGCACCGCCGATGCGCGGCTCGCCAAACGGCTCGGCAAGCTGGCCCAGCGCGCCGAGGAGATTGCGACCGGGTTGGAGGCTCCCTAGATTGAGGAGGCGGAGCTGCCCGGTGCGTCAGGCAATTCATCCCCGGGGCCAGTAAGCATCCTCCAGGGAGCTGGCTCTGTCCTGGCCGTGGTCAGGGTATCCGGCGCCCACCTGCAAACGCAGGCCTTGGGAGGATGAGACGCCAACGGCCATGGCGGCTCCGCACAATCTCTCTGATATAGAAATGATGAAGCGCGCGGCGCGGCGGCAGGCGCTCGCTATTCGCGCCGACTGCGATCCGGCCTGGGGCGCGGCGCTGGCCGGGCATGTGCTGCGCGATTGGCCGCCGCCGGCCCGGGCGGTCGTGGCCGGATTTTGGCCGCTTGCGGGCGAGATCGACATTCGGCCGTTGTTGCGGGGACTGCTTGAGCGGGGGCATACGATCCTGCTGCCGGTGACGCCTGCGCGCGGACAGCCGCTTGCCTTCCGGTGTTGGCGGCCGGAGGAGCCGCTCGAGGCGGGACGTTTCGGCACCATGCATCCAAATGCCGGGCCGGAAGAATTTGCTCCGGAGTTCCTGCTCGTGCCTTTGCTGGCCTTCGACCGGCGAGGTGGGCGGCTCGGGTTTGGGGCCGGGTACTACGACCGGACGCTGGCAGCCCTGCCGGGCGTTCCCACACTCGGATGCGCGTTCGCCGCGCAGGAGGTGGAGAGGGTGCCGTCGGGGCCGTACGACGTGCCGCTCGACGCGGTGGCGACGGAGCGCGGCGTGATTCTCTGCAAGGACCGGTAAACGACGATGCGCATTCTGTTTCTCGGCGATGTGGTCGGCCGCACGGGAAGGGAGGCCGTGGCAGCGAGGCTGCCGAAGCTGCGGGAGTCGCTGCGGGTAGAACTCGCCGTTGTGAATGCCGAGAACGCGTCGCACGGTTTCGGTCTCGCGCCCGATATGGCGCGTGCGCTGTTCGCGGCGGGAGCGGACGTGATCACGCTCGGCAACCACGCCTGGGATCGCAAGGAGCTGATCCCCTACATCGCCGACACGGCGCGCCTGATCCGGCCGCTCAACTTCCCGCCGGGCACGCCCGGTGCGGGGTCCGTGGTGGTGGAGGTTGCCGGCGGGCGGCGCGCGCTCGTGTTGAACGCGATGGGCCGGCTATTCATGGACGCTCTCGATTGTCCATTCCGGGGCACCGCGGCGGAGCTCGCCAAGCACCGGCTCGGCGTCACCGTGCATGCCATCGTTGTCGATTTCCACGCCGAGGCGAGCAGCGAGAAGATGGCCTACGGGCATTCGTTCGACGGACAGGTAAGTCTTGTGGTCGGCACGCACACGCACTGCCCGACTTCCGACCATCAGATCCTGCCTGGTGGCACGGCGTATCTGACCGACGCCGGGATGTCCGGCGATTACGACAGCGTCATCGGCATGGCCAAAGAGGGCGCGACGATCCGTTTCTGGCGCAAGATGCCGGGCGAACGCTTGGCTCCGGCGGAGGGCGAGACGACGGTCTGCGGGGTATTCGTGGAAACGGACGACGCGACCGGCCTCGCGTGCCGGATCGAGCCGCTGCGGGTCGGCGGCAGGCTGGCGCAGGCGTTGCCGCAAGCTTGACCTGGTTCCGAAGGTGCGGGCGGATCGCTTGCAATCAAGTGGCTACCCGCCTAGAACCCCGCCGGACGAAATGCCGGGGCCGGAGCGCGGGCGTAGCTCAGGGGTAGAGCACAACCTTGCCAAGGTTGGGGTCGAGGG